>CACZAM010000006.1 GCA_902779185.1 uncultured Eubacteriales bacterium
TCCCTGGAGTGATTTGGAGTGATTTAGACCTTTTGTCAGTATGGATTATCTCATTTCGGCATCGGACCCGCTACGCACGGATGGTTTACCGTTTACGAACTAAAGCAATTAATGCACAAAAAACGGATGGCAGGGGGTTTGTCCTCGCGATATGAAACAGAGACGGCCGCTAAGCCGTCTCTGTTCTTTTAGTTTTGTGTTCCGACTTTCACGGAATCATTCGATTAGTTAGCTGCTTCAGTCTCTTCCTCGTTGTCATCGAGTTCCGATGCCTTCTTGTTGAGTACTGCTGCAACTACCTGTGCTGCCAGCATAGCGGCCATGAGGACTGTCCACTTGTCTGTCAGAGCCATTGGATTACTCATGTCCTCGGTGAGGAGGAATGTGATCGGTGCAGCTACTCCTGCAACTGCTCCTGCGATCTTGGAAGCAAGCATCTTCTTGCCTCTGTTGTCGTCCTCTTCGCCTTCAGGCTTCTTAGCTCCGTCCTGACCTTCCTCGTCCTCGTCTTCCTCTTTCTTGCGGAAGAGTGCAACGCCTGCTCCGAGTGTTGTCAGTATTGCTGACAGGAGGTTCAGGAGTGCCCATGTGCCCTGTGCCAGCGGTGTCTCAGGCTCGTCGATCTCTACCTCAGGCTCAACCGTAGGTGTAGGATTGTCGTCGATCGCTGCTCCCGGGTTGTCTGCCGGTGTTACGGCTCCAGGACCTGCTCCAGGGTTAGCCGCAGGGGTTCCGGCTCCGCCGCCGCCAGGGTTGCCGCCACCGCCAGGAGTGGTTCCGCCGCCTGGGTTGTCATTATCGTCATCATCATCGTCGTCATCGGTGTCAGCCGGATTACCTCCGCCGCCCGGATTGTCGTCTTCTGTTGTGACGGTAATTTCATCCTCATTTGTAGTGGTCTTATTATCCGGATCTGATCCTGTTACCGTAGCAACATTGACGATCTCGCCTGCAGCTACATCTGCTGCTGTTACAGTGTAATCGTAGCTGAGAGTTGCCGTTGCTCCAGGAGCAAGCGGACGCTCAAGCCTGCCGCCATCAGAGAAGTTGACCAGTGAGTCTGCGATCTCGATGTTGTCCAGCGTTACGTTTCCGGTGTTCACTACTGTGATAGTGTACTTTATCGTATCGCCTTCGCTTACATCAGACGTCTTGTCTGCAGTCTTTGTAACTGTGAAACCAGGCTTCTTCTCTTCAACAGGGTCATCCTTTGTTCCAGGTGTCACTTCAGGATCCTCACCTTCAGTGTCTTTGCCCTTTGCGGTCGCCACATTCTTGACGCTGCCTGCAAGGACATCCTTCTCAGTTACAACATGTGTGAATGTTGCTGTTGCCGTCTCACCAGGAGCAAGTGTCTTCTTGTCGAGGCTTCTGGTGATGTCCTCTGCCTCATAGCCCTGTACGGTATCTGTCAGCGTGATGTCCTCGACTGTCAAATCACCATCGTTTGTAACGGTGATCCTGTACTCGATCGAATCGCCGAGCTTATAGCCGTTTGCAGGAGCTGTGCTTGTTGTGGTCTTGCTGACTGTCAGGTGAGCCTTACCCTTTTCTATCGGGTCTTCCTTAGTACCAGGTGTGACCTCAGGATCCTCACCTTCAGGATCTTTGCCCTTTGCGGTCGCCACATTCTTTACGCTTCCTGCAAGGACATCCTTCTCAGTTACAACGTGTGTGAATGTTGCTGTTGCTGTCTCGCCAGGAGCAAGTGTCTTCTTGTCGAGGCTTCTGGTGATGTCCTCTGCCGAGTAGCCCTGTACGGTATCTGTAAGCGTGATGTCTTCAACTGTCAGATCTCCGTCATTTTTAACGGTGATCCTGTATACGATCGAATCGCCAAGCTTATAACCGTTTGCAGGAGCTGTGCTTGTTGTGGTCTTGTTGACTGTCAGGTGTGATTTGCCTGCCGGCTCTTCCTTCGTGATCGTCAGCTTTCCTGGCGTCTTCGTCGTCAGCTCGTAGTTGTCCGTCACGTCCTTGCCGCCTGCGGGTACCGCGAAGTCATCTCCGTAGCTTCCGGTATATGTCTTCGCCTCTCTGCCCTTGGCAGGTGTGTATGTGATCGTCGCATTCTGACCGCTGACCACATTGCTGAATGTGTACTCCTACTGTTACGGTCACTTTCCTCTTCTCGATCTTCAGTGTCGCTGTCGTTTCCGCAGTCTTGCTGTAGTTCGGGTTAGTGCCCTTTACATATACCGGATATGTGCCTGCGTTCACCTTGGTCAGGCTCGCAAGGTCTGTTACATACTCGCCGTCCTTTGTGAAGCTGTAGCTGTATGTAGTAGTCCCTGTCGCAGCAGTGCTGCTTGGCTTGCCCGCTTCAGGCTCGATCGCATGATCTTCTCCGTCATATGTCACGGTCGTGTCGTTCAGCTCGATCTCGAATTCCTGTTACATTATAGTTATTATCAATAAATATAAGATGTGCAAACAATGCTGCGACTTGTTGTTCTGACATGGAAACGGTTCCAACATCAGTTCTCCTGAGCAGAACTTTATTTGCATTGATTACGCTCACAAAAGCATCAAGATGCTCAGATTTAAAATCATCATTTGTGAATTCCAGATAATCATGGTAGTCTTCCGATTGCTTGTCAGGATTACAGAACCCCGCTTCATATTCAGTTCCGTTATATATTGCATTTGTATAACGATCTGGTGTTATGTAGACGGTAACACTTGCCTGAGTTACTGTAAGATTTCCCTTTACGTATTTAATTTGATAGTAATTATCAGGGGCCCCTTGAATCTGTGCATTCTTTGGTGTTGTTTTGCTGCTTCCCACCTGGGTCTGTGATCCTGAATATTGGATGCTCGAAAGTGTATGGCCACTTGAGAGGCCTTCGGCTGTTGCATCAGCTACACCTGAACTCGTTAACGCTGTTCCGTCATATGGCTTTTGCTTATTATTTGCAGTTATAGTGAGTTTTTTCTGATAATACTGTCTTATTTCAAAAGTACCGCCCGTTGTTATGTGATAAACAGTGTGGTTTGATCCATATATATCGTCCTCACTATGATGATATGAGAAGCCTTCCGGAGCATCCTGGCCCGTAACAGTATACGTTGATCCTACCCTGACTTTTTCTGTATGGCTTTCATGGCCCGGTATAGGATTTCCTGCCATGTCAAAATACTGAACTACTATGGTTGCGGTATGATAATCCTCATACTCAAAATAGAACACGTTATTATCTGGATCTGCAGAGAGGACTAGTTCTTTCTCGGATTCAGTAGGATAGTAATCTCTGGACAGCTGTTCCTCTGTAGCACCTCCTTCTTCTGCCATATATGTTTTATCTACTCCTAATGGAGTAGCAATTACAGAAACCGTAGAGCCATCTACATTGTTTTTTATTGTTGGCGCATGAACCTTAACATCATGATCCGCAGCAAGAACATACTCGATTCTGTATGATGTAATTTCAGACTTCTTGCTGTAAACAAATGTTATTTCATTGTTTTCATAGTCAAGCGTTATCGTCTTTGTTACAGCATCAGGCCGATACCCACTAAGTGTATTTGCCGACTCTGTAATCTGCTGCCCTACTACAAGAGATGAACCCCTTACTACTTTGTCTTCGAAAAGTTTCGTTTCTGTCTCGCCATCAATATAATGAACTGTATAGAATACTTCGGCAGGGGCATAGTGTGCGTAAAGAACGGTATCTTCTGTAACAGGCTTAGCCCAGTCATAGAGCTCGCCTCCCTCAGCCTCTGTATACCAGCCCTTGAATACAAAGTGCTCTTTTTCCGGCGCTCCCGGATATTCTACGGTCTGATTTTTCTCGACTGTTTTTGAGTCAAATGTAGGTGTTCCTTCCTGACTATCAAACGACACTGTATATGTAGGAGGAATCCATTTTGCATATACAACAAGCGGTGATGCCGGCATCTTATTGAAGGTATAAGGTGTCGTCAGCCCGGCATCAGAATGCCATCCACCCCAAGTATAGTCTTCCTTTCCTGCTGGTTTTTCAGGTATATAGTTGTATGAAGATCCGCTTATATCCGCATCAAATTTAACCTTTTCTATGACCTTCAATTGATTTCCACCATCATAGTAGGTTATATCATACCTATTTCTTTTATAGTAAAAATTGAATGTATTCCCGGAATTCTGACTATGATCAAATGTATAGCCTAATATTTCCTTATTAGTAGGATTCCCATTAGCATATAATGTTTGGCTATAATCATCAGATTTTGTATACCCATCATTATCAGCATTTTCCAGATAGTAGTTAAGAATCTTTAGGTTTGCACGATTATTCCAAAGAGCAAAGAACGTGACTGATGCTCCGTTTGTAGGCAATAGATCCGTACCCAGTATCAATTGTTTCGTTAAAAATGGCACCTCGGAATTATTCCTCGCCCAACCACCGAAATAACGACTGTTGGAGTCTGCTGAAGGCCAAAGACGTGAAATGTCCTGTCCCAATTTTGCTTTAAAAGAGTACAAATCAGTTGTGGTTGTGCCATTTGGTCTGATAATCCAGCCACGTCCATTTCTATCAAAGTTAAACGTGTACTCCGTCAATTTATAGTA
Organism: uncultured Eubacteriales bacterium; assembly: GCA_902779185.1. Taxonomy (GTDB): domain Bacteria; phylum Bacillota; class Clostridia; order Peptostreptococcales; family Anaerovoracaceae; genus Crickella. The sequence goes on from CACZAM010000006.1 coordinate 4,553, forward strand.
GACATTTAGTACAGTTGATCCGTCAGCCTTTACTATTGCAGATGAGGCACTGTTTTTATCATTATCTTTTTCCCAACCTTTTTTATTTTTATTAGGAACATAACTGCCATTAGCGACTACTGTGCTTCCTACATTAGCAGTAGCACTTGCAACATCTTCAAACACAAATGAAGATGTTGTACCTGTATCATCATATTTTTCAAACAGATATACTATTTTATAGCTAACAGGCTTGCCCTTCCACTTTGCATAAAGAGTGGTATTATCATTGATAGTAATGGTTCCCGTAACTTTGGAGTTATTACTGTATTCCGGATCTGTATACCAACCATCAAAATCATATCCGTCCTTTGTAGGTGTTTCTAAATCACTTGAGTTTACAGTTGTACCATAAGGAAGAATCTGTGTGCTGACATATGACCCACCCACAGTGTCGAATGTAAGATCAAAATTTTTTCTTGTATATAAAACTTCAAGTTCTTGTCCTCTTGGCTGTGTTATCTGCTGGCTATTAGCACTTTCAAGATCTGCATACTCAAAAGATTTAGTCTGCGGATAAACTGTAGAACCCAATACTCCGTGTACAGTCTCGCGTGTATTAGGGATTTCAGTATAGCCATCTCCATCGAGATCTTTGAGCTTGTAGACATAGTAGTATTCAGCTGTGTACTCAACAAACTCGACCTCTTTCACAATATTCTTTGTCGACGCAGCGTTATCAACATCGGCCTGTGTCACTGTTACAAATGACTGTGAAGCATAATAAGTAGGAGTTCCCGGATCATGTTCATGATCAACTTTGGTAGTAGCAGGGACGGTAAACTCCATAGGAAGTGTCGCCTGATCATCAATCTCCCATATATCATGTCCAAATATGTGTTTATTTCCATCTATTACATAGTAATAATTTGCAGTTACCGTATAAACATCAATCTCTTTAAACACAGCTATAATAACCATGTCATCATTAACTACAGTATCTGCAGTCACCTCAGTATCAGTCCCCTGAAGAACCCATTTTACAAACCTAGAGCCTTCCTTGAACGGACTCTCCGGCATAGTTCCTATAGTCTGTCCTTCTTCACGGGTAAACCGGGTAATCATTTCGCCCTCATCTGTCTTGAATGTTACGGTGATCATATCATCGTACTGTGCAACAAGATCCATGTTTCCGGTTACAGGAGTGTTTTCAGTAACTAATTCTGTTGTATTCCTGACAGCCCATCCCTTAAATGTGGCATAGTCTTTATTTGGACCAGATGGAAGGGTGCCGAGTGTCTGCCCCTCCTCTTTTTCATACTCGAAAGAGCGATACGGTTCCGTATCGGTATCATTACTATAATAGTCTACGACCCATGGCTCTTCCTCTGATCTGTCAGTTGCCTTCAAAGGAACCGCATCTGCTTTAGACTTCATCGAGTCATCTACTGATTCAATATTTGAAGGTGAATCCAAGTCTTGCTCCTTTTGAGATTCAGTACCTGTTGAACCCGTCCCTGATACGGTTTCATCAGCCTTTGTTACTGAACCGTTTTCCACCGGTTTTGACTTTGACACCTCTTCAGGTACAGGCTCTGCAACATTTTTTTTCACTTGTTTGTCAGGAGTATCATTCACCAATGTTGGCTCTGATATCTCATTCGCTTCGGACGCAGGCTCGGTAGCCTCCGGTTTTTCGTCTTCTTCTGCCGGCTCTTGCTCCGGCTCCTGAGCAGGTTCAGGCTCTGATGCCTTCTCTTGCTCGTCGCCCGAGGCTTTTGGCTCTGCCGGTGCCTTCACTTCCTGTTCCACAGCTTCTTCATCACCTGTCTCATCAGCTAACGTGTAAACTGATGAAGGCATATACGTGATCATCATTGCTGCGCAAAGAAGAAAAGCAAGAAACCTCTTAAAAGTTCCATTCTTCTTCATAGTTTAAATCCCTCCTATAAAATGGATTGATCAATTAGTAATGATTCTTTTTATTGTAAATAGTTATTAAAATGTGAAATTTGGCATACTATACCATTCTTTATTTTTATCCTGGTTATTGTATACTCAAGCGCCAAAAAACGCAACAAAGGCGCTACTATTTCATCTGGATTTTATCACTTGCTTCGTCATCAATATCGTCATTCGTTCGCAAACTTATGACAATTATTCAAATTTTTCCATCAGGGCCCCTATATATGACTCATATGCAATCCGTTGACCCAAAATATGCCGGTTCATCTCACACAAAAAGGAGAGGACAGCTCATTGCCGTCCCCTCCTTACTAATTTGATTTACCAGTTCTCCTCAGGAATCTGACAGAGAATTATGTCCCCGGTCATTCCTTGCAGTTTGCTGTCATCATGCTTCAGCTTCTGCTTCCGGCTGCTCTTCTTCGTCATCGAGTTCCGATGCTTTCTTGTTCAGAACAGCTGCAACAATCTGTGCTGCCAGCATGATCAGCATGAGGAGTGTCCACTTGTCAGTCAATACCATCGGCAGGCTCATGTCCTCAGTGAGGATGAATGTGATCGGTGCGGCAACTCCGGCAATCGCGCCTGCGATCTTGGATGCAAGCATCTTCTTGCCCCTGTTGTCCTCCTCATCCTCATCCTTTTCACCTTCAGGCTTATTTGCGCCGTCCTGATTCTCATCACCCTCTTCATCCTCGTCGTCTTCCTCTTTCTTGCGGAAGAGTGCAACGGCTGCTCCGAGAGCTGTCACTATAGCCGAGATCAGGTTGATCAGCGCCCATGTACCTTCTGCCAGCGGCGTTTCAGGATCAACGATGTCAACTTCAGGCTCGACCTCAGGTACCGGATTGTCAGGTACGACCGTACCGTCTGCAGGAATTCCGCCGTCTCCAGGAGTAATCGCCGGAGTTCCGCCGCCTGCAGGAGTACCGCCGCCCGGGTTTCCGCCGCCGCCAGGAGTGACGTTTCCGCCAGGGTTGTTTCCGCCGTCGTCAGGGGTTTCGGTCGTGACTTCAACTGTGTCTGTGCCAGGAGTATCTTTTCCGTTCGGGTCCTTTCCTGATGCTGTAGCTGTGTTGACTACACTGCCGTTTGCAACGTCAGCTGCTGTTACAGTGTAGTTGTATTTGATCACTGCCTTTGCGCCAGGAGCCAGCGACTCGATCCTGTCACTGCCGTCTGCGAATGCTACCAGCGAGTCATCAATAGTGATGTCCCTGATCGTTACATTACCTGTGTTAGTTACTGTAATTGTATAAGCGATTACCTGTCCCTGTATGACGTTTCCTGCCGGTCTTGCAGTCTTGCTGACTGTGAGTTCAGGCTTTTCTTTCTCAACAGGTGGGTTTGGTCCATCCGGATCATCTTCGTCACCCGTTGTGACAGTATCTTCACCTTCAGGTGTCTTCGGATTCTCAGGATCCTTCGGATCAGGAATCGGATCTCCCTTAGCAGTTACTGTGTTAGTGTAGCTTCCTGCAAGGATGTCTTCCTCTGTTACTGTATGACTCGTCTCGAACGTCTTTTTATCGCCTACAGCCAGGCTTGCGATCTTTGTGCTGAAACCTGTCTGCTCATCGACTACATTCACGTTCTTATAGGTCGTATTACCCTCGTTCTTCACCGTGATCCTGTACTCGATAGTCTCGCCAAGCTTGAACGCCTTGCCTTCTGCAGGCTTGTTTGAAATCTCCTTGTTCACCGACATTGTGGTGTCAGGACCTTCAGTAGGATCTTCTGTTGTATCAGGATCAACATCCGGATCCTTACCTTCAGGGTCAACGCCTTTAGCTGTAGCACTATTCTTGACGCTGCCTGCCAGTATATCCTGCTCAGTGACTGCGTGCTCGAATGATGCTGTTGCTGTCTCACCAGGCTTCAGTTCTGTCTTATCGAGCCTGTCGCTGATATCCTCAGCCGCATAGCCCTGAACAGTATCCGTTACCTTGATGTTTCTGATAGTTACATTACCATCATTTCTGACATCGATCCTGTAAGAGATCTTGTCGCCAAGTGCATATCCGTCTTTCGGAACTGCGCTTGTCGTGGTCTTTGTAACCGTCAGATGAGCGTTCTTGTCTGCTGTCGTTACAGTTGCGTCAGCGGTCTTTGTGATGTTTCCGACCTTTGCCGTAACTGTGTTCGTGAATGATCCCTTCACGATGTCAGCTTCTTTGATTATGTAAGTTGCTGTTGTTTCAAACTTTTCACCGGCTGCTACCTTCTCTGATGCCTTTGAAAGGATTACTCCATCGATCTCGCTGAGAGTAATGGTCTGCTCCTTGTCATAGATATTGGTTGCAACGATAGTGAATGTTACCGTATCTCCAAGGGCGAAATTCTCGCCCTTAGCTGACTTGGTTACCACCAGATCCGGATTGATCGGATCATCCGGCGTTTCATTGTCTGTTACGCTCAGCGTTCCGGTGACAGTTTTAATAGTGTAGTTCTTAGCCTTGGTTCCTTCATTCAGCGTGTAGGTGAATGTGTTTGGGCTGCTTCCTACCAGAGTCTGTGTTCCTGTAACAGTGTAAGCAGCACCATCGTTGCCGGCGAATCCTTCTGCCGTTACCGTGTTGTCAGTAAGAGCTGTTCCGTCATAGACCTTGCTGGCCGTTGCCGAAGTAAGCGTTACTGCAGCAGGTGTGATAGAGAGGCTTCCGTTCTTTGTGCTTACAGCGAATTCCGAAGTAACGTTATTACCATGTGCATCAGTTACTATTGCAGTACCTGTGATGTTGTTGGTGTATTCTCCTGCATCGGTCTTCTTAGGATCCTCTGTCTTAAGACCACTTACAGTGTACATGTTACCTTCAACATTGAACGTAAGAGTCTTGAAGCCGGTGGCTGAGTGCTCTTTGCCATCGTAGACCGCCTCTGCGCTGTTTGCTTCTACTGTTATCTCGAACTTAGCACCTCTGTTTGTAACGGTCAGAGTACCAAGTGCAATAGTGATATCGTAGTTCTTGATCTTTGTTCCTTCATTCAGCGTGTATGCGAATGTGTTAGGGCTGGAGCCAGGCATCAGCTGTGATCCTGTCACATTGTATGCAGCGCCTTCGCCTGTAACGAATCCATCGCCGCCTACTGTAACATTGCTGTTTGTAAGTGCTGTTCCATCATACTCCTTAGAATCGGTAGCCGATGTAAGTGTAACCGTTCTCTTAGCGATCTCAAGCTTTCCGTCAACGATCACGAACTCTACGTTTGTGAAGTTGTCACTGCTGTTTCTGAAGTCTTCCGACTTGAGCTGCATTGGATAAACGCCTGCATCTGTGCCCTTGACCGTCGCATCTCCACTGAATGCGAAGTCATCTTCTGTGTACAGAGGGTTGCTGATGCTGGTTACAGTGTAGCCTGTGACAGTCTTCTCTATACCATCGTACTTCTTGCTTCCGGAATTCTCTGTGATCGTTACAGTGACTTTGTCAGTTAAAGCAGTGACCGTCAGAGTTCCCTCAGCCTTTTTGATATCATAGTTGGCCGCCTCTGTGCCTTCATTCAGTGTGTAAGTGAATTTGTTAGCACTGCTGCCTTTGTCGATCTGGCTTCCTGTCACATCATATGTTGCGCCTTCGCCTGTAACGAATCCATCGCCGCCTACTGTAACATTGCTGTTTGTAAGTGCTGTTCCATCATACTCCTTAGAATCAGTAGCCGATGTAAGCGTCACAGTTCTCGGCGTGATCGTAAGTGTGCCCGGCGTATATGTAACTGAATAGTAGCCTGGGATACCTGTGATAGCCGCCTGCTCTGTTTCAGTCAGATAATTCCTTGGGCTTTCCGACACACCGGTGATCGATGGAGCATCACCAAGAACTGTTTCAATAGCAGCCTTGTCAGCATCCAGAGCGCCTTCGATTGTGTATTCACCATCAAGAGCCTTGCCATCGTACGTCTTGCTGTCAGTCTTGGCAGTAATTGTCAGAGGCAGTGTGTAGTAAATAGTTATAACATTGCCACCAGTTGATACAGTTACTTTCTGTGATGGATCGTAACTGTCAACAGTCAGATCCATGCTCTGATATGTGGTTACCGGCTGTGCAGTGTACTCTGATCCGATTGTTAAGGTAATCCTTTCATCATCTGCAACCTGAGTAGTCGTTCCTTTCAGGTAGTGATGAACTGTAACTGCAGCCTTGTTCTGTTTGAAGTAAACACTAAGGACAGTGCTGCCGTTTCCGTCTACTATGCCGGTCCAGGCTTCCTTCCTGGTTTCATCCAGCAAATACGTTGCATCGTCTGGCACCTTGTCATCTGAGGTTACAGAGACCTCAGTGCCAGTCAGCGCCTGACGGGTAACGCTTTTTGCTTCTGTACCCGGATATGTACCATCATCGTTCATATAAAAGTACTTTACAGTGTAATTGACTTTCACCGCTTTCCATACAGCATACATGCCGTCATAAGGGGTATTTTCGTCTGCAAAAACTCCAGTTGCAGTTTTTGTTTCCTGATTGCTGGCAGTATATGTATATCTGTTGTTATCCTTGTCAAATGTAAGGTACAGATCGCCCTCGCCTACATCATATGTATAGTAGGTCTCCGTTTTATCAGGATTTGTTTCAGGCTTTCTTGCCCATCCGAGGAACTCATACCCGGCACGCGAAGGTGCATCCGGAATAGTTACTGTTTCGTTGATAGCAAGGTCATCATCACTTCTAATGATTCCGTCAGCACTATTCGTATAGTTGTTGTACCAATAGATGTGTGTCGGCGTTGCATCTTCTGCCGAGCCATACTGAGCACGAAGCTGTACAGTGTATGTGGCGGACTTTATTGTTGTGCCATCCTCCTCGTATTCTATCCCGGTGATCTGCGCGTCTTCATATTTGACTGTGAATCTGTCACCCGCAAAGACTCTCTGATCTGTGTCTACATAGTCACCCTGACCGTCTTCGCCTGCCTCCGGATCCCATTTCTGTACGACCCAGTACTGGAAAGCCAGCTGCGTCTCGCCTTCCTGTGCATCCGGAGCCCTGGCTGCCGGACGTGCAATGGCCTGTGCCTGATCTGAATACATGTTTGGATCAATAGGCGCACCGCTGCCCACTACCTCATTACCGTCACCGTCCTTTCCGGTTGCGGTATATGTGACATTGATACCGTCAGCGCCATCGAGTATCCTTCTCCAGCTTGCATACAGATTGATCTCTCCGACAGTTCCAGGATAATTTGTCTTGTCATATCTGGAGTCTGTACCGTCCAGATTGTAGAGCTCACCATACTTTCCAACGGTGGTACTATTTACAACAAAGGCGTCAAAATCCCACACTTTGCTGAGTTTCTCATTGGTAAACCATCCGATAAGATCATACAGCTGACGCTCACCGCCTACATTTCCGACTTTTTCACCATTATCGGTATAGAAGGTGTCATTTGTCGGCTGCCCATCTGTTGATCCGTAATAGCCAGCTCCATTTTCGTCAACGTATTTAAAAGTAGTATCACCATCTTCTCTCGGATGAAGCGTTACTTTAAACTCTTTAAGCACCCACTTAGCATATACGGTAATACCGTCTTCAGGCATAGTAGTGAAGGTGTATTTCTTTGTACACAGATCATCAGAGTACCAGCCAAGGAAGACATAGTTAGAGCCGTCTGCAATCTTATTTGTCGGATCGTATTCATTATACTCACTGACATCTTCCTGGTATGTGATGGCATTGTCATCCTGAAGCGAATACAGAGTATTCGATTTGTTATTCTTGATGATATTATGTCTGCCATCCTCATAAACACCATCTTTGAAAAGGATAGGGTATTTCACAGGATCATAGAAATAGTATATCTCACGACCTGTGGTGCCTGAATGCGGGCGATTATCCTGTCTCCCTACAAATTCATATCCTTTATATGAAGGATCATGCTGATCGCCCCACTCCGACCCTGAATATACATCAATGGTTTCATTCAGGTAGTAAAGATTGTTATTGTATTCTCTTGTATCCTCATACGAGGCACCCGTCTGTGCTTTAAAGTAAATGTAATACTTATACTCATTTGGTCTGGTGTTATACTGAGCAATAAGATAGGCATCCGGTTTCGAAAGATCTCCAATGATCTGCTCGTCCAGAATGGTAAGCTTACCTTTTACCGTGCTTCCTCCATTGCCGCCGGTCCTCGCCTTTGCTCCAGGCATAAGGATCCAGCTGTTAAGATACTCGTTATTAGCGGCACCGCCGCCAACCGCTCTGTAATCATTGAAGTCTCCGTATGCAGGCCACTGACCGCTTATATTTGCTCCGTATTTAGCTGTAATATAAACATAGTAGAACGTTCCTCCCTGATCGTCACCGATGTTATCGCTGCCGGTTGGCAGGCTACTGCCTATATAACCCGGTGTAAAGCCATTGCTTGCATTTACCCACGAATATGTGCCATTGCGTGCAATCTGCCAACGGTTGTTATAGTACCTTGCATAGTAGAACTTAAGTGTATAAGACCTGCGGTTAAAGTACACATTAAGAACAGATGTGCCGTTTGCAGAAACCTTGCCGTCGTTATTGGAGTCACACTTATCATATATAAAGCCTTCACATGCTTTACCGTAATCAGAATCTGTTTGCGGAACACTTAGAAACGGAATGAATACATCCTCTCCGTTCACCTGAATCTTAGACTCTCCGACAGTAGCATTAAGGTATTCCGACATATCGCTATCAGTCAGCGCATTGTCGATCTTAATGGATCTGACAAAGTCATAACCACCGGAAAGGTCTTCCTGCCAAATCATTACGTTAAAGCTGGACTCAGTCTCTTGTGTCCACTTTGCATAAGCATGCGCAGTATCTTTGATAGGCTGTGTGATATCAAATTCCTCTGTGCATCCAGCGTCTTTATACCATCCACCAAATATGTACCCGATACGTATTGGTTCATCCGGCATTCCCGCTGTCTCCGGTGTTTCATCCGTACCAACAAACAAAGGAGCGGTATAAGATGCACCCGATCCATTTTCATGGAATACCAGCCAATGGCCATAAGCGACCTGCGCATACAGAAGAAGCGTCGATGCTTCCAGATCATATGACGCCATATCGATAGTATCACCATTCTGATACGTCTCGGTAACAACCGGATTTTCAGGATCAGTGTTGTCAACTAAAGCCCATCCGTCAAAGTTCGCAGCCTTGTCTTCATCTTCCGCATCACTGCCGGTCACATAATATGGAGTGTAGGTGAACTGGACAGTATACGGTATTGTATCAGCTCCCTCTTTGTAAAGCACTTCATCCGTAAAAATGGTTACTCCAAGCTCATCGATATAAGAAACATGGTATGACTTGAAGACCATTGCATAAAGGTCTATCTTGTCGCCATCTTCGACTGTACCGCTGTTCAGCCGAGCAGTTACCTTATCACGAACCTGAGCGATATCCATTCCGCTCTCGGAATCCGATACATCGAAGTCGCCTTTTTCGGTCCAGCCCTTGAACACTTCGCCAGTTCCCAGTTCGATACCCGGATCATAGATGTTAACGTTCATCTGACCTGCATCAAGCTGGTTCTTGGTAAGGCTCATGGATGCAATAGGGTTTTCCACGCCTACTTTATAGAAATTGACTTCCAGACGCGCGTCCGGATCAGTGCCTTCTACCACTACATAAATCGAGAACCCGTCCGTCCTGAACTGTGCAGTGGTATCAGTTGCAGTTGTCAGATCCATGACTTCTGCCCTGTTGGAAGCAGTATCCTTGACATGAACAACAGTCAGGTCTTCATTAGAGCTGAAAGCTCCAGTCGAAAGTTTAACAGTTACATCTTTCTTTGGCTGGATATCACTATCTGTATCTGTATAGAAAGTGATATCGACAGCTCTGAAGTCGCTGAAGTCACCGCTCATAGCGTTCTCTACAGCATCTTTCACCGCGGCCTTGCTCACAGAAGTGACTCTCATTTTTGTCCCTTCCGGGAAAGTCCCCGGTTTTGCGAATACCATAACATCTACCGAGTTCGCTTTGCCTGTAAAGAAAATCGGCTCCCTGTTAAGGACCGGCTCTTTTTCAGTCACCTCTTCTTCAGGCTCAACTGCGAGCTCTTCTTCGATTGCTTCCTCTTCCGGTTCAGCTGCAGGTTCTTCTTCTGCGAGCTCTTCCTCGATTGCTTCTTCCAGTTCAGCTGCAGGTTTTTCTTCCGCGAGTTCTTCCTCTGCGTCTGTTACCTGCTCTTCTTCTGCGAGTTCTTCTTCTGCATTTTCTGCAGGAACATCAGAGTCGGGGTCTGCTTCTTCAGCATCCTCCTCTCCGCCGCCGCTCTCTTCAGTGTCAGCGCTCTCTTTGGCTTTCACTGTGACCATGACAAGTCTGGCAAAGTTACGACCTTCGAACTTACCACTGCTTGCTGTCATGGTGCCCTGGAGCCTTTTGACATTTCTGTTTGCGTCTCTGTTGTAAACAGTCAGATCGCTGCCGTTGATATTATCGCTGCTCAGCTTGACTGTTACCGCCTTCTTCGGCTCGACTTTTTTGCCGCCTTTTGTAAAGGCGATGTCGACAGAAAGCAACTCGTCAATGTCTTTGTCTTCAGCAATGAAGTCTGCTACCACCATCTCTGCCTCGCTGTCGGACACCTTATCAACGTCAAGTTTTACGCCCTCAGGAAGTGCTCCTTTCGGTGCATTTACCTCAACGTCAACGCCTCCCGCTGTTCCTCTCAGCTTAACAGCCGGGAATTCCGGTGTATCGTCAGCCTTCTCCTCTGCAGCCGGTTCTTCTTTCTTTGCAGTGTCGTCGGCTTTTGCCGGTGTTTCCGGCTCTGCTTCGGCTTCAGGTTCGGCTGCCTCCGGTGCTGCAGCTTCTGCTGTGGACTCTGCTTCGGCCTCAGGCTCAGATGCCTCCGGCGCCGCAGTCTCTGCTGCCGGCTCTGGCTCCGGTTCCGGAGCAGGCTCAGGATCTGCCGGTGCCACAGCTTCCTCTTTCGGCTCTGGCTTAGGTTCCGGAGCAGGTTCAGGCTCTGCCGGCGCCGCAGCTTCTGCTTTCGGCTCTGGCTCCGGCTCCGGCTTCGGCTCCGGAGCAGGTTCAGGCTCCGGAGCCTTCTTCTGCTCACCAGCCGAGGCTTTCGGCTCTGCCGGTGCCTTCGCTTCCTGTTCCACAGCGGCTTCATCACCCGTATCTTCAGCCAGCGCAAACGCTGCCGAAGGCATATAGGTGATGGCCATTGCTGCGCAGAGAAGAAACGCAAGCAACCTTTTAAAAGTTGTGTTTTTTCTCATTTTGCGTTACCTCCCAATACTAAAAAATTAAAAAATGTAGAAATAGTTTATAAATGAGTACTTATGTCGCCGCATAGCGAAACCATTGTTACCCATTTCTATATAATATTGTAAACTTTATATAGTCATAAAAAGCGTCACTATATAATAAATAGTGACGCTTTTAGATTATTTTCTTAACTTTTATACTTTTATGTTACATATACGAGCCTATCCAAGCCTTTTAACTGCGCTGTTTAAGCCGTCTGCCTATCTCATTCAGCAGCCAGCCCTCGAGCAGCAGAAGTACCGCAATGATTTTACCCAGCACGGTCGTGAACATCGCAACAGTAAACCCTATCCTCGGCACATGTGAAGATACCTTTCCGATCACTCTGTCATACGTGACCGGATTTATGTCTTCATGCTCATTGGCATCACCCTTGGTGGTAATGGTACCGGTCGAAGGATCGTTGGTTACCACTCTGTGTGTTATCGGAGTAGTACCGCGTGTCTCATTTATAAATACTATTATATCTCCGGTCTGCAAAAGTTCCGGATCCGTCTTTTTCGAATAAATGATGCTCCCGACCGGTATTGTCGGCTCCATGCTCCCGCTTACTACAACATAGCCCTCATAGCCGGCAACCCTGGGCATGATGAGGCAAAGGCAAGCAGCAATAACCAGAATCATAAGAGCGATACCGGCAACGCACAGTACGCGTCCGGCCCTTTTGCGGCTCTGCTTATCCTCTTCTTCAAACATGTCTTCGTATAATGACTGATTACGTTCTACTCTGCTCATGAATATCGTATCTAAAATATCAGCTGCCCTGATCATAGTTTTACCCTTTCTGTTATTATCGGACGCATCTTTGCTGTTTTCAACAGCTTATTGTGGTCTGCGCACTTTGCCGTGCCACTGATACACGATATTGCATAATTATGATATCAGCGGCCTCGTCATTGTATCCGTCACTTTGCATAATAAAAATGACGCAAAGACAGGTTTGCGCCATCTCTTTCACTTATCATTCCCTTACTCCGACAACATCATGTTGCAGCCAACTACGAAATATGTATCTTTATCGCTCTCGTAGCACAGCATGAGCTCATTGTCTCCTTCATCCCAGCGTTTGAGGTGGTATTGCGTCATCACCTCATATCTGTATCTGACCCCGTCGATATCGGTAAAGGCCACCCGGTCTCCAGGCTTCAGGCCTGACAGTCTGCGGAAAAGGTCGTCTCTTCCGCCGATGATTTTAAAGTGCCCCTTTACAGGCGATCCATCAAGCCATTTGGCGAAGTACTCTTCGTCATCCTGTGCCTGTCCCATCACAGGTGCCATGATGTCGAGCGATGGTATCTCCAGCACCCCGACTATATCAATTCCCTCTATCGGGACAGACGCCAGCGGATCGCGGCCAAGGCCCATTGCCACATCGCTGTCTACTCCGAGGCCGGGTATCATCTGTCCCAGAGCCTCTATAATACTCCGGGCTTTGCGGTCTCCGCGGGTTCCGTCGTAAAAGCTATATCCGGCATAAGAAATCACCCCGATAATTAATATCGGGATGATGATTCTTCTGATTATTGATGAACCGGTCCTTTCAGCCCTTCTATTCATCCTCTCCGCTTTCGTCGCTGATTCTGCGCCGTGCAATGGCTACTACTAAACCTGCGAGAATTGCTATGGCAGCTGCCACACCTGCAACTTTGGCCGGTGTCGACATATTTGAAAGAGGTGAATTGTTGTCTTCTATGTCTGCCGGATTCTCAGCTGGATTATCTGTAAGCGGCGTATTGTTGTCGTTGAGATCCACTGTGTCTGCAGGTCCTTCTGCAAGAGGCACACCTCCATCACCGATATTTGCTGCACCGCCATCTCCTACAGCTCCGCCAGCTCCTGCGGCACCACCTGCTCCGGCAGCTCCTCCGCCAGGGGCTGTGATAACAGTCGTTCCGTCAATTATCGTGATAGTACGTCCTTCTGCAGCGCCTTCCTCATCATATACGAAGGTGAAGTCGTTTTCATAAGGATCGGAGGACAATGTTGCAACTCCTGTAAGTGCCTGCGGGATATATCCGTCTACGTATTTGTAACTTACAACTACATTGTCGCCTGCCACTCCGTAGAACGTATCCGCATCGCGGATCTCCTCACCATCAGTACCCACATAGTGGACTACATACGATACCATGCTGCTCTTCATTCCGTATGCAACAACGAACTCGAGGTCCTTGTCCTTGTACATACCGTCAAGCTTTATGTCGCTGGTGTTGGCTCCGCTGTTGTCATCGCCTGCCAGCTTGACTCCTGTCATGAAGTACTTGCTCTCTGAAGGTGTCTTTCCGTCAGGCATGCTGCTGACCGTGAAAGACTGATCTCCGATCGTAATTGTGTTGTTCGCCTGATCCACATTGATCGTGCTTGAAGCCGGCATCTTCACGCGGACACCTCCGCCACTGAATTCACCGTTTCCAGAAGAAAGAGATACCTCATAGTTGTAAGCGCTGACACTGAGCGTGCCCATTATCATGATCGCTATGAGTGTAAGGATAGGTGCTATCTTAGCCAGTTTTCTCATGCTCTGTCACCATCCTTTCTGTCTTTCTTGTAGCTTCTGAACGCAAGGATCAGAAGGACAAGCGCTGCGAGGAATGCGATCGCAGGCAGGATCAGGTTTGTAGTATCGCCTGTGTTGACTTTCTTCCTGACGTGTTTGTAAACGTCCTTAGTTTCCTGAGATTCAACAGCATAGCTGAACTCGATCTCGGCATCCTTATCCTGGTAAGAGTTGATCTGCGATTCGCCGTCAAGCGAAACCTCGAGCTCAGTAGTACCGCTCTCATATGCTCCCAGCTCCTGAATGAAGAAGTAGTCAGGGCTGTTTGCGTACTCACCTTCGGTCGCGTTCGTTGCCTGCTCAAGTCCTGTGCCGGCTCCGGAAGGTGAACCCTCACCGCCTACCGCGTCACTGTTGAAGATCTCTGTCTCTGTCCCGTCAGGACCAACATTCTTAAGAATGTATGTATAGCCTCCGTTCTGGGCTCCTGCTGACTCGAGTGTATCGATTACGGTGTTCTCCATGTACCACTCGGTCACATCGCCAGTGTCGTTGGTATATGTGAGTTCGATCGTAACAGTGTCACCAGGCTCTACGAGAGTGTTGATCTGATCTCTTATAGATGTTCCGCTGGTCGCGACTATATCTTTGCCATCAAATCTATATGTGCCGCCTTCGGCCTCATATGTTTCTGCCATTACCATCTGGCTCATTGCCAGCACCATCGAGAGGGTGAGCAGAAGTGTCAAAAGTCTTGTTTTCTTCATGTCTCTTCCCTCCTTAGCGTACCGTCAGTGTGCTGCCCGATGCTGTAACGTTCGTTACGCCCCAGATGCTTCTTACTGCATCCTGTGCATTGTGTGTCTGGATCGACTGCGCCTCAGCCTCGATGCATATCTGACGACCGTCATACTCATAAGCATATGTTATGACGCCCTTGTCATCAGGACCCGAGACCGTGAAGAAATCAGCTACGCCGCCGTCTACCGTGAGCGAACTTGTCAGCGCGTCTGTTTCTTTGCCCGGCCGTACTGCATTCTTATAGTAGTAGACTTTGCGCTCCGCTGTAGTCTCTGCCTTGTTTTCCTGCCACTTGCCGCCGTCTGCGAGTTCAAGCTTGATTACTTCGAGTTCTGGATACTTGCCGTCCTTCTCCTCTATATCTGTAATCTTGTTGCCCTCTGCGTCTCTCCAGTATTTTCTTAATACTATACGCACAAATTGATTAGCATCGCTGTTGTTTCTGGCTGCAATCACTTCGTCATAAGTCTTGCCCGGTGATATAGCACCTTTAAGCTCTGTAAGCATTGAGTCATCGCCACTTACAGCAGTTCCGTTCTCCAGCACTACTACCGTCTGATTCGCTGTCTCGAAATCGAGGAAGTGCTCAGGGCTGTAGATGTTAAGGACTGCCCTTGTTGCCGTGAACCCGCCGCCTGCGAACAGCAGCGCAGCTACTGCGAGGAGGGCGATTGTTTTAACGGATAATCTTTGTTTCTTCATTTCCTCGCCCCCTTATTATTCTGTGAATGTGATGCTCTGATCCCAGTCTGCAGGTGTTATAACTGCAGTTCCGTTGTATATGGCTATCCTTGCCTCATGAGCAACTGTTACGTTGAAGTTGTCGCCGAGAATGGCTTTTTCTTCATCCGTCAGGTCGTCCTTGATCTTGGCTACGATCTTACCCTCTGTCGTTGCTCCGGCAGCGAGTACTTCTGTGTAGTAGTACCAGCCATCAGCGCCCTTCTTCCATTTTGCCGGTGCTGTCACCGTCATAAGAGGCTCATCAGGTCCGAATACCTGTACTCTTACAACGACTGCAGCTCCGTCTTCGCTGTTCGTGATCGCGATCTGCTTATCAGGACCGTCGCCCTCGTCTACAGTCGTCTCCTGCTTCAGCACTACGGCCGCTTTTCCCTCTGCATAGTCTGTATCACTGAAGTATGCCACAGTTATACCGATCGTTGTGACAAGCAGCAGCGCCAGAGTCAGGAGGACTGTTAGTGATCGCCTGTTAAATATCTTCATTACTATCTGTACCTCCTTATGCTACTGTGTAAGACCCCTCTGGCCTTTGTATGTGTACTTGCCGTCACTGCCCTTGCTGTACTTGTTGACTACGCTGCCTGTGTATGGAGGTGGATTGTCGTTCGGCGTGTGCGTATTTTTAAAGCTTGCAGTATATACGCCATCGGCTTCCGTTGCATTCACAGGGTTAGCTCCATCAACCTTGTAGTTTGTCGAGTAAACCTCCTTGACCTCAAGCCTTGTGAGGTTCACAGGAATGTTGCCGACCTCCACACTATCTGTGCCAGGCTTGTCGAATACAAGTCCGGTCCTTGTGTGGTACATCTCGACTTCCTTGCCGTCTTTCTCACCGTATCCCGTCACTTCGAATACGACACTCGCATTCATGCCTTCACCTATAGTTGCGAAGTTTGTGAGAGTCTTGTCGATGATCAGTTTCTTGGTTCCGAAAGTATTGCCGATTGTGATGAACTCCTGTGCGCCATCCTCAGACTCGATGCTTCCTACTGTCTCTTCATTGATGACAACACCAATAGCCTCCTGTATGTAGTAGTTGTACAGAAGCTTGTTGTCTGTTGTGAATATCTCTCTTGCAGACCAGGTATGGGAACCTTCAGCCTCTTCTGCTGTCAGCTTGTAGGTGTAAGGTCCCTCGCCAGGGAAATCTGCCTCATTGAACTTCTTCGTCCTCTGCTCGCTGGAGTAGGTCTTGTCACCGGACTCGGTTGTATTCCATGTGAAGTTCCAGTTGTTTGCATCATTCAGAGTGACTGTATCAATCACCTTATCGCCATACAGGATCTCCACATCAAGAGATTCCGGTCTGAGACCCTTTTCGTCGTTGTTGTCATTCCAGACTTTCTTGACATTGTGCGAGTGTGCGACAGGCGTACTCTTGATCTTGGCATTTACATGAGCCTTGTCGAATGTAAAGGTTGCATCATCGTTGAGCACCTGTACAAGCACTGGAACAGGGCTCCAGTAATTATCACCAACCTTGATCTCACCGCCGACGATCAGGTAGATACCGTTCTCACTTGCTGTGGCTAAAGTCGCAGTATTACCCACTGTGATGGAGACTGGCCCTCCAACTTTCACCGTACCGAGCTTGTCCTCGTACTGTGCTATCGTATTGGCCGCGTCGATCATTCCATCCAGATTCTCCACATCAGAGAATACCTCGTCCTTCAGATCAACGCCGGCGATCGATTTTACAGCAGGATCAACTACCAGTATGGATTTGCCGGTCACTTCGTCATGGCTGTATGCACCCACCTTGTAGACATTGAACTCAAATGTCTGGCCAGTCAGATCCGCGACCTCCGGGTTGAACGTCAAGCTGATAGCACCGCCCGCTGCATACACCGGCAAAGCGGTCACCGACATCGTCAGGACCATTGCCAGAGTCAGCATCAGACTCCCCAGCTTCTTTCCTATTCTTCTTCTCTTCATATGCATCTCCCTATCGTTAATTGATTGGTGATTATTGACTTTGATTTATTTCTCCAGCTTCCTGCGCTCCATGTACATGCGCATTATGGCTGCTGAATCAAACATCTTGGCTCTCCGCGTACTTATCAGTAGCACTATGAGCAGTATTATTATTGCCGGAATCGCCAGAACCGGTGCGATATATATCGGTTCTATCTGTATTCCGTCAGCTATGACATCTGCGGTACCCTGGGCATTAGGCACTCTGTGGCCCCTGACCAGAAGCCGGTGCGTATTGATGCCATACGGCGTACAAGTGATCAGTGTACAGAAGTCTTCGCCTTCTACTATCTGCAGCTCCGACAGATCCTCTGGCTCTATAATGCGTATCTGGTCGCATTCATAAGTCAGTGTTTCGTTCAGAACATTCAGCGTCCAGGTATCGCCTTCACGCATTTTATCGACATCGGTAAAAAGCCTTGCTGACGGCAGCCCTCTGTGGCCTGATATCTGTACGTGGGTATTCTCTCCGCCTACAGGGAGAGATGTAGTCTCCAAATGTCCTATGGCTCTTTGAAGAACATTTTCGTCTGTCCCATGGTAGATAGGTGCTCTGACATGGAACTTAGGGATGCTTACATACCCCATGATACCGGTACCATCGATATCGAGTTCCTTCTCGTACGCTTTTCGCTCAGCTTCTGTCATCACCCAGTGAAGCCCGCGCTCTGCCAGTCTTTCGTTATACTCTCTGGCGCTTTTGAGGATCTTTTCGTAATCCTCCTTGCTCATCTTGTCCACAGCCTCGCTGTAAGACATGATTGCGTGGGTTTGATGGAACTGGTTCCAGTAGTTAGCGACCGATGGATAGACAAGAAGCCCTATTCCCACCAGGAGCCCGATGACCATCACTCCCGATAACAGATTCCTTCTTATCCATCTCATCATCTGATGTCTGTAGTCTCCTTTTCCGGCTCTCATGAGCCTCCGGATAACCGTCATCTCTGTGACAGCTCTCCGCAGGTCATGAGAACACATTTTCTGCCTGCGCGTATCCAGCCCTAAGCACCCGGATATCATTCATGTTTCTCTATATTCCTTTACCCCAAAGCTTTGACTTTGGGCGGCCGGCCATACCGGCCGCCCAAATAGTGTTTTCTGTTAGTAATCAACTGTATTCGTTGCAGTCAATTATTTGTTGTTCTGCATTCTTCTTCTGCTAACGAGGACGATTCCGCATCCAACTACGAGGAGAGAACCGAGAACGTAGAAGATAGTTGTTCCGATACCACCAGTTGCTGGAAGCTCTGCGCCAGTCTTGTTGACAACTACTACTGGAGTAGCTGCAAGCTCTTCAATTGACACGATTACATCAAAACCAGTTTCAGAATGCTGATCAATCGGATTACCATCTGCATCGAAGTACGTAGTTGTATTTGTTGTTGTAGAACCTGTCTGTACTGCTTTTACAGAAACAGGACCCGCAAGCTTGTTATATCCTGCCGGTGCTTCGGTCTCAGTAATGCTATAATCGCCAGTTGCAACACCCTTTACGATGATCAGACCTGAATCAGGAGTTGTAAGCTCATTTACAAGACCATCACCAGCTGTTGTTCCTGCATATACATAAGCGCCATCAGCAGCAGCTGTTGCCTGTACATAGAATGGAAGCTTGAATTTTGCACCTGCAAGAGGAGCACCTGCCTGGTCAACTTTCTTGAGAGCAATGGCATAAGTGTAAACAGTTTCAGTTACAGGAATCTCATATGGCACTGGCTGCCCATCTGTAACATAGGAAAGTGTTACACTATTTGTGTTACCATCTCCATCAATGGCAGCAGAAGCAGCTACTGTGGCTGTATATGTAATTGTAAGAGTTGCACCGTTTTTATAGAGTGATTTACCAGCTGTATCAACCCAATCGATTTCGATCTTTCCATTAGCATCGAACTGAGGAGAATATGCACCAGCTGTTGTTGTTCCAATGTCAGTTCCACCAACTTTAACGGAAGTAACCTTGACATCAGTCAATACACCATTTGCAAAATCATCTTCGATGATGTACTTCGTAATTGGCTTTTCTCCATTCTCAAAGTTTGCGGTATCGAAAGAAACTGTATAGGTTACAGTCTGTCCGATGAATACGTCGTCATCATCAGCAGTCTTCTTAGGGTTATTGATCGGAGGTGTGGTGTTCTTGTCAATAACCTTGGCAACCGGATTTGTTGAATCAACAGTCAGAAGAGCCTGTCCCTGTGTGGTTGTGATAATATAGTATCCATATGGAAGGCCTGTGAAATTAAGTGGCTTTGTACCATCACTTTCTGCGGATTTTGTCACATGTGCCGCTGCCCATGTTTTCAGAGCATTCTGAGTATTTGTATCACTCAGATCCAAATCATCTGCAGCAGTAATACCAAGAGTGTCATCTGTTCCGTTTACATACTTAAAATAAGCACTTAATTCTGTCGGGATTGTCCCTTTATAAGCAATAGAGGTGCTAACTCCCTCTGTTGTAGTAGTTTTGCTTACTGTCGCATCAAACAGCTTAGCGACTGCGTAAGTTTCTCCACTTGCCGGATTTGAGATTGTGATTGTTGCATTATCTTCGTCCGCTGGACTAAGCGGAACATCCTGCGCAAATACAGTTGCACTCATTGCCAGTACCATGATTGTGGACAGTACCAGAACGAGAACTTTGCTAAGTTTCTTCATGAGTTTTTCCTTCCTTTCATGCCCTCTCGGGGCGATTTTCTATGACCCTTCGGTCGTTGATCGGAGCGGGCCTTAGTGCCTGCCCATTCTGTCTGACCTTACGGTCATAGTTTTGCCCTTTAGGGCTAGTTTCTAAGTGCCGCGTTTGCGGTCGGTTTATTCTGCAAAGTCACCCCTGCAGCCGGGTCCGCTTGCCGCGGCGAGGCCTGTTCCTATTCTGTAAGCCCGGATCAGTGGGCTTCCCTCGTGCACGGCCTAGGGTTCGTACGCACACAAGGCTTTGTTAGCTTATTTATCTTCAATGGCTTATGCCAGTGAATTCGTTAATGTATTGGACCTATTCTATTGAGCGGCCACACTCTGAAAACGATCCTGCCGACCACCTGCTCTGATGTTACGCATCCGATTGCCATATGACGCGAGTCTATCGATACATCTCTGTTGTCTCCAAGTACGAATATCCTCTCGTCAGGCACCTGATAAGGGAAGTCTATATCAGGTTCACCAAATGCTTTTTTATCCAGATACGGTTCTTCGATCTGTACTCCATTTACATAGACATTTCCTTGCAGATCTATGTCTACCCAGTCGCCGCTATTCGCAATAACTCGCTTCACCAGAATGTTGTTGTTGTAGTAGAACGCTATGACATCGCCTGTCTTGAAATGTGCGTTCTTGACTGATACAACCAGCTCGCCGCTGACAAGTGTACTGTTCATCGACTGTCCGTAGATCCTCAGCACCGGCAGGAATAGCATTGCTACCAGTATAGCCATTGCCGCTACTACGATCAGGATGTTTGTAGTGCTGACGATGGACTTGCGCAGCCTGTCCCTGAACGAGACCTTGTCGTAGGCTTCCTGGATCACTTCGGTTGATGGCATTTTGACTGTTCCGCTCTCCACAGCCTCCATGGCCTGCTGAAGCATCTTATTCGTCGCCATGGCGCCTCCTGACATTATCCAGGTAGATATTGGCGGCTTTCTCTGCCTCCTCAAAGATCTTTGTCACTGCCAGTGAGGCCTCTGCTATCGAACCGATCTTGCTGAATTCGAATTCTCTGTTTGCCAGCTGCGACTCCAGATCTATAATTCTGGCGTTTAGCTTATCTATCTCTTTTCCCTGTGCCAGCATGATCTCAAGAAGTTCTTTCTTCTTCATCTTTGTGAGATCTAGCTCATCTGGCTTTGCTTTCTCTTTTCTGTCTGATCTCATTCGAAATCATTATTCCTTTCTTGTTGCTATCTGCATATCCCAACTGTCATTCAAGATGGCAGCTCGGATCCGCAGATATGATGTTACCGGGCACGGGCGCATTACCCGCGCCCGGTATTCATATTTAATTGTTGTTTAAAGGATTATTTCTCTTCAGATTTCATCCTTCTTCGTGCTACCAGCACAACTCCACATCCAACTACCAGCAGTGAGCCGAGTACATAGAAGATCGTAGTGCCGATGCCACCTGTGGTAGGTAATGGAGTACCAGCTGTATTCGTAATATTGATCTGGTAAGCACCATTACTATTGATAGAGGCTTGTGTCGGTTGACCAGATGTTCCCTGTGTATAGCTAACTCCATCTGCACTGACAGTTATTGTGCTAGGATTTTCAAGCTTGGCATATCCAGCTGGAGCAACGGTCTCTTCAAGCTCATATGCGGTTTCTCTAACCGGTAATGTAACTGTTCCGGTGTATCCGTCAGGGCCTGATGTAATTGTGCTTCCGTTCAATGTGAACTGTGCCCCCTCAAGAGCTGTTCCATCCTGCGTATCAGTCTTATATACCTGAACAATCTGTCTGTTTCTGGTGTTGGTATACTTAACAGTCATGTTTCCGTCCACCGTCAGATTACCGGTATCGGTTCCAGTAACATTAGTAGTTGTGTTATCAGCCTTTGTTACTACTATAGATGTATCAAATGCCTGAACCGGTGTTTCTGCAACCGAGAAGACTGTTCCATATGGGATTTCTGTATACTCTTTCTTTCCTTGATCAACAAGTTGGAATGAGTCTGCAGATGCGGTCAGTCCTGTAGCAGTAAAGCTGAACTCAGTTGTCTTATCAGTGCTATTGCCTACTACAGCCTTCTCGACAGTTACTTTATAGCGCTCACGCGGGTTAACTACATTGATGGTGTAAACGCCATCAGAGTCAGGACCAGATATGGAGAATTTGCCAGTATCTGCATCCGCTACCTGTACAGATATGCCAGTAGATCCGACAGTTACGGTATTACCATCGCTAAGACCCGTGTAATGATCGATCGGAGTTTCCGTTAACGCATATGGGTCGTCACTTGCATTTACATCAATTACATCAGTATATCCATTCGAACCTGTTTCAACACTCTGACCAGCAAGGGTGAATCCAACTCCCTCAAGCGGAACAGCCGGATCGGAATCATCGACCTTGTAGAACCTGATCTTCTTAGCTTTACGCGTATTCGTAAATGTTATTACAGTGTCACCTTGAATCTGTATTGATGATCCATTTACAAGGTCAGCTATTGGAACATCTACTTCCTCATCAGCTTCGTTTGTAGTTTTGTATGAGCCTTCAACACTGATTTCGAAATCAGGATTTTCAGCTTCAGTAAAGCTGACTGTGGTACCAAGGGAGAGATCTTTATAAACCTTAGTTTCTGTATCAGCTAACTGGAACGTGTCTAACGGTGTTACTCCTGTTGGAGTAAATGTAAACTTTGTGGTTAAATCATCACCTGCGCCTACAACAACCTTTTTAACCGTTACAGTGTACAGTTTCTCCCATACAGCATACATGTCGTGATATGGTGTTATTTCGTCAGCTGCGACCCCTTTGGCTGTTCTTACAGTTTCACCATCTTTATCAATAAAGGTCCATGTGCCATCATCATGAGGGGTCAGATAGACATCATCCTTAGTCAAATTGAGAACATTCGCTTGTGGTACAGGCTCGCCGTGACTCTGGGATTGTGTTGTTGGAACGCGAGCCCATCCAAGGAATTTGTAGCCTTCACGAGTCGGGGCAGGATATATACTCGTCGCCTGGTTGATCTGCAGATTTTTATCCTGATGGATCGCGTAGTTGTCACCATAGTTCGGATACCAGTCGATATGTGTCGGAGTCTCATTACCCTTATCCAGATAAACCGCCTTCAACTGGATTGTGTAAGTTGCCTCTGAAATATATGGGAATCCAGTTGGTCCGGTAATTTCATCCTTTCCAGAGTAAACAGCCGGAGTGCCGTCTGTTGAGGTTACTGCAGTATTGTCTTTTGCGGACTTCCATTCAGTAACTACGACCTTCGAATCATTCTTCAGTACCTCGAAATCACCGCCAGGGAATACTACAACTGACGTGTCCTCATATTCTCCTGTTTCATTGTTCCATGTTTGTAGTACCCAATGGTCGAAAGTCTTATTTTCCGGCGGAGTTATATCAGCAGACTGGGCAGCTGCATGAGCAGTGTCCTTATATAATGTTTCATCCTCAACGTTTCCTGTACCTCCGTCAAGTTCATAGATAATGCGTATTCCAGGCGCACCAGGAATCTCTTTACGCCATCTGCCGTAAAGATCTATTTTCTTTGTGATCCAGAAACGATTTCTAGGATTACCATACTGGTCCTGAACATCAGAGTTCCAGGTAGCGCCTTCGCCCCACTTATCCATCACATCTGTCATGTCTACGGCTTTGTTATACGCTACTGTATTGTCATCAGTAAGTTTCGTTTCTTCGTTGTATGGTGCTCCACTCTCCGTGAACCAACCAGCAAACTCATAACCGCTTCTGGTTCCGAAAGGCAAGCTGATTGTGCCGAGATAGTCAATACGGAAGTTCAATGCCTGGTCATCGGAACCCCAATCCAATGTCATGTCTTTTTTAGTTGGATCGTCATCAATATATGCATTTGGATGCAGGAATGCACGATACTGTATTCTATGCCACTTAGCGTATACTATGATACCGTCCAGAGGCATGGTATCCCACGGATAAGGTACTGTGCATCCTTCATCAAGATACCAACCCTCGAATACATATCCTGCTTCAGGCGGCTCAGGTATATAATTTCTGTACTCGTCTGCAATCACTGCACCAAAAGGTATTTCTGGGCTTTCATGCAAAAGTTGTCCGGCCTTGTTCTGAATAGTAGTTTCACCACTAGATGTATCGCCTACATAGTTTCCATCAAAATATTCAATTTTAAATTTCTGACGATTGTAAACATAATTCAGATGATACAGCGTTGGATTGTTGCCGGTGGTCCAATAATTACCAACTTTACGCCCATTATCATCTAAAGTAGTAAGTGTGGACGAAGCCGGCCAGACTCCCTGATTGTTCTGCCCTAATCGCAGCTGATAATCAAATCCCGTATACTTTGGTTCATTCTGGTTTCTTGGTGTCGTATTACTCGAACGAACTGTCAGAACAGTCTCCTCATAATAAGTCTTGCCCTCGTAGGTATATGTGTTTTTATCTGAATAATCTTCTCCTTCAACGGTTTCAAACCATATATGATATCTCCAGTTGTAGTAACTATCCGGGAAACGAATTACTACATAATTGCCATCAGCATCATTCAAAGCGCCAAGAATGTTCTCATTCATGACCGTTATGACGCCTTTAACAGTACCGTTACCATCACTCGTTGGGTTCGGTTTTAGCTTCGTCCCGACCATCATTACAAAGCTAACTGCCTGACGCCCGTTTGCTCCTGTAATCTTGTCGTATGTAGGCCACTTTGAACTTATATCCTCCCCATAGTAAGCGGATATCGTGAAGTAATAATATGTCCTTCCGCCAACCGTCTCGGATTGTATTGTATAGCCATTAACTGATGGATGAGCATCTTGATTAGAATGCCATGTTACAAGATCGTTTAGCGCCCTACCATTACCCGAGTTGTTCGCATAATCATACCGGTTATTCTGAGTTCCATCTCTATACAGATAGAACTTGAACTCATACTCAATCCTGTCGAAATACAGATTCAGTACCGCATCACCTTCCGGCGTAATCGCTACCTCTTGATTCTTGCTGGCTTCTGTTAAGCAAAAGCCCATATAATGTCCATTGTCGTAAACATTTGTGCCGCTAGAATCTTCGCCTACTCCAGTCACATAGTCCTCATCGCCATTATCTACAAATGTATAAGGGATATTCTGACCAACCTGACCATGTTCATTTACCCAGGAATCTGCAACCTCATAGCCAGTTCTGTTTGTATTCTGCGTCCAGCAGATTACCATGTAAGGAGCTTCCGTATTCTTAATCCAACCGGCATACACATGAGTACGATCCGTAATAGGATTTCCAAATTCAAATGGAGTTGTGCAGCCCTCATCAGCATACCATTTATCAAATGTATAGCCGGTGCGCTCCATCTCTTTGGTAGGCTTGACTGTGTTTTCACCAGATTTTACGAACTGAGGTGCAATGTATGTACCCTTATTCTCATGGAAAATCAGCCACTGACCTTCAGGTGCGTTTACAGAGAAAGTCACACTTCCACTAATCGTAATCTCATCCTCATTTTTATAAACTTTTCCTGAAGTCCATCCATCGATATTGTTGCCGCCTTCTTTGACCAGCCAGCCCTCAAAATTATGGGTTGAATCCGCAGAGTACGACATATTTACAGTATAGCTGAATGATTCCGGATCACTTGGTGTCCTAAGGAAGGCATCTGTTCCAAGAGCAACACCACCATCTCCCAGGTAGGTTACGTCAACGACTTTATAGATTGCAGCATAGTAATTCTTAACATCGCCTTCCGTTATGCTGTCTGCTGCAGTAATTTCCTTGATATCGTCACGGATAGCATCAATAGTCTTTCTCGTCGATGTGGCAGTATAGTTAGAATCCTCCGTCCATCCCAGGAAGCTCCAGCCTTCAGGGATTTCGCCTGTACCAGGGTCGAAGATGATCTTCTTCAGTTCTGCCATATCATCATCGGCATTCTTGACATACATTGTTTTGATCAGTGTTGTGCCGTTGTAGAAATTGACTGCCATGCGGGCATTGTCTCCGCCTCCGCCCGGCTCTACCACTGCATATACCGAAAATCCATCCGTCTCAAATGAAGCTGCAGTCATCTGGTCGTCTGCATTAACAGTGGTTTTAACACTATTTGCATCAGAGTCGAGAACTTCCGGCTTAACTTTGCCGTTGTTTTGTTCAGCAAAATGCACGATGCGAACGTTATCTGCATCGCTTACCTTGATACCCTTATCGAATGCGATTTTGACGTTAACCGTATCCTCAGGCTCAACAGAGTCTTCCAGCATATCGGACTCAAGTGAGATATCATAGAATTTGATCATCTTGATATCAGTGATTCCACTGTTCTCTTCCTGAAGAACCTTAAGAACTTCTTTGTAATACTTTTCGTAATCAAAGTCCTTAGTGTTTCTATCCAGTTCCGAAGCTACGATATTAACGTCTTCAGGTAACTTGGCACTTTTGCCGACTTCTGCGGTCACTGTAAAATCGTCACCTTTGGCCTTCCTTGCCTCAAGTGTCTTGTTTGATGTCAGAAGTTTAACCTCATCATTTTTGCTGTCTTTTGACTCTTTTGCAGCTTTGGCATTGTCACCTTTGTCATCTCCTGCATCTGTAGCCTTGACATCATTCTCTTCCTTGACTTCGCCAGGAGTGACTGTCTCTTCGACATTGTCGCCTTCGTCACCTCCTGCGTCTGTATCCTTGACATCGGTCTCTTCCTTGACTTCGCCAGGAGCGGCTGTCTCTTCGACAGTCACGCTATCCTCAGATGCCTCTGCATCAACTTCCGCTGTAGTCTCTTCTACAGCTATGTCGATGCCACCTTGCTGTGCCGCTTCTTCCTGGTCGAGTGTGAATGCCGGGAGTACCAGCAGATAAGTTGTCGTGAACACAACAATCGCTGCCAGTGTTACTACCAGCGATTTAAGGTTCATCTTTTTCTTGAGCTGCGCCAGAAACGCTCTCATCTTGTCTGGAGTTGGCCTCATAATTAACCCCTTCTCATATATCTTTACATTAGTTATTCACGCACGTTTAAGTGGCTGCGCAGTGACAGCCAATATACAGAACAAATATAAAAAAAGTTGCGCAACACGTGCGCAACAGATAGGTGCCTTAACCGTCATTAAAACCGTCTCATTTAAAGTTTTTTATGATTTATTAAGAAAATTTTCTTGTATTAATTCATATCCATAGTTTTTTAGCTCCTTTTGCGGATAGAACTGCCCACTTCAGTCAGCAGATATCCGGCCAGTATTATCAGGGCTATTGCTATCTTACCCATCGTAGATGACAGCGGCGCTGCCAGATATCCCAGATGCGGTATATGGAATATCACTTTGCCTTCTACATTTAAATATGTAACTTTAAATATATCGGCTTGCTCATTGGCGTCGCCTTTGGTGGTGATCTCGCCGGCTTTAGTGTCATTCAGCACAACTCTGTGTGTGATCGGGATGATATCTTCTGTGCCTGCATCCCCCTGTCCGGCCTTGCTGCTGTAGAAGACTATTACATCGCCGGTCTCGAGGGTTTTGGGATCTACCTCTTTGGAATAGACCATGCTACCTACCGGGATGGCCGGCTCCATACTGCCGCTGATGACAACGTAGGTTTTGATGCCGGCCAGACGAGGCGCCGCGAGCACAAGGCACAGCAAGATGGCAGCCCACATTATAAGGCTGCCCAGAAAATTGAAAAACCGTCCGAGCGGCGCCGGTTTGCCCTTATCTTTTTTAGGCTTTGAGCGCTTTTCGTTTTCCTTGCTTATTGCAGCTTCTTCTGCCGCATGCCTTTCTACTCTGCTCATTCCTCTTTTACCAACCCATCACCTGTGCAAATACCTCACCGATCTTATCATGGATCACCAGATCAGCCCTGCTGTCTGCACTCGTTGAGCTCATGTTGATCAGCACCAGCTTTTTGCCGTGGAAGTAGTGGATGAGTCCCGCGGCCGGATACACGATGAGAGTTGTACCTCCTACTATGAGTGTATCGGCATTCGAGATAGCTCTTACTGCTCCGTCAATCACATCGCTGTCGAGTCCCTCTTCATACAGAACAACATCAGGCTTGATCCTGCCGCCGCACTTGTCGCAATACGGAACGCCCTTTGACTCCAGCACTTTCTCGAGTCCGTAGTACGCATGGCATCTCTCGCAGTAGTTGCGCAGTGTCGATCCGTGGAGTTCCCACACAACCTTGCTGCCCGCCTTCTGATGCAGACCGTCGATGTTCTGTGTGACAACAGCTTTCACCTTGCCCTGCCGCTCGAGCTCGGCCAGAGCTTTGTGGCAGTTATTCGGCTGCGCGTTTTCGTATATGAGCTTGTCCTTGTAGAACTCATAGAAATCTTCGGTGTGTCTCATGTAGAACGAGTGGGATATCATCTCCTCAGGCGAGACCGTTCTGCCGAGGTCCTGGTTATAAATCCCGTTGGCGCTCCTGAAGTCAGGGATGCCGCTCTCTGTGGACACGCCTGCGCCGCCAAAGAATACGATATTATTGCTCTCGTCGATTATCTTCTTTAATTCCTTGATCTTATCGTCCATATCCGACCGCCTTTCCGTATAACCCTGCTGCTGTATCTTTTTCGCCATCATTATACCACCATTTGCATTCCTATTGCTCTATTCCAAAGACAGCAAATTCATGCGCTTTTTTGCGCTATTTTGAAATTGATTACACCCTGTGAATAGTTAGAATTAAATGTGTCAGGAAAGCAGTGACTCGCGGCTGGCTCGACCTAAGAATTGTTTACTACATCTTCTAACGTCAGGGAGGTGAGGCCATGGTAAATCTTTCGAAGGGAGGGACCTGAGATGGTGAAGGTTACGATTACGTTCGACCGGCGGGTAGTTCGTGTAACCATAACAATCAAAAAAGCCGTCTGCTCGCTTAACTAGACGGCTCCAAGATTTTTTTGGTTGAGTTAGTCGTTGACGAACGATGCTCTTCCTGACTCAATTATAAGCGGCTTATGTTTAACCCGCAAGCCCTTTTCCTGTTGCTGAAGTCGCATATTTTCGCAAAAAAGCGCGCCCCTTTGCTGAAATGAGAACAGGAGCCCGTAGGCTCCCGCTCATTATGCGTACTGCTTATTGTGTCATTAGTCCCCATTGACACTTACGCCAGATTAAGTCTTTTTTCCATCAGATACTTGCAGACGAAGAAGTATATTGCCGAGAAGGCTAATGTCGCTATGAATGTAGGAATGAAGATCCGGTTGAAATTCATGAATCCGTCTGTGCCGTACTCTACCTTCAGCAACAGCGGCAGGAATGCTCTTCCGACCGATGATTCGAATATCATTATCAGAATGTATGCTCCGATCGACGCGAGGGTCGTACGGTTCGGCGCCTGATGTCCGATTGTGATAGCTGCGTAGATCTGCATGATGGTTTTGACTATGCTTCCAATTGACAGAATCAGCACCTCGAAGAAGTACAGTCCGAAGTGTTCCGGCAGGTCGATCTCGTAGAAGACCTTGATCAGATCCCTTAGACTTAAGGCTTCTCCCGAAACGATGAGTGCGCCGATCCCGATCAGGATCCCGGTCAACACTGCCACCAGGATCGTCACCAATATCCATATCATTGCGGATATCGCCTTGTTGCCAATGTGCGCTGAAACGCTTACCGGCAGCACGTGATTGAAGTACGCCTCATCGCCCAGCAGACTGTTGTTATATCTCTGGACTATCAGGATTATGGTCATCACGAAGATGACAGTTGCTATCGCTGTGTAGAGCAGCGCGGATATTACTACCATGAATTCGCTTTTTGTCTCTGCCGCCTGTGCCGTCAGTCCGAGCAGCAGCGCCGTTACAGCCCATGCCGCATACAGCGGGAGCAGCTTGCGTCCCATTGCCGGGATCTCATATTTAAGAAGTTTACCTAACATTTGAACACCTCCCTGAAGAGCTTGTCTATGCTTTCGCCCTTCTCTTCGCGAATCTCATCCGCCGCTTTGTGAAGGACTACTCTGCCGTCCTTGATAAACACTACGTCATCGAGCACCGATTCAACATCTGAGATCAGGTGGGTCGATATCAGCACGACCGCGTTCTCGTTGTAGTTTGAGATGATCGTTCTGAGGATGTAGTCTCTCGTTGCCGGATCGACTCCGCCGATAGGCTCATCGAGCAGATACACCTCGGCCTGCCTTGCCATCACCAGGCAGAGCTGCAGTTTCTCTTTTGTACCCTTCGACATCTTCTTCATGGTCTGCTTGCGGTTTATGCCGAGGTCGTCTACCATGGCTTCAGCCTTTATTCGATCGAAGTCTTCGAAGAAGTCTTCGTAGATGTCCATGAGCTGCGATGCTGTCATATAGTCTGGCAGCGCGTTCCTGTCCGGCAGGTATGCCACCACTTTCTTTGTTTCAACGCCCGGCGCGCTGCCGTTGATGGTAACGCTGCCCGATGTAGGCTGAAGCAGTCCGTTCAGTATTTTAATGAGCGTCGTCTTGCCGCTTCCGTTCGGTCCGAGCAGTCCCACGATCTGTCCCTGCTCCAGCGAGACAGTGACATCGTCAAGAGCTGTAAGATCGCCGAACTTCTTTGTAAGATTGTTGATCTCTATTCTTGCCATCTCTCTGCCTCCTTTCTATTTATCCTCAGTCATTTCTTTCATCCAGTTGTTTACGGACGTCTTTATCGCACTATCGTCCATTCCTATCTTGCGAAGCTTCTCTGTGAGTTCTTCGAAGTATTTCTTCGCAAGCTCCTCGTGCAGATCTCTAAGCACAGCTTCCTCCTTTGTAACAAATCTCCCGCTTGTACGCTCTGAATAGACCAATCCCCTGCGTTCCAGCTCGGCAAGAGCTCTCTGCATGGTGTTTGGATTGACTCCGGCATCCACCGCCAGATCTCTTACCGACGGAAGTTTGTCGCCGGGCGCGTATGCGTTGCTCGCGATACGCATTGTCATCTCGTCTATTATCTGAGTGTAGATAGGGATTCCATCTTTAAAATTCCATTCCATTGTTTCGTCCCTTTTCTTTCCGCCCGTATCCCCTCTGACTTTCGAAGTTCTGTTTTTCAACATTCTTCCCGGTCTCGCGAAATTCCCCGGGCCTTACGTAGTTTCAGCGCAACGGCCGATTGCACTGTTATGTATAACGATATCGATTCATATACTTTTGTATTACTGTATTAACTACTTAGTACAATAGTACAAAGATGCTTCCCTGTCAACACCTTTTTTGGATATTTCCAGATATTTGGAGTTTGTCTTCTGCGGTAAATCGTTAACGCTACCAGAATCGTAGCATTACCACGATGGAGCGAGCTGATGCAAACTAAAAGGAGCCTCTATGAGATGATGGGAACTAAAAAAGGAGCAGCTGATATTGAAATCAGGGAGCTGCTCCCAAGCATCGTCTTTCGTGTTTAGTTGTTTATATAAATATTCTTTCTGAGTCTGTATCTGAACTGCCATCACGATAAGCAGTGTTCATGGTGTGTGATTGTGAGCGGAGGTTAACGAGATGTTCAATACTCTCTACGAATCCTTGATCGCTCGTGTTCTGATAGAGAATTCTAATTGTGTCTACATGCGTGACATTCCATGAATAGTTTCGGATCTCTCTAAGCATGCCCATATCGAGTTGGAAGCAGCTTTTCATATTATCTGCAGGCACTATTATCTCAACATTTCTACTATCTATATATATAGTGGCGCCCGGCAATCTCATATGAACATACTTCTCAAGCAGATCAGCATTTCTGTAACCAAAGAGATTCTCAAGATAAGCCGTAAAAACTTTATAATACCCCTCTCTTACACCAGGCACTTCCGTTTTCAGAAGATCTTTTACATGCTCAGGATACGATGAGCGGATACTCTATAAATCTTGCAGTCTTCTACTGTTTATCATTTTCATTTATCTAAACGTATATGAGCATCGTTTACCAAATCAACAATCTCAATGAAGTTGCTGTACTTATACTTGATATCTTCCAATGCATTAGAGGAAGTAGTATTTTCTATTTCTTCCTTTACCTGCTTGAAAAGCGTTTCTTTTTCTTCATTGGTTATTGGTATGAAATAATCATATCCGGAAGACTGTAACGACCGTATCTCCATTTCCATTTCGTTTTCGAGATACTCTGTTCTGTATCCTAAAGGCTCAAGATTTGTGGTCTTTTTCTCACAGTCATATCTTCCATGTGACCAGCCCCGTTCATTCATTGCTTTTCCGTACAGCATCTGTGCTTTTTCAAAAATTTCAATAGGGTCAGAGTTGTCACCAAATATCTTAATTCCCATCGTGTAATCTTTAGGATATATTTTTCCTCCCGCAGCTTCAGCAATCAGGAAAGTACGGAGAGCTCTGTGTTCTGCATTTATTCTTGTCTCCTTTGAAAACTCTTCAGGACCAGGATCCTTGTAAGCGTTCTTTAACAACATCTCTGCAATCATGCCTAAGTTCTCGTTGTTTATTTCCAGAGGGTCGTAATTATCGGTTTTTTCATTATTCCTTAAGATTGATGGTATCTTAAACCCATATGCGTTGAATGCTGTTGCATATTTGTATATATACTCTTCTTCATTCATGTTGTACTTCAGAATCGCCTGAATTGAACTCATCCTGAGCTTTAATCCACCCTTGAGTGCTGTTTCTTTTAAATATATAGCAATGATCGGCAGCTTATCATCGAGTGCAAAGTAGATTTCGTCTCTGCAGTTCTGGGATTCGACAGATTCAGGAGTAATAAACACTACAAAAAGAGTGCAGTTTTCAAGAGCATTTGCAATCTCATCTTCCCATTCGTTGCCGGGAGCTATTCCCTCGTCATACCAGATATTGTAGCCTTGTTTATTCCACCTATTGATTTCAGCAAAAACAATATCTGCGTTATTATGAGCATAGCTAACAAAAATATACGGCTCATCTCCGCGATACGCCGGAAAGGGAATTCTGCCGATTCCCGGTATCAGCTTACTATTAGATGAATTAATTTCCATATCTGTTTTCTCCTATCCATATAATAATTACTGCTTCAAGCGCAGAGATGTATCAAAATGTGGCATATTCTACCGGACCGCGTGCTTAGCTTCGGAGCACACGCCCTACACGGTATTCATTATAGCAAAAGAGGCCGCTACAGCAGCCTTGATAATAATATTTATTCTGCACAGATTGCATTTTATTACAATTCCATAGCCTCCCGTTGCAGCTGTCTTAACATCTCAGCACATCGCTCAACATCCTCCAAATCTTCAGGTTCATCACCCCACCAGAGATGCTGAAGTTCGGGGCAATCCATAAGCTCTATAATACTAGAATCAAAGACATAGTTATTAAATGCATTAAGCGCTTTAATAAAAAGGCGACGGATTTCTATGTCTCCTGCCTGGAATATCGGCACTTCCCCACTTATTATCTGTTCCTGTCTTTTAGAGTATTTTGTGAAGTCCATAGAGTTAATCCTCCTAGTACGATTGTACTTGAATCTCCCCTAATAATCCGCTCCAAATATTTCTTACAGGAACATAGTAGCAGCCGCACACAGGCTCGTATAGAGAAACCCACATAAAAGAGCTTTATGAGCCATCTCAAAGAAAGCGAAAAGACCAGGCTTCGCTAAATCGTGAAACCCGGCCTTTATGTTTTACGTTGAAATGCGATTAAAAATCGTCGTTCTTTTTTACCAGGCAGTATATCCCCAGCATGAGCCACAGGACTGACGCGACAAGATACCCCCAGCTATGTCCGCGAAAGAATGACAGTAAGCATCCGATAAACGCAATGAAATAAAGTGCTGCCACCGCTTTATTGTTACTGAACATGTCTGCCGCACCTCCTTATTTCAGGCCGGAGGCCATCATGTAGATGTTGAAGATGTCTTCGGTGTCGAGAACCCTGAAGTTGCCGATCTTACGCACATTCTGGAATGTGACTCCCAGAGCGGCAGTGCGGCAGGCTGCCTCGTCGAAGCTGAGCCCAAGGCCCTTGATGTCTGTAGGCATGTCGATCGAGCGGAAGAACGCTTCGAATTTTTCTATCGTCTTTACCGGGTCGCTTTCGCCGAATACGCCCTCGCCCAGCTTGACGAATCTTGACGGATCGACCTCGAGCACGTATCTTGCCCATGAGCCCCAGATAGCAGCGAGCCCGGCGCCGTGCGCTACGTCGTACTCTGCTGAGAGTTCGTGCTCTATCTGGTGGCAGGCCCAGTCGCCCTTGTTGGAGTTGCCGGCCGCCATGAGTCCGTTGTGTGAGAGTGAGCCGCACCACATGAGGTTGGCTCTCGCGT
The DNA here is from genome assembly GCA_902779185.1 of uncultured Eubacteriales bacterium. Taxonomy (GTDB): domain Bacteria; phylum Bacillota; class Clostridia; order Peptostreptococcales; family Anaerovoracaceae; genus Crickella. The sequence continues at coordinate 38,682 of CACZAM010000006.1, forward strand.
CGTAGTCCTCAGGGTTTTCGAGCGCGGCAGGAGCCCACTTCATAACCTCCTTGAGGAGTGTGAATGAGAGCTGATCCGTAAAGTCGAGAGCGTAGCCCTGATGGAAGTATCTCTCGAGTGTATGCATCATGATATCTGTAGCGCCACATGCCGTCTGGTATTTTGAAACCGTTGCGGTCAGCATAGGGTCGAGCATCGCGAACTTCACTCTTCCGAAGTCAGTGTTGACTCCTCTCTTGAAAACAGGATCGGTCTCGTCGTTGGTGATGACGGAAGAGTCGCTCATCTCAGAGCCCGTAGCTGAAAGCGTCAGCACGCAGCCGACCGGCGCTGTGCCTTCAACCTTGCGCTTGCCGCAGTAGAAGTCCCACACATCTCCGCCTCCGTATACGCCGTAGCCGATGGCCTTGGCGCTGTCGAGAACGGAGCCGCCGCCGACCGCCAGTATGAAGTCGCAGCCTTCGCTCTCGTAGAGCTTGATGCCCTTGCGGACCAGCGAGACTCTCGGGTTAGGAACAACACCGCCGAGTTCGACATACTCTATGCCGGCGTCTCTGAGCTTTTCCTCGATATCGTCCAGCAGGCCTGTCCTTCTGACCGAACCGCTCCCGAAATGAACGAGCACCTTGATCGCGCCGTAGCTCTTCAGCACTTCGCCGACCTGATCCTCGGCGCCGATGCCAAAGTATACGTGGGTAGGTGTGAAGTATTCCATAATCGCCATAATGAATCTCCTTCTTTCAAATTGTGTAAACTCTGTTATTTATTTTTTGTTCTCCTCGAACAGTATAGCCTCGTAAGGCTTCATATGCATTATCTCTTCGACTTCGGCATCCGTGCGGTCCCTGTTGGTCATGCGGATCGTGAGCTCATCGAGCTCGAAGTCGCCCGGCATGATGAAATCTGCCCGCACGCCTGAGAAGTTGCCGACGATCAGGAATCGCTTGTCGCCGTAACCTCTGCTGTATGCGATGACCTGCCTGTCGTCAGGATAGTATTCGATCGTGTTGCCGTAGATAAGAGTCTCTTCGGACTTTCTGAGCGCGAGCAGCTTCTGATAGAACCTGTAGATGGATTTGCCCGCAGCCAGATCGGTCTCAACATTTATCGTCTTATAGTCCGGATTCATGCACTGCCAAGGCTTCGCGCCTATGTTGAAGCCGGCGTTGTGCGTCGAATCCCACTGCATCGGAGTCCTCGCGTTATCCCTGGCAGCGCCCCTCATCATCCTGAATGCCAGACGTTCCGGGATATGCAGTTCCTCCGTCATCTCAAATATGAAATGCGTAACCGGGTCCTTCATCTCCTTGCGGCTCTTGAACTTCGTATTGGTCATGCCGATCTCTTCGCCCTGATAGATGAACGGCGTGCCCCAGCCGAGGAAGGTTATCATCGCCAGAAATGTGGCTGCCTCATATCTGTACTTCTTTGTGTTGATGCCGAACCTGCTGACGCTCCTCGCCTGGTCGTGGTTCTCGAGCACGAGGGTGTTCCAGCCGCTCCCGTGATACTTCAGCTGCGGGTCGATCAGGCCGCGCTTGAACTGTCTCAGGTTGAAAGGCTTCGGTATCATCTTGAGTCCGAACGCGTTGTCCGATGTGAGGTGCTCGAAATCGAAGATGGTGTCGAGCTCACCGGACTCTTCATTTATATATCTGTGCGCGTGCTCCTCATCCGGGATGTAGGACTCGCCGACGGTGTATGTGTCGTAAAGCGAGAGCGCCTTGTCATTCAGCTCCTGGAGGAACTCGTGCATGCGCGGTCCGTCGACATAGAAAGGTGTGCCCTTCTGGAAGCGCAGCGGATTCTTGTCATCTTTGAGCGGATACACCTTCGAGATCATGTTGAACACATCGAACCTGAAGCCGTCGACTCCCTTATCGAGCCAGAAACGCAGCACATCCACCATCTCCTCCCTGACCTTAGGGTTCTCCCAGTTGAGATCAGGCTGCTCAGGAGCAAACAGATGCAGGTAGTATTCGTCGGTTCCGAGTATTCTCTCCCATGCCGGACCTGTGAACGAGGATGTCCAGTTGGTCGGCGGTATGAGCTCGCCATCCTTGTCCTTCCTGCCCTCGCGGATTATGTAGTAGTCGCGGTAAGGGGAGTCTTTGTCGGCAAGCGCAGCCTTGAACCACGCGTGCTCGTTGCTCGTGTGATTGAACACCGCGTCCATGATCACTCTGAGGCCGCGCCTATGGCACTCGGCCACGAGCCTGTCGAAGTCCTCCATAGTTCCGAACGAAGGATGGATCGATTTATAGTCGGCTATGTCGTAGCCGTAGTCTTTCCACGGCGAATCATATAGCGGCGAGAACCAGATGGCTGTCGCCCCGAGATCCCTGATGTAGTCGAGCTTCGAGATGATGCCGGGGATGTCGCCTATGCCGTCATTATTCGAATCCATGAAGCTGAGCGGATATATCTGATAGACTACCGCTTCTTTATACCAATTGGTCTTTACAGACATTTGAAGTCCTTTCTTTTAGCAAAATGTGTGGCGCGCTCTGTTTTATGCTGATGTTACTGACAGCAGTACCGGCAGGAGCTGCTTTTTGCGGCTCATCACTCCCGGCATGTCGTATGTCTGCTCCGCGAGCTTCTGGTATGGCAGATCGCGGTTCGCCTTGTTGTTCGACGCGAGCAGCACGCTGTTCTCTCTGAGAACATCCGTGACCATGAGCAGAGTCCAGTCGAGGCCCTGCGAATCGGCGATCTTCTGCAGCGCGTCGATGTATGCCTGCGCATATACATCTATATCCGAAAGCGTAGTGACTTCGCACTGACCGATGCCCATCTTTGTTCCGGCGTTCTCGTACTTCTTGAAGTCCGAGAGTATCATCTCATCCGGATCCTGCGTCGCCAGATTATCCGAGATACTGAACAGCTTCTCGCCGAATTCCTGTACGCTCGGCACCTTGGCGAGCCTTGCGAGCATCTCCACCGCCTGCATGTCCTGCATGGTCGTTGTAGGGCTGCGGAGGATCAGCGTGTCGGCGATTATGCCGGTCAGCATAGTCCTTGCCGCGTACGGATCAGGCATGATGCCGTGCCTCATGTACTGCTGATAGATTATCGTGTTGACGCTGCCGAGCGGCTCGGCTGCGATGAATATAGGCATCGTCGTTGAGAGCGAGTCGAGTCTGTGGTGGTCGATGATCTCCACGACGTCCGCTGTCTCGATCCCCTCGATGCTCTGCGCCGGTTCGTTGTGGTCCACCATGATCACTTTATTGACCGGTCTTTCGAGGAAGCACCGCCTTGTGACGAAGCCCTTGAATTCGCCATTCTCCATTACAGCGAGACCTCTGATGTGAGAGCTCATGAATATCTTTCTGCCCTCCACGAAAAGGTCATCTATGTCGATGGTCTCAGTTTTGGTCTCCATCATCGATTCGATCGACTCTGCGAGCCTGATCCTTCTGAGAGTCTCCGCAGTGCCGAGCTCTGTCATGATAACCGACCCCTCGTATCCGCTGAAGTCCACATCCGGAGCTTCGTTTGTCGCTGCTATTATGATAGCAGGCACCTGCTTTTCGACCGCCAGTTTGATATGCTCCTTGCGCGGCCCGAGCACCACGATGCAGTTCCCGATCTCGTCGAGCATCTCGCCGAACGCCTCGTATGTGCCGGCTCCTACCAGAAGCGAGCCTTCGATGGTATCTTTCTTACCCCTGCACAAAAGCTTGCCCGGAATGACGCGGAGTATGTTGTCTACCGTGAAATTGTACACAGGTACTTCTTCCTTGTTGTCAGTCAGGAACCAGCCCGTGATGTCGTCGACGCTCAGAAGGCCCTTGAATTCCTTGCCGTCATAGATCGGAACAACAGAAGGGTTTTCCGCGTTATACGCATTCACGAGCGCGAAGATCGGCGCGCCGGCCTGTATCTGACCCTGCGGCTCGAGCATAACGTCTCTCACCTTTGGGAATACATCCTTCTTATACGGCGGCACCTCGATCCCCATCGCTTCCATCTGCTCCCTTACCTGATCGGATACAGGACTGCAGTGGATCGCGATGTACTCGTTTTCGCTGTCTGTGAGGTTCTTGAGATTGGCGTACGAGGAAGCCGCGCATAGACTGTCAATATCCGGATTCCTGTGCCCTGTAATATATACTTTTCCCATACTCTCTCCTTTTCTGTCTTTGGGATCTGTCTTTTTATTATAGACCGGCCACTGTGCGGCCTTTACTTATTTAAGTTTTTCCGCCGTGCGGGCCATGAATTTTTCTGTGTTTATTATAAAGCGCTCGTGCATGCCTCCGCCTATCGGGCCGGCATCGTCACTCGCACTTACTTTGAAGACGAGCCTGCGGCCGTCGACTTCCACCAGCTCGCTCTCGCATGTGATATGAGCGCCGACCGGACTCGCCGACAGATGTGATACGTCGAGCTTTGTGCCGACCGTGCTCCTGCCCTCTTCCATGAAAGGTTCAACGCTCGCCCAGGCCGTGTTTTCCATGAGAGCTATCATCGCCGGAGTCGCATAGACTGTAAGTCCGCCGCTTCCCCACGCGTCAGCACACAGATCTTTGGTAACTGTCATTTCACCTTTGTTTTTTATTCCTGCTTTCAGTTCCATTATCGCACCTTTTTAAACAATGAGTAAACTTTCAAAAATCTTTTCAATGCCGCTCACAATGTTATGCTTCGCATTCCGCCGCTTCCTCGGCGGCAACTTTCCTTCCGGTTACGAAGAATACTGCAAACACGCTCCACACATAGATGACCGTAAGCAGTATATGCGCCCACGGCACGTTCATGAACACCATCATCAGCAGCACAAAGCATATGGTTATGATCCAGAGCCTCTGCATAAATGCTCCGTTGATGTGGCATCTCACTTTTGCGTATCTGCCCAGCGCGAACAGGAACGCGAAGTACCCCACCATCGACGCAACGAGGAACAGCATCTTCGGCCTGATTGCCACCTCTGCCTCACGCATGAACTCGAGCGACGCAGTTATATTGTTGAGCCCGAATATGATGAAGATGTGGATCAACATGTAGAGCAGACCGTTATCTTCCTTATTCCTGTCGAGGAGTTTGTCGTAGATGACCTCGTACGACAGGAAAAGTCCGACGACTACGAGGAAGCCCATCAGTGAGAAATAGATGATGTTCCAGTCGAAGCTTCCGTTCCCCGCAAAGTATGATGAGATGACGACTATCATCTCGCCGAATGTGAATACCACATAGAGCATGGCGCGTTCAGTCAGGTGACTGAAATCAATCATGCCGCTCACGCCGGCCCGCTTGCTGAATAATGTCATAGCTATGCCCAGAATCACTGCGGCGAGATCTATCGCCGGTACAAGAGCCGGCTTCACCGCCGAAGCTGCGAGTACCACGATCGCTTCAGCAAACAGCGTGCCCGCCATGCGTTTTATTACGTCCCGGTTCCAGACGTCATTCTGATGATTGCGCAGCTCTATCACGTACTGCATCCCGATGTTGACGAGTATGAGTGCCCACGCGATGTGATACTGCGCCTGATAAGCATGCCAGTCGCTGCGTGTGCTCTCGCCGAGAAAGTACATCAGGTACATCGTGATCAGCAGAAAGACGTGATCGCGCACTCCGTTGCGCCCGAACATGTTTATGTAGAACGTGGTGAAGTTCCAGATCTGAATGATCGCCAGCGTGCAGAGTATGTACGCGAGAAATGTGTCAAGCGAAACGAAGCCTCCCTCGATATGCCCAAGGAGCGCATTGTTGCGGCCTGCCATGTATACGAATACAAGATCGTATATGAGCTCCAGATATTCTACTTTCCGCTCTTCCTGTTTAATCACTGATCCGGATGATTTCTTTGCCGGTTGTTATCCCAGATGCTTCTTTGCCCAGGCGGCTACTTTTTCTTCAGAGTGCGGTACCGCCGAGCCCTGGATGGCGAAAGCCTTTTCGACCTTGGCGTGTGTGCAGAATTTCTTAAGATCGCTCCTGCTATTCGCATCGCCGCTGCCCTCGTGGGTCATTACCGGAAACACACGCTTGCCCCTGAAGTGAAGCTTCTCGAGCTGAGCGAATACGGCACATGGATATGTGCCCCACCAGCACGGACCCGCGATCACGATGTTGTCGTATTCCTTTATGTCGTGCAGGTACGCCTTGAGCTTAGGGCGGGCATTGTCTCTCTGCTCCTGCTTTGCCACCTCGGTGCACTCAATATAGTCAGCCGGATATTCCTTTACAGTCTCAATCTCGAAAAGGTCGGCTCCTACCGCGTCGCGTATGTACTCTGCTACGAGCTGGGTGTTTCCCTTCTCGAGCTCAACTATATCTCCGTCCACATAATTCTGTCCCTTGCGGGAAAAATAGATCACCAGATTCTTTGCCATTTTTTGCTCCTGTTCAGTTTTTCATCCTAAATATTATAACATATGGCTTGTATTGTTTTTATACATGATGCACGCATGTTTTTTCTCGTATTCATCACATGCGTAATGTACTATCTTGGGTAGATAAGCAACCTCATATACGGCGAGCCGTTAACGGTCTGCGCCATTTCATAAGAAAGGGGAATAATATGAGTTCGATCAAGCTCACGGATACGCTGTGGTGGAACGGCGCGCTCGATCCGGATACCCATATCTCGGATGTCATCGTGCAGATGGAGTTCGGCACCACATACAACTCATACACTCTTAAGGGCAGCGAAAAGACCGCTCTTATAGAGACTTCAAAGTACAAATTCTGGGAGGCTTTCAAGGGCGAGCTCGATGACGCCGTCGACATCACAAAGGTCGACTACATCATCATGGATCACACCGAGCCGGATCATTCCGGAACGCTCGAGAAGCTCCTCGCGATCAATCCAAAGATCACGGTCGTCTGCACCGGTACGGCGGCAAGCTTCCTGAAGGAGATCATGAACACGGACTTCCGCGTCATGACTGTAAAGGAGGGCGACACACTTTCGCTCGGCGACAAGACCCTGCACTTCATGCCTGTGCCTAACCTGCACTGGCCTGACACCATGTTCACCTACTGCGAGGAGGACAAGACTCTATATACCTGCGACGTGTTCGGCGCTCACTACTGCCCTCCGTCGGGTGATGTAAGGCGCAGCATGCTGACCGGTCAGGACGAGGCCAACTACATGCGCACTATGCAGGATTACTTCAACATCATCATCGGGCCGTACAAGAATCCGTTCATGAACATGGCTCTCGAGAGGATCGAGGATCTCGACATCCGGATGATCTGCCCGGGCCACGGCCCTGTGCTGGATGCGGGCATCGACTGGGTGATGGAGAAATACCACGAATGGTGCGCAAGACCTGAGAAGAAGGATACCAAGCTGGTCGTCATCCCATACGTAAGCGCTTACGGATACACCGGCCTCCTCGCCGAGAAGATCGAAGAAGGCCTTAAGGCGAGCGGTCCTATCGAGGTGCACAAATACGACATGGTATTCGAAGAGGACGTCGCCGGAGTCATCGCTGACCTCAACGCTGCAGACGGAATCCTCTTCGGAACGCCGACCATCGTTGCGGACGCTCTCAAGCCGATCTGGGATCTCACCACGAGCATCTTCCCTCCTCTGATGAAGGGCAAGCTTGCCAGCGCGTTCGGATGCTACGGCTGGAGCGGCGAAGGTGTTCCTAACATTATTGAAAGGCTCAAACAGCTGAAGATGAAGGTGCTTGACGGCTACCGCATCAGGTTCAAGCCGAGCGAGACCGAGCAGCTCGACGCATTCGACTTCGGATACAACTTCGGCTGCGTGCTGCAGAATAAAGAAGTAAAGAAATCCGACACTCCTGCCGGAGCGAAGAAGATGGTAAAGTGCGTGGTCTGCGGAGCCGAGTTCGAGGAAGGAACAGACACATGCCCGGTATGCGGAGTCGGAAGCGACAAATTCGTGCCGGTCGAGTCCAAGGCGACCAGCTTCAGGAAGGATACGGACGAGAAGTTCGTGATTCTGGGCGGCGGTCCGGCAGCGAAGAGCGCGGCCGAGGCGATAAGGGACCGCAACAGCACGGCGGTCATTACCATCGTGACCCAGGAGTCAGCTCTGCCATACAACAGGCCGATGCTCACCAAGGCTCTCCTCTCCGATTTCACGGACAACCAGGCTGCGATCGAAGGACCTGAATGGTACGAGGAAAGAAACATCTACTTCATGGCTGACACGACTGTGACAAAGGTCAATACCGGCGAGAAGAAGGTCGAATTCGAACTCCCTGACGGAAGCAGCGGGGCTCTCATCTATGACAAGCTGATTTACGCGCTCGGCGCGTTCTGCTTCGTGCCTCCTATCAAGGGCTCCGACCTCGGACATGTGGCAAGCGTCAGAAACATCGCGGATACCGTCCGCATCAAGAAAGTGCTTGAAGAGCGCAACGCCAAAGAGGTCGTCTGCATAGGCGGCGGAGTCATGGGTCTTGAAGGCGCGTGGGAGCTCAAACTCGGCGGCTACGATGTGACTGTGCTTGAGACTGCTCCGGGACTGCTCCCTCGTCAGCTCGATGACCCTGCTTCAGCAATGGTCGAAAGCATCTGCAACTCTGCCGGTGTCAAGATCGTCACAGGAGCTAAGATCGTGGAGATCACGGAAGACGCGGTACTGCTCGACGACGGCAGATCATTCCCTGCTCAGCTCGTCATCATGTCGACAGGCATGAGACCATACACAAAGGTCGCTGAGGACAGCGGCATCGAAGTCGACAAGTGGGTCAAGGCAAACGACCGCATGGAGACGAATGTTAAGGACGTATACGCCGCGGGCGACTGCTGCGTCATAAACGGACAGCCGCAGGCATTCTGGGCGCAGGCTATCGAGACCGGACGCATCGCGGGAGCAAACGCCGCGGGCGAAGCCCTGGAGTACAAAGCACTCGGAAGCGCGCTGGTCATCAACGCGATGAACACGAGCATATTCGCGCTCGGAACAAACGGAAAGGACCCTGACAAGAAGTTCCGTACTGTTGAGTTCAGGGACGACCAGAGAGGCAATTACGAGAAGTACTACTTCCACAACAACCGCCTCGAGGGCGTCATCCTGGTAGGCGACACTGACCGCATGATAGAGCTCAGCGAAAAAGTCGACAAGCACGCAACATACAAAGAGATGTTCGGCCGCAAGTAGGTGCGGAGAAAGCCAGGATCGGCAATCGAGACAAAACTATGTCCGCAAATTTAGCGGAAGCAAAGAGAGGCAGGGGGCAAATTCCCTGTCTCTTCCTGTTTTTACCTTTCTTATTCTGTCTCTACCTTTCTTCTTCAGTCTCTGCCGTCTCTGATCCCGCAAATTTGAAATTCTATGCACGCCCACGCATAAGGTTTCAGCAATCTCGACAGCACCCTTTTATCTGTGAGGAGTTTTATTTTTTTTGCTAAAAATATTGGCGCAAAGGGTCGTAATATTTATCAATTGAGTCCGGCTTACGGAGACCCCGGGCTCACGGCACGCTCTTGCAAGCTTCTCAGCTTGACAATAACCCCATAATGCAACGTTATTGTTAAGCTGAGCAGCTGTATAGTTTATGCATAGCCATGCGGCCTGCCTCTTTTGCTAAATAGAATGAGGTTTTTGATGCAGTTTTTTAGCATTTTTCAAAAAAGTCCTCTGAAGAACTGTCTGTTATTGCATTCCGAGCGGGAGCTCCATGCGGTTGGCCTCGAGGAGCTCCTTATTGCTCAGGATCTCCCTGGCCGGGCCGTCTGCTGCTATGCGTCCGCCCGAGATAAGTATCACTCTGTCGCAGGTGTCGAGTATCATATCGAGGTCGTGGGACGCGAGCAGCTTTGTCTGCTCCAGTTCGCGTATGGTGTTGATGACGATGCGGCGGTTATACGGATCGAGGGCGGACGTCGGCTCGTCCATTAGGATGGCGGCCGGCTCCATTGCGAGTATTGTCGCGATGGCACCCATGCGCTTCTCGCCCCCTGAAATCTTGTGGTTGTAGCGGTGCTTGATGTACTCCAGATTCAGGCGGGCCAGCACTTCGTCAACGCGCCGGTCGACCTCCTCGCGCGGCAGCCCGTAATTGAGCGGTCCGAAAATCATGTCTTCGTAGACCGTAGGCATGAACATCTGGTTGTCGGAGTTCTGCAGCACAAAGCCGAGCTTGGCGCGGATCTCGCCGAGCGTCTCCTTCTTCACTTCGATGCCGTCGATCAGCACCTTGCCCTCTCCCTGCAGGAGGCCGAGCAGGAGCTTCATAATAGTAGACTTTCCCGCGCCGTTTGCACCGATCAGTCCGACCGACTCTCCCTTATCGATCCTGAACGACATGTCGTGCAGGACTTCCTTGCCTTTTTCATATTCAAAATTTACATTCTGGAATTCAATCATTATATATCACCTCACAACCAGCCCGCCGATGAGCTGAGCGATATTTGCGTATCTGAGCAGCAGGAAGAACAATATGCAGCCTGCCATGAACAGTGCGTCGCGCGCCTTGAAGCGGTCGATGTCCGCATAGTGGAAATGCTCGTGGTAACCACGGAGCATCATGCTCGAGAAGAGCTCCTGCGCGCGGTCCATGCTCCGCAGGAGCAGCTGGCCCAGGAACGAACCCCATGCGGAAATATGAATGCCCTTCTGCCCCGGCGCGCGCAGATGATACGCGTCTGTCATTACCGCAAGTTCTTCTGTCATGACTCCAACGTATCGGTAGGTCAGCTGCAGGAGCGATACCATCATGGCCGGCACATGCAGCTTGCGCAGAGCTGCGCATAGGCTGTCGATCTTTGTGGTCGCCATGAGCAGGAACGACGCCATCAGGCAGAACACGCCTTTCAGCATCAGTGTGATCATGGAAATCACCCCGCCCGAGACTCCTATGTTGCCGATGGTCAGCATTATTTCCCTGTCGAAGAACGGATTGAAAAGCCCCACCGCCATCACGAGCGGAAGCACTATGCGCAGCTTGTAGAAGCAGGTGCGCACATTCACGCCGCTGACCGTGAACATCAAAACAGGCCACAGCACCATCGGGACGATGCCGCTGAGGTCGTACTTGTCGAACGAAAGCGTGACAAGGATGTATACGATTGTGGTGAGCAGCTTGGCCGCCGGGTGCAGAGTGTGGACCGGTGAGCGGCGCGCTGCCAGTTCGTCCATCTCTGAAAGCTCGGCCAGAGCTTTCTGCATTTTGTTCATTTCTGTAATAGTCCGGCAGCAGAACCTTTAATTTCCGAATAAAGATTCCTGCTGTATGTTCCGCTTTAAAAGAAGCGGTCCGCCACACGCTCTTCTTGTAAGTAAGGAGTGGGCTGCTATATGTTTTTTCATTAATAAGGGGCATCGTTTGATGCCCCTTAAAATATACCATAATTCTTTAGAGAGAGAGGGAAAGAAAGTATGGTTTATTCCGTTTGTACCTTCTTTTTACGGAAGAAGCCTCCGATCAGGCAGATCAGGATGGCGACTCCTGCAACAATAGCGGATCCGACTATTCCGGATACCGTTGTTCCGGCGACCGATTCGCTGTCAGGGAACGCGTAGTCAGGCAGGAACGATGTCTTCTCCTGTATCTGTTCCGCAGTATCCGCCGCGCCGCTCGATACGCCGAAGTTCTCTTCATCGAGTCCCATGTTGGTGGAGTATCCGCCGTCCGCGTTTCCGAAGAGAGCCCACTCAAGGCCGTCCGGATTGGAGCTTGCCAGGAGGCTCAGTCCGCCGCCTACTACGAGCGCGACCACCGCCAGGATGGCAACGACTGTCTTGAGCGAACGCTTGCCGCTTTCGCCCTCGCTGAGCTCAACACCCGAAAGGAGCTCTGGGCGGGAGTCATGCACAAATACCAGTACTGCCGCAGTGATCAGTCCTTCTACCAGACCGATAGCCAGGTGGATAGGCTGCATCAGCGCGCAGAACGCGCCGAACGGCAGCTCAGTTATTCCTGAAAGGCTGGTCTCAAGCACCACAGAGAACGCCCCCAGTTGCAAAGTGATCACGCAGCCTATTATCGAGGCAGCGATTATGCGTCCCCTTTCGGCGCTCTTGCCCTCGCCGAACCATTTGCCGTTCATTATCGGACGCCAGATCAGGAAGTAGCCGACGAAGCACCCGTAGAAGGCCATGTTCCAGCAGTTGGCCCCCAGGGCCATGAGCCCCCCGTCGGCGAAGAATAAGCATTGGATCGCCAGTATCACTATCATGGACAGGAAACCGGCGTACGGCCCAAGCAAGGCCGACAGCAACATTCCTCCGCACATATGTCCCGAAGATCCGGTTCCCGGGATCGTATAGTTTATCATCTGTCCTGCGAAAACGAGCGCGGACGTTACCGCCATTACCGGAAGCTTTGACGGTTCATCATCTTTCTTGAGTTTATGAATCGAAACGCCGGCAGCTGTCGCGGAAGCAGCGTACATTGTCGCAGCTACTGCAGGAGCCAGCAGAGCATCTGCCATATGCATAAAAAGCACCTCCCATACCTTTGTACACTCAAATTATATGGGCGGTTTCCGAGGCTCACAAGCCCCCGCAGGGGATGCAATTTGAAGTTTTTTATAGTTTTTGGGAAAAGAAAAATGGTCCGCTGAAACGCGGGCCGTTCGTTTGCGACTTCATTTTTCTTTGCACCTTCCGCAGTCGCTGCAGCCGTTGCAGATCAGCTTCATCGCGCACTCCCTGCAGTTGTCGCAGTAGTGCTTCACGTACAGAAGCTCATCGGGCACAGGCAGTCCCCAGGTATCGACAAGATCGAAGTGCATCGGTTTGCCCTGGTAGTTCATACCGGATTTCAGTGCCTGACTGGTCTGTAAGCGCTTGCCGTTAAGGGTGTACTGTTTGCCGTCCTTGATGAACGTCGTCCCGGTTTCCATAAAGCAGAACGTTATATCTCTCGACTCGCATTCCTCTCTCAGCGACTTCACCCAGTCAAAATCGCAGGGCCTTCTTCCGCCGTAGTTTTCTCCTCCGCAGACGACCTGTTCTATCTGACCGCTGTCCAGGTATCTGCCAAGTTTTACGGGACCCAGGATAGGCGCGACATATATACCTTTATGTTTGAATGGGAGCTCCAGCAGTATAGGGAGCCGCTCGTCCGCGCGTTTCTGGTTCTCTGTTGTCACATTCAGGAATATGTTGTCCCATCCGTCTCCCCAGTCGGAAGGCAGGCACTCGGCGATCCGCTGCGGTCTCTTGGTCACCAGAATGAAAATCACATCGCTCCTCATGCGCATGATGCTCCACGCTTCGCTGCGCCACTGATCCGCCTCCTCGAGGAAGAAATCGGATGTCATGCAGACGCTGATCTTTTCACCGCTCTGTATTTTGTAGCTTCCGTTCCTGTTTTTTGACAGGGGATATCTGACATTCGAGGTAAGGTAGATCTCGGATCCTTTCTTATCCCGCATGTCATCCAGATAGTACATGTAACAGTTTTCGCAGCCCTCGCTGCATTTGACACATCCGTGCCACGGGTTCCAGATATCGTGCATAGTTTTTCTCCAAAAGGAGGCAGAGAACCGTCACCGGTCTCCTACATCAGTGAGCGGGCTTTCTGCCACGCAGCCTCCCTGCTGCACTCAGCGCATAGCGAAGGAGCAACAGCACAGCCGCCTTTGGCCGTTTCGCGGAGGCTTTCAGGGAGCGCCCTTCCTACGTCGTATGTTATCTGTATCATTTCATCCAGAGGAATATGCGGACCGACACCGGCCATTGCCAGCTCAGCCGCGGTATACGCGCCGACTGCTCCCATGGTGTTCCTTGTCTGGCACGGCACCTCAACAAGTCCGCGGACAGGGTCGCACGCAAGCCCCAGCAGATTTGACAGGGCGATGCTTGCCGCATCGCAGCACTGCTCCGGTGTTCCGCCCATGATCTCGACCAGGGCGCTTGCCGCCATAGCCGATGCGGAACCGACCTCCGCCTGGCATCCCGCCTCAGCTCCGGATACGGATCCGTTTCTTGTGATTATATAGCCTATCGCACCGGCATTTATCACCCCGCTTCTCAAAGCGTCTATGCTTATGTCATAGCACTCGTAAAGCGACATGAGGACTGCCGGCAGAACTCCTGCTGAGCCTGCTGTCGGAGCTGCAACTATTACTCCCATGCTCGCATTAGTTTCAGCGACCGCCAGCGCATTGATTATTGCCCTGTGTATGACCGGGCCGCATATGGCTTTTGACTCATCGAGCTGGCTGAGTTTGCTTGCCTCTCCTCCGATCAGACCGCCCATGGATCTGACCGGTTCGGAAATCGGACGGTCGACCGCTATGCTCATGATCCTCATATTCTCATCTATGCGGTCGAGTATTACCTTTCTTCGGCTTTCTCCCAGCTGCATCTCTCTTCTGATCATGACCTCCGATATAGGCATGTCATTTTCATTGCACAGCCTGAGCAGCTCTTCTGTATTTCTGAAATCCCAGTTCATGACATACCTCCTCTATATCTCGATCAGGTCAACGCTGGTGACGGTCTCATACTGCAGGATCTTCTCTTTCAGCTCCTCCGAAATAGTACTGTCGGTCTCGACCACAGTAACAGCCTTTAGGCCCTTTCCTTCTCTGAAGAGCTTGAGTGTTGCTACATTGACTTCCTCTTCAGCCAGACAGCTTGTAATGTAGGCGACTGTTCCCGTCACATCCTGATGACCTATGATCATGGTGCTGTACTCACCGTTGAAGTCTACTTCTATATCGTTGATTCTTCTGATACGTACCCGGCCGCCGCCTATGGATTCACCTCTTATAAGAAGGGTATGTCCGTCATCGCCCGTCACCAGTATATCTACGGTATTCGGGTGGCTCACCTGCGTCTCCTTGTCGACATTAAAGTCCACCTTAAGCCAGTTCTTCCGCGCCTCAGCATATGCCTTTCTTATGCGTACATCACTCGACTTGTAGCCGAGTATGCCGCCGATCAGGGCCCTGTCAGTCCCATGGCCCTTGTAGGTTTCCGCAAATGAGCCGTACAGTGTGAACTCTGCTTTTACCGGGGTGCCCGAGAATATCTGCCTGGTCATCCAGGCGATAGTTGCGGCGCCTGAGGTGTGTGAACTGGACGGTCCCACCATTACAGGTCCTATTACATCGAAAAGCCCTATGTAATTATTTGCCATGGTTCCTCCTTTTCCGCAGCCTGCTACCTTTTGCCTGCGGCAAATTCCCTGTCTGCCGCAAGCTGTTTCTGATTCCATCGTTTCTTTTATTCTATTATTTTATGCTTGATTATACTATACATCTCCGCTGAGCGTTGCTGCGAGATTGAGAAAGGATGCCCTGGCAATAGGATGCTCTTGAATTATGTGAAAAAGTACAATTTTTAGCCGGTATTTTGTGGATTTTCACAAACATTTATTGTATTATCTGTAGCATCTGCGCAGGAATTGTTGCCAGGTTTATGGTCATGGGTTGACATCGAAGGCAGTATGCGTAGAAGCATGTTATTACAGATATTGAGACTGAAAGAGATTATTTTATGAACCTTATTTTCATTGCACCGAACTTCCCCGAGAATTACCGGCACTTCTGTGACAGGCTGCACCGCAACGGGGTCACTGTTCTTGGCATTGGCGATGCTCCTTATGACTCGCTCAGTGAAACTGTCAAGAATGCTCTGACCGAATACTACAAAGTTGACTCCCTCGAAGACTACAGCCAGGTTTACCGCGCTGTCGCGTTTATGGCTTTTAAGCATGGGCGCATCGACTGGATAGAATCCAACAATGAGTACTGGCTCGGGCTTGATGCGCAGCTGCGTCAGGATTTCAACGTCACTACGGGAGTACAGCCTGATGATCTCGCTCTGTGGAGGAGCAAGGCTGCAATGAAGCCGGTATACAGATCCGCAGGAATCCCTTCCGCTCGTCAGCACCACGTTTCGACCATCGAAGCCGCGCGCGGTTTTCTTGACGAGATAGGCGGATATCCTGTATTCGCGAAACCGAATGTCGGCGTAGGCGCAAGCGATACATTCAAGATAGAAAGCGATGCTGATCTGGAGGCATTCTTCGAAGCAACATCCGGCCACGATTATGTAATGGAGGAATTTGTCACAGGAGATATCTACTCTTATGACGCGGTCTGTGATTCAAACGGCGATCCGCTCTTCGAGTCATCATTCATGTGCATCAATGTCGCCGACGCAGTGAACAACGGAACAGAGACCGTCTACTATGTGCTCCCTGAGGTCCCGGAGCAGCTCCGTGGTTATGGCCGAAAAGCTCTGAAGGAGTTCCGTATAAAGAGCCGCTTTGTCCATTTTGAGTTTTTCAGACTGACTGAAGCAAAGAAGGGCCTTGGTGATGTAGGTGATTTTGTAGGACTTGAAGTAAATATGAGACCGGCCGGAGGCTTTACTCCGGACATGATAAATTTCTCTCACTCAACAGATGTGTATCAGATATGGGCGGACATGGTCAGCACCGGAACGAGTACGGGAAGGAAGAACGGGCCTGACCGCTGGTGCGCTTTTGCCAGCCGCAAAGATAAATTCAGGCATGTGCATACCCACGAAGAGATCCTGGCTCGCTATGACGGTAAGATTGTAATGTGCCAGCGGATGCCGGATATCTTCTCTGAAGCCATGGGCAACCAGATGTATGTAGCCCTTCTGGATACAGAGGATGAGGTGCGCGAATACGTTGAGTACATACTGGATGAGCAGGCGCGGATAGTGATCCCAAGCCTGTACGCATAAATACGTATGAAAATGAAGACTGGGTCAGCTGACCCAGTCTTTTACGATGCTGCCGATGCGGTCCAGCAGTTCTCCTGCCCTGCTGAATCTCTGCCAGTAAAGGGCAAAACCATGCATCATTCCATCCATGCGTATGAGTTCCGTATTGCAGCCGCTTTCTTTCAGCCTTCGCGCAAAGCATTCGCCGTCATCCCTCAGCGGATCGAATTCCGCAGTAACGATTACTGAGGGCGGCATTCCGCTAAGGTCTGCCGCTTTGCCCGGATATAATCTTATATCGTCTGGATCTGTTCCTGCCGGGATATACAGATCCATCATTTTTCTGATTGCGTCTGCAGGCAGCACGTATTCACCATTCCCATACAGCCTTGCTGATTCCGAATCTTCATGGGTGATGCATCCGAAGACTCCGTAAAGGAGTATCAGCCCGGCTATAGGAGGTATCGAAAGTGTCTGCCCTGCTTCTGTCTCCCCTTTTGTCTCTCCCGCTTCTGTTTTTCTTTCTTTTGACAGAAGTGCAAGTGCGGCGCTGATGGTGGCGCCGGAGCTGTCTCCTGCCGCCATTATGCACTCCGGGTCTCCCCCGTAGCTTGCTGCATTCTCTACAGCCCATTCCGCCAGACAGACGGCATCTTCGATGCATGCCGGGAAGGGATGCTCGGGAGCAAGCCGGTATTCTGCTGCGATAACAATGGCGCCGGCGGCATCTGCAAGCTTGCCGCAGAGAGGATCATGATCTTCTATGCTGCCCATGATGAAGCCGCCGCCGTGAAAGTAAAGGATCACAGGGACCTGACCCGCTGCGTCAGCAGCGCCTTCCGGCACGTAGATGCGGGCCGGAAGGGATCCCGCGCCGGCGCGCGGGATGGTCAGGTCGATCTTTTCATGTACCTCGTATGGATCGAGATGCGCGGCATGGCCTGTTATCTCAGCCTCCCTCATACGGGGAATATCCTCAGCACTGAAGGACGCGGCAAAACCCGCACCCTCCAGCGCCGCCTTATAGAATTCATATACTTCCGGATCAAACTTGGATTTGTCTATTTTCATTTCACCTAGAGGCACGTCTTATCTCCACCCTGAGCGGCGCGGCACTTCCTTCGCTAGAAGCACTTCTCCAGCACATCCGCGTCCGGCTCATTCTTATTAAGCATGCCGACAACGAAGTATGCGATTCCACCCGCCAGCAGTCCGAGTACGATCTCATGGATCCCGAACGGAGCAATCTTGTTAAGGTTGAAGAATACGAAGGTAGATACTCCGCAGATTATGGAAGCGATGCAGGCAGCTGCGTTGCCGCGCTTCCAGTAAAGTCCGCCTATGAGAGGCCAGAAGAAAGTAGCCTCGAGCCCGCCCATTGCAAACAGGTTGATCCATACCAGAATTGACGGTGGATTCATCGCGAGGATGAACACGATCATTCCCAGTATTA
Source organism: uncultured Eubacteriales bacterium (assembly GCA_902779185.1). Classification (GTDB taxonomy): domain Bacteria; phylum Bacillota; class Clostridia; order Peptostreptococcales; family Anaerovoracaceae; genus Crickella. The sequence continues at coordinate 56,726 of CACZAM010000006.1, forward strand.
TAGTCAGAGCAAAGCTGCTGTATTTGAGCTTCTTTTCAGTTTCTTCGCTTACAGTAACGTTTTCATCCTGGTCAGCGCGGACAGCCTCCACGGCATCCTTTTTCGCGATATATGTTATGTACAGATTCTTGAGGATCGTAGCCGATGCCAGTATCAGCAGAGAGTCCACAGTCGACATTACAGCCGCGAGCGGAGCTGCCAGGAAAAGTCCGGCCGCCCATACAGGCATGTACTTATTGACAACATATGGAATGATGGAGTCAGTGTTGGCAAGCTGCTCCTCGCCTACCAGCGGAAGCGCCAGAGTTCCGGCAAAGTGCATGCCGATCATGAGGATGCCTACAACTACCGTTCCCCATATCATCGCCTTGTGCAGCGACTCGGTATCCTTGAAGCCCATGCTCCTGACCGCTGTCTGCGGAAGTCCCAGAACTCCTACGCCGACGAGCACCCAGAACGATATCAGGTATCCCGGTCTCAGCGCAGCGATCTCAGCTCCGTACTGGCCCTTGCCTATGAGATCCCAGCCCGGATTGTTGGCAGCGTTGAATTCGAGTATGTTCTCCAGGCCGCCGCCCGCGCGGATCACGAAGAAGAGCAGCAGGAACGTGCCGCAGGACATAATGAATCCCTGTATCGTGTCGGTAATTACAACGGCCTTGAATCCGCCGATCGATGTGTAGATTATGACGACAGCGGAGAACAGTATCAGTGCGCTTATGTACGAGAGTCCTGTTACCGACTGCAGCAGGGTCGCTCCGCCCTTGAACTGGGCGATCATCTGTGTGATGAAGAAAACAACGAGCATTATACTGCAGATAATGTCCACAGCCGGAGATTTATACCTTGCCCTGAGGTAGTCCGAGATGGTGACCGCCTTGATGCGGCGCGATATCAGACCGAGCTTTTTACCCACGATGCCAAGAGTAAGGAACGCGGTGCCGATCTGTATTGCCGCTACCCATGACTGCGTGAGGCCCCAGCTTGCGGCAAGTCCCGGTCCTCCGAGGAACGAGCTCGCGCTTGTATATGTTGCGATAAGTGTCATTGCGAGGACAACGCCACCCATTGTGCGTCCGCCCACAAAGTAGTTCTGAAGGAAGCCGCTTTCCGCGTTCTTTCTTGCCGAAGCACGGCTGGCCCATACGCCCACGCAGGCGTTTAAGACCATGTATCCGAGGAGGATTGCAAGTATAGCTATCTGTCTGCCGCTCATGCCTGTACCTCCTCTCCGCTTTCCTCATCATCGAGGCTGAAGTTCACGAACACCTTTTTCAGCAGTATCACAACACCGATCACTGCTATTACGAATACCCCCGGTGTGCTCAGAAGCCACCACAGAGGCAGCCCGCCCACCGTGACTCCCGTGCCGGAAAGCAGATAAGCGCATCCGACATGCCACAGGAAACAGATGCAGAAAAGGATCGCGGTAGCGCGGGCTTCTTTTCTGATCTGAGCATTCTTCTCTTCTCTTGTCATTGAAATAACTCCTTTCGATGCGGCGCCCGGGGCAGCAGTTAAAACCGCTCAGCCATTGATACAGGCTGGATAATAACCGCTTAGTCTATGACGCCGGATAAAATAAAAACCGCACAGCACCTGGCCGGCGGATGGACATTTCATATAACAAAAGGACAACAACAGAAAAGCTTATTATGCCGCCGGGTCGCGTTCACGATCGGATACGCGCCTCATTGGTGCAGCTTCACCTGAAATTAACCTCGTTTATATGATGGTATTGTTCCGAAACGGATACCGTCCATCAATGCGAATATAACACTTCAGGTCCGAATTGTAAAGAATAAGCGCAACGAATTGTATCAAGCTTCAAATATAAAGAGTAGAGAAGCGGGGCATTTTCTTTCTTTGTTTATACGAAAAAACGCGGCCTACAGTTGCCTGCAAGCCGCATCAGTTGTCATCATATCAGAATCTGAGTGACAGGCAGCTGAGCCCGCCGTCGATCTTCCTGAATTCAGAGGTATCCACCAGGATCACAGGATATCCTGCCTCCTCTACAGCCTTCTGTACTGCATCATATCCCAGAGGTACTATGACAGTGCCGTTCATCCATATGCAGTTGGCTCCATATGCTTCCTCCTCCGGAACGATTATCTTCTCGTATGAAGCGAAGTCCGGTTTGTCTATGAATTCTCCCGATACGAGCATCTTGTTGTTCTCGATATAGTTGACACCCGTCTTGAGGTGAAGGACCTCCGTCAGAGGGACCGCCTTTACCTCATAGCCGTACTTGCCGAAAAACTCAGCGAACTGCTTTATGCCTTCTTCATTGGTCCTTGCGGATACGCCTACATAAAAGGTGTCTCCGACCTTCATAACATCGCCGCCCTCGAGTGTGCCCGGAGCCTTGATGTATCCGATCTGATCATCTGAATAGAACTGTTTGATCGCATCCACAATGTATTCGGTCTCGCCGTTTCTTGTACCTGCGCCCGGATTGGTGATTATCGCGCACTTTTCTGCTACTACAGCTACGTCTTCGACGAAGCACGAGTCAGGATATTCCTCAAGTGCAGGCAGCACCAGCACATCCACGCCCGTAGCTTTCAGCGCCTCAATGTATTTTGCATGCTGTTCGAGAGCCTTCTCGTAAATCGGCTGGCCAAGCTCGGGAGCCGAAGTTATCCCGTCACAGATCTTTGAACACGGTGTCCGTACAATCGTATGCTTAAACATTTTGATATCGTTCTCCTTTTTCTATAATACTTTGGACAGGAAGTCCTGAAGTCTCGGGTTCTGCGGGTTCTCAAAGAATTCGCACGGCTCATTCTCTTCCGCTATGACGCCTTCGTCCATGAACAGTACGCGGGTCCCTACTTCTTTCGCGAAACCCATCTCATGCGTTACGATCGCCATTGTCATCCCGTCATTTGCCAGTTCTCTTATCAGCTCGAGCACTTCGCCTACCATCTCAGGGTCGAGAGCCGAGGTCGGTTCGTCGAACAGCATCACATCCGGGCCCATTGCAAGCGCGCGCACTATCGCAACACGCTGCTTCTGTCCTCCGGAAAGCGTCGAAGGATATACGTTGGCTTTATCCGCAAGGCCGATCCTTGTCAGCAGTTCCATCGCCCTGTCCTTTGCTTCCGCCTCGCTCATCATCTTATGGTAAAGCGGAGCAAGCGTCATGTTCTCGAGTATCGTCTTGTGGGGAAAGAGGTTGAACTGCTGGAACACCATGCCCATCTTGCATCTTACGCTGTCAAGGTCTGTCTTCTTGTCCGTCAGGTCAGTCCCTTCGAAAATGATCTGTCCGCCGGTCGGCACCTCGAGCAGGTTCATGCATCTGAGCAGTGTGCTTTTGCCGGAGCCCGACGGTCCGATTATTACAACACGCTCACCCTTGTCTATATGCAGGTCGATCCCCTTCAGCACCTCAAGATTGCCGAAGTCCTTCTTAAGTCCTTTAATGTCTATCACTCTGAGCCAGCCTCCTTTCAAGTCTCTTAACAGCCTTGGACAGGCCATAGACCAGTATGAAGTACACTATAGCTACCGATATGAGTGTAAAGTACGGTGACATCGTCCTGCTTCTGATGAGGTCGCCCGCTCTGGTCAGGTCGACTACGGCAACCATTCCTACGATCGATGTTTCCTTGAGGACCGCGATCGCCTCATTGCAAAGTGCCGGCAGGATATTTTTGATCGCCTGAGGGAGTACAATCAGGCGGAGCGTCCCGATCTGGGAGAGACCGAGTGAACGCCCGGCCTCTGTCTGTCCGTAATCTACCGAACCGATACCGCCTCTGATAACCTCAGATACATATGCTCCCGAGTTGACGCCGAAGGCAATACAGCATACGAGCACCTTGTTTGGAAATCCGCTCATTATGATGAACGTCATGATCATAAGCTGGATCGCAAGCGGCGTTCCGCGCATGACCGCAACATATGCGGCGCAGATCTTGTCCAGTATTATAAGGCACTTTGCCCCGATCGTATCCTGATGCTTGTCACGCGCGTTCTCCGCAAGTGAATGTATGAAAGAGACTATGACTCCCAGGATGATTCCGATCAGAGCAGCCACTATGGTTATGATCAGCGTATTTTTGAAACCTTCAATAAAGATCTTGTAGCGGTTGTCTCTTATGAAGGTTTTGATGAATCCCTGTTTAATACTTTCAAACAATTATGGTCTCCTGATCTTTTGCTATTACTATCTCAATATTACAGCTTGGAAGCTTCCTCACTGTGCTTTACGAACCACTCGTCGATCTGTCCGTTTGATACGAGCTCCTGAACGATCTCGTTGATCTTTGCTGTGAACTCATCATCTCCCTGAGCCATTGCAGCGCCGATGTTCTCAACTTCAGCTTCTGTTCCGTCTGCATATACAACAGGGAAGCACTTCAGAGCATCTCCGTTTGCCTTTACGAGGTTCTCAGCAAGAACTGAGTCGCATACGATAGCTGAAAGTGTGCCGCTCTTGAGCTCCTCGGCAGCATCAGGCAGAGCCTTGTACTGATTGTTCTGAGCGCCGGAACCTGCAAGAACTCCGCTATCCACTTCATCACTGACGAGGAAGTCACCTGTTGTTCCGAGGTGTGTTCCAATCATTTTGCCGGCAAGGTCGTCCATCGCGTCGATGTCGCTGTCTGCGGTGACTACCATGTACTGCTGTACAGATGTGTACGGATCAGTGAAAGCCATCTGCTCCTTACGCTCATCTGTGATAGTGATGCATGCAAGAGCCAGATCTGCATCGCCGTTTACCAGTGCAGTCGGGATGGTATCAAACGCGATATTGGATATTTCGAGTTCTACACCGAGCTGATCGGCAATGTACTGAGCGATCTCGATATCTATTCCGGTTGGCTGTCCGCCTTCGCCAATGTACTCAAACGGAGCCCATGCCGCATCTGTGCAGACTACTATCTTGCCCTTTTCCTGAATGGCTGCGAGCTTTCCGCCCTCGCTGTCGCTGCTGCTTCCGCTGCCACCGCCGCATGCTGCAAGCGCCAGAACCATTACTGCGGAAAGTGCGATCATCATCATTTTCTTGATTGTCTTACTCATTTCTCAATGTTTCCCTTCTTAGTTGATCTTTTGCGTTTATTTATTCGTTATTTTGAATAAATATACCGAATATTCATAATAGTTGCATTATAAATATTCGTGTTTGCATTGTCAATATTTTCGCTTGTATATATACAGGAACATATGGCGTTCTGTCTAGGGTCCCTGATATTTCAACGGTTATGTGCCATCCGCATCTTTTTCTCCTGTTATTATATTTCTGTATATTTATTCATTTTGCGCAAAAAAGCAATGAACCCCAGGCAGTTCTGTTCAATTCAATAGCCAGGCTCCTAAAAAGCCTGGCTATATTGACATTTCTGAAAGCATGAATCGCAGTGTTTTCCACACTCTCTCGGGAGCAACTCACTTGACAGTGACCTTTATTTTGGTGAACACTCCGCTCTGCGCATATACGTAGACGTAGCAGCTGCCTTTCTTCTTGCCCTTGATCACGCCTTTGCTCGAGCATTCCTCAAATAAAGCATGCCCAACTTATCCGTGTACGAACGGCGACCTATACTCCGCGTTTATCTCGCTTATCTCTTTTTCTCCGTCGATGTACGGCTGGTAAATCGACTCTATCGTTCCTCCACCGCGGTTGTCGCAGCCCGAGCAGAATTCACAATCGATCCCGCAATCGCCCCAAAGCGCCTGTTGAACGATCTGCTCTCGCTCCTCACGAGTTGTATCCTTGATAAGAATTGATTTCATAATGCCACCTCTTTATTCCTATTCTTTAAGGTGTATTCTCCAACCTGTATCGATCTTTTCTTTCACTGTTTTCATTGTTTCAGGATCAAGCTTAGGCCAATCAACTACCTTAGTTGCTTTGTCCTTTACCAGATGCGCTTTTTCGGCGCATAAGGCGATCGGAGTATCTGCCAATGAATCGGAATAGAAATTCTCGATCACCGGGAAGCCATTATCGATCATATATTTTGCCTTTTCCCTGGCATACATAAGATTGTTTGTAAAGACTCCATATTCACGATCGAATTCAGTTGCCATAAAGCTGACTCCAAGCCTTTTCGCGATCGGTTCGATAATACAAGTTGGAGACGCGCTTATAATGAGATCGTCCTCCCTTTTTTGCGCAAGATACCACGCGGATATCTTGCTTTCATATTTATCCCAATACTTTTCTATTTGCACATCAAAATCATCTATCATTGTAAGATAGCTGAACATTTCACGCTGTAGCCGATAGTTCAACACTTTGCCTCGTTTGTATAAGACAAGTGTCTTCATCATGCGCGGAAACCAGGTAACCCATAGTTTAGGATTGCGTTTCATGCACCAAAGAGCAAAGCCTATTGAGCAATCCGAATAAAAAATCGTACCATCAAAATCGTAAACATTCATAATTGCTTCGATGAATTCCAAAATGCCAATCTTTTCATCTATGTTTAATAATAGCATAATCAACGCAAAATAAATGCCCTGGAGTTATTCCAGAGCATTCGCTGTCTCACGATTAAAAAATCTGTCCCGGGAGTTTCAGTTTCTCCTTAAATGGAAATGCGCTGTCGAAAGCTTCGACATCTTTGTCGTCCACATAATACCCACTTGGGGTCTGATACACCCCTGTGATCCCATCGAGATACCCCGGGATCAGCTCTATACATAGAAAGAATGAGTCATCTGCGCCTTCGGGCAGATCATGGTATCTGATGCCAAAGTTACGGGCGTAGCCAAAGCCGCTTTTGCCGTAGAAGTCGATATTGCCTTCAAACAAAACTGCGCCAAATCCCATTTCTCCGGCCTTATCAAGAGAATAGTCGAGCAGCAGCTTGCCGTAGCCTTTGCGTTTGAGCTCCGGCGCGATGCAGATCGGTCCCATCGTCAGCACATCGATATCGCTGCCATCGTCCGAATTGATCACAGTTCGCATGAACATGTTCTGTCCTATAAGCTTACCGTTTATTTCCATAACAAAATCAAGTTCCTTCACGAAGGCGGGATCATCGCGAAGCACATGGATCACATAGTGTTCACTGCAGCCCGGCCTGTAAATGTTCCAGAACGACTCTCTTATAAGATTCTCTACTTCTCTGTAGTCTTCTTTCTTTTCTAAACGTATCTTTGCATTATTTATGTTCATGGCTAATCCCTGCTAATTTGTCTTATTCTGAAAAGCTTTGAGCTGGTCTGTCATCTCCTGCGCTGTTTTCTGATCCATCTTATACCTGATAAGCAGAACACCGAAGTAGATCACAACTACACTGACAGCTACAGCAACAGCCTGCGGGGTAAACTCACTAATATGTCCTCTGAAAACCATTGCTTCGACGATCGCCAAAATGATGATCAATTGAATGATATTGCGGATCAGCACCTGCCTTACGCTAAGTTCCTTGTTAGTGTACATGACGAAACTCGGAATACAGGCAAGAAAGCCGTAAATCAATGGATAGATCATTACCTCGTAACCGAATGTCTGATCGGGAGCAAACAGGGAACCGGTCACATACATTGCGGCAATGATAAGCACCGTGCTTATGAAGAAGTTTTTTGCTGTTTCTCTTAACCGTTCTTTCATCTTGTTACCTCGAGATCTTTTCCTTTACTCCAGCGACATACTTGCGCGAAATGATGACATCTTCGCCATTCATCAGACGGCACATATATCTTCCATTCAAAGCGGGTCTTATAGATTCCACCTTCATAAGATTCACGATCACAGACTTCGATATGCGGACAAAGCTGTGTCCGCTGAGAGCTTCTTCGAGCTCATACAGCCTGAGCCCGGATTCATAGCAAACTTTCTGCAGATAAATGAAGGTTTTGTTATCCACAGACTCCGCGTAGAATATGTCCGTCACCGGAATACTGACCAGCGAATCTCCGTCCTTTCCATCGATCTTGCCCTGACGCGATTCAATGAAACGTACGATCTCCTTGATGTTGGAGTCCACTCTGTGACAGCCTATTTTTATATACTCTTTCTTATCTTCACCAATCGTGATTACTTCTATTTCCATATCTCATCAATAGTATTCTTTAACCTTAAATGTCCCTTTACCTTTCAGATAGTAATCGAAGAATTCGAGGACAAGCGCATTTACCTGATCGATGCACTCTTCCGGATCGACGTCACCCGTACCAAGAGCATTAGCTATAAATGGCGAGATAAGCGGCAGATCCGTAAAGTTCATATGGCCGCTTCCTTTAAAATATGTCGAGTGACCTTCGGTCGCATTGTCTATTATAACATTGTTCACGTAATCCTTTTGCAGTCTGTGAGCCTCCTCGCAGCTTTCCTGGTGACTCTGGTTCCTTACGTCCAGGATCGGTGTCGTATAAGGCTCCGTGCTGCAGACCTCTTCGCCGTTTTCGATGCCCAGAACTTCGCCGAACATGGTGCCATCGAGGTCTATGACTGCGGATACATCGTTTCTTCTCCCGGCCGTAACGGAAGTGGCGCCTCCCATAGAGTGCCCAAAGAGACCGATCTTCTTTATATTTATGAGTGAGAGAGCGCTGCCGACATCACCGCGTTCCTCATCGCTGCTGAATGCCCATGCATTGTCCGGCTCCGCTTTGACGGCCGATTTAACAGTATCGAGCACATAGTTCATATCGTCGAGCCTAAGCTTCATCGCTTTGGACATAATATCAAAGGTCGTTTCCTCGTCGTACACATCGTTCTCGATATTTATCGCGGACTGTATGAATTCCTTGTCCACAATTACCGCCTTACCGCTCGAATCCGTCGCAAAGAATGAGTGATGCGGGTGGTCAAGAGCTATGACGACGTACCCGTTGCTTGCCAGTTCCATATACGCGGACATGTTGCTCTGATAGTATCCGAACGCGCCGTGGCTGAAAACGACCAGCGGAAGCGAATGAGCTTCTATCGCATCGGTGTTTTCAGGATAGAAGAAATGCACCGGTACCTCGCGGAATGATCCATCGTTTTCAAATTCATCTGTTCTTGACGAATCGACCAGAATGGCCTCAGTCTCCGCCACCTTATATTCACCGGTCAGATGGCGTCCCTTGTAATCGGTAAAGATAAACGCCGGAACCATAGCCAACACGATAACCAAGATGCCCAATATCGCTCTTACTACGATCGGTGGCTTACCCTTGATGGTTTCATTCTTTCTCTTGATGAGCCAGAAGATCGCGGAAAAAATAAGCTGCAGAACGAGGATCACCAGTATCCCCATGAATCTGAAGCTGAAGTCGATCCCCGGCAATAGCGTCATGACCAGATAGGCTAGCAATTCGACCGCAGAAACGCACAGACGGCGCATCGCCCATTCTCCTCGAGTGAACTTTCCGGACAGTGCGAAAGCCGCAAATCCTATTTCAGTCAGTATCAAAACCAGCAACAACAGCATTACCATGATTGGCTCCTTTCAAATATCTTTCTCCATTTGACTTCTTTCTTTGATTGCCTGTTTCGAGTGTAAAAAAAGAAGAGGCTATTCTTCAATAGCCTCAGCGGTAAGATGCATTTTGGGTTGGTGAAATGCAATGACCATCAGTTGTCGACCTCAAATGAATATGCGCAGAGAGACAGCGCCAGCATCATGCAAAGCATGCTGATCTCTTTCAGCCATATGGATGCCGATATCTTCCGCAGAACAGTGTTCCACTCATGGACAGTGTATTTGCCTTCATATTCTAGTATTTTTAGGTATATAGCATCAACAGGCGAGTCTTCCTGTAGCCTGAAAGGTGATTTTCTCAGCAAAACCCTGGAATCATAAATGCTAAGTTTCAAGGCAACGCACACAGATATGATCATTTCCCTTGTTGGCATATAATCATCTACGTTTTTCATCCTCCTGATTGTAGCTTCGGACATATTTGCGATGGAAGCCAGGCTTTTGCAGGAATATCCAGCTTCATTCATATAGTGTGCCAACATTTCACAGAAGCCAGTTTTTTGATTATCCGTTCTTACTTTTAGTTTTGCTTTCTTTAGAATATCCCCAAGATCTGCGCGTTCTTTATTATCCATATTGTATCCTCACTAAGCTATCTCAATATAACGGTCTCCTCCATTATATTTTTTAAAAGCTTCTTGATACTAATATGTAAAATTGGGTAGTTCAGCCACTACGATAATGCAGCTACCAAGCTGCCACAATGAATGTGGCAGCTCAGGATTAAAATGCAATATTTTGTTTCTCGCAAATGCTTGATATTTATTAGCGGATCTTTATCTTCTTTCCTGCATTTGCTTTGGTAAAGATCTTCTTATACTTCTTAATATAAGTCTTGTTCTGTTTCTTAGATCCTACCTTGACTTGAACTGTTTTCAAAATTAGCTTGGTCGCTTTCGATCCTTTTAACGCATTCTTCTTGATTACCTTAACGTTCTTTCCAATAGTTACATTGCGGATCTTTGCACCCTTGAAGGCTTTTGCATTGACAGTAGTGACCTTATAGGTATTTCCGTCGGACAAATTAACTGTCGCAGGTACTACTATTGACTTAACGTTCTTGGCCTTAGTGAGGGCGACTGTTTTCGATTCAGTCGAGAGCACCTTGTATGCACTGCCCTTCACTTTTTCGGTAGTCCCTACCTTTAGTGAAGCGCTGTTCTCTGAAGTGATCGAACCAGTACTGTTTATCTGCGCGGATGTAGCATCATTTATCTTTCCGTCAATGAAATCGCTTCCGTTGTAATACGAAACGGAAACATCTTTCATTACACTCGGTGAAACCACTTCGAACGGATCTCCATCGGCAGATTTTTTAATCTGGATGTCTTTGTCTTCTTTTCCAGAAAGCAGAACCAGCGGTTTTTCTGCATTTTCATCTGAAGCGTATCCGGATATACCTATTGCATAGTCTGATACATCTCCGTCGATTTTAATCCCATCATTCATTGATACAGACGCTTTGCTGATATTTCCTTTCAGAATGGCTGCGTCATCTGCAGTTCTGATTTCAACGCTTAATTCCTTTCCAGATGTATTCTCAATGATCAAGTCATCTGTCCTGTCTATTTCTACCTGAATATACGCTTCTCCCTGAAGTGCATCGCTGTCACCCACTAATGGAATTAAATCGTAAACTAAGGCATTAATAACAAACTCTCCGCCTTTTTTCATCGAAATAATGTTTTTCTGTCCTGTCATTATTTTGATACCCTCTCTCAATGGAACAGTGATCCAGCTTCTGTTCTTTGCAGTCTGGATTCCCGACTTTGTTGCGTCAGCAATGCCTTTGACCGGCATTATGCACAAAGTCGTTTCCTTGCCGGCAGTGCTGTCCAATATAACCTCGCCCTTGTGGTTAGTATATTTCAGGCTATGATTGTTCAGATCTATATCTATCGCATAAAATACGCCTTTCGGACATGAAGATGAGATGCAGTTTTCGTCATACACTGCGAGTGTATATGTTTTTGTTGCTTTATTGTATATTTGATCAACAATTAATACTGCGTGACCACCGCCTTCACCTGCGTACCCAAATACAATATCCTGAGACTTAGAGCATGTAACAAGGGTCTCCAAAAAATCATCGAAGTTCTGGATATGATCAGCGGAACTATCCAATTCTCCTGCTAGGCTGTCTTTAGGAAAAGTCACATAATGACCCGCCTTAGAAGAAATAATGCCATTTGCTACATGGTAATAATTGATCGTATTCTTCAGCCTCTCATTACGGGCAGGCGGAGCCATGTCAAAATATGTAGATGCATTATCATCACTAATGTCACTCACAGAAAGGTAGCCCTCATGCACAAGGCCCATGGTAGTTGCTATGCCATAACACCAACCACCAATCCAGTTCTTATTTTTCATGCGTTCCGGAAGATTGCTGCTTAAATATAGAAGTGCTGCATCTCCCCTTCCTATACCCGAGTCCTTTTTGTATGCATTTAAGTATTCAAGACCCATATCATAAGTATAAACTCCGAAAAACCCGCTGTTTATGTCATTAGGCGACCCATGATAAAAGCTGTTGTTATCCTTTCCAAGGACAAATCTGCTGGTCAGACGGCTTATATCTCTTTTTATTGCTTTTTCTTCTTCAGGGGCTGTCTTAACAGCACTCTTCGAAACGACGATTACAGGTCGCACGCCACGTCCATAAGTCTGGTAATAACTGGCTGACTGCCCGTTTTCCTTTATATATTCATTCTGCCTGTTGCCATAGCTCCAGCCGGAGTAGCCTCTCAGCCACCACTTGTATGCCGCGTTTTCCTTATTCACAAAATCGGTTGCATACGCGATCCTTGACTCATCATCGGTGAAGCCAAAGCTTTCATCAAAGGCTTCATCTGAATAGAGCAACCATACCTTGTCACTGGTAACATCCCATGTGCCATCTTTTCTTGTGCGCCAGTCATCATATGTTTTGTCCAGAGTCTCAACATCGGTCGTAACGATTGCAGCTTTCTCTTCGTCTGTGAATGCATCGTTATAGAATTCTTCATTCAGCCACCTACGCATGTCCGAATCTCTCCAGACGTTCTCCCCTCCGAAATGTCTGTCAGCCAGAACTTTTTCGGATATCAGGGTGTAAGTGCTTCCGTTATCTTTAAGAATCCGCCATTGTATGGGTACACTTTTGAAGTACCCGCTTCTAGTTTTTATTACTTTGATACCATCAATGACAGCCTTACCGCTTTCATCAAAATCCTCGTCCTGCATCTGAATCGCATCCAGCTCAGCAGGGTCATCAATTAGAGTCTGATAGTAATGACCAAAGTAAACTGCATTTCCACCATCTTCTGCAAACACTTTGCCCATCTGCATCGTGCCTGAAGGTACTGCACCAAACACGGCAAGTAACAGAATCAGCAATATTAAACCCGAATCTCTGATTATCCCAACAAACCCGTGTGTTTTGTTACGCATACAATCCTCCTTTTTAAAACCTCTCTATACAATTGCTACTATGTTATTTGACCGTAACCTTGCGGCCGACATTACCTTTGGTAAAGAACTTCTTGTACTTCTTGATGTAGGTATTATTGGTCTTATTGCTGGCCTTCTTTACGATTCTGACTTTGATGTTCTTGATCTTAGAGTTCTTAAGAGATTTCTTTACAGTTGCCTTCTTGAACAGCTTTGTCTTGACCGTAAGCGTTGTCGCCTTGGATACCTTGAACGCGTATATGACAAGCAAGAATCATAGTTGCCTATATGCCCGGCATCTACTTCCTGAAGAGCCTTTCTCAAACCGACGAAGTGCGATTCCGGTATGAATATTTCCAGTTTATAGTATTCCATATCAGTCTATCAAACCATACTGCTTGTATTTTTCAAGCATCATTTTATACAGCATTCGATTTCCGAAATACTGTTTATAAGTTGCAGTTTTTTCTTTTCCGGCCTTCTTAAGCCTATCCATCTCTGCCTGCTCATATTCTACTTGTTCAATTATTTCAGCAAGCATCTTTTCAAAGCTTTCCAATCTGTCCATATCTTTACTCCCAGGCAACTTTGAATTTATCAATCAGATCAATTGATATGTTGCCTTTCTAAAAGTGTAGTTCCCAAAATAAAATTTCCCGGGATCCACCTTGTTCGCCAGTTCTCTGCTCGTTATGAAATCTTTGGATACATTTACAAGCAATTGCCTTCCTCCGGATTCAACAAGATAGTGTGCTGATGCATCATTTAAGTAATCTGCGCCTTGAATGATTCCCGGGCCTGCAAGAAAGTCCGCGATCCATTCTGTCTTTCTCATCCTTTTTCTCCGAATGAGAGGGTAAAAGGCCCGATCGAGGTGACCGAGCCTGCATGTATATCATTCACTTATCTTTTATATTACTGCTCCTCGAATACACTTGCACCAATTCTTAAGTGACACGCCCTCCTTCAGTATGAGAATATGACCTGATTCTTCAGGTTGCCCAAATAGCACTTTGGAGTCTGTATCTTCTCTTCCGATGATGCTGATATATTTGAATTGATATATGCAAATAATTCTTCACACGTAACAGCTCTGTCATTATCAAGGTCAGCAGGGTATTTGCTTGTTTTTCTCCAGTTTAATCCCTTCATAAGTGCATATGTAAACTGATGGTAACCCTTATTTCCTCTTGTTAATACTTCCCACATACCTAAAATAGGTTCAATAGGGCTGTTTGATTGAGAAGCTTTGTAATCACTCTGTGACGTTTCATCAATTGCACTACTTGCAAATACAGCAATCCGGTCTTTCATAGGGGATTTCTTTGCGGCAATCACAAACCCCTCGGAATAACAGGCATCTACTATTAATATCACCTTTCCCTTTATACTTTTATCCAGTAAGGATAGAAAATCTTCGTATGAATAGTATTCAGCCCCACCGTCACTTTTTCTCAAACAAATTCCCCGGCCTTTACCGTTAACACCACCGCCGTCTCCATGACCAGCATAGTATACAAAGGAAATGTCGTTATCTGATGTTGAGGCAAATGCCGATGGTATCCATGTGTCGATATCTGTTCTGTATGGTGCCTCATCGTTTTCAACTAATTTTTTCTTTATATTACCTCTACTGGTTTTATAACCACATATCTTGTTTTTCAAAAGCTTTTTATAAACATCTATTGCCTCATCCTTTGTATAATAATCTTTATTATTTACTCTTGCATTACAGCCACCAATGATAAGCCCGTATACCTTCGGGGTCTTTTTCTCAATTTCTTTGATTTTCTTAGTCTTATTGTTCTTGATCCATACCGCATACAGTACCACCGTGCCGTTGGCTTTAGAGGTCAGTTTTCTGACAGAGGCCTGGTCGATATATTGTACCGTTCCGTTCTCTTTTTTGCTCCAGCCAACAAAGGTCCATCCGGTACGTTTGAAAGTGTTTTTTTTCAGTTTTCTTACTGATTCAAACACAAATCGGTCAGGCTTCATTTTGCCGGTGCCGCCGTTTGCATCATAATTAATATTGTAGTATTTTATATTTTTTTTCTTCCATATTGCATAAAGTGTAACGGTCTCCTTGTCTTTTGCAGTGACATTTCTGATATGTGCCCTGTTTGTATATATTATGGTGCCTCTCTTTTTGTCGCTCCAGCCTATGAACACATATCCCTTCCTCGAAAACTTATTAGCCGGCAAGGTATATGTTCTCCCATAGACCAGATTCTTCATTGCCTTCTTCTTCATGGAACCAGTGCCGCCGTTTTTATTGAACTTGATATTGTATTTATGCCCTTTCCAGTGAGCATAAACTGTTTTATCTTCATCGCTTTTCAGAATCGTCTTTGATGTTACCTTTGAGCCCCCTTCTTTCTCAGTATACCAACCGATGAAGCTGTAACCTTTTCTTGATGCTTTAGGCAGTTTTCCGTAAGCTTCGCCCCTCTTGACGCTAATATATGGTGTATCCGTTCTTCCACCATTTGCATCAAAATTCAGCTTGTAATAACCGATAGTTCCCTCGAACGTTAACTGTCCACCCCAATTATCAGGAATCAAATCCCAGATACCGAACTTTACAGTTGCCACCACATTTTCACATATAGAGTCGTCTACGGCTGGTCTGGTCCCTTTGACCTCAATAGTCTCAAGCGCAGTGCAATCACTGAATGCTTCGCCGCCTATACTTGTCAAAGATTTAGGGAGAACAATTTTTTTCAGATTGTAATTTCTTCGAAATGCTCTTCTGCCAATCTCGGTAACTCCCTCCGGTATCTCTATGGATTCCAGTCCTTCGTTCCATCCGAAGAGCCCGTTATCTATTTTTGTAACGCCTTCCTTGAATATAACTGTACTTAGCGAATTACAGCCTTCAAACGCTCCGTTATTATCGCCCCATTCATAGGTCATCCTATTAGGTATAGTGACAGTCTCCAGATTGGAGCACCCGTTGAATGCGCCCTGGTACATTGTCTCAAGTGAATCCGGCAGGTCTGCTGTATAGAGGCCTGTTTCCTCAAAAGCGTTGGCCCCGATGATTATCAGGCTATCCGGAAAACTGAATTCTGTCAGATTGCTGTCTTTTCTAAATGCCGTCCCTCCAATAGTTTCCAATGAACAACCATCTTCAAAGGTTACCGTCTTTAAGTTTAGACAATAGCGGAACGCACTATCTTCTATTTCTTTGACAGAAGAGGGAATGGTTATCGACTCTATTGGCGAATCGAAAAACCAGCATCTGCCTATTCTCTGTATCCCTTCCGGGAAGATTATACTGGTAAGAGATGTACAGCCGTTAAAAATACCTGTATCATATCCACGTTCTGTCTGATAGTCGTTACAGGTGATATTCTCTGACATGCGTACGGTTTTTAATTTCTCACATCCTGCAAAAGCACCTACATCCACAAAGTTTACTGTACTAGGCAGGTATATGCTTGTTATTCCGGATCCGCTGAATGCTGTCCATCCGATTCTTTCAAGTGCTGAATTATTAGAAATATTGACGGAAGATAAATTGCGCGTATTCCTAAATGCATTGGATCCTATCCAAGTCACACTATCCGGGATAGTTATTTCTTTGATTCCTGAATTGTCAAACATAGCACTATCGATAAAAGTGCTCCCATTTGCTATGGTGACGTCAGTGAGGCTCTCTGTATTAGCAAACGGACCGTCATACATTATCTCGCCGGCATAATCACCTGAATGGCAATCCTTTGGAATATTGATTTTGCAAAGAGATGAGCATCCCCCGAAAGCACCGCAGCCAAGTTTCTCCAGACCTGCAGGAAGCTGTACTGAAGTCAGGGCAGTGCAGCCCCTGAAGGCATTATCTCCAATCTCCTTCAAAGTAGATGGTAGATTGAGAGTTGTAAGATTAAAGCAATCCCCGAACGCGCCATCAACACTTCCTACTTTACCATCTATATACTCTACAGGGTATGAAACCCCTCCGACCGGAAGAACATCAGGTATTGTCAGACTGGTTATCAGGCATCTGTCAGTAAAATCCAGTTCACCGTTATCATTATAGTGATTGTCATCAACAGCTCTTGTAATGTGCAGTTTCCCGTCGACCAGTTTGTAGTAGAAAAGGTCCTGATACTTCAGTTCCTCAGATTCTGCGACTTTTACATCTGCCCAAGATGCTGCAAAGACATGACTGATCGAAAACAGTCCCATTATTAAAAAGACCGTCAAGGCAGATATGATGAAATGATTCTTTATTATTTTCATATTCCGATGCTCCCCTTACAAAAAACAGACAGGGCGAGAATTGTCCTCGCCCTTTTGTTTAGTATAACTAATTCAAATCTGCCATACAAGACCGAGCATAAATAAACTGTGTCTTCGATGTTGCTGGCGTCAGGAACCACAACCATGAAAGGAATCCTCCCTTGCCATATGAGCTCCCGTCTTCGTCTTTCTCTTTTCAGGATCGACTGCAGGTATCTGGTCATCCGGCTTCAGACAGTTATTCGATATACCTCCTGTCCTTCCATAGATCCACGCCCTTCTGGAAGCTGATCAGTCTATCCAGTTTTCTCTCATAGAGTTCCTTGAGAAGCGGTATCCTGATATGTCTCTCATAGACATCCTGTTCATATAACGAAAAGTCCATCACTGCTTTGTCAGCATCAACAAGTGTCCTGTCTTTTACATAGCGAAGCAGGCGAACTTCCTTTTCAACGAATGAATGCGTTTTTATATCATCAAGTCTGATCCCGGTCAGCTGTTCAAACGGCACGTTATAGAACATGGAATTACCAGAATCATAGATAGGTGCAAACCCGAGTATCTCCAGAGTATCCGGATCCCGCCTGAAAGCTATGTTGTTCATGTGCCTGTCCGTATTGCTTATAAGGTAGTCTGTCATGATCTGATAATCCATAAAATCCGTAAACGTCTTTTCAGACATACCGAATCCCATGCAGACTTCCTTAAGCGGGTAATAAAGTGATTCATTATGCTTCGTCTTGACTGTCTGCAAAAGCTCCCAAGCGCTGATGCTCTCAATTTCCTCACTGCAAAAGTCGTATGACATGCAGCCAAGACCTTCGACATTGCCATCCACCTGAAGCCGGACCAGCGTGTATGGCGTATAATTGTCAAAGCCCTGCTGTTCGTGCAGTCTTGTTGCGAATAGTTCATTCAGGCTCTGCTGATAGGACTCCCCGTAATTGCCCTTGATCAGATAGCGTCTGCCATCAGCAGCTATGCACCACTTTTTCTGCAGTTCTCCCTGAGATGTTGCACAGTTGAAACGCGTAACCTTTCTTAGATCAAGCACATAATCCCTGTTTATCGTAAGCTCACCAAAAGTGTCTACAAAAGCATTTGTAAACAGATTGACATCCCGCCAGGAGATATCTTCATCTCTTGGCTTTATCCAATAGCAATCCGATAGGCTCAGTGCCAGGTTGTTGACCAGCGCACTCCTTGTTGACGAATATCCTAACTTCTGCAACGCTGTTTTGGCTCCGTGTCTGGTCTTTGGAATAGCTCTGTCGCGCCACCATTCGTGAAAACGCACATCGTTCATCTGTCCGCCTATAGGAAAATGTGCCAGTGCATCCCTGTTTCTTCTGACATTATGCAGATCTCCCTCATCGCCGATCTCCATCAGGCAAACAGGTACATCTTTATGCATCAGATAATAATCTTTGATGTGATTTTTCATTGATCCGTACCCCTATCCGCTAAACCCATTCAATGCCTTCTTCCTTATCATAGCGGCAATCCTTCTCGAACCTTTCCCGTATCTCATAAAAGCTGTCAAAAAGATCAGTTATATATATTCTTAGATTGTTAGGGTTGACTCCGTTCAGAGTCTCTCTGATAGTTATACCATTTCCCTTTGAATCCATTACCATACTCTTCTCTTCATCGTAATAGTATATATTCCCATCCATACCTATGACCTTCTTCGTGTAATCATCCGCTGCCGGTACGGACCTTGCGATCAACCTCAATACATATTCCGGAGGAGATGCGATCCCCTGCTCCCATTTGCGAAGGGTGCTTAACGGGATTCCGAATAATCCGGAGAATTCACTCTGGCTTATCCCCATTTTTCTGCGAAGCTCTTTTATGTCTATGTTCATAATTCCTACCCGTATATCCAATTTGGCTATATATATAAAAATGCTATCCAATTTGGATAGCATTGTCAAGTCGATTACATCCAGGCATCGGCAAATATTTCCCCACACTTCTTGTGGGCAGCGCGCAGGCCTTCAATCCTTCGCATATGTTGAATAGTTTAAGATGCTATTATTTTGATCTCGCTGGGTCTTTGTCTTGGTGAACGCGTAGCAACATAGAACAAAGACCCGAACATCAAATCAATTCTGTTCATCTTGGATAGTCATACCTGGCTGCCCCCATCTGTCTTGATCTGCCTTTCTGGCATATATTCATCAGATAATCATTGTAATCTTTACCGACAGGCGGTGGTTCATCGCGGGTATCGTATCTGACTCCGAGCATTTCAGTTATAGATTCTGTTGCCCTTCTGCCGGCATAGTCATTATCAAGATGCAGAGATATAATGCTCGTTTCAGGATGATTCTGCAGCATGTTATCCAATGCAGCAGGTATACTTGTCGCATGTCTGTTGGTACCAGGTGCATAAACTCCTCCAAGAGATATCATCGGATCAGCAAGCCATCTTCCGGTATGCAAATGTGTTACCGTCATATACGACAGGAGATCTATCGCACTTTCAAAGACATGCAGGGTTTTCCCATCGGCATTCGTTCTGAAGGAATACCTCTTGTCCGATCCTGCGGCTTCTCCCATAATCCGATTATCATTCGTGGATCTGTAACTTGCATATTTTCCCTAGATCCGATACTTCGTCCCAGGTCCTTTCTCTTTGTCTTGGGATGTTCTGCATTCTGGCCATCTTTGCCTCCTTGTGTTGCTGCCGAACTATTTGGTATCAGTGTAGTTAAGAATAATCATCATCTCAAATGTGCAATAAGGTACCCATCACCTGCGGCGGTCCCCCTTGTTGCTAGTGTGCAAATCCGGCCAAAGAAAAAAAGGCATAATCTGCTAGTTTTCGTCATAAGGGATCCACCACCTGCGGTGGTCCCCCTTGTGACAAGTTCGCAAATTATGCCTCTGTTTTCACTTAAGTGGGGTAGTCGTAAGTCTCTATAAGTTGTTATTTGAACTTGATAGAGCTTCGGAACCCTTTCATAAGTCTCTATATCTTGTTATCGCAATGGGGTAGAAATGGGGTAGTAACCGCCAAAATGGGGTAGTAAATCTGTCTCCGGAAGCAATTATTCAGATCGTTTTTTCATGTCCCGGAAGGCCTTTTCCCGACCCTTCTCCATTGCTTTCTAATCGATGTCAGGACTCCGTCACTCACTTCGTTCGTGCCACCTCACATCTAGTAAAGCTTTGCTCCTGCAGGGATCCTGTCGTCTACGAGCAGAAGGTTGAGCATCTCCTCACCGTCGTACTCGTTGACCGCGCTGATAAGCATTCCGTTACTGTACTCGCCCATCATCTTTCTCGGCGGAAGGTTCACGATCGCTATAGCAGTCTTTCCAACGAGTTCAGAAGGATCGTAGTACTTCTTGATGCCGCTGAGGATGACTCTGTCCTCGCCGGATCCGTCGTTCAGGACGAACTTCAGCAGCTTGTCAGACTTCTTCACTTCCTCGCAGGATTTGATCTTTACGGCTCTGAAATCCGACTTGCTGAAGGTGTCAAAATCCACTTCGTCTTCGAAGAGCGGCTCCACCTTGACTTTGCTGAAATCGATCTCAACGCGCTCCTTCTTTGCGCCGCCCTTGCCTTCCGGCTTCATTGTCGGGAAGAGCTGAACGTCTCTGATCGTTGCGCTGTCGGTGAGCAGCATCACGAGTCTGTCGACGCCGATGCCGATGCCGCCTGTCGGTGGCATGCCGACTTCCAGAGCATTGACGAAGTCGGTATCCATAGGATGGGCTTCGTCGTCGATACCTAGGTCGAGCTGTCTCTGCTGCTCAGCGAATCTCTCGTACTGGTCGATTGGGTCGTTCAGCTCGCTGAACGCGTTCGACATCTCCCAGCCGTTGATGTAAGATTCGAATCTTCTTGTGATGCGAGGGTCTTTAGGATCCTTCTTTGCCAGCGGTGAAACCTCGAGCGGATGTCCGCAGACGAAGCATGGTCCGTCCAGGAATCCAGGGATGTCTTCGCAGTAGTCCTCGAACATCTCAGCGATGATCTTTCCTCTCGACCATTCCGACTCATCCTCGAATGTCATGCCGTATTTCTTTGCGGCTTCGATGGCCTCTTCATCGCTGTCGATCTTGTCGAACGGGATCCCTGTCGTCTTGATAACGGCCTCTGTCATGTCGATCTTTCTCCATGGCGGAGTCACGTCGAACTCCTTGCCGCCGTACTTGATGATAGGAGTGCCGTTGACGGTCATCGCGCACTTGTATGTCACCTGCTCCATGAGGTCCATCATGGTCTCGAGGTTTACGTACGCCTTGTATGCCTCCATCGATGTGAACTCAGGGCTGTGGTTCTTGTCCATGCCCTCGTTTCTGAACACCTTGCCGATCTCGTATACTCCGTCGAGTCCGCCGACGATGAGCCTCTTGAGGTGAAGCTCGAGCGAGATGCGCAGCGTCATGTCGATATCGAGTGTGTTGTGGTGGGTCATGAACGGTCTTGCAGCTGCGCCGCCCGCAATATTGCCGAGTACAGGAGTCTCGACCTCGATGAGATCGTAATCTTCCTCAAGGACCTTACGCATCGTGCTGATGATCTTAGCCCTCTTCATGAAGGTCTCTCTTACGTCCTCATTCATGATGAGGTCGACGTATCTCTGGCGGTATCTGAGGTCGGTATCCTTGAGACCGTGCCACTTGTTAGGGAGTACCTGCAGCGACTTGCACAGCAGCTTTACTTCCTGCGCCCTTATGCTGACCTCGCCGGTCTTTGTCCTGAAGACTTCACCCTTGATGCCGATGATGTCGCCCGTGTCATATGTCTTGAAGATGTTGTACTCTTCCTGACCGATGTTGTCTCTGGCGACGAAGATCTGGATGCGGCCCTGCTTGTCCTGCATGTCGACGAAAGCGACCTTGCCCATGCGGCGGAACGCCATGATACGGCCGGCCACTCTGACCTCCTGGTCTTCCATGGCATCGAAGTTGTCCCTTATATCCTTCGACCACGCGGTCACATCGAAAGTCTCCTCAAGATATGGGTCTCTGCCCATGGCACGGAGCTCTTCGAGTTTCTTTCTCTTTATCTGCCTCTGTTCGCCGATCTCCTTTTCGGTGAGCTCGCGCTCCACGGCTTCAACAGCGGACTTGATTTCATTTTTAATGTCAGCCATTATCTCTTGACCTCCACGACTTTGTATCTTGCCATGCCGTCAGGAACCAGGAATTCAACCTTGTCGCCGGCCTTCTGGCCCAGCAGGTGCTGTCCTACCAGCGATACGTTTGAGAGCTTTCCGTTCAGAGGATCTGCCTCGGTGGTACCTACGATCTTATATGTCATTTCTTCGTTTGAATTCAGATCCAGGATGGTAACTGTACGGCCTGTCTGGACCGAGTCGTCGCTCTCATCTGTCTCCTCTACGATGACGGCTGTACGGAGGATCTCTTCGATGGTGCTGATCCTTTCTTCAGTCTCAGCCTGCGCGTCCTTCGCAGCATCGTACTCAGCGTTCTCACTGATATCTCCGAGAGAGATGGCTTCCTTGAGCCTTTCAGCGTTCTCCTTACGGACTACGGTAATAAGATGTTCCAGTTCCGCATT
Organism: uncultured Eubacteriales bacterium; assembly: GCA_902779185.1. Lineage (GTDB taxonomy): Bacteria > Bacillota > Clostridia > Peptostreptococcales > Anaerovoracaceae > Crickella. The sequence continues at coordinate 79,384 of CACZAM010000006.1, forward strand.
CAGGCTGTCATAACCTTCTCTGGTCATTTCATTTGACTTTAAAGCTGCCATTTTGTCTTCCTTCCCTTTCTTTATATTCCCAGACCTTACTGCCTGTTTATCTCTTCAATAGTTATATTTTCGCTTGTCGTGAGCCTCATCAGAGCTGAATACTTCACCTTGAGTCTCACTATGTCTCCGACGCGGAGCTGCTCTTTGCAGTCTTCAATGTCGAGTATCGTGTGATCACCCGAGGCCATCGCCACCTCTGCTCCTTCGAGCACCGGAACGATATCGTCGATGTCTCCGTAATCGGCTCTGCCCACCGCCAGAATAGCTCTTCTGCGGCGGCCTCTGTCGACATATTTAACGACCTTGCCCGAAGCGTCTACACCGAGCTCGCCTATAGGATGTGTCGGCTTGGTGTTGGTCTCAATGACTTCCGCCTCGAGTATGAAGCATTCATCGCTCAGCACTTCCGCTTCCTCTCTGCCATAGCATGTGCGGATGTCCTCGAGAGGTCCTATGAATGTGACCGCGCCTATCCTCAGCATATTGACCTTTGGATTCATCACGCCGTCAAAGAGCGGTATCAGGCTCGATGTTGCTCCGCCGGATACTATCTCGAGCGGTCTGCCGATAGCTTCCTCGACTGCCTCCGCCCAGTCAGCCAGCATGTCCATCTTCTCCTTGGTAGGCTTTACGGAGCCAACGCATCCGAGGTTTGTGCCAATGCCCGCGAGGTGAATGCTGTCGAGATTATTTTCTACGTATACCGCTATGTCAACGAGCTCTTCTTTCTCAAAGAATCCCTCTCTGAGATCTCCGAGGTCTGCCATCAGTATGACATTGTGTACCTTGCCGTTTTTAGCGGCCGCTTCCTGGATAGCCTTGAGCGTATCGAAGCTGCTCTGAAGGCTGTAGTCGCAGATCTTTACGACCTCGTCGAGTTCGGAAAGCATCGGGACTCTTATCATGAGGAGCGGAACCTTTACTCCGGCTTCCTTAGCCCTCGCAAGCTGCTCGATTCTCGATGAAGCGATCCATTTTGCCCCGCAGCTCTCGTAGTCGAGCGCCGCTGAAGCCAGGCCTGTCGTCACCTTGATGACTCCCGCAACGTCTATGCCCGCGTCACGGCACCAGCCGACCACCGTGCTCATATTGTGGCGCAGATTCTCGTGATTGACTATTAAAGTAGGTCTCTTCTTAGCCATAATCCTGCCTTTCTATCTGGCATTTATATATGCCTTTTCTCGCCTGCTCCGTTGCCGGGAATGCCATCTCGTTCGACCTTGCTTCGCGGGGAACGGCTCTGACGCTTCGCTTGCGAGACTCGTTCCAGCCACTCACCTGCGGTCTCTCTCCGGCATTCCTAGCGTCTCCTACGCAACGCTCGCTTCGGCATATATAAATGCCAAATGCTAAGCAAAATTAGTCCGCGAGCTTATTTTCTTCGACGAACCTTCTGATCTTCATTCCGGTTGTCTTGTTGAACTCGCCCTTCTTGATAATAATGTGCTTTACTCTCTTCCAGTCAGGCCAGTTTGCGTTGAGCCTGTCGACCTCGCTGCTTATGAGTGACATCACGGCGCTTTCGTCTTTTGCTCTGTCTCCGAGTGCCTCTCTGACGTTTTCTCTGTCAGGACGCAGTGTCACATAGATACCCCTCTTCATCCTGTCTTCGTTGTCCTCGTCGGCCCATACCATGCACTCCTCTACAAACGGGCTTCTGGCGATGAGCTCCTCGAGCTCCTCAGGGAAGACGTTTTTGCCGTTCGCGGCGATGATGACGTTCTTCTTGCGGCCTGTGATGTACACATAGTTGTCATCGTCGAGATATCCGATGTCGCCGGTATGGAACCAGCCGTTCTCCATGCTTGCCGCCGTGGCTTCAGGGTTCTTGTAGTAGCCCATCATCACCATAGGCCCGCGGAAGCAGATCTCTCCGTTGCCGTCCTCATCCTTGTCGATGATCTTGCACTCGGTGAACTGGAACAGCTTTCCGGCCGAGTCGTTTCTCATGTATTTCCACTGGTCAGGGTTGAGCGCCACCATCGGGGAGGTCTCCGTGAGCCCGTAACCCTGGAGGCACGGTATGCCCATGCTGCGGAAGAACGCGAGCACCTTAGGGTCTACCCTCGCTCCGCCTGCGATGAACATGTCGATGTTGCCGCCGAACTGAGCCATGATCTTGTTTGCGATCGGCTTCGCGATGTTGAGGCCGAACTTGCTCGTGAAATTGTTTGCGGCGAACAGCGTGTTGACCAGCTTGTCCTGACCCTGCTTCTTGAGGGTCTTCTGGATCGTGTTGTAGAACTTTTCGTAGATGAGCGGCACCGCGAGCAGGAATGTCGGGTGCACCATCTGCATGTCCTTTGTTATGTATTTAAGCCCCCTGCAGAATGCCATCGAGGCTCCCATGAAGAGTCCTTCTATCATGGTGCAGGTGCACTCGTATGTATGATGTATAGGAAGCACGCTGAAGAATATGTCGCTCGGGACCACTTCGAGGTATGTCTGCGCGATGAGTACGTCGGTGCAGAGGTTCCTGTGCGAGAGCATTACGCCCTTGCTCACTCCTGTAGTGCCGGATGTGAAGATTATGGCTACCATGTCGGAAGCTCTGACTCTGGCGTCGAGATAGCTCCTGTCGCCTGCCGCGACCTTAGCCTTGCCGTCTTCTCTCAGAAGGTTCCACGAGTACAGTCCGTTTGCAGTGTCCTCGTGAGCGTCCTTGTTAACACCGATCACCATCCTGAGGCCGGTATTGCCCTCTGTCTTGATCTCCTTGAAGAGATTGTAGAACTTGTCCTGGCAGCAGATGACTGCATCGAGTTCGCCCATTCCGCAGAGTGTAATGAGTTCTTCTTTTGAGAGCTCCTTGTCGAGCGGAACAACTACGCCGACACCGCCTGTGACCGCGAAGTATGACTCCGCCCACTCATAGCAGTTTGCTCCGATGATACCGATGTGCGAACCCTTGAGCCCGAGTCCCAGAAGTGCCGTGCCGAGTCCTCTGACATCGTCCCTTACTCCGCCATAGGTGAACTCAGTAAAGTGATCATCGCCGGGCATTATCTGGTGATAGAGCACCTTGTCGCCGAAAGCCTCAACGCCGGACTCCATCATCATCTTGAGGTCTGTGATAGGTCTTCCGATGCGGTACATCACCTCAGGCACCTTGCTCGCGGTGATGGCATCAACATATGCCTGCATGTCGGCCAGCTCAGCCGCCTTTAACTCTTTATATTCCCCTTCTGTCAGACTGTCGAGGTCTGCGTCCCTATACTTTGCGATAACTTCCCTGTAATTAGTCAATTTAGTGATTTCCTCTCTGCCTTGCGGGGCTTTTGCCGCGCAGGCCTGACCTGGTTTTGCGTATAAAAAAAATGGTAAAAGCCACCTGTCAAACCTCGGTGGCCGCCGTAAATTTTACCATTTATCAAGCGTCTGTGTCAATGAAAGCAACGGCTTAGATATGTTGCTGTGAAAGCGGTTTCATGCAATCAGAGCCCCCGCAGAAACGGCAAGCCAGCAGCTGTTGCCTTATATAGTTATTGTTGAACCTCTAAGTATTGCCGAGCCATGGAGAATCGTCCGGCCTGTTGCCGGATCGCTCTCTACCCTTAGTCTGCCGGCCGGCTCGTCGAATGTTACATCAACAGGCGATCCGGCTTTTGCGGCGAGGTACATTCCTGCTGCCACGCTCCCGCTCGCGCAGGAGTTCTCCCAGAACATCGTGTCGGCTCCCGGCACATATACCAGCGGTATCAGCGGGCGGAGCGCGGCTCCCTCACCCAGGAACATCATGCCAAGGCATTCAGCTCCGAGCACACCGCACCACTGCCTGAGCAGAGATTCAGCGAGCGCCGGGTCATCCTTCAGCCCGTGAAAGCCAGAATCAGGCTCAATTATTATGTGACTTATGCCTTCCATTTCGACTATCGGAAGCGCGAGCATGGCACTGACTCCGTCAGTGCCTGCATCTTTCAGGATCCCGGAGGCACCGGCCCCGTCTGAAGGCCGGAGGCTGACTGTGCTGATGCCGAGTGCCGGAGGCATACTGACGGCCGCGCGGTAGCTGAAGGCGGCCTGCTGCTCAAGGGTGACTTCAAAAGGCGCGGATACGCCCCATACTTTTACCGGAACCGCGCCGCCCTGCAGGCCGCGTTTGATGGCAAAAAGCGCGGCCGCGCACATTGTTGCGTTGCCGCAGAATTCTCCTCCAGCCATTCGAATACTGATCGCTGCTCCTCCTGAAGATGCAGCATCATTCGCATAAGTAATGAAGCCTACCTGTTCAACGTCAGGCTCCAGCTCCATTATCTTCGACGCGACTGCCGGCTGGTCCGCTATATCCACGTGGGTCTCCACCAGCGCCGTTATGTTTCCTGTAGGATCAAATATACAATACTGAACTCTATCCATCATCTCTCAAATACGCGCAGGAACTGTTTTGTCCTGTCTTCCTGCGGATTATCGAACACATCACGCGGATCGCCCTGCTCCACTATGACGCCTCCGTCCATGAAAAGGACGCGGTTGCTGACTGCCTTCGCGAAAGGCATCTCATGTGTCACGACTACCATCGTCATCTTCTCTTCGGCAAGCTGGCGTATTACCTTCAGAACCTCTCCGGTCAGCTCAGGGTCGAGCGCTGATGTAGGCTCATCGAAGAATAGGATCTCCGGTTTCATGGCCATGGCCCGCGCGATCGCGACTCTCTGCTGCTGACCTCCTGAAAGCTGGTAAGGATAGGCGTCCGCTTTATCCTCGATCCCCATCTTTTTAAGGAGTGCCATCGCGTTCTCTTCGGCTTCTTCTCTGCTGACACCCTGCACATGCACAGGAGCGTCAGTTATATTCTTTAGTATGCTGTAATGCGGAAAGAGGTTGAACTGCTGGAACACCAGCCCGCAGTATTTGCGGAACTTCTTCATCTCGTGGGGACTCGCATATACCGCACTGCCGTTTGCATCGGTATGTGCAGCCTTATTGCCCATGTATATGATCTCTCCGCCGTCAATAGTCTCAAGGAAAGTAGCGCATCTGAGCAGCGTCGACTTGCCTGACCCGGATGGTCCGATTATGCTCACCACTTCGCCGTGGTCGACTCCAAAACTGATGTCCTTGAGCACTTCGAGTCCGTCGAATCTCTTTTCGATGTTTTTCATTTCGAGTATCATTACGCTGCCCTCCTACTTGTAGTAATCCATCGATTTCTCGATGCGCGCCATTACGACTTCCACCAGGTAATTTGCTGCGAAGTAGAAGACGCCCGCTATCAGGAACGGCATGAACGACGACTGCGAAGCGGATATCTGCTTGGCAAGCGAGAACACTTCCGCATATGCAAGCGTAAACGCGAGTGATGTGTCCTTTACCAGCGTTATGACTTCGTTCGTCACGGACGGCAGTATTATCTTCACCACCTGCGGCAGTATTATCTTCATGAATGTCTGCGTCTTTGTGTAGCCGAGCACCTCCGCAGCCTCATACTGGCCGACCGGGATCGACTCAATACCACCGCGATAGATCTCAGCGAAGTACGCCGCGTAATTCAGCACAAAACCGACGATGATCGCCGGGAATCTCCAGTTGCCGATATTCCATCCGAAAAGATAGAACGGTCCGAAATACCACACCAGAAGCTGCAACATCAGAGGAGTGCCGCGCATTATTGATATATAGGCCTTGATAAAGCCTCTCATCGGCGCAAATCTTGATTTCCGCAGGAGTGCAACTATCATGCCAAGAGGGAGCGACCCGATAAGCGTGAGCGCGAAGATCAGGAAGGTCTTCCACATGCCCGACGCCATGGTCGAAAGCATTGTTGAAAATGTCATTATATCTCCTCAGTTTCCGTTTTCTTCAGACAAGAGCAGTGCTGCAGGATCAGTCCCGCAGCACTGTCTGTCCGTCATTTATAATTTGCAGTCTGAACAAACACTATTACATTACTTGTTGATCATCGACAGATTTTCGTAGATCTCAGGATATTTCTGACCGATCTCATCCATCTTGCCGTTCTCAGCCAGTGTCTTGAGTGCGGCGTTCACCTGATCGCGGAGATCTGTATCGTCTGTCCTGAATCCGATAGCGTATACTTCCTGGCATACATCTTCATCCAGATATGCAAGGCCTTCTACCTTTGTCATCTGGTAGTCGCCTGTTGTAACGTCGATAGCGATCGCATCGATGGCTCCGGCCTTGAGGTCGTTTACAGCGACAGTGTATGTATCATACTTTTCGAAAGCAGCGAATGTATTCATCAGATCCTCTGCACCGCCCTCAGCGTTAGGAGTCTCAAGCATCTCCTGCGCGGATGTGCTTCCCTGCACTCCTACCTTCTTTCCGGCAAGATCTGCTGTCGACTTGATATCCGATCCTTCGAGAACCATGATCTTGATGGTATTTACTGAGTACGGATCACTCCATGCGAACTTCGGCTCTCTGTCAGGGCTCTTTGTGAATCCCGACCAGATGCAGTCAATGCTTCCCGATTCAAGCTCTGCCTCCTTTGCGTCCCAGTTGATAGGAACACCTTCATATCCCCAGCCGTTGAGCTCGCATACAGCCTGAGCAAGCTCTACATCGAATCCGGTGGTCTCACCGTCATCGCCGATATATGAATAAGGAGGGAAATCCTTGTCATAACCATGCTTGAATGTGAAGCTCTCCTCAGCGCTTTCGCCGCTGTCACTGCTGCCGCCGCCCCCGCATGCCGTCAGAACTGTCATCGTGAAGATCATCGCGAATGCAAGCACAAGTACTGTTAATCTCTTTTTCATCTCTTTTAGTCCTTTCGATTGCTACTTTTTTCTTTTCTTCCTTAGTTATAGATATGCTATTGATTACTTTCGTCCACTTTAGCGTGCTAAAGTGCTAAATTGACAAAGCAATCATAGCATCCCTGCATCCTTCGGTCAAGCATAATTACTGTTTTCTTACAAATACATTGCCCGCGCCACTCTCGCAAAAGGAGTTTCAGAAATTTTGCTAAAAATCATGTTATCGTCAATTGAAGTCTCGCAGGCCATCTTCCAGAGCCGCCGCTTTTCCGCTGCCAAAACAAAAATTGCTACATATACGAAGAAAAGCCTTCATATATGTAGCAATTATTTTTATAGTCCTCCCGGCGGTATCCGGTTTGCTTATTCCGCGGCTGGTCCAGGCAGTTTGCAGACATCGATCCATGCGAGGGAGCGCGATACTTCGAAAAGTTCATCCGGCGTGAATTCCGCGGCGGAGTTGGAGGAGCCGCAGGCCGGGAATACTGACTCGAACCTCTTCATCGACTCATCGCAGTAGATCCTTACGTCATCGCGCGTGACTCCGAAAGCGCATACTCCGCCGATCTCATGGTTTGTATATTGAGGGACTTCTTCAGGCGAGAGCATCCTCGCTTTTTCACCGAAGTAATCCTTATATTTCTTGTTGTCGACTCTGGCGTCACCGGCTGCCTGCACGAGTATGCCTGTGCCGTCCTTGAGTTTGAAGCTCAGTGTCTTGCAGATGCGCGCAGGCTCCACGCCGACCGCCTTTGCAGCCAGCTCTACCGTTGCGCTCGAGACATCAAATTCTCTGATGCGGTCAGCCATTCCCATCTTTTCCAGATATGCGCGTGCTATTTCTATTGACATACTATCTCCTATCCTGGCTCTATGCAGCGGCTTTTTTATCCTTGCCGCGCATCGCGACTGTCAGCACGAGTCCGATCACCAGACCGATCAGGGCCGGTACCACCCAGCCGAGGCCGATATCGAAGAACGGGAATATGCTGCGTCCGAAGTCTGTCATTGCAGGGATGTGCAGCGCGTTCTGAAGACCTACAGGCAGTGTCTTGCAGAAGTCAAATACTGCAGGGATGAACGCTCCGAGAGTCACCCATCCGTAGACGTACTTGCTCTTGCCGAACAGCTTCTCCGTAAGAGCCATGATGATCAGCACTGTCGCCATCGGATAGAGCAGCATCAGTACCGGTACTGCGTAATTAATGATCGCGGTAAGTCCGACGTTCGAAACGATGAACGAGAACAGCGTGAAGAACATTGCCCAGCCTCTGTAGTTGAGTTTGCCAGGCACGAGTTTTACGAACATCTCGCCGCAGCTTGTGATGAGTCCAATCGCCGTCTTGAGGCATGCGAACGTGATAGTCAGCGCGAGCACGACGCTTCCGATGCCGCCGAGATAGTGGTTGGAGATCTGTGCGAGCGCGATGCCTCCATTGTCGGATAAGTCGAAGATACCTCTCGACTGCGCGCCCATTATGATGGTGAGCATATAGATGATGAACATCAGTATGCCTGTGAAAACTCCGGCTTTCAGAGTCTCCCTGGCAACATCGCTGTCCTTGTCGACTCCGAGATCTCTGACGACATTGATGATAACGATGCCGAACGCGAGTCCTGCGATAGCATCCATGGTGCCGTATCCTTCGATGATGGAGTTGAAAAACGCTCCGTTCTGATACCATTCGACAGGTGCGACCTCAGACATCGGTGCTCCCGGATGGATCAGCGCCACGAATACGAGAATACCGAGGAACAGCAGGAACAGCGGGTTGATCACGCGTCCGATCCATGTGGTGATCTTGCCCGGTCTGAGCGAGAAGTACATTACGAACGCGAAGAATATGAATGTAAATATGAGCTGCCACAGCCTGAAGTGCGACTCACCCACAATAGGCGCAAGGCCGGTGGTGAACGATACGGACGCGCATCTCGGGATGGCGAAGAACGGTCCGATCGTAAGGTAGAGCACGGCTGTGAACACCCTGCCGTACCAGCCCGACACCTTGCTGGAGAGCTCCATCAGGTTGTCACTGTGGGTGTTTCCGATAGCTGCTACCGCGAGGATCGGGATCGTCACCGCAGTGATACAGAATCCGAGTATCGCCGGCCATGAATTACTGCCCGCCATCTGTCCGAGGTGCACCGGGAAAATCAGGTTACCGGCGCCGAAGAACATTCCGAACAGCGTGCTTGCCACGACGATGGTCTCTTTCATCGTCAGTTTTCTTTTCATAACTATGTCAGCTCCCTTCCAAATAGTTATAGTGCCTCCGCTTTGCCCGGCCGTTTCTCCGGACCGTCTCTATAGTCAGAGATACGGCTTCGCATCGCACGACACGTCTTACAGCTCTCTCCTGCCTTCTACGGCCTTGAGAAGCGTCACTTCATCAGCGTACTCGAGATCGCCTCCCACAGGTATGCCGTGTGCGATCCTCGTCACTTTTATTCCCGCCGGCTTCAGCAGCCTCGCGATGTACATTGCGGTAGCCTCACCCTCGATGTTTGGGTTGGTGGCTATGATGACTTCTTCGACATCGCTGTCTCCCTGCAGCCTCTCTATGAGGCTCTTGAGGTTGATGTCAGCGGGACCGATCCCCTCTGCCGGAGATATGGCTCCGTGCAGCACGTGATATGTCCCTTTATACTCGCGTATGCGTTCCATAGCCATCACGTCCTGAGGTGTCTCCACGACGCAGATGACTGTTTTGTCTCTTGAGCCGTCGGAGCATATACCGCATACATCCCTGTCGGTCAGATTGCCGCAGACTCTGCAGTAGTGCAGCGATCTTTTTGCTTCCACGATCGACTCGGCCAGCGCCTCCGCCTCACGGTCTGTCAGACTGAGCACATGAAAAGCGAGCCTCTGCGCAGTCTTTCCGCCGATGCCCGGAAGCTTTCCCAGCTCATTTATCAGTTTGTTGAGTGAGCGCGGATACTGCTTCATCAGAAGCCGAAGCCTCCGAGTCCGCCACCCATGCCGCCGAAGCCGCCTGTGATGTTGTTCATCTCAGTCTCTTCGAGGTCTTCGATCTGTCTGATCGCCTCGTTGACTGCCGCCATTACGAGGTCCTGCAGCATTTCAACGTCATCAGGATCCACGACATCCTTGTCGATAGTCAGAGCGGTGATCTGCTTTTTGCCGTTGATCGTTACCTCGACCGCGCCGCCGCCGGCTGTAGTAGTGAGTTCCTTTTTCTCGAGCTCCGCCTGCTTCTGTTCCATCTCAGCCTGCATAGCCTGAAGCTGCTTCAGCTGCTTCTGCATATCCTTTGCGCCGCCGCCGTTTCTGTTTTTAGGCTTCTTGCCGGCCTTCATTCCTTTACCCATTTTATCCTCCTGTATATGTCAGTCTTCTATGACCGGTTCAATGCCGAAAAGATCCATTATATCTCCGATCACTTCATTCTTATTGATATCGTCGTTTATTATTTTGGCTGTCTCCTCTTCAGAGATGCCGGCGCTGTCTTCCGCTGCGCCGGACTTGGAGATCACTCCGCCTCTCATCGTTACGTAGACATCACTTCCGTAAATGCTCTTTGCCACCTGAGCTATTTCAGCCGCTTTGTCCTCAGCCAGCCTCAGCTTGCCCGGGCTCACAATGACCAGCAGTCTGCCCGCGTCGAATTCCGATCCTGCTGAATAGCGCCCCACGAGACTCATGAAGGTTCTGTCGTTAGCCGAGACCGCTCTGACTATTCTGTCCCACATCTCCTCAGGGCTGCCTGGCTGTTCTCTCTGGGCGGAAGCTATCATGTTTGCCAGTGCTTCTGCCGCGGGCTCCTCATCTGCCGGAGCTGCAGTCCTCACTGCTGTCTCCACAGGTTTTGCCGGAGCCGCTTCTCTCTTCGGAGCAGGCCTCAGCGGTCTTCTGACAGGAGTTTCCGCTGCGTCGTCCCGTGACGCGAGCCTCACGGCTGCAGTCTCCAGAAGTATGCGCGGCCTTTCGGAATATCTGCCGAGATTGATGTACTCGGAAATCAGACGGATCGCCTTTTCTATGAACACCGCATCTGTCAGATCAGCCTGCGATCTGAGGCGCGAGATGTTCTCGCCCGATGAGCCGACGATGCGTTCAGCCTTTCCCACGTACTTGACTATCATGAGATCGCGCATGTGCTTTAGCCAGTCCTTCATAATCTGCCTCGGATCCTTGCCGCGCCTGATTATCTCATCTATGTAAACAAGCGCCTTGCCTGCATCGCCCGCGATCACCGCGCCGGTCAGCGCAAGGAAGAAATCCGCACCTGCTGCTCCCGTATATTCGAGTACTGCTGCCCGGCTCAGTTCCTTATCGCCAGCGGCGGTGCACTGCTCGAGAATACTGAGGGCATCTCTTACAGAGCCGTCCGCTCTTGAAGCAATAGTCGAAAGCGCGTCGTCAGTTGCGTTTATGCCTCTCCTGACGCATATCCGCTTCATGCCCTCAACAAGCTCCTCCTCGGTGACGCGCCTGAAGTTCAGCTGCATGCAGCGCGATCTTATGGTGCTTCTCACCTTCTGAGGATCAGTCGTAGCGAGAATAAAGATGGCGTGTTCAGGCGGCTCCTCGAGAGTCTTTAGGAAAGCATTCTCCGCGGCGGTACTGAGCATGTGTACCTCGTCGATTATGTACACCTTGTATCTTCCGACTGCCGGAGGATACTTCACCATTTCTATGATGGCTCTGAGATCGTCCACGCCGTTGTTGGACGCCGCGTCGAGCTCTATTACGTCGACAAACCTTCCCTCCCGTATCGCCTCGCAGTTTGCGCACTTTCCGCACGGAAGGCTCACTTCCGGATCACCCGGCTCGCCTTCCATGCAGTTGACAGCTTTTGCGAGAATTCTCGCGGTGCTCGTCTTGCCCGTACCGTGAGTTCCGGCAAATAAATAAGCCTGGCTCACCGTACCTGTCCTGATCTGGTTCTGCAGGATGCGGACGATGTGCTTCTGGCCTATTACTTCTTCGAAAACTCTTTCGGCTCTGTATAGTGCGGGCTGCATAAGACCTCTTCATTACCGGTGCTGAGCACCTGTGCCTACAAAAATAAGCGGGCAGTCAGCTGTACGCAGAGGCTGGTCTGCGGCACACAGGACAGATCGCTTAATGCTGCTACCTCTCGGTCCTGACATGGTTCACGGAGCCCCATTGCGCAGGGCCCCCGCGCACAGCAGGCTGCCCGCCCGATTTCGACATTTATTGTAACATAAAGCGGCTCTCAATGCGAATGATGAGACAATCTTTTTAAATATTTACATATCTCTACAGCATGATCTCGCTTTTCGCCTTGCTCGCCGCTATTGCCTCATTCAGCCGCTTTGCCGGTGTATAGAGCGCAAGACCGAACGCAACGGAGAACAGGGCAAACAGAAGCAGGATACCGATGCATGTTTGGTAGGTGTTCCCGTACATGCCTCCTATGCACTCCCGCATCGCATCCATCGCGTAGCGGAACGGCATAAACGGATACAGCACCCTGAAGATCCCCGGGAGTACTTCAACCGGATATGTGCCGCCCGAGCCTGCTACCTGAAGAACCAGTATTATCACGCCGGCTCCAAGGCCTATGTTGTCAAGAGCAAACACCAGAGCGTAGTTTATCATCATGAACACAATGCTGTTGATGCATGCAAGCAGCACAAATCTGAGCGGCGCTGCGCACTGTATCCGTACATACAGCAGGTCACCGGCGGAGACCACCAGAGCCTGCGCGATGCCTATGAGCAGATAAAGCCCGAATCTCCCGAAGTACCATTCATGCAGCTTCAGATTATTAAGGCTGTCCCTCTTCTTTACTTTTACCTTTATGAGAACAGCCGTCAGCAGAGCGCCCACCCACTGCGCGAGTACTGTGTAGAACGGCGCCATGGCTGAGCCGTAGTTCTCAATAGGCCAGAATACTTCAGTTTCCATTCTGACAGGATTCGCGAGATATTCCGCTACCGCGGTCTCGTCGTTTGCCATCAGATTATTCAGCTCCCGCAGAAGATCGTTGCCCGAGGCGTTCATGAGCAGATCACTCAGCGAAGCGGCTCCGTCCTGAAGCGAGTCCAGACCGTCAGATGTCTTATTTATGCTCGAGCTTAGCTTCCCGAGAGAATCCTCGTATGTTCCGAGATTTCTGCTGAGCGAAGAAAGGCCCTTGTCTGCTCCGGACATGATTTTACGGAATCCCGAGAGCGATGTCTTTGCGTTCATGAGCGCCGTGCTGAGATTAGTGTCGATGTCTGTCTTTATCTGCTCACGTATCTCTATGATAAGCCTGATCGCCTTGTCGTTGTCTTCCGAGATTTTTTTAATGACCGGCTCGCGTTCGGCATATTTCATGCCTTCATTCAGCGATTCAAGTCCTGCAGATATATCGCCCAGAGTCTCGGAAAGCTCTGTGAACTTTTCGCTGAGGGCGGTGAATCCCTCCTCTTCCAGCATGCCAGCCTGCTCATCAGCGCGGGTCTTATGTGTATTGACATTTTTCACCCACGTGTTTCGTTTGTTTTTCAGGAATTTTTCATAGGCGGAGTCATCTGCACTGAGGATTTCGACCATCACGGTATCAAATGTATTGAGTGCGTCCGCTGTATCTTCTATTTTTTTGACCGCGTCATCGATCTTTGTGGTGTCGGCCCTTTTGATCTTTGCAAGCTCCTCCTGAGCCTCGGCCAGCAGTTTATCATTGGCCGCAAACACATCATGAGTGCTTCCTATGTATTCACCCGATACGTCAAGCAGACTGCCGGAAGCGTCAGTAAGGCCTGTTGCTGCGTCAGCCAGCGCTATGCAGCTTGTTATATCTTTACTTAAGTCGTCTATCCTGTCTGCCAGATCGGCAAGCATCTCCTGCGGATCGAGTCCGCTCGCTTCCGCTACGGATGCCGCGTCAGATACGTATCCTGCGAGAGTTTCAACGAATGCCGCGTTTACTTCCTCCTGCACGGCAGTCTTTGCCTTGCCGGTTATCTTAGGAGCCACGGCGTTCTTTTTCTCATTTTCATAGTATTTTAACTCAGGATTTGTAAGATCTCCGCTCATAAAGCTCAATACACCGGTGCTGAAATCTTCAGGTATCACAAGCGCAGCATAATAATCGCCTGAGCGGACCCCTTCAACTGCCTCTTTATCGCTTTCAACAAAGATCCAGCCTATATCCTCATTCGCACCGAGCGCTTCTGTTATCTTGTCGCCTACGTTTATCTGAAAGCCGGCCGTGTTCGATCCCTCGTCCATGTTAGCTACTGCTACGGAAATGCGTCCAGTCGCTTCCGACTCGTAAGGAGCCCAGTTTGAGAGGATGTTGAACCAGGCATAGCAGCATGGAACAAGGCAAAGCCCCATCACTGTAATGATGGCAACAACGCTGCCGGTTATCTTTTTAAGGTCGTGCCGCATGATGTTGAGGATGTTCTTCATTTTTCATCCTCACTTTCCGTCGCGTGTCCGCGCCTGTGGTTTCTATGATGAGCCTGTATTTCCTCCTGCTTCTCATGTATCCTGCTCTGCACTCTCTCTCGCACTGCCGCGGAATCAGGCAGCAGCTCTCCGAAGTCGGCCTCTCTTTCGCTCACGTCCTCAAGAGTCTTGCGTATTGAGTCGTCAATATATTCAACGCTGATAAGATATATGGACGCAACAAACATGCCGACCACCCAGAGTATCATGAATACGACCCTGTCGCTGTCGGTGATAAGGCGTATAAGTATCATGAGAACAGTGAACACGATCAGGAAAATCAGACCTATCCTTATCCTCTTTTTATTATTCTCATGCAAGGTAATACCACGTTCAAGCAGCTTGTTGTAAAGCTCTTCATAGCGAATGTCCTGTCTGTTTCTGTCCATTACAGCACCTCCGTTTCTTCGAGCTTTTCAGATACGAACCGGTTCATTCCGAGGAACGGCCTTCTGATGAAAAGTCCCACGGCCAGTCCGATCACCGCAAATATGAGCAGATATGCCAGATAAAGAATGAAGTCGTGCCTATACATACCGCAGAGGGCTTCTCTCATCGCGTTTATGGCATGCGGGAACGGGAAGAATTTGTAGATCTTTCCGAATACCGGCGGGAGTATCTCAATAGGATAAGAGCCGCTTGAACCCGCTATCTGGAGCACCATGATCACGACTACTATCGCCTTACCTATGTCTCCGAACGAGATGGTGAGCGCGTAGATGAGCAGAACGAACACAAAGCTCGTGACTGCTGCCGAGAGCCACATCAGCCATGGATGGACCGGCCGGCAGTCAAGCAGGAATATATCACCTGCCACTATAACTGCCGCCTGTAGCTGTCCTATGAGGAAGAACAGCATGAAGCGTCCAAAAAATGCCTGTGTCTCAGTAGCGTCAGGAAATTTCTTTCTGTCTGTATGTGTCTTCAGAATGGATACGAGAATTACTCCGCCTACCCATATAGCGAGTACCGAATAGAATGGCGCCATGGCAGCTCCGTATGATGCGACCGAATAAACTTCTTCAACATCGACTTCAACGAGCGAGGAGAAGAATTTCGCGTATGCCTCAGGATCGCCGCCCAGCAGGTCGATCAGCAGCGCGAGTCTGTCGCCTTCGGAGACCGCCTCCACTCTGTCGATTATATTGTCCAGCTTGTCTATGGCCATGCGGAACACCTTTTGCATCTGAAGCAGCGAACTGTCGAGTTCAGCCACAGTCCCGTCCGTGCTGTCGAGAACAGGTGAAATGCCGCTCAGCATGGATGACATGCTGCTCATCAGCGGCTCCATGAGATCGACAGTACGGTCAATGGTGTTTATCAGCGAATCCACGGAATCGCTCAGTGAGGTCTGGCTCAGCTTTTTGAGTTCTTCCATGATGGCAGGCAAAGCAGTCGGATCGGAAAAAGCATTCGTCAGCGTATCCACATCACTGATCATCGCGGAAAGCACGGCCCTGAGAGCAGTAATGGCAACTGAATCGTTCGATTCCGGGAACAGCGCGAGCAGCCCCTCAAGATCTGACTTCAGCACATTCGCCTGTTTATAGGCCTGTTTGTTGAGAGCATCCTTTTCTGCCTCGGTCAGGCCTTTAGCTTTGAGCTTACTGATCGTCTTCTCGAGTTTTGCTCTTTCCTTCTCTATGCGTGCCTCCCTGTTCATGAGGATCTTCTTTAATATCTCCAGGGTATTCCTCGCCTTCTCAAGGTCACTGCCCGCTGCAGATGCTGATTCACTCGCTGAATTACCGGCGTTTGAAAGCCTCTTCTTTGCGTCCTTTATACCTGAATGAATGCTGCTTCCCTTGTCCATGAAGGAGCTTATGGCAGAGTCATATGCTTTGAGCGTATCCCTGAGGTCCTTCAGCCTGGCAATGGTATCATCCGCTGTTTCATCGTCCGACAGATCACTGGCGATCTCATTGGTCTCATCGAAGATGAATCCAAACACGGTCTCGAGATATGTTGTCTTTATAGACTGCTGCAGATTAGCTGCCGCAGTCTCGGTTATCTTCGGTGCAATCGCGTTGCTTTTCTGATTCTCATAGTAAGTGAGAGGCGCCTTTTCATCTATAAGCGCATGTTCGAAGTGATACATATTGTACGTGAAGTTATCTTCGAATATGACTGCCGCGTAATATCTGCCCGATTTTACTCCCTCAACGGCCTCTTCAGCGGTATCCGGGAACCGCCAGCCGATTTTGTCGTTTGTCTTAAGGTCTTCAAAGACCTCATCAGTCATGTTGATGTGCGTCCCGTCCTCGAGATCGAGCCCCGGGTCGAGCGAAGCGACCGCAATCTCTATCTCTCCGGTATTTGCGTAAGGGTTGCCGTTGGCATATATGTTTACCCACGCGTAAAGAGCCGGCAGCACGGAAATCGCCACTATAATAGCCAGCGCAAAAAAGCGCCGACTTAAAGAACCGATATCACTCTTAAAAATGGACAGTACTGTCCTCAATTCAGTTATTCCCTCTCTAAATATATTTACGCGGCGCTTTGATGCGCCGCGCCCGATCGCAGTTTATGGCAGCATCCCTACAGATGATGCCTGTGCTTCGAAGCTTTTATACGGCTCATCGCCCTTGAAAGCTCCGCGGTCGCAAGGGATACATCTCTGTTGGAGTTAGCCCGCTTAAGGTCTTCCCTCGCTTTCTCTTCTGCACGCCTTGCTCTCGCTTCGTCGATCTCTTCAGGATTCTCCGCAGTGTCAACGAGTATCATCACCTCGTTGTTTTCCACCTTAAGGAGCCCGTCCGATACAACCGCGATCTGCCTGCCGGACAGTCCTGCCGCTTTCGCGTCTTCACCGGCCGGAACATACTCTACTATGCCCGGAACTACAGCCATAATCAGGTTTGAATGGTACGCCAAAATACCGATGCTTCCCTCCGTCGTCATAAGTGACACGGATTCGGCATCACCGTCATACACCATATGCTCGCTTGCCATGAAGTGCAGTTTGAATGTAGCCATCTCTAAACCTTTTCATTATTCATTGCGGCTTCAAATATATCGTCAGGCACGCTCTCGCTGACATTCGGACGCAGCGGTACTAAGCTCTGTCTGCGCCTGCGGCTTGCCAGTCGCTAAGTGCCGGCGTCCTCGAGTCACCTGCCTGATATATTTGAAGTCGCTTATAATCAATTACAAAGTCTTAGCTTTTGCAATTACATCGTCAATTGTGCCGACGTTGAAGAATGCCTGCTCAGGATATTCGTCCATTTCGCCACTCACTATTGCGCCGAAGCCCTTGATCGTATCGGCAAGCTGTACGTATACGCCCGGCAGTCCTGTGAACTTCTCCGCTACATGTGTCGGCTGCGACAGGAATCTCTGGATCTTACGCGCTCTGTATACTGTCAGCTTGTCCTCGTCGGAAAGTTCATCCATACCGAGGATCGCGATGATATCCTGCAGTTCCGCGTACTTCTGCAGTATCTCCTGCACCTTTCTCGCGACCTCATAGTGCTGCTCGCCTACTATGTCTGCTTCGAGGATACGCGATGTGGAGCTGAGCGGATCGACAGCAGGATAGAGTCCCATCTCAGCGATCTTACGCGAGAGTACCGTTGTAGCGTCGAGGTGCGCGAATGTTGTCGCAGGAGCCGGGTCCGTGAGGTCGTCGGCCGGTACGTATACCGCCTGTACCGATGTGATGGATCCCGCCTTCGTGGAGGTGATACGCTCCTGCAGGGCTCCCATCTCAGACGCAAGTGTCGGCTGATAGCCTACAGCTGACGGCATACGGCCGAGCAGCGTGGATACTTCGGAGCCCGCCTGTACGAATCTGAAAATATTGTCGATAAAGAGCAGCACGTCCTTATTCTGCTTGTCGCGGAAATACTCAGCCATTGTGAGGCCGCTGAGACCTACTCTCATACGGACTCCCGGAGCCTCGTTCATCTGTCCGAAGACCATAGCGGTCTTGTCCATGACGCCAGCCTCCTTCATCTCTTTCCAGAGGTCGTTTCCTTCCCTGGAACGCTCACCTACGCCGGTGAAGATGGAGTATCCGCCGTGCTCCATGGCAACGTTGTGGATCAGCTCCTGGATAAGTACCGTCTTGCCTACTCCGGCGCCGCCGAAGAGGCCGATCTTGCCGCCCTTCGAATAAGGCTCGAGAAGGTCGATGACCTTGATTCCCGTTTCAAGTATCTCAACAGACGGGCTGATCTCGTCGAAGCCCGGCGCTTTCCTGTGGATGGACATCTTTTCAACATCGGCAGGAATAGGATCTCCGTCGTCGATCGGCTCACCGAGCACGTTGAACATGCGGCCCAGAACCACATCGCCTACAGGCACTCTGATCGAGTCGCCGGTGGCAGTGACTTCCATGCCGCTGCTCATGCCTTCGGATCCCGAGAGCATGATGCACTTTACAGTATTATTACCGATGTGCTGCGCTACCTCCATTACGAGGGTCCTGCCGTTAAGTTCTACCGTCAGGGCGTCGTTGATCCTCGGCATCTGGCCTTCATCAAATTCTACGTTTATTACAGATCCCGAGACCTGCACTATACGTCCGGTCATAATTCCTCCTCGTATTACTTACTTTTACTCCTTAAACTTCGCGCTCCGGATGAGATTTCGGTTATCTCCTGAGTGATCGCGTTCTGTCTAAGGTGGTTGAATTCAAGTGTGAGCTGGTCGAGTAGTTCGCTCGCGTTCTCGTTCGCGGAATCCATAGCCATCATCCTCGCGCTCTGCTCGGACGAATAGCTGTTGACCAGCGCCGAATAAACGTATCCTACAAGATACGACTGCATTATGCGTTCGAGTACGGTCTTTACATCCGGTTCGTACTCGAATACCGTCGAAGCGTTTACATCAGTCTCCACGCCCTCCGGCACGAAGTCATCCCTGTCAAAAGGTATGAGCCTGTCATGCATTGCATTTCCAAAGCTCAGACCGCCTGAGAACTCCGTGTAGCAAACGTAGAGCCTGTCGAACAAGCCGTCGTCAAAATCGTCGAGCAGCTCGCGGGTTATGTCTCTGGCCATCGCGAGTGATGGCTGGTTCATAGAATGAGTGAAGTCCTCGCAGATCTGTATTCCGTGAGTCCTGAAAAATCTCCACCCGAAATCCCCGACGATATAAAGCCTGTGCTCGTCGCTTCTGTCCATCAGCGCAAGCGCTTCCTTGATGACATTCTGGTTGTAGGCGCCTGCAAGTCCCTTGTCACCCGTAATGACCAGGATACCATTACGGCCTCCGGCCACGGCCTCGTCGACATCAGAGTCATAGTATCTGCTGGTGATATCGCCCTCGATGGCGAACATCCTGCGGATCTCCTTTCTCAGAAGGTCAAAATACGGCTTTGTCTCCTCGGCCTCCTTACGGGCGCGCCGCATCTTGGTCGAAGAGATCAGATACATCGCGCTGGTGATCTTCTGAGTGTCGCTTACGCTCTTTATTCGGTTTTTTATCTCTTTGGTTGATGGCATTTTTTACGCCGCTTTAAACTTTTCTTTATACTTAGCGGAGATGTCTATGATCTCCTTCTTAAGGTCGTCATCGAGCTTGCCTGTCTGATCGATGCGCTCGCAGATATCTCTGTGATCCGACTCGAACATCTCTACGAGTCCCTCGATGAACGCTGGAACCTCCGCCACAGGGATGCCCTGCATCGTGTGGGCCAGCGCCATAACCAGTGTTATGACCTGCTCGTGCTGTGACTTCGGCCTGTACTGCTTCTGTCTCAGCATGCGCATGAGGCCCTGGCCGTACTCAAGCTGTGATCTCGTCTGATCGTCGAGGTCTGAAGCGAACTGTGTGAACACTTCCATCTCGCGGTACTGGGCGAGATCGATCCTGAGCGTACCGGCGGCCTTCTTCATGGCTTTGGTCTGAGCGTCGCCTCCTACACGGGATACAGAAAGACCTACGTTTACGGCAGGTCTCTGACCCGAGAAGAACAGGTCTGACTCCAGGAATATCTGGCCATCCGTGATCGAGATGATATTGGTAGGGATGTATGCCGATACATCGCCCGCCTGCGTCTCGACTATAGGAAGCGCGGTTATGGATCCGCCGCCTATCTCGTCCGAAAGCCTTGCGGCTCTCTCGAGAAGTCTTGAATGCAGGTAGAATACATCTCCGGGATAAGCCTCGCGCCCTGGCGATCTGTCAAGCAGAAGCGAAAGCGCACGGTATGCTACGGCATGTTTCGAAAGGTCATCATAAACGATGAGCACATCCTTGCCCTGGTGCATGAAATACTCGCCCATGGCGCATCCGGCATACGGAGCGATGTACTGAAGCGGTGCCGGATCACTAGCCGAAGCAGTAACTATGATGGTATGATCCATCGCGTCATGCTTCTTCAGCGTCTGCTGTATCTGGACTACCGAAGAAGTCTTCTGGCCGATGGCTACGTAGATGCAGATACAGTCCTTGCCCTTCTGGTTGATCATGGCGTCTACCGCGATAGCTGTCTTGCCCGTCTGTCTGTCGCCGATGATCAGCTCTCTCTGGCCTCTGCCTATAGGGAACATCGCGTCGATCGAAAAGATTCCTGTCTCAAGAGGCGTGTCTACAGGCTGTCTGTCTATGATAGGAGGAGCCTGAGCCTCTACAGGCATGTATCCCGAGGCCGTGATCTCTCCAAGACCGTCAACAGGTGAACCCAGCGAATCGATTACTCTGCCGAGGAATCCTTCGCCTACAGGGGTTCCTGCCGTCTTGCCGGTCCTCTTTACCGAGGATCCCTGTGTTACGCTCTCGTCGCTGCTGAAAAGCACGCATCCGATGGTATCCCGGCGGATATCCTGCACCATGCCCCTGACGCCGTCAGCGAACAGCAGGATCTCTCCGAATGTAGCATGCGGAAGGCCTGCGACTGTCGCGATACCGTCTCCTACTGTGACGACCTCTCCGACCTGCTCGGCCATAGCCTCCGGCGTCCATGCCTGGATGCTCTCCTTGAGCAGAGGTATGATGTTGCCGTTGTTGGTAGGCACCTTTACGAGGGTGTCTCTCAGCTGGCGGAACCTTCCGCCGACCGACCAGTCATATATGTCAGAGCCGACTTCAAGTCTGAAGCCTCCCGGAAAAGCATCAGACTTCTCCCATTTGAGAGGGACTTCCGCGTCATATTTTTTCTTTAAAAACTGTCCGAACCTCGCCTTTTGCGATTCACTCGGCTCAGCAGCCGAGTATATTACTGCGGTGAGGATCATTTCTTCATTACTCATTTGTCTGCCTCCTCCGCAGCATCAAGGAACTGATCGAAAGCATCTGAAGCGGTCTGCTCGAGAGTGAGCTTCTCCATCGCGTCGGTGATCATTCCGGTGATCTCCTTCTGCGCGGATTCGATTATCTCGTTCTTCTCCCTTTCGGCCTCGCCGCGGGCATTAGAAATGATCTTCTCGGCTTCGCCGCGCGCCGCTGCGAGTCTCCGCTCTCTTTCAGCCTCGATTTCCTTGCTCATCCTGTTCTTTTCGGCTCTTACTTCTTCGTCAAAGTCTTTCTCTTTCTTCTCATACGAGGCCTTGCTGTTCTCGGCATCAGCCAGAGCCTGCTCCGCCCTGCTGTCCATGTCAGCATAATGAGCCTCTCTGCCATCCATGAAGTCCTTCACCGGCTTATAGAGAAGTATGTAAAGAGCTCCGAAGAGAATTGTGAAATTGAACAGGTGCAGCAATATTTGCTGCCAGTCTATGTTAAGTGGTACTCCTGTCATCTGATTACTCCCTGTCTTTCAAATGTACCGGTCTGCTGAAGCATCCGTTAGAGAACGAATATGATCAGGATGACCGTGAGCAGCGCATAGATGACTACTGTCTCTATGAATACGAGTCCGAGCATGAAACTGGTACGGATCTTGCCGTCTGCTTCTGGCTGCCTTGATATACCTTCGGAAGTCTTGGCACCGAGAATACCCATACCGATGGCGCCTCCGCATGCAGCGAATCCGATTGCGATTCCTGCAGCTATAGCTTTGAGGCCTGTAGTGGTAGCGGCAGCAGCAACTGCTGCGTCTCCGGCTGCTGTAGTATCGCCTGTTTCAGCGAAAACTCCGACCGTCAGGATCATCATCATTGCGGCAGCAACCATTGCGAGAACGATTGCCAGTCTTTTCAGTTTCTTTGCATTAAGGTTAAGCATGATAGTTTCTCCTTATAAAAAAGTGTTATTAATATCTGTTTTGTATTCCAGAGCTCCAGCAGTACCCTCGCGGTCGGGTACTGCTGAAGCTTATAATAGCTAAGCGGATTGTTCTTTAACTACTGTTACACGTTTTTTGCCGCGTCGCTTTTCTTTAGGCGGCTTCACGACTTTCTCGGAAACCTCTCCGTAGAAGAGCGATGTCAGCATGGTAAGCACGTATGCCTGTATCAGGGCATGGAGCAGTGTGAACAGAACTCCGACTATGACCGGCACAACGTAGCTCATCGCGGTGTAGTAGTAAACGAGCTCGGTAACCAGCGCTCCCGAGATCAGCGCGCCGAAAAGTCGGAAGCTGAGCGAGAGAGGCAGTGAGAAGTCCTTGAGCGTCTTGCCGATTCCTTTGATCCCGTTTCCGACGATACCGCCCGACATGATCACAAGATATGACAGGCATCCCATCATTATGGCTCCGTTTACATCAGCCATCGGCGCCGGGAGAGATATCGGGTGACCTCCGGTGGTCATCACCTGAACACCGAGAAGCTCGAACAGCGTACCTGTAAAGATGTATGAACCGGCCGCAAATATGTACGCTCCCAAAAAGCCGTTGATGTGCGAATTGCTCTTTGCCATTCCGTTAAAGATGCCGACTACGGTCTCAAGAACCAGCTGGAATTTGCCCGGCACGAGCTTGAAGCGCGGTATCACGAAGATCCTGCATATGAGCGCAAAGATGATCATGAGTCCCGACACGATAAAGCCTGAGATCAATGCCGGATTGACATCTTTTATCCCGAAGAGACTGATCTTGTTGACATCGTGCATGACAGCGTCACGCATAACAGTCTGGATCGACTCTTCTTCGCCGCCACCGCCGCCGGTCAGAATGGATCCGATCATGAATACCAGCGCGATCAGCGAAAAAATCAATATTGCTTTTTTACGCTCTTGTTTTGTCATAAGCGTATACTCCTTCAAATAAAGCCGCCTCTTCTGATCAGAAACCAGCTGAGCCGGCAGCTTGTCCTAACTTTTAGATTTTACCACTTTGAAGCCAAAATTCATACCCTCTTTAGGTAAGTCACCCGCATGTCCGCCGTGCCGGATCACTCCCTCATTCGCGAGTGATTCCAAGCTCATCCGATGCAGCCGTTCGTATAGCTTCCATTACTGCGAGCTGCTTTTCTATCCTTTCCGCGCCTTCCTTTATCCTGATATCCGCACTTCCGGTCTCATCAAACCTTATCATGGCAGCGGATACCGGAACCGGCTCAAGAAAAAAGAGGTTCCCGGCGCCGGCAACTATTATCCCTTCAGGGTGCCTGCGCACGTAATCTTTAAGACTTGCCGGCTTTGAAAAGGACCTCACATGGCGGCGCTGGCCCGAAGCGTCAGTATATGTCTTTTTAACGTGCGGATCGTCTATAAGCAGCGCCGCATCAAGGACCTGTCCGTTTATCTTTATACCATTCTTTATGCCTTTCATTTTCCTTCTGTCTTGCTCCTTCCCTTCCCGGAAAACTGCACGTCTGATAATCAACGCGCTTTCTTCAGCACATCGCGTACCGCTCCGGTTACTTCAAAACAATATGAGGAAAAACGGTTCTGATCGTCGTTTCCCTTAGGGATAATAGCAAAACCTTTTGCTTCATTCAATGTATTACATTTACAATATCGTGTTTTTACATTGTAAACCAAACGTGCTGCTTTGAATTATCATTTATATTAGGAATGAAAAAATGGATTCAGGGAAGGCACTATGAGAAAAAGGGTAGACGACAGCATGTACAATATCGGGTCGAATATCCGCACAGCAAGGAAGCGGGCTGATTTGACGCAGGAGGAGATGTCAGAACTGATAGGTGTGACATCCCAGTATTTATCTGACCTCGAAAGAGGTCTTGTCGGCACATCGATATATACGCTGATGAGGATCTGCATCGAGCTGAACGTGAGCTCTGACTTCATACTGTTTGGACGAAGCAGTGAAAACAGCACAGCCAACGCCACGCTTATCGAAAAGATCCAGCGCCTTCCTAAGCATAAGGCAGAAATGATGGAGCGTAACTTCAATCTCTTTTTAGAGGCGATAAACATGGATCCGGATCAACGTTCAGACATGTAAACAGGGGTTCTCAGGAGTTTTCTGACAACAAAAGTCCGGGCTTTTACGGATTAAAAAAAGCGGTGCTTTCGCACCGCCTTGTTTGTGTTTTGTCCGTGTTTTTTCTGAATTACACCAGATTACACGAGCTCGAGGTAAACTACCTCAGCGTTATCTCCCTGCCTAGGTCCCAGCTTGAGGATACGTGTGTATCCGCCGTTTCTGTTCTCATAGCCCGGAGCGATCTCATCGAAGAGT
>CACZAM010000007.1 GCA_902779185.1 uncultured Eubacteriales bacterium
GCAGACTGTCGATGGCTGGATCACCCGATCCTGACGGAGACTGTCTGCTTTTCCACGTTAAGAGGCTGCCTCATTTTTATTCAAAATGCGACAGCCCCTCTTTTTTTACTGTTTTTTGGATTATCTCTTGTGGCTGTACTTTGAATAGTAATAGCACTTTCCTACGAATACTCCGATAAAGGATAATACTACGATTGCATTCATCATGGCGGCACCTCCCATAAAAACCCTTTTGACCCCTGAAAGATTTTATTTTCCACAAATAAGGATTCATAAATCCTACCTTTGTTTTCAACTACATTATATTCCTTACTTACAATTAGTAAAGTTAATAGTTTTTACGCACTTTTTCAGTTGCACTTAATAAAATGCAAGATCTGATACGCCAGGCCATATAGCTGTTGCCGATAATCACGCGGGCAAATATAAATCATATCAATAGTTGCGTTTTTGTTAGTGTTCTATAATTAATGGGTAAGGTGTAACTGGCGTTATCAAGAGGACTTCAACATGACTTATGAAGAACTGAAAAAAGAAATGGAAAAGTATCCCGAGACTATGTCTGCGGGTGAAAGAATGCAGAAGTATGAGGCCATGGCCAATATATTCGGCTATACGACTGCGCAGTGGAGAAATGATGTAAAAGTTCACATCGATGTGATCAAAAGAAGGCAGGAGGAGTTCAACATCGGCGGACTCGCATCGGGCCTCAGACTGAGAACCATGGCGCAGGCTGTCGGTTCTGAAATATATTTTCCGGAAGTCGGTATCGACCGCGTGATCAAGCCTGTGCTTACAGACTACTCAATGCTTCCTGAGCTGATGAAGGACAATCCGAAGAAGAATCCGGTATTCCTCGCTGTTCTCCAGAGAGGAATCGACCTCAAGATGGCATTCCCTGAGATGGGTATCGCGATGCCTGTTGCCGGTCCATTCACAAATGCTTCTCTGATAAGACCGGTTGAGATGATACTCAGGGATACGGTAAGAAACCCTGAAAAACTGAACGATCTTCTTAAGTGGACTGTTGATTATACAATAGCTTATGCGGAGATGTTCGCGGATGAATTCGGCGGCGGAGGATGCACCATCTGCGATCCTATCAGCTGCGCTGACATTCTGGGCAAGAGAAACTACAGGAAATTCTCACATCCATGGCTTGAGTATCTTGTTGAAGGCCTTACACAGACTCTGGGTAAAAAGCCTGGCATCCACATCTGCGGAAAGACATCACCGCTGTGGGATGACATGCTGAAACTCAAGGTGTCGAGCTTCAGCGTAGACAATATGGAAAACCTCGCTGACGCAAGAGATAAGATGGGTCCTGTATTCGGACTGGTAGGAAACGTTGCTCCTGTGGACGTAATGCTCAACGGAACTATCGATGATGTCATCGAGACATGCAAACAGTGCATTATCAATGGCTCTGAAGCTGAGAACGGATACACGCTGGGCACAGGCTGCCAGGTACCGATCGGAACTTCCCGCGAGAACTTCGATGCGTTCATCTTTGCTGCACGCAAGTACGGCAGAGGAGCGCGTAAAGGAATGCTTCCGCTCGGCATAGTCGAAGAGGCCGCAAATGAAGTAGTAATGAATAAAGCCTGATAAACGGCTGATAACATAAAGGAGAATGTATTATAATGGCTACTAAAGAAGAACTGCTGCAGAAGATGTCCGACATGGTATTCGAGATGGAGGACGAGGAGATCGCTGACGTATGTGAGGAGTATATCGAAGCCGGATACGACGCGCTCGATGGTATCCTTCACGGACTCGTTGACGGCATGAACCGAGCAAGCGAGATGTACGACCAGGAGGAGTATTTCGTAACTGACCTGCTTCTCTGCTCGGATGCT
Organism: uncultured Eubacteriales bacterium; assembly: GCA_902779185.1. Classification (GTDB taxonomy): domain Bacteria; phylum Bacillota; class Clostridia; order Peptostreptococcales; family Anaerovoracaceae; genus Crickella. Next base: position 1,860 of record CACZAM010000007.1, read on the forward strand.
ATGTATGCAGGCCTCGACGTGCTCCGCCCGCATCTTCCTGAAGACGCAAGTGTAGGTGAGGCTAAGAAGGCTGTTATCGGAGTAGTCGAGGGAGACACTCACGATATCGGAAAGAACCTCGTAAAGATCATGATGGAAACTGCAGGCTTTGAGATGTTCGACCTCGGAAGAGACGTGCCTCTCGACAGCTTCGTTGAGAAGGCTAAAGAGGTAGATGCAGACCTTATCATGATGTCAACACTCATGACTACAACAATGCCTGGAATGAAAGAGGTCATCAACAAGCTCAAGGAGCAGGGCATCAGGGACAGCATCAAGGTCATGGTAGGCGGAAGCCCTATTTCGCAGAAGTATGCTGACGACATCGGAGCTGACGGCTATTCCAGAAATGCTGTCGAAGCTGTGGAAGTCGCAAAGAGACTCTGCGGAGTAGAATAAAAAACAAAAAGGAATCAAAAGTAATGCCTATTTTGAATGTTATGCCGGAGGGAAAGCAATACGATTTTGCCTCCGGCAAAAATTTGATGGAAATAATGCTCGAAGCAGGCCTGTTTATAGACAATGCATGCGGAGGCAAAGGCCTGTGCGGAAAGTGCAGGGTAAAGATCACTGAAGGCGATGCAGGTGAAGCGGGGGAAACCGAGCGCGGTATTCTGAAAGCAGAAGAGCTCGAGCAGGGAGTGAGGCTCGCGTGTCTTGCTTACCCGGTTTCAGACATCACAATTGAGCTGCTTCAGAAAGAAAAGAAGCACGATGTGCTTGCCTCCGGGTATATGCCTGATTTTGAGTTCGAACCTGACATCGTGAAGGTGCCGGTCACGATACATAAGCCGACACTTGCGGATCAGACACCGTTCGAGAACCAGATAATAGATCAGGTGGGGGCAGCGTCCATCGTCGGACATGACGGGGCGACCGGATACCTTGGCTTTGATTACACAGCTCTGCGTGAGCATTCGATGCTGCCGGGGGAATATACCGCCGTGATCCATGATGGCAAGGTAATTGCTCTTGAACCCGGCGACACGACGGGATCGCTTTACGGAGTCGTCATTGATATCGGAACGACTACAGTCGTGTGCTCTCTTGTTGACATGCTGACGGGCGAGGAACTCGGACATGCTTCAGAGATCAATGCGCAGAAGTTCTTCGGACTTGACGTTCTTACCAGGATCACTTATGAGATAGAAAACCCGGAGGACGGAAGAGAAAAGCTGCAGAAGGCCATCGTGGGCTCCATCAACAAGATGGTAAAGTCGGTATGTGACAAAAATGGCGTGACTCAGGATCAGATCTATGAAGTATCTGTCGGAGCCAACTGCACCATGATGCACATGCTGATGGGAGTAGACGCAAGGCCTATTGGCAAAGCGCCGTTTGCTCCGGTTTTTGCGCGTGCAAAAGATGTAAAAGCTTCGGATATAGGGCTTAAAGCAGCTCCGGGGGCGAGACTCTACTGCCTGCCTTCGGTATCCGCATACATAGGAGCGGACATCGTTGCCGGCGCGTATGTGTGCGACCTCAGGAACCGTAAGGGCAATGTCATGTTCATAGACATAGGAACAAACGGCGAGATAGTGCTTGCTGCTGACGGAAAGCTCATGTCATGTTCATGCGCTGCGGGACCGGCTCTTGAAGGCATGAATATCAGCTCGGGAATGCGCGCAGCTGAAGGCGCTATCGAGGACATACACATAAACGAAGACGGGATCGATATCAAGGTGATCGGGGACTGTGAGCCGGCAGGCATCTGCGGAAGTGGCATACTTACGGTCACTAAGGAGCTCCTGAGGACCGGCATCGTAAGAAAGACCGGCGCTTTTGTCAAGGCAGACAAGTTCGATGCGGACGACTACAGGTCAAAGTATATAGCCGTCGATGAGGACGGAAAGAGATCGTTCAGGATGACGGAAGGCGGAGACGGCGCGGATCCACTCTATATCACACAGGGAGACGTGCGTCAGGTCCAGCTTGCAAAGGGAGCGATCCTGTCAGGCTTTATGGCGCTTCTTAAAAAGGCCGGCATAGGCATGGCTGATCTCGACAAAGTTCTTATCGCCGGGCAGTTCGGAGCGCATCTGCCTGCTGAGAGCATCACGGGCACGGGGATACTGCCGTTCGAAGTCGAAGACCGCATAGAGTATGTAGGCAATACATCCAAGACCGGCGCTTACATGGCACTGATGTCGGGGAAGGTAAAGAGACAGATGGAAGCACTCGCTCACGACATGGATTATCTTGAGCTCGGTGCTACCGACAACTACGAGAGGCTCCTGTCCGAATGCCTGATATTCCCGGTTTTCAAATAGAAGAGGAAACAAAATGACTACAGCTAATGAAAGACTTATAAAGATCCTTTCGGGCATGAAAGCTGACAGACCTGCCTGCATCTGCCCGGGCGGAATGATGAACATGGTCACAAAGGCCCTGCAGGACACCTGCGGAGTGTATCTGCCTGAGGCTCACACGGATGCAAGAATGATGGCGGATCTTGCCAAGGCCATATATGATAACGACTGCTTTGAGAATTACGGAGTGCCGTTCTGCATGACAGTCGAGGCCGAGGCTCTCGGCGCCAGCTGCACCATGGGCACGCAGCTTTTTGAGCCACATGTCACAGGATATGCCATCGACACGGTGGAGGACTATAAAAAGCTCAGGCCGATGGACCTGGAAGCCGGCAGGGCAAAGGTCACACTCGATGCGATCAGGCTTCTCAAAGCGGAGACGAAGGATGTCCCTATCATTGGAAACATCGTCGGACCTGTCAGCGTGGCCAGTTCGGTATGCGAGCCGACAAGATACTACAAGCAGATGAGGCAGAAGAGGGAGCTCACACACGAGTACATGCAGTTCGTTACGGACGATCTCATAAGATTCGCTCTTGCCATGGTAGAAGCAGGCGCTGATGTCATAGCTCTGTCCGACCCGAGCGGTACGGGCGAGATACTCGGACCTAAGTTCTTTGACGAATACGCTGTCACCTACATCAATCAGGTGGTGGAAGCAGTCAAGGCTGCCGGCGCAAAGACCATAGTTCATATCTGCGGACAGATGAAGTCCGTATATGACAAGGTCGCAAAGATCCACAGCGATGCTTTCAGCTTTGATGCCGTCGTATCACTCAGAGAGGCAAGAAAGAACCTGCCTGACAAGGTCATCATGGGCAATGTCAGTACCTTCGCGATAGAGATGCAGGAGGAGAAGACTGTGGATAAGCTGACGAGAGCCAGCTACGCGAACGGTTCGGATATAATATCGCCTGCGTGCGGACTTGGAATGGGTTCACCGCTGAGCAACGTCCAGCAGGTGCTCAAGACCGTAAAAACCTTCGCGGAATAATCAATGGCTGCTGTAAAGAGTGAAATCAGAATAGAAGACGGTATCGTGCAGGTAAATGAACTGGCTTTTGCAGGAGCTGACAGTCTCGAGAGGCTGCTGCTTCCGGATTCCGTGCGGGAAATCGGCAACTATGCTTTTATGAACTGTTATGCCCTGCGTGAGATCCGTATGCCTGAAAGTGTAGACCGGATAGGTGCAGGCCTTTTTCAGAACTGCTGGCAGCTGAGAAGCGTACGGATGCCTGAAGGCACAGTTTCGCTCGGTACGGATATGTTTGAGAACTGCCACGCTCTTGCGGAGCTGTGGCTGCCGCATTCGCTGAAAGAAGCGGCCAGGACTTCTCTCAGCGGCTGCAGGAGTCTGCGTGCAATACATATCAGTCCGCAGCAGATAGAGATCCTGCCGCCGTCAGCAAGATACACTGCCATACTTACCTATATGGAAGAGCATGCTGAGGAAAAATCTGATAATGAGGACTGCGCGGTGATAGAGCAGTATGTGAAAGACCGGCAGAAATCGTTCCTCGACCTTGCAATAAACAGGAAAAGCACTGATGCCGTGAGATATATGGTAATGCGCGGACTCATAGATGAAGAGGCTCTGAGGGAGTATCTCAATAAATCGGCAGCTACAGGCCGGGTAGAGATAACGGCCTTGATTCTGGACAGTCTCAGGCATACTAACGAAGACCACGCGTTGTCAGAGGATCCGTTTCAATAAAAAGGAAGAACAAAATGGGTGAAATAAGAGAATACAAATGTACATATTCCAACTCGGTAGGTATAAGCGCCGAGGTGACTTCGGGGCTTGGGCTGGGGTTTCCGGATGCGTACATGCACAGCGAAACCATGCAGGTGCTGGCTAAGGCAATAAAGGAGCATGACGGAGCGGACTTCTGCCTTCTGCCTTTCTGCCGCACGGTCGAAGCCGAGGCGATAGGCGCCATACTCAACTACGGCGACGCGAATACCGGACCGAGAGCAAAGGACCCTATCTGTAGCACCAGTGATGATGTTCTCGCGCTTCCTGATGTCGATGTGACTAAGGGAAGAATGGCGGAAGTGCTCGATGCATGCGCTAAAATGAAGGCGGAAGGAGAGACTGTGTGCCTTGAAGTGACAGGTCCGTTTACCATGCTCAATGCTCTGATGGAGCCGAGGAAGGTCTTCAAGGCTTACAGAAAAGACCATGACGGCATGGTAAAAGTCTTCGAAAAGCTGGGCGACTCACTGCTTGCATATATCGAGGCAGGTAAGAGGGCCGGGGTTGATGTTTTCATCTTCTCAGACTCTGCAGGGGCGCCGGAGCTCCTCGGACCTAAATTCATGACTCAGGCGGTAGAGGACTTCTATCATCCGTTCCTGAAAAAAGTTGAGGAGCTTATGGATGACAGCTGCATATTCCTCCTTTGCCCAAAGTTTACTTTTGCTGTAATAGATACCGGATTCGGCGAGTTCAGGGAGCATGAGCTTGAGCCGGGCACAGATTTTCTTGATGCCATGCTTCAGATGAGAGGCAAGGCGAAAATCGGCGGTCAGGTCTGTATCAAGAATATAGGCGTAAAACTCGCAAACGGAAGATTCAGGGAGATCGTTCTCAAATAAACGATCCGGGCCATGCAAAAGGAGAACAGTTTGGATCTGTCGGCATATAAAAAGAAGATACTTATAGCATGTTCGATGATCGAAGACGAGATAAATGCCGCCTTCGATCGTTTTGAAATACACGACATTGAAATATGGTGGCAGGAGAGAGGCCATCACAATGATCCCGACAAGCTGCGCGAAGTGATACAGTCTGAGATCAGGAAGGCAGAGGATGCCGGAGCTGATCTTATAATGCTGGGATACGGCCTCTGCGGCAATGGAGCGGTAGGCTGGCATGCAGAAAAGGCGGTTCTTGTGATGCCACGCTTTGATGACTGCGTAAACATGATGCTCTGCACCGGAAAGAGGGAAAGACGAAATTACCTCAAAGCAGGCCATATGTATCTGACAGGCGGGTGGAGCAAAGACGATGGCGCTCTTCTCGACATGTTCGAAAGCTATCTGGCAAAATACGGAAAAAGAAAAGCAGACAAACTAATGAAGATGATGCTCGATTCCTATACGAGTGTCACCGTGATAGACACAGGCTGCTACGAAATGGAACCAGTGATCGCTTATGCTGATGAATGCGCGGAGCGCTTCTGTCTCGAAAGGGGGATAGTTCCGGGCGGCAATGAAGTCATGCAAAAGCTGATCACCGGAAACTGGGATGATGATATCATCGTAAAAAAGCCGGGATCTGCAGTAACAGAAGAAGAATTCAGTTTTGAGGGAGAAGCGGGAGCGGAGTACGGCCCGACTCGTCTGGGAGAAAAGAAGTAGCAAATGACAGCGATAAACAATAGCAATGTAAGAAACGTGAATGCGGTATTTAGATAAACCGAATGTTTGAATCAGAATCGTGAAAAACAACAATACTATTAGTTATTAATTATATAAAAAGTACAATTATTGATTTGATAAATAATTAACCAGAAAAAAGGAAAAAAAATAATTTTACTTTGATAAAAAAAAGATTAAACTGTAAAAGCTGCCTGAAACGCAGCTTTTATGTTGTTTTCAATTAGAAAGAATATATCAAAAGAAAAAAGGAGTAAGTTATCATGGAAAATCAGAAGAAGAGCAGCGGTCTGGCGCTCGTGCCATTCGCTGTATTCATCATCATCTACCTCGGTGCAGGAATCATTCTGCAGTCAAAAGGCGTAGAGATGGCATTCTATCAGTTCCCTGCAGTAGTAGCGATGTTCATCGCGGTACTCGTTGCATTCGCAATGAACTACAAGGCAGGAATCAACACTAATTTCTCGATCTTTGCAAAAGGCGCAGCTAACGAAGACGTTATGGCAATGCTCATGATCTACCTGCTCGCAGGTGCTTTCTCTGCAGTTGCAAAGTCGATGGGCGGAGTTGACGCTACAGTTAACCTGGGTGTATCGATCATCCCTGCATCTCTGCTCACAGCAGGTCTTTTCATCATCGCATCCTTCCTTGCAACAGCTACAGGAACTTCTATGGGAACGATCGGAGCTCTCGTACCTATCGCTCTCGGCGTTGTTGACAAGGCAGGACTCAGCCTTCCGCTCGTTATGGCAGCAGTAGTTTCCGGCGCTATGTTCGGAGACAACCTGTCCATGATCTCGGATACAACTATCGCAGCTACAAGAACTCAGCATGTAGAACTCAAGGACAAGTTCAGAACTAACTTCTGGATCTCGTTCCCTGCAGCTATCGTTACGATCATTCTCCTCGTTATCTTCGGAAGACCTGAAACAGCTCAGGCTCTCGAGGTAGGCGGATTCGACTTCGTAAAGGTCATCCCATATCTGCTCGTACTCGTTCTCGCTCTTATCGGAATGAACGTATTCCTGGTACTGACAATCGGTATCTTCGCAGCAGGCATCATCGGAATGGCTTATGGCGACATCACATTCATGGATTTCGCAGGCAACATCTGGGCAGGATTCCAGGGTATGATCGAAGTGTTCCTGCTGTCCATGCTCTGCGGCGGTATTGCGGAAATGGCTAAGCACTACGGCGGCCTCAACTGGCTCATCGAGAAGCTGTCGAAAACATTCAAGGGCAAGAAGTCGGCTCAGGTCGGACTCAGCGCACTTGCTGCTCTGACAGACATGGCTACAGCCAACAACACTGTTGCCATCATCGTTGACGGTCCTATGGCAAGAGAAATCAGCGAGAAGTATGACATCGACCCTAGGAAGACTGCTTCCATCCTCGACATGTTCACATGCATCATGCAGGGACTCATTCCTTACGGAGCTCAGTTCCTCGTAGTAGCAAGCATGTGCGAGGGAAGAGTAAGCCCGCTCGACATCATCCCGAACAACTGGTACCTCTTCCTGCTCGCGATATTCGCTATCATTTCTTACTTCGTTCCTTGGTATGAGAACATCACACTCAAGGGCAAGTGGGACTGGAAAGAGAACAAGGTCATCAACAACTAACAGTATCTCCATGAGAATCCATAAGCTTATGCCGGGATCCCACTGAAACGGGTCTCCGGCATTGCTTGTTAAAAGAGGAAGAAAAAATGGGTATAATCGAACAATACGGACACGGACTGGAAATACCGAAGGATGAGCTCACCGCAATCGAAAGGGACAGACTGCTGAGCGAGGGTAAGGAAGTCGACCGCATCATGTGCTGCATCGATACGGGCGAGACTCTTGCGCCTATGATCGGACTGAAAGTAAAGGACTATTACTTTTCGTCACAGAAGATGCTTGAGCTTGAGCAGTATATATACGACACCTTCCATTCGGATGGCGCAGGCCTGTCTACAACTCTTCGCGGAATGGCGGAAGCAATGGGCTCGAAGATCAGATATTTTGATCACAACATAGCGCAGCTCGAGGAGCCTGCTCTCGCAAGCCTTGATGAGGTAGACAAAGCAAAACTGGTCGATGTTGACAAGGATGGCAGACTTCCTATTATCCTTGAAGGCCTCAGAATGGTAAAAAAGGAGCTTGGTGATAAGGTCCCTGTCAGCGGAACTGTTACAGGCCCGTTCACCATCGCGGCAATGGTCGTCGGAACAGAGAAACTTCTCATCGGCATGATAAAAAAGCCTGATAAGGTCAAGCAGCTGATGGAAGTGATCACAGAAAACAACGAGAGATATATTGCCCGCATGCTTGAGATGGGAGTTGGTGTAGGATTCGCTGACCCTGTCAGCACAACATCGCTTCTCAGAGTAAAGCAGTACAAGGAATTCTCGCTTCCTTATTTCCAGCACAATGTAGACTTCATCAGGAAGAACGGCGGGGGCTGCGGTCTTCATATCTGCGGAGGAAGCCGCAAGCTCTGGGAGACTCTCAATGAGACGGGGATCGGATGCTTCGGACTCGATAATATCGAAGATCTTGAGGAAGCAAAGGAAGTGCTCGGACCTCACATGGCAATCCAGGGCAATGTTCCTCCGGTAGATGTCATAAGACTCGGCACACCTCAGGACGTGCTGAGATCAGGTAAGGAGTGCATCAGAAAAGCATGGGATTCACCGAATGGATTCACCCTGACTTCAGGATGCCAGACACCTATGGATACGCCGGCAGAGAATCTGCAGGCGCTGATGGATGCGGCGCGCATATTCGGAAGGTATCCGATCGACACGGATCTTCTGAATGCCGATCTGTAAAACACATAATATAAAGGGGCAATTATAGATTTATTCTATAGTTGCCCCTGTTACTTTGCTCGTATAATTAAAAGGTAGGGGCCGCTTACTGCGGCTGTTTAATCCAGAAAAGAAAGAGGGTTCAGTTTATGGAAATCATTAAGGAACTGCCTGCGGTATTTGAAGAATTCGCAGAAGCAAGAAGAAACGCATTTATCAATGTCAAGAAGGTAAAGGATCAGGGGATCCCTGTAATCGGATCATACTGCACATATTTTCCGCAGGAGCTTGCCATAGCTGCGGGAGCTGCTACAGTAGGTCTCTGCTCAACATCCGGAGAGACTATTCCGGTTGCTGAAAAGGATCTTCCTGCAAACCTCTGCCCGCTGATCAAATCCAGCTATGGATTTGCTAAGGCAGACAAGTGCCCGTTCTTCTATTTCAGTGACATCGTCATCGGTGAGAATACCTGCGACGGAAAGAAGAAGATGTACGAGCTTATGAGTGAATTCAAGGATGTATTCGTAATGGATCTTCCTAATTCCCAGAGTGAAAAGGGACTCGAGCTCTACAAGGCAGAACTCCTGAGACTCAAAGCATATGTAGAAGAGAAGTTCGGCATTACAATTACTGATGATGACATGCGCAAGGCTGTCAAGCTTGAGAACGAGATCAGAGTAGCTAAGAAGCAGCTCATCGACACAATGAAGAACGATCCATGCCCTGTTTCCGGACTCGATATGTTCCATGTTCTCTATGGAAGCGGATTCAAATTCGACCACACCGTTATCCCTGGTGAAATGGCAGACGTCAAGGCAAAGATCGAGAAAGAGTTTGCAGAAGGCAAGAAACTCGACAAGAGACCTCGCATCGTTCTTACCGGCTGCCCGATCGGAGGAGTCACTGAGAAAGTCATCAAGGCTATCGAGGACAACGGCGGTGTAGTAGTAGCAATGGAGAACTGCGTTGGCGCCAAGCAGTACGACAGACTCGTTGACGAAGATGCTGAGGACATCTGGGAAGCAGTTGCATACAGATATCTGCAGATCGGATGCTCTGTAATGACACCGAACCCTAACAGATATGACCTGCTCGGCAGAACTATCGATGAGTACAAGGCTGACGGAGTACTTGAGATGACACTCCAGGCATGCCATACTTACAATGTAGAGCACAAGTCAATCGAGAGGTTCTGCACAGAGGAGAAGAAGGTGCCATACTTCATGGTTGAGACAGACTACTCTACAGCAGACGTTGCTCAGCTCAATACACGTATCGCAGCGTTTATAGAGATGCTGTAAACAGACTGATGATTATTACAGAGGCGGGCGGAAGCCCGTTTTTGTTTTCATGTGTATGCATAAAAATGCACAAAAATGTAAAAAATATTCAATAATGGGGTTGAATAAAAATACAATGAATAGTATAGTCTTGCGTGTAATCAATCAATAAACTGTATAAAGGAGAACAAATCATGAAAAAGAAATCATTAGTACTCTTACTTGCACTTGCAATGATATTCACATTTGCACTCAGCGCATGCGGAGGCGGCGGAAGCGAAGAATCTGCAGAAGGCGGCGAAGAGACTGCTGTACTGAAGGTTGTTACGGAAGCTACGTTTGCTCCGTTTGAATCAACAGAGGACGGTGATGATACTATCATAGGTTTCGATCCTGACATGATGGCGGCCATCGCTGAAGACCAGGGCCTTGAACTGGAATGGGTCAACATGGAATTCGATTCGCTGATTCCTGCCCTTCAGTCAGATCAGGGCGACATCATCTGCGCAGGAATGAACAAGCTGGCAGGTGACCGTGCTGAAAAAGTTGACTTCGGTGATACTTACTTTGAAAGTGACCTCATGCTGCTTGTAACATCCGACAGTGAACTGACCGGCATCGATGCAGTTACATCAGATATGAAGCTTGCAAGCCAGATCGGTACTACAGGCGGAGACATGGTGCAGGAGATGCAGGACGATGGAAAGATCGCAGCGGGCGTTGTTCTCAACCAGTGGACTGACTGCTATCTGCAGCTCCAGAACGGTGAGGTACAGGGCGTTATCGTCGATAAGCCGGTTGGAGAAGCTTACCTCAACAATCACGGAGACATCGCTAAATTCGTTGGCGACTCATTCGGAGATCACGAAGAATTCGCGTTTGCCGTACAGAAGGGCAATACAGAACTCCTCGAGAAGCTGAATACCGGTCTTGCAAACATCAAGGCAAACGGTAAATATGATGAACTCGTCGATAAGTGGTTCAGCTAAACAATAGTAAATAAGATTAAAAGATAGCCAAAAGCAAAACGATAAAAATCAAAACGGCGAAGGGAATTAAGCAAAATGGGTGTATATCTTAAGGGATTTCTCATCGCCTGCAGAGGCATACCCGCCACAGTGGCGGTCAGTCTGATAGCAATAGTAATTGGAGCAGCCTTCGGACTGCTCCTTGCACTGTGTTCACAGACAAAAAGCAGGATCCTGCAGGTACTGGCAAAAGTATATATAGACGTTGTAAGGGGCACACCAATGCTGGTGCAGGCTCTCATTATGGCATATGGTATTCCATGGCTTCTGCAGTCCTGGGGCATCGGCTTCAAATGGGATAACTACGGTGGAATGGTAGTGCCGGCCGTAATAGTCTGCGGGTTCAATTCCGCTGCATACCTGTCTGAAGTAATAAGGTCAGGAATACAGGCGATAGACAAGGGTCAGATGGAGGCAGCCAGATCGCTTGGCATGAGTCACGGAATGGCAATGAGACTGATCATCATACCGCAGGCTATCCGCATAATTCTCCCGGCTTTTGCCAATGAGTTTGTAACACTCATCAAAGAGACATCAGTTCTCGGTTATGTAGGAGTTGTAGAGATACTAAGGCGCGGGCAGCTGTGGAATTCATCGTCATTTGAAACCTTCCCTGCATACATCGGCGTAGCGCTGGCTTACATGATACTTACGATCCCGCTTTCAAAGATAATCAACGGTTATGAACGCAAAATGGCCAGAAAGGAGTCTGCAGCATGAGCATGATAGAAATAAAAGGCCTCTGCAAGAGCTTCGGAGACCATGAAGTGCTGAAGGGGATCGACCAGAACGTTGAAGAAGGCGAAGTGCTCTGCATAGTAGGACCTTCGGGATCAGGAAAGTCGACTATGCTCCGCTGCATCAACAGACTCGAAGAGCCGACCGGCGGCGAGATCTATATCGACGGAGAACTCGTTACTGAAAAAAACGTAGATGCCATGAGAACCAAGATGGGCATGGTATTCCAGTCCTTCAATCTTTTTCCGCATAAATCTGTGCTGGAGAACCTCACTATCGGACCGGTCAACGTGAAAAAGGCAGATAAGAAAGAATCGGAAGAGAAAGGCCTGGCACTGCTTGAACGGGTCGGACTTGCAGAAAAGGCCAATGAGTATCCGAGAAACCTTTCCGGCGGACAGCAGCAACGTGTTGCGATAGCAAGGGCACTTGCAATGGATCCGGAAGTAATGCTCTTTGATGAGCCGACATCGGCTCTCGACCCTGAAATGGTAGGCGAGGTGCTCGATGTTATGAAGAGCCTTGCTAAAGAGGGTATGACGATGGTAGTCGTTACACATGAGATGGGATTCGCAAAAGAAGTTGCGGACAAGGTGATCTTTATGGATGGCGGATACATCGTTGAACAGGGTACTCCGGATGAGGTGCTCAATAATCCTCAGATGGACAGGACAAAGGATTTCCTTTCCAAAGTACTTGTCTGATATACCGGAATCTGAAAAAACGGAGAAAAATGTACAAAGTATTCATAGACGGAGCCCATGGCACAACAGGGCTGAGAATAAACGAATATCTGGCGGGGAGGTCTGATATACAGATACTGGAAATCGACCCCGGGAAGCGCAAGGATACGGAGGCCAGGGTAAGCATGATAAAGGAAGCTGATGTAAGCATCCTGTGCCTTCCGGATCAGGCTTCCAGAGAGATAGCAGCAGCCGCTCCTGCGGATTCAGTCATTATCGATACATCGACTGCGCACCGCACTGATCCGTACTGGACCTACGGCATGCCGGAGCTGACAGCCGGCCAGAGAGATAAGATCCGCAGCAGCACAAGGATAGCCAACCCGGGCTGCCACGCCAGCGGATTCATACTTCTGGTAAGACCGCTCATCGAGGCAGGGCTCCTGGACAAAGATGCGCTTCTGACATGCTTCTGCATTACGGGTTACTCAGGCGGCGGAAAGAAGATGATCGCAGACTATGAGGACGCTGAAAGAGACGCAGATCTTGATTCCCCGGGACAGTACGCTCTTGGGCAGGCTCATAAGCATCTGCCTGAGATGGTAAAGATGACGGGTATCGTGAACGCGCCATGCTTCAGCCCGGTAGTCGCGGATTTCTATAGCGGCATGGTGATGACAGTGCCGCTTCACACGTCAATGCTAAAGAACGGAGCTGGCATAGATGATGTAAAGAAAACTTTACATCAGAGATATGATAACGAGCCTCTCATCAAGGTAAATGATGAGGCGCCGGAATCGGGCAAGGTCTATTCAAATCCGATGGCCGGCAATAACGGTGTGGAAATGTATGTGACCGGTAATGAAGAGAGAATACTTCTGATCGCTTCGTACGACAATCTCGGTAAGGGAGCGTCGGGCGCGGCAGTACAGAATCTGAATATAGTACTCGGGACAGAAGAGACCGCCGGACTGATATAGAACCCGGCCGGATCTGCAAAGAGAATACAGGAGGGATTTATGGTAAAAATGATCGAAGGCGGTGTTACTGCCGCTACAGGATTCAAAGCTGGAGGAATATACAGCGGAATAAAAGCAAATTCGGAAAAACCTGATCTGGCGCTCATCGTCAGTGAGGTTCCGGGCAATGCCGCTGCGGTATATACAAAGAATAAGGTGAAAGCGGCTCATATAGCCGTTACAAAAAAGCACCTAGCCAACGGTGTAGCCCAGGCTGTGCTGTGCAACAGCGGAAACGCCAATACATGCACTCCGGACGGAGAGGAAGTGGCGGAAAAAGCGACACAGATCGCTGCGGAATGCCTTGGGATAAAAGCAGATGATGTGCTGCCTGCCGCAACCGGAGTCATAGGAGTCCCGCTTCCTATAGAACCTTTTATGGAATCCATGCCGGAACTTGCAGGCAGCCTTTCAAGGACAGGGTCTGCTGATGCGGCGCTTGCTATACTGACGACTGATACATACATAAAGGAATGCGCCGTGCAGTTCGATGTGGGAGATACGGTATGTACCCTTGGCGGAATAGCAAAGGGCAGCGGAATGATACACATCAATATGGGCACCATGCTCAGCTTCATTTCGACAGACTGTGCCATCAGCCAGGAGCTTGTCAGCAAAGCGCTTCATGAAGAAATAGCTGACAGCTACAATCAGGTCAGCGTTGACGGAGACACATCAACAAATGATACAGTCGTTGTGATTGCAAACGGTCTGGCAGGAAATTCTGAGATAACTGAAACAGGCGAAGCCTATGATGCATTCTGTGAAGCCCTCCATGTGGTAAGTGTTGAGCTTTCAAAGAAGATAGCCGGCGACGGAGAAGGCTGCACAAAACTGCTTGAGGCACATGTGACCGGCGCTCCTGATAAGGAGACCGCAAGACTTGTCAGCAAGAGCATCGTATGTTCATCGCTTTTCAAGGCAGCAGTATTTGCCTCCGATGCAAACTGGGGGCGCATACTTTGTGCCATTGGCTATACGGACGCCGACTTTGATGCATCGAATATCGATGTAAGCGTAAGGTCTGAAGCAGGTGAGGTACTCGTGTGCAAAGGCTCTGCTTCGATACCGTTCGACGATGACTTCGCAACTGAGATCCTTTCAAAGGAGTGCGTAACGGTCGAGGCGGATCTGCATGATGGCGATGCTGAAGCATATGCCTGGGGATGTGATCTTACATATGATTATGTGAAGATAAACGGCTCGTACCGCTCATAAAAAGAGGTATCAGATGGTAAAAGAGAAATACATGGAGAAAGCCAATGTTCTTATTGAGGCTCTCCCTTACATACAGCGTTTCAACCGCAAGATAATCGTCATAAAATATGGCGGCAGCGCCATGATAGATGAAGAATTGAAGATGCACGTGATAGAGGACGCGGTACTGCTGAAGCTTGTCGGGTTCAAGCCGGTCATCGTGCACGGAGGAGGCAATGAAATAAGTGCCTGGATGAGAAAGACGGGCATTGAGCCTCAGTTCATCAACGGTCTGAGAGTCACAGACGCCGATACTCTTGAGATAGCCGAGATGGTTCTGGGCAAGGTAAACAGCGATCTTGTAACAATGGCCCAGCAGCTCGGAGTAAGGGCATGCGGCATCAGCGGCAAGGACGGAAGACTGCTCACAGTAAAAAGAGCAAAGCCCGGAATGAAAGACATAGGCTTTGTAGGTGAGGTCACAGAGGTAGACACAAAGATAATCACCGACCTTCTGAATGATGATTTCCTGCCTATCGTATATCCTATAGGAATGGATAAACACGGTCAGTCCTACAATATCAACGGAGACCATGCTGCGGCGGAGATCGCGAAAGCGCTCAAGGCAGACAAACTCGCGTATCTCACCGATACTTCGGGAGTCTGCACCGACCCTGATGATCCTGAATCGTTCATATCCGAGCTCTTTGTAGAAGAAGCAGAAAAGCTGATAGATGAAGGCATCATAACAGGCGGAATGATCCCTAAGGTGCGCAACTGTTTCCGTTCAATAGAAGGGGGCGTCAACCGGGTGCATATCCTTAACGGCAGCATTCCTCACTGCCTGCTTCTTGAGATATTCACCGACAGAGGTGTCGGTACCGTGATAATGAAAGACGGAGTAAAGTATTACAACCGGGAGAGGAGTGAATGATGGACCGCAGCCATATCAAGGAACTGGACGCGCAGTATATCGTCCATACATATAACCGTTACGATGTGGTCGTCGATCATGCCTGCGGCGCAGTAGTAACTGATGTCAATGGCAAGGAGTATGTGGACCTATGCAGCGGATACGCTGCCAACTCGCTGGGATATCAGAATGAAGCCTGGCTTGACGCTGTGATAGGGCAGCTCAAAAAAGTGCAGCATACATCCAATCTGTACTATTCTGAGCCCGGCCCGCTTCTTGCCGAAAAGCTTGTGACCAGAAGCGGACTCTGCAAGGTGTGGTTCGCTAACTCCGGAGGAGAGGCAAACGAAGCCGCGATAAAGACCGCGAGAAAGTACGGCAATACTCTCGCTGACCACAAGAAAAACACTATAATCTCGCTGAAAAAGTCATTCCACGGAAGGACGCTGGCCACTGTAACTGCGACTGGCCTTGCTGAAGCTCAGGAGGTGTTCGCGCCACTCGTTCCGGGCTTCGTGCATGCGGAAGTCGATGATGCGGAAGCCCTCGAAAAGCTGGTCAATCAGTATGATCCATGCGCTTTCCTGATGGAACTGGTACAGGGTGAGGGCGGAGTCCACGCTCTCGAAAAGGAGTTTGTGGAAAAAGCTGCGGAACTCTGTAAAAGCAGAGACATCCTCTTCATAGATGATGAGGTGCAGGTGGGCATCGGCAGGAGCGGAACACTGTTCGCGTTTGAGCAATACGGCATCAAGCCGGATATCGTATCGTTTGCCAAGGGTATAGGAGCAGGCCTGCCAATAGGCGGCATCATCTGCGGCCCGAAGACCTGCGATGTGCTGGTACCGGGTGATCATGGATCCACCTTCGGAATGAATCCGGTGGCATGCGCGGGAGCCTGCGTTGTGCTCGATACCATGGATGATGAATTCCTGGATTCAGTAAAAGCCAGGTCAGAAATGATGCGGAATGAGCTGAAGAAGATGAAAAAAGTCACCGGATTGGACGGTCTGGGACTGATGATAGGCATCGACCTTGACGGGATGACAGGCGCCGAAGCCGTGAGCAAACTTATGGAAGAAGGGGTTCTTGCCATTCCGGCAGGAAAGAGACTGAGGCTTCTTCCTCCGCTGACCATAAGCGAAGATGAGATTAAAACTGCACTCGAAGCCATTCGGAAAGTGCTTGACTGATAAACGATAAAAAGTGTCTAAAGGCTGAACATAGAAAGGAGCTAGGAAAATGGCAGTTAAAGGAATCAAAAAGATAGTATTGGCTTACTCGGGAGGGCTCGATACTTCAATAATAATACCGTGGCTGAAAGAGAACTACGATGATCCGGAAATCATCGCTGTCTGCGGAAATGTAGGACAGAATGACGAGCTCGATGGACTCGAGGAGAAGGCCATCAAGACCGGCGCGAGCAAGCTTATAGTCGCGGACCTCGTAGATGAAATGGTAGAAGATGTTATAATCCCATCGCTCAAGATGGACGCCACATATGAGGGGTACCTGCTGGGTACGGCATTTGCCCGCCCTATCATAGGAAAAAAGCTTGCGCAGATAGCTCTTGAAGAGGGCGCGGACGCTGTATGCCACGGCTGCACAGGTAAGGGCAACGATCAGGTAAGATTCGAGCTCGCAGTAAAAAGATGGGCTCCGGGCATGAAGGTCATCGCTCCGTGGAGAGAGTGGGACATCAAGTCGAGAGATCAGGAAATCGATTATGCCGAGGCGCATAATGTACCTCTTAAGATATCCAGAGAGACCAATTACTCAAAGGACAAAAACCTCTGGCATCTGAGCCATGAAGGTCTCGATCTTGAGGATCCGTCACTCGAGCCTCAGTATGAGAAGGAAGGCTTCCTCGAGATGGGAGTTTCGCCTCTGCAGGCACCGGACGAGCCTGAATACGTAACGATAGCATTCGAGGAAGGCGCTCCTGTATCCGTTAACGGCGAAAAGATGAAGGCCAGCAAGATAATCGAGAAGCTGAACGAGATCGGCGGAAAGAACGGCATCGGAATACTGAATCTTGTTGAGAACAGGCTCATCGGAATGAAGAGCCACGGCGTTTACGAGACTCCGGGAGGATCGATACTCTACGCTGCTCATTTCCAGCTTGAGACGATAACCGTAGACAAAGACACCTTGCATCTTAAGCAGAAACTTGCGGTAGACTTCGCGGACATGCTGTATAATGGAAAGTGGTTCTCACCAATGCAGGAGGCTCTCACAGCGTTCGCAAATGTTGCAAACAAGAACGTAACAGGTGAAGTCAAGCTCAAACTGTACAAGGGGAACATAATACCTGCAGGCGTTACATCTCCGTATTCGCTCTACTCTGAGTCACTCGCTTCGTTCGGCGAAAGCGACTATGATCAGGGCCAGGCAGCAGGCTTCATCAACGCATGGGGCCTCCCGACCACGGTACTGGCGATGAGAGAGAAGACGATGCATGATCCTGATGATATTTCACATCCGATAAAGAGAGACTGATAAAACCATGGAAAAACTTTGGGCAGGCAGAACTGCCGGTACAACCGCAAATCTGGTAGACGAGATCAACTCATCCATAGGTGTTGACAAGAGACTGTATAAAAGAGACATTGCCGGAAGCATAGCGCACGCGAAGATGATGGCCAAGCAGGGCATCATCACTCAGCAGGAGGCTGACGCTCTGGTAGAAGGCCTTGAGAGTATCGAAAAGGACATCACTTCAGGTGATCTGAAGATAGATCTGACGGCTGAAGATATTCACATGTTCGTGGAGCAGGTGCTCACCGAGAGGATAGGTGACACCGGAAAGATGCTCCACACGGCCAGAAGCCGCAACGATCAGGTGGCACTCGACACCAAACTGTACTGCATAGAGGAAGCTGAAAGCATCAGGGAGCTGATGTGCGATCTGCTCAGAGTGCTTGCCGACAAGGCCGAAAAGAGCACAGGCATAATCATGCCCGGATATACTCACATGCAGCATGCTCAGCCGGTGTCCTTCGGACAGCATCTTATGGCTTACGCCATGATGTTCGAAAGGGACATCAGCAGACTTGATGACTGCAAAAAAAGGATGCTCGAAAGGTCTCCGATAGGAGCCTGCGCTCTTGCCGGCACCACATTTGACATCGACAGGGAGTATGAAGCGGGCCTGCTCGGCTTTACAGGCATAGCCATGAACAGCATGGATGCCGTATCAGACAGAGATCATTTCGTAGAGCTGATGTCGGATCTGGCTATCGTGATGATGCATGTATCCAGGCTTTCGGAAGAGATCATAATGTGGGCTACATCGGAATTCGGGTTTATACATCTGCCTGATGAATATACGACCGGATCTTCCATCATGCCGCAGAAGAAAAACCCTGATGTAGCAGAACTCTGCAGAGGCAAAACCGGCAGAGTCTATGGCAATCTGATGTCGCTGCTTACTACACTCAAGGGCATGCCACTCGCGTACAACAAGGACATTCAGGAAGACAAGGAGCCTCTGTTCGATTCAGTGAAAACGGTAAAGCTCTGCGTCGAGGCTTTCATCGAGATAGTCGATGTGATGGAAGTCAATGAGGAAAATATGTATGAATCCGCAAAGAAGGGCTATATAAACGCGACCGACATGGCTGATTATCTGGTAGTGAAGGGCATGCCTTTCAGGGACGCATATAATATATCCGGAAAGATAGTGTCATACTGCCTGGGAAGGGGCTGCGCTCTTGAAGAACTGCCGCTTGAAGAATTCAGGATGTTCTCGGATCTCATAGAAGATGACATATATCAGAGACTGGATCTCAGGACCTGCATGGAGAAACGAAACTCCGCCGGAGGCACAAGCCCTGACTCGGTAAGAAAGCAGATAGAATATATCAGGAATTTCATCGGAGAGTAATATAAAACCGGTATGACGCAGATGGCGCGTCATACCGGCGTTTTTTATGAAACGGATCACAGCAATCTGCTTATCCTGCCCAGCTGTTCTTCCTTACGTACGGTGTATTCCTTCTTTTTCTCTTCAAACAGATTTCTTCCGCTGCTGTCTATCGAGACGATGAGAGGACCCAGGCACCTGACACTTATTCTCCAGAACGCTTCAGGCATGCCCAGATCGAGCCAGTCCACACCGTTTATTTCCTCGACACAGAGAGCGGTAACGACGGCGTTGCCCGCGGGCAGTACGCAGTGCACTGCTCCGAACTCACGGCACGCTGCTGCAGTGTGCTCTCCCATGCCGCCTTTGCCTATGATGAATCTTGCACCGGTCTTCCTGATAAAATCGTATTCCAGCTTCTCCATACGCATTGATGTTGTAGGGCCGATGGCTACCATCTGATATCCGTCTTCAGCAGAACCCTTTACTATCGGTCCGGCATGCATCAGCGCCTTGCCCCGGATGTCAGAAGGCAGATCCGTGCCTTCCTCTGTGACACGTATATGCACATCGTCACGGCCCGTGACAAGGTCTCCGCTTATATATACCGCATCCCCCACATGAAGAGCGCGTATGTCTTCTTCCGTGAAAGGTGTGGTAAGGATGGTCTTTCCATTGATTGTCTCTGTCATTTTTTACTGCCTCACCTTTCTTTTACTGTTCACATGTGAATCCGGAATGAGTGTCGGTGACAAATCCAAGATCGCTGTCAAAGACTATATGTCCCCTGCGATGGGTCCAGCATCCAAAACTCACCGCAACACCGATGGTTGCGGTATGCCTTACCGAATACTCAATATTGACTCCAAGAACAGAGCTGTTTCCGCCAAGACCCTGCGGACCGATTCCGATCGCGTTGATACCGTCTTCAAGAAGCTGCTCCATTGCAGCAGCTTTTTCATTTGGATTATGCGAACCCGCAGGTCTGAGAAGAGCCTGCTTTGACAGCAGTGCAGCGGTCTCTACCGAACCGGCTATCCCCACTCCTACAAGAAGAGGAGGGCAGGCGTTCAGACCATAAGATGTTATGCGTTCCATGACAAAGCGCATGACACCCTCATAACCGTCACCCGGCATCAGCACCATTGCATGCCCGGGCAGAGAACAGCCTCCTCCCGCGAGATACGTATATATACCGCAGCTTTCACCGTCAGGTACTATATCCCAGAACAAAGCCGGAGCGCCCGTTCCGGTGTTGTTACCGGTATTGATCTCATCGAAAGGTTCTACAGCATTCGGCCGGAGAGGTGTCTCCGCTGTTGCTTTTAAAACGGCATCCTGCAGTATGTCACCGAGCTGATGTATGAGAGGAAAGCGGCTCCCGCATTCTATTCTGAACTGCACAAGACCGGTATCCTGACACGATGGTCTTCCGAGCTCCGATGCAAGACGCATGTTTTCAAACATCATTTCATAGATGCTCAGCGCGGCAGGATCTTCCTCCGCGTCCCTGAGCTCCTCCAGCTTCAGTACAATGTCATCAGGCAGATGGATTGCCGTATATCCTATGAATGAAGCCATTATATCTGTGAGTCTCTTTGTTTTTTCTTCAACGGTCATGTCAATTCCTCCCCGTTCCGGTCTAGTCTATTACATAACCGGACCGTTAGCAAGCGCTGCAAAGCCGTTTTGATGTTGAATAAAAAGACAAACAGTGCTAAAGTCAAGCATATTCATAAAGATTCACAAGGGGAAAGATGACGATGGATTACGCAGAAGAATCAAAAAAACTTCACGAGATCTGGAAGGGGAAAATAGAGGTTGTATCAAGAGTGAGTGTGGACAGCACGGATGACCTTTCGACAGCGTATACTCCCGGGGTAGCGGAGCCCTGCCTGGAGATACAGAGAGACCCTGCCAGAAGTTACGATCTGACAAGAAGATGGAATATGTGCGCGGTCATAACTGACGGTTCCGCCGTTCTCGGCCTCGGCAATATCGGCGCAGAAGCAGGCATGCCTGTCATGGAGGGTAAATGCGTACTTTTCAAGTCATTTGCTGACGTGGATGCTTTTCCTCTGTGCATAAAGTCACAGGATGTGGATACGATAGTTGAAACTGTATATCAGATTTCCGGATCGTTCGGAGGCATCAATCTTGAGGATATATCCGCTCCAAGATGCTTTGAAATAGAGCGAAGGCTCAAGGAAAGATGCGATATCCCGGTCTTTCACGACGATCAGCACGGGACAGCCGTGATCGTTCTTGCAGGTCTGATAAACGCGCTTAAGGTCGTTAATAAGAAAAAAGAAGAAGTAAAAATCGTTACTTCAGGTGCCGGTGCAGCGGCAATATCTGTTACAAAACTGCTGCTTTCATATGGGTTCACAAATATAGTCATGACCGACAGAAAGGGGATCATTTATAAAGGCCGTTCAGACGGCATGAACTGGATCAAGGAAGAGATGGCTGAATGTACCAATACTGAGGGTAAAAAGGGAACCCTTGCTGATGCTCTCATGGGTGCAGATGTGTTCATAGGAGTATCAGCTCCGGGTCTTGTGACAACTGAGATGGTAAGTACAATGAATACGGATCCTGTGATTTTTGCCTGCGCCAATCCGGTACCTGAAATATTCCCTGATGAAGCGAAGGCAGGCGGTGCTGCTGTAGTATCCAGCGGCCGTTCGGACTATCCGAATCAGATAAACAATGTTCTTGCCTTTCCGGGTATATTCCGCGGTGCGTTCGACTGCAGAGCGAAGACCATAAACGAAGAGATGAAGCTTGCCGCAGCGGAGGCCCTTGCCGGCCTGGTATCTGAAGATGAACTGTCTGCAGACTATATTATTCCGAAAGCTTTTGACAGACGGGTAGGTCCTGCTGTTGCTGCCGCAGTGGTGGAAGCAGCAAGAAAAACGGGTGCTGCCCGAAAATGAAAGTTCATTAAGTTTGACAAATTAGCCATGTGCCTAAATGTATAATAGTCGCGTATTAATCTGCGGAAAATTGCTGAATTTTCAGCGGGGAGCGGAAGTTTAGGCATGATAGTATTTAATAACGTAACAAAAAAGTATGGAGACAATGTCGGGCTGATAAATGCCAGTGTGCATATAAACAGCGGCGACTTTGTTTTTCTTGTGGGGCCAAGCGGTGCCGGCAAGACGACATTCATCAAGCTCATCCTCAAAGAGATAGAGCCTGACAGCGGCAGGATCCTTCTTGCCGGGAAGGATATAACAAAGATCAGGAAGCGTGAAGTGCCGGTTATCAGGCAGAAGATCGGCATGGTATTCCAGGATTTCAGACTTCTTGAGAAAAAGACTGTCTATGAGAATGTAGCTTTTGCGATGGAGGTCCTTCATAAGAGAAGAAAGGAGATAAGGGAGAGAGTACCTTACGTGCTCGACCTTGTAGATATAGCTGACAAGGCCAACAGATATCCTGACGAACTGTCCGCGGGCGAGCAGCAGAGAGTCGGCATAGCAAGGGCGCTTGTCAACAAACCAAGAGTACTAATTTGTGATGAGCCTACAGGAAATCTCGATCCGATCACGGCAATGGATATAATGAGACTCCTCGAGCAGATCAATGTAAGAGGAACTACCATACTTATGGTTACCCATGCCAAAGATATCGTAGACAAGATGAACAAGAGAGTAGTGGCTATCGATCACGGAAGAATCGTACGTGATGAAGAGGGCAGTTACGGATTCGAGCAGCAGATCGAGGAAGAGGATGACCTGTATGTTCCGGGCTTTACTACATTCCTTGACCCGAACGAGTTAAGGGCTGCTCAGGCTCAGATAAACAGAAACAAACAGAGCGCAATGAGAAGGACCGTAACGATACCAAACCCGGCAGGCTATGATGACAGCCTCGTAGACACATATCTGAATGGTGGGGAGGATGTTTATGAGTAGATTAGGTTACAATGTCAAACAGGCCTTCTCCCAGATGGGACGCAACAAGGGCATGTACTTTACAGCAGTCCTTGCCATCACTGCGATGATGCTGATACTGGGACTGTTCTTCGTGTCTTTCGTGAATGTAAATTCCTTTGCCAAATCCATCGGCAAGGACTATAACGTGATCCAGATATACATGAAGGACAGCAATACGCAGGAGGTCAATGAAGCTGTCGGAGCTGCTCTCCGTAAAACCAAAGGCGTCGAAAAGGCCGAATTTGTTACTAAAGATGAAGCGCTTGTTACGCTCAAAGAGAGGTGGGGAGATAACGGATATCTTCTGGAAAACCTTCCGGAGAACCCGCTGCCTGACTCATATACAGTTCACGTAAGCGATAAGGATGCCGCCAACAAGGTTGCAGCATCAGCACCGGAAATAGAGGGTGTGGATGATGTCGTTTATTATCGTGATACTATCGAAAAACTGGCACAACTCTCGCATTTCATTGAGATGGGATCGATTGTGGCCATGGCTTTCCTGGTAATAGTATCGATCATCATTGTTGCCAACACCATCAAGCTCACTGTATTCAACAGGGAGAAAGAGATTGGCATAATGAAATATCTCGGTGCTACAAACTGGTTCGTAAGAGCACCATTTATGTGGGGCGGCATAATAATAGGTGTGCTGTCTTCTGTCATTGCAACGGGACTTACCTATCTGATTTATACAAAGATAACGGGCATTATTGGCACGGATATCACCAGGATACTTTCGGTTTCGATCGTACCCGCAGAACAGCTTACACAGGTATTGCTGGCAATGTTCCTGTGTCTGGGCATCGGAATAGGCGTGGTCGGAAGCGCTATTTCCATCAGAAGATTCCTCAATGTATAGAGCGGGGCGGAGCAGGATGAAGAACAAAAAGAAGTTAAGCTTAATACTGGTGCTCGCACTGATCGCTGCGATGATTGCTGCAACTTATATGTCGTCGTTCGCGGAGAGCCAGCCGCAGACGGTGACCCAGGAAGAGTATGACAAGGCGCATGAGGAGGCCAAGGCCGCGCGTGAAGCTACTGAGGCAAAACGCAAGGAGGCCAAGGCTGCGGCAAAGAAGGCGGCAGAGGCAGTTGCCAACTTTGAGGAAGCGGAGAAGCACCTTGAAGCGCTTGAAGGCGAAATCGAAAATAAAAAGGTCGAGATATCAAATACAGAGGCTCTGATAGATAATAAAATAGCCGAAATAGAAGCCAAAAAAGCCGAAATCAAAGCTAAAGAAGAAGAAATCGAGGAGCAGAACACCGCTCTTAACAACCGGCTGACTGCTATGTACAAGAACGGCAATGCCGGAATGGTGGATGTACTGCTTAATTCGGAGAATATAGAGGACCTGCTGTCGAATGTCGGCATGGTGCACAGAATTCTTGACAGCGATGAGAAACTCCTGAAGAAGCTGCAGAAAGACTATAAGAAGCTGAATGAGCTCAAAAAAGAACTCGAGCAGGAGAAGAATGCGCTTGAAGCTGAGCGCGCGACGCTTGTGGATCAGCAGATAGGTCTTGAGGCAAAAGAGGTAGAAACTGAGGAGCTGAAAAAGAAATACAGGAAAGAAGCAGATGAGATGCATGCTCTGCAGGCCCAGAAAGAGGCAGAAGCGGCCGAGATGGCTGCTGAGGCTAAGCAGAAACAGCTCGAAGCTGAACGTATGATAGTAGATGCCGGCGGAGATATAGATATTGCCCCGGGAGAATACGCGTGGCCGACGGCATCCAACTGGGAGCTTTCTGATAAGTATGGATGGAGAAGATGCCCGTTCCACGGAAGAGAGTTCCATAACGGTCTTGATATCGTACTGACGAGCGGCACAAGTGGTGCGCCTGTATACGCCATAGCTGACGGTTATGTAACCAAAGCGTCGTGGTACGGCGGATACGGCAACTGCATTCAGTATGCAGTCGGAAACGGATACAGTGTTCTCTACGGACACCTTAGCGGTTATAATTGTAAAGCAGGGCAGTATGTCACAAAAGGCAGCGTACTGGGCTACATCGGAAGCACAGGCGCTTCGACAGGACCTCATCTGCACTTTACCGTATTCCAGGACGGTGAACATATCAATCCGTTCTCACTTTACTGATCGATGTAATACAGCAGATGACTATTCATTCAAAAGTACTTGAAATAATAAAATCACGCGGTATCGGAGAGGAGTTGTTTGAAGAGTTCTTCTCTCCGAAACCGAAACTGGCATATGATCCATTCCTGCTCGCAAACATGCGCGAAGGGGTGGATTCTTTGCTAAAAGCGGTCGATGAGGGCAGACGTATAGTAATATACGGAGACTATGATGTCGACGGCATCACTTCGACTGCTCTTTTAATGAAGGTAATCGGGTCACTTACATCCAACGTTACATATTACATACCGTCAAGACTCGATGAAGGCTACGGCCTGCACAGGGAATCCATAGACAGGATACGGGAAGACGGCGGTGAGTTCATAGTGACAGTAGACTGCGGATCATCATCTGCCGAAGAGACGGCATATGCTCATTCACTCGGGATCGGTACTCTCGTCACCGATCACCACAATATGAGTGATAGAAAGGCTGAAGGGCTTATCATCAATCCGAGGCTTGAAGAAGACAATTATCCGTTCAAGGGCCTTGCGGGAGTCGGCGTTGCATATAAGCTGGCTCTGGCCATTGCCAGGGAGAGAAGCGTTCCGGGGCCACTTATGGCTGAAATGCTGGAATTTGCGACAGTCGGCACAATAGCTGATATAATGCCTATGACGGATGAGAACCGTACGATAGTCAAATGCGGTCTTCGCAGCATTCATCTGGGCTGCCGCAACAGAGGTCTGAGGGAGCTTATAGACAGATCTGCTCTTGATTACAAAACACTCAAAGCCGGTGACATATCATTCGGAATAGCACCTAAAATAAACGCTTCAGGCAGGCTTGGCGACGCGTCGCTTGGTGTAAGGCTTCTTCTGTCAGATGATGATCATGAGATCAGAGAATGCTGCACCGAACTTATAGAAGCCAACAGGGAGCGCAGGAGGCTTCAGGATGAAGCATATGACAGGGGAAGCTCCATGCTCGACCGCGAATTCGAAAAAGGAGATTTCGTGATCGTTGAGATAAATGATTCTCATGAGGGTGTACTTGGAATAGTTGCGGGAAAGCTCAGGGAGAAAATCAACAGACCTGTTGTAGTCATATCCAAGAACGGCGAAATATATAAGGGTACGGGCAGATCGATCCCGGGCGTGAATCTTTATGAGATGCTCGACAAGTACAGAGATAAATTTATAAGCTTCGGCGGACACAGTGCTGCATGCGGCTTCACCATCGATGCATCATGCATGGATAAACTCAGAGATGAGCTGAATAAAGATATTCAGAACAAACTTAAAGATGAGCCTGACCTTCTGGACGAAATACATTTCAGCGATGCGGAAATCTCAGCCGATGATATTGATCTCAATCTGGCAGAGGCTCTTCAGCTGCTGGAACCATGCGGCAAGGACAATGAAGTCCCTGTCTTTGTGATCCGGAACGCCAGGGTAAGAGGCTGGAGATTTCTTAAAGACGATGATAAAATGGCTAAGTTCTCGATTGTCACAAGTGATGGAAGGAGCATAGATTCCGTCATTTTCAGGAATGCTGCCGAAGCATACGAGGCCGTGACTGAGGGTAGTGTAGACATTTACTGCAATATCGAGATAAATACGTGGAGAGATGTGAGAAAGGCGCAGGTCATCGCCAAAGAGATATTGCCTGCGGGGACTGAATGATGCACGAAGACCTGATCAGGGAAATAAATGAAGATAAAAAGATGGGACTGGAGCTGTCGGACACTGCTTACTATAACGTGGATGACGGAGTTACAGATGAGCCGCTTTTTGATGAGGTAACAGAAACTGTGGAAGACGGCAGCAAGCCGAAAAAGACGCTTGCCATGATCGCGTCTTTTCTGTTTGGCATTATCACATGCCTTGCTGTAATAATGCTTTGTACGCTGGTGTTTAAAGCAGGCCATTTCGTCAGGAACGACACCTATGATTATTACAGAGAACTTGATGAGTCATACGGTAAGTATTATGAGATAATGAAGATGATTGGCGAGGATCCTATCGCACAGACTGAACCTGAAGATATAAGTGACGAGCAGCTCAAGGAGATAGTCAGCAGCATAGGCGATCCTTATGCTGAGTATTACACCGCGTCCGAATATGCAGAGCTCGAAAAGAGATATATGGGCGATTATGTCGGTGTTGGAATAGGCGTTGTACAGGACGGCGACAATGTTGTGATAATGACAGTATTTGAGGATACACCTGCGGCAAAGGCCGGAATCAAGGCGGAAGACATCATAGTAAATATCGACGGCAAAAGGCCGAAGACTGTGGATGATGCAGTCGGAATGATCACCGGTGAAGCAGGGACAAAAGTGAAGATAACTGTTAAAAGAGGTGAGGAAACACTTGATTTCGACCTTAACAGACAGAAGATAGATACTGATTCTGTCGCGTACGATGTGCTGGACGGGTACCCGGATATCGGCTATATCCGCATATCTTCATTCATTATAGGCACGGATGATGAATTCAAGATGGCTGTAAAGGATCTTAAGGCAAAGGGCTGCACCAGGTTCATACTTGATCTGAGAAACAATGGCGGCGGAATTACGGACTCCAGCATCGAAATAGCGGATTATCTGCTGCCGGCCTGCAAGATCATGAGTGAGAATACAAAAGACGGATCAGAAACGGTATACAAATCAGATGCGAGCTCGGCTGATCTCGAAATGGTCATACTCGTTAATGAGAGTACTGCAAGCGCGTCGGAGATCCTGACAGCCGCGCTCCAGGATAACAAGGCCGGAGTTGTGATAGGAACAAAAACTTTCGGAAAAGGCGTCACACAGATCATGCACAAGTTCAGTGACGGAACAGCTGTCAAACTTACCGTGACAGAGTACTTCAGACCTAACGGGGATACTGTTAACGGCGTAGGCATCACACCTGATATAGAAGCGGAAGGCGAAGAGGTTCTGGAAGAAGCAATTAAGGAACTCACACAGTGATCATATATTATACCGATAAATATACCGGCGGCAGGGGAGAAAGCCACCGGCTGCTCGAAAAAGCTTTTGCAGTCCATACAGGAGATGAAGAGCGGGCAAAGACGCTGACCGGAGCATTAAAGAAAGGAGAACACGGCAAGCCGTATATTGAAGGCTTCAGCTGTTTCTCCATTTCTCATACCGGAAGCATCTGGGCTGTTCTTGTTGCGGACAGGGAATGCGGTCTTGACGTTCAGCTCGGAAGAAAGTGCAGCTACAGATCGATCGCTGAAAGATGGTTCGCTCCGGAGGACGCAGCGGCATTAGCTGAAACAGATCCATCCGGGAGTATGAGTGCCGCGGACATGTTTTTCCGCATATGGACCAGACGCGAGGCGCTTACCAAAGCCCTCGGCAGCACAGTCTATGATCCTGATCTGCCCGGTGTTCTGAGCGGACATGCTGAAGTAAACGGGAAATGGTATTCGATTACAGATATTGAACTGACAGAAAACATGCAAGTATATGCGGCGCTTTGTGTTGAAGGCAGGTCATCCGGTTTCATTTCAGAGATCAAAGATCTGGAAGCATTTTAGAAAAGGCAGTGAATTGCTAAATAATGAATGATACTGATAAAGAAAAAAAGAATAAGAAGACTGCTGTCGAGGCTGCTTATGCTTTTCTTGCAAGCAGGATGCGTACGACCGCAGAGGTCAGGAGGCATCTTGAAAGCAAGGGGTATGGTGAGAACGAGATAACTGATGCAATCAACGAACTTATAGGCATGAGATATCTGGATGACTATCTTTATGCACTAAGGTATTATGAGTATAATCATGAGAAAAAGCGCGGTGTACTCAGAGCCGAGCGTGAGCTGATGGAAAAGGGCATTGACAGGGAGTCTGTATGTAACGCTAAGGAGGACTTCCTGTATGAGCATAAAATCAATGAGTTTGAGGATGCCCTCGATATAGCGCTCAGGGAAGTGTTTATACAATCAGATATTTACGGTGAGCCGCCTGTAATGAAGACGGTCGATGACAGGCTGACCGCGAAGATCGCGCGCAAGCTTGAAGGGAAAGGCTTTTCAAAAGGGGACATTTTCAGGGTGCTGGACAGTATAAGGAGAGAGGCTGCGGAATATGGGGATGAATGACAGGGACTCGAGGACAATAAAACTTATAGGAGAAGAGGGACTTGCCCGGCTGAAAGATTCTTCGGTATTGATAATAGGCAACGGAGGCGTAGGTTCATATGCTGCAGAAGCGGTCGCACGCGCGGGAGTCGGCAGAATCACGCTTATGGACGGTGACAGCGTGCAGCCAAGCAATCTTAACAGGCAGCTCGTAGCCTTGACATCGACGCTTGGCAGAAATAAGGCTGAGGTGATGGCTGAGAGAATCAGAGACATCAACCCGGATGCTGATGTAACAGCTCTCGCAAGGTTTTATAAAGAAGATGATACGCTTGATCTTACTGCCTATGACTGGATCATCGACGCAATAGACAGTGTCATTGCAAAAACAGCGCTCATAAAGAACGCTGTAGAAAAAGATGTCAATATCGTCTCTGCAATGGGAGCAGCAGGCAAATTCGATACACAGTTCAAGGTCGCAGATATATCAAATACCTCGACGTGCCCGCTTGCAAAAGTGATGCGCAAGAGACTCAGGGATATAGGCATAGAACATCTTCCGGTAGTTTACTCAGAAGAAAAACCTGTGCCGCGTGATGGAGATCTGGGCACCCTCAGTTACGTGCCGGGATCAGCAGGACTGTGCCTGGCCGGCTATGTGATCAGATCGATCGCTGTTCAGAAGTAAAGTAAGCAAGGGAGGAAAGACGGTGAAGATTTTTGCTGTTGCAGATCTGCATCTGTCATTCAATGAGAATATAGATAAACCCATGAACAAGTTCGGGCCGGGATGGGAAGATCATCCCGGAAGACTGAAAGACAACTGGGAGAGGCTTGTGACTGATGAAGACATAGTGCTGATCCCGGGCGATATCTCATGGGCTCTGAGGATCGAGGAAGCTATAGACGATTTTGACTGGATACATGCTTTGCCCGGGAAAAAGCTGATCTCAAAAGGCAATCACGATCTTTGGTGGTCAAGGATACGGTACCTTAATTCGCTCTATGATGATATAATATTTCTTCAGAACGAATGCTATGTCGTTGAAAGTGAAAACATAGTGATCACTGCTTCAAGAGGCTGGCCTTATCCGGGTTCGGATGAATATACCGAGCATGACGAGAAAATCTACGCGAGAGAGCTCGGCAGGATGAAACTGGGGCTTGATGCTGCAAAAAAAGAAGCTCCGGATTCACGCATAATCGTATGTCTGCACTATCCGCCGGCAGGTCCGGCCGGAAGAGCGACGGAGTTCACAAAGCTATTGGAAGAATACGGCGTCTGGAAATGTGTATACGGACATCTTCACGGCATGCCTGCTTACGGCACGGGCATACGGGGCAATTTCAGAGGTGTGGAATACATACTCGCATCATATGACTATATCGGCGGTGTGCCGAAAGTCATTTATGACAGCGGGAAGTGAAAAGGATATATAAAGTGGCAGAGGAAACGGGAAAGAGATACAGCAAAAGCAAAAAGAAGGTAAGAATAAAATACGGAAAAGCAGCCCGTGCACTGGCGCTGCTTATTATTGTGCTTACGGTCGTGCTGTCATATCTCCCCGTAGCTCTTGGCAGAGGGATGTCATATGACCGCGATCTCATAAGACCCTGCGGGGAACTCGGATCCAAAGCGCCGGGAATCAGGGCACAGGCAGCGGAAATGTATTCGACAGACCTTGAAATACCGGTCTATGAGAAAAACGCTGATCAGCGAATGGAACCGTACAGCATAACCAAGATCCTTACATGCTATCTAGTTCTTGAGAATCTTGATCCGGACACGGAGGTGACTGCCTCGGCAAATGCCTGCAGAGAGCTTCCGGACGGCATGGAACTGGAGCTGTCACCGGGTGAAAAGTCCAGGGCGCTTGATCTTGTATATGCAGCGATGATGATGTCTGCCAACGATGCGACGATCGCTCTTGGCGAGGCTGTTTCAGGCAGCGAGAAAGACTTCGTTGAGCTGATGAATAAAACGATACAAAAGTGGGGATGCAAAGACACTAATTTCGTCAACACCAACGGCTGGCAGCACAGAAACCATTACACTACTGCCCACGACATGGCGATCATAACAAAGCATTGCTTTGAGAACGAGCAGCTGAGAGAGATAGCCCTCACAAAAGAATACACCATGCCGGCCACCAACATGAGCGGCAAACTTAAAATGGAAAACGCCTTGCTGAAGGCTACCAATAATCTTGAAGGACTGACTTTCGGAAAGACAGGCAGCTGGTCTGAAAGCCAGTGTACTATCACTTTAGGATTTAAGGAAAGCGGACTCAGCGCCATCATAGTTCTTCTCGGTGATACCGCGAAGGGAAGGGCGGGAGATCCCCGCATTCTTATAAAGGCTGCTCATGATCTGACACCGGGCTTTATTGTTACGGACAGTGATAAGAACGTCTGTAATACGTGGGTAAGGCATGGAGTCAAGCCTAAGGTTTCGCTCGATACAAAAGGCCTCAGATACGCTTACCCTAAAAACCAGAGGGCAGGCGGAGTCAAAGTCAAAACTGAGATGGATATACTGGAGGCTCCGGTCAAAAAGGGCGAAAAGGTCGGAAAGATATATATATATGCCAACAAAGAGGAAGTCGGGGAAGGCTACCTCTATGCAGGTGAAGATATAGAGGCGGGCTGGCTGCCGTCATACCTGTATATATCCAACCGTACAACATTGGTTGTAGGGATAATCCTGGTGCTGATCCTGCTTCTGGGATTTGTTCTTGATAAGAGAGATAAAATGCGCAGATCCGGGAGAAATAAAGCGCCTGCAAAGCCTGTATAAGCATTTTTTTACTATTGTGTAAGCGTTGCGAGTATGTTAGAATAACACTCGCTGTGGAGAGGTACCCAAGTGGCTGAAGGGTCTGGCTTCGAATACCAGTAGGTCGGTAGTACCGGCGCGAGGGTTCAAATCCCTCTCTCTCCGCCAATCAGAGTCTTGAAACTTCAATGTTTCAAGGCTCTTTTACTTTGCTCTGTAAGCGGCTTAGCTATGATGGATGGTTTCAGGCTTCAGAGATTTTTCTTTTGTCACGCGCAAGCGAGAAAAAAAGTCCTGCTATACACATTATCGCAAATACAATAAATGCTGTATCCATCATCCTGATGATATCGGAGTGAGGTGATGTGCCAAGCGAACCCTTGCCGAGCGTAACAGATGTAATGATGCTTAGTATAGCCATTGCAAGTGACTGGCCGTAAGTGCGCATGGTGGCAACTATAGAGTTTGCGACACCGTAATCCGCGGGAGAAACACACCCAAGGATCGCGTTTGTATTTGGAGAAGAGAAAAGAGCAAAACCAAGACCGGTAAGACAAAGCGCGAAAATGACATAGACGACAGGGGTATCAGTATTTATGCGACTGAACAGAAACAGCGTAAATGAACATATTCCCATTCCCGTACTTGCAAGGACAGACGGTCTTATGCGGTCTGACAGAGTACCCATCAAAGGTGAAAATAAAGCCTGCATACCCGGCATGACTACCAGCAGGATACCGGCCTTTCCGGACGGCATTCCTTTGATCACCTGAAGATATATGCTTATGGTATAACTGATCGCAAACGTAGCGGCATAGTTCAGGAGAGCTGCAAGGTTGGAGAAGGTGAAAGTGCGGCTCGAAGTGAACATGCTCACTTTCATGACAGGGTCCGGATAGCGGTTTTCGTGCCATATAAACATAACAAGCGCCGCGATACCGAATATGAGAATCAACGCTGAACCCGGCCCTTTATCCATATTGGTCATGCCATAAAGGCTGGCAGCGATCGCTGTCACATAGAGCACTGCGCCTGTTGTGTCAAAACCGTGAGTTTTGTTATCTGATATGGAACCTGTATCTGCAGTACTGCCGGATGGGGCATGGACAGCTGCAGCAAGAGCCAGTGCCGCGACCGCTGCTGAGACTGCGAAAACCGACCGCCAACCAAAGGTGCTGTTCAGGATACCGCCAATGACCGGTCCTGCGGTAAGACCTGTATAGGTAGCGGCTACAGAGTATCCGAGCACGCGCCCTCTCATACCGGACGGATAGGTGCTTATCAGTATCGCATTATTAGTTGCGAATATCATAGCTCCGCAGCAGCCGGCAAGAGCGCGCAATGCTATCAGTACACCAATATGCGACGCAAATATGCATGCGAGACTGCATAGTCCGAATCCGGTAATACCGGTAATGAAAATCCGCCTTCTGTCAGTGATATCTGCGACTTTACCCATTGGTAGGCTGGCAGCGGCAATAGTTATTGTATAGGCACTGACGATCCAGCTTACCAGAACCGCGCTTATACCAAAATAGCTCTCGAGTGCAGGAATCGACAGATTGAGTGAACTCGACATAAAGGTGGTCATGAATGATGTTATCATTGCTGCAGCCAGAACCCTTTTGTTATTCATGTCAGAGGCGGTCTCCTTTCAAAGCTTTGAAAAGAAGTCTGATTATGTACTTGTTAATATATTTATTCAGGATCTCAATGACTATGAAGCCAAGAGCGATCCCGAGACAGGTGACAAGAAGAGTGATTGCTTCTGAAACTGCCATTTTATGCTCTTCCATTACAATGCAGTACATCATGTAATACAGATTTGGCCCCGGCACGAGAGGAAAGACGCATACTGTCTGGAATATGGTAGCAGGAGCTTTGTTTACTCTTGCCATTATCTGGGCGTATGCGGCAACAAATATGGAACCCACAAGTGTCGCCGTGAAATTGCTGTATCCGGCGTTGTACAGCAGAGCGTATGCAAGCCAGGTGAAAAAGGCGCCTATGCCTGCGTACATGACCTGTATTCCTTTTACATTGAACCAATAAGCAAAACCAACGCAGGCTGCTGTACATGAAACGAGCTGGACCGCGAGACTAGGAGAAAGCTCCATCATGCTACATCACCCCCTTCATAAGCAGGATAGGGAGTGCTATCCCTATTGCGATACCTGTTGCACCGAGGACGGCCTTGGATATATTGATGATCCCGGACAAAGTGTCTCTGTGGAGCAGATCGCTGATACCGTTGGTGAACCCGATTCCCGATATCAGCAGCATCACTACACCTACTGTGATATTGCCGGAGTGATGCCCGAATCCAAGGCTGACTGACAAAAGAATGAATATTTCTACGATGAATGAAATAATGGCATTGAAAATCAGAGGGTTGGTTTCGATCTTGCCGAGAACATCCCCAAGTGCAACTATCAGTAAGGATGCAAGCATTGCAACAATGCTGTCCACCGGGTCGCAGTTGAAAAATATGGCAAATCCCGTACCGCCGAGAACTCCTGCCAGATAGTGGAGCCATTTTGGCTGTGCCGGCCTTGCCAGGACTTCATCGAGTCTCCGTCTCAGATCCGGAGCATCAGGCGTTTCCCTGCATACTTTGCGGGACAGGCTGTTGAGATAGTCAAGCCTGTCAAAATTCATCTCACCGCCGGGTACATGGCGTATCTGAGTGAAGATATCGCCATCAGGCGTTTCTACTGTCGCCTGAATGTTTGATGAGATGACCCAGCAGTTTACTCTGATGAATCCGTAGCTGCGGCACAGCCTGTACATGCTGTCCTCAACACGTCCGATCTCAGCTCCGCTGTTGATCATCTGCTCTCCTATATCCAGTATCACTTTTAGAATCTGTTTGTAGTCCACTGTTCTCCCTCGCTAAAACACATAGAATGAACGGCAGATAGGCTATCACAAAGATTTATTGCTTTCAATATCTGATAAATAATAAACGGCGTCTTTTTTTATGATATGATTAAATCAACTTAGGAGAAAGTATAGCCTGGCGATACCGGTTAAAAGGAGGTTAAGTATGAAAGGCATAATGACAGAAAAAAACCGCCTGCGTCATAAAGTGTTTACTGAGGTTGCAAGATTTGCCTATGAAGGAGGCGGACCGGAGCAGCTCGATGAGCTGCCGTACAAAATGGTCAATGCCGACGATGATCCATACAGACACTCGGTGTTCCTGGAAAGAGCTATCATCGGAGAACGGATCAGGGTTGCAATGGGAATGGCTATAAGGCCGGTAAATGAACATACACCAACCT
This sequence comes from uncultured Eubacteriales bacterium, assembly GCA_902779185.1. GTDB lineage: Bacteria > Bacillota > Clostridia > Peptostreptococcales > Anaerovoracaceae > Crickella. The sequence continues at coordinate 37,282 of CACZAM010000007.1, forward strand.
CAAAAGGCGTTGATGAAAGCATGATAGAAGAGAAGTACTATGAACCGCCTCTGATCGATATCATTCGTTTCGCGTGCCACTGCTGCCCGGAGAAAAGGGTATATATCACTGATGGATGCCAGAATTGTCTCGAACATCCATGCATGGAAGTATGCCCTAAAAAATGTATTTCATATGACAGGGATCTGCGCCGCAACACCATAGATACTGAAAAATGCATAAAATGCGGACTGTGCATGAAAGCCTGCCAGTACAGTGCAATAATAAAACAGGAAAGGCCTTGTGTAGCAGCATGCGGCCTTGGCGCTATCGGAGAGGATGAGTATGGTCACGCGATGATAAATCAGGATAAATGCGTATCCTGCGGAATGTGTCTCAACAGCTGCCCGTTTGCGGCTATTGTAGACAAAGGCCAGATATATCAGACGATCAAAGCCATACAGTCAGATACTCCCGTTTATGCAATCGTAGCTCCTGCGATAGCCGGACAGTTCGGCAAAGGGCTTACGGATAAGAAAATGAGAGCTGCCTTCGGCAAGCTTGGATTCAAGGACGTGTTTGAAGTAGCTATCGGCGCGGATCTGTGCACGATCGAAGAGGCGGACCATTTCCTGAGGGAAGTACCGTCAGAGCTTCCGTTCATGTGCACAAGCTGCTGCCCTGCATGGTCAATAATGGCAAAAACGGAATTTCCTGAGTATGCGGAAACTGTCTCCATGGCAATGACTCCGATGGTGTTGACTGCAAGACTTGTAAAGAAAATGCATCCTGACTGCAAGATAGCCTTCATCGGACCGTGTCTGTCAAAGAAAAACGAAGCGAGCAGACGGACGGTCAAGAGCTATGTGGACTTTGTCCTGACTTTTGAAGAGCTCGCAGGAATGTTTGATGCTATGGATGTCGTTTTCGAGGATCTCGAAGAGGGAGATACACTCAGGCGAGCCAGCAGTGACGGCTTCGGCTTCGCGATAAGCGGAGGTGTCGCTCAGGCTGTAGTTAATCACATAAAACGTGTCGATCCGGAGCGCGAAGTCAAAATAGTAAAAGCTGAAGGCCTGGATGAATGCAAAAAAATGATGAAGAAGGCTGCTGCAGGCGAATATAATGGCTATCTGCTGGAAGGAATGGCATGTCCGGGCGGATGCATAGCCGGCGCAGGAACACTCCAGCCTGTCAACAAGGCGACCTTCTCAATAGGTGTCGCCATGAAGGAGGCACCTGTAGAAAACGCGATAGACAGCCAGTACGCGGATCTTCTTCCGCATCTTGAGCGCATACAGGAGGAGCTTGCTCAGTCTAAAGAAGAAGACTACGAACCGGTCAACAGAGCAAAGATAAGCTTGCTTACCTACAAATAATCGGGAGCAGGACGTCCGCTGCAGGTCACTGAAAAGAAAAATTGCTTTTGATGATGAATGGGGATCTCTCTCCTTGACTGCGCCTCTGCAGAGTATGAAAAATTGAAGAAAATGCTCAGAATATTTGATGAAATACTGTGAGGATGTTAAAATATTATAGTAAACAACAGGCTTTGAGGTATTCATGCCGGTGCGCCTGCCTGCAAAGTCTGAAGAAATTTACTTTTTATAAGTAGACCTGGTGACCGGATAAGGAGATATTATGACAGAAGCAGAAAAAAAGGAATTGATGAAAATTGCCTGCAAGGTGAGGATGGGCATAATTGAAGGAACCCATTCCGCTAAATCAGGCCATCCGGGCGGAAGCCTGTCAGCCGCAGATATGTACACATATCTTTATTTCAAGGAAATGAATGTAGATCCGGAAAAACCTGATGATCCTGACAGAGACAGATTTGTGCTGTCAAAGGGACATACCGCTCCTGGCCTGTATTCCGTACTTGCTCAGAGAGGTTTTTTTCCTGAAGAAGAGTTAAAGACTTTAAGAAAGATCGGAAGCCGCCTTCAGGGTCATCCGAACATGAACATGACTCCTGGAGTGGATATGTCTACAGGTTCCCTCGGGCAGGGTGTTTCTGCCGCCGCAGGTATGGCTCTGGCAGCAAAGAAGCAGGGCAAGGACCTCAGGGTCTATACACTGCTTGGAGACGGCGAGATCGAAGAAGGTCAGGTCTGGGAAGCAATGATGTTTGCCCATCACTATGGACTCGACAATCTCTGCGTTATCGTTGATAACAACGATCTTCAGATCGACGGAAGGATCGCGGACGTAATCGATCCGTATCCTATCCCTGACAAATTCAAGGCGTTCGGACTCCACGTCGAGGAAATCGACGGCCATGATTTTGACCAGATAGAAGCAGCTCTTGAAAGCGCAAAGAAGACAAAAGATGTTCCGACTGCAATAGTAATGAAAACGCTCAAGGGCAAGGGCGTGAGCTTCATGGAAGACCAGGCCGGATGGCACGGCAAAGCGCCTAACGATGAGCAGTATGAACAGGCGATGGCAGAACTCGGAAAACAGCTCGAAGAAGTGGAGGCGATGTAATATGGCAGATATCAAGAAAATCGCAACAAGAGAAAGTTACGGCAACGCCCTTGCAGAACTTGGACGTGAGCATGCGGATGTGGTTGTTCTTGACGCTGACCTTGCAGGAGCTACCAAGACGAGCACATTTAAAAAGGAATTCCCGGACAGGCATTTTGACTGCGGCATCGCAGAAGGAAACATGATGGCTGTTGCAGCAGGAATAGCATCCATGGGAATGGTACCGTTCGCGTCCACATTCGCCATGTTCGCAGCCGGAAGAGCATTCGAACAGGTGCGCAATTCGATCGGATATCCGCATCTGAACGTTAAGATCGGTGCTACTCACGGCGGTATTTCAGTAGGCGAGGACGGAGCATCCCACCAGTGCTGCGAGGACTTCGCTCTTATGCGCAGCATTCCGGGAATGACAATAATCTGCCCTGCAGATGATGTTGAGGCACGCGCTGCAGTTAAGGCAGCCTATGAGTTTGAAGGCCCGGTATATCTGAGATTCGGACGTTCCGGAGTCCCTGTTTTCCATGATGAGGATTTCAAATTTGAGATCGGTAAGGGTGAAGTGCTGCAGGACGGCAATGACGTAGCTATCATCGCTACAGGAATCATGGTCGGAGAAGCAATCAAAGCAGGAGAAGATCTCCGCAGCGAGGGCATCAATGCCAGAGTGATCAATCTGAGCACGATCAAGCCGCTTGATGAAGAACTTATCCTGAAAGCAGCAAGTGAATGCGGAAAGATTGTCACATGCGAAGAGCATTCGATCATCGGAGGACTCGGAGAAGCTGTCGGCTCACTGCTCAGTGAGAAGCTGCCTGTTCCGGTACGCCGCATAGGTGTCAATGATGAGTTCGGACATTCGGGACCTGCAGCTGAGCTGCTCAAGGATTTTGGCCTTTCAGCTGAAAATATTGTTGATACAGTAAAAACCTGGCTCTGACAGCCGGTAAAAACCAAGGAGGAGTTGCAATGAGATTTTTCATTGATACAGCAAAGGTTGAGGACATAAGAAAAGCAAATGACATGGGGATCATTTGCGGTGTAACTACCAATCCGTCGCTGATCGCTAAAGAGGGCAGGGACTTTAAAGAAGTTATAAAGGAAATAACGGAAATAGTTGATGGGCCGATAAGCGGAGAAGTCAAGGCAACAACTACGGATGCTGAGGGAATGATCGCGGAAGGACGCGAGATAGCAGCGATCCACCCTAACATGGTCGTCAAGATCCCTATGACAGCAGAAGGACTGAAGGCGGTCAAGGTGCTGTCAGCGGAGGGCGTCAAGACCAATGTAACGCTGATTTTCACTGCCAATCAGGCACTGCTTGCTGCAAGAGCGGGAGCGACATACGTTTCGCCTTTCCTCGGAAGACTCGATGACATTTCAGTAAGGGGTGTCGATCTGATCAGAGAGATCGCAGACATATTCAGCATTGCTGACATCGATACACAGATCATCTGCGCGAGCGTCAGGAATCCGATGCATGTAACTGACTGTGCTCTTGCCGGCGGAGATATCGCAACGGTACCTTACGGAGTGCTTGAGAAGATGATCAATCATCCGCTGACTGACATCGGAATAAAGAAGTTCCAGGCCGATTACAAGGCGGTATTCGGAGAGTAAGAAGAATAAATAACTGAGAAAGGCGCCCTCAAATGAAAGGGCGTCTTCTTTATTTATGTTATGAATCATATATACGGCACAAAATGTTGTATATAATGTTACGGAGAGTTCTATACACAGTAAATCTGTGATATAATTAACAACCAAGCTGTTTCTTTTATGAGGTCGCCCGAATGGGAATGATAAGACTGAAAAACGTTTCTAAATATTACTATAGCAAGGGCATCATAGCCAGCGGCATATCCAGGGTCAACCTTGATTTTGACGCCGGTGAGTTTGTGGTGATTACAGGGGAATCCGGCAGCGGCAAGTCGACTCTTCTGAATGTTATCTCGGGCCTTGATACTTATGAAGAGGGCGAGATGTACATCGAGGGAAAGGAAACGAGCCACTATACCATTTCGGATTTTGAAGAATACAGACAGAAATACATCTCATGCATTTTCCAGAGCTTCAATCTGGTGTCAAGCTATACGGTATATCAGAATGTCGCGCTCGCGATGCAGATAGACGGATGTGATCCGGCTGAGATCAGGCAGAAAGTGACTGAGATCATAAAAAAGGTAGGTCTTCACGAGTACAGGAACCGTAAGGTTTCAAAACTGTCAGGAGGTCAGAAGCAGCGCGTGGCGATCGCCCGTGCTCTGGCAAAGGATACGAAGATCCTGGTCGCTGACGAACCTACCGGAAATCTTGACAGCGTATCCGCTGACGGTATCGTTGAGCTTCTTACGGATATTGCGGCGGATAAACTGGTCATAGTTGTCACGCACAACTACGATCAGTTCAGGGACCACGCTACGCGCGTCATCAAGATGCATGACGGCAAGATAGTGGAAGATACCGGTGCTGACCGTAATGGAAATGGGGCAGCATCTGTGCGCGGACACAGAAGTTCCAGAACTGATCACAGTGAAAAGAAAAAAGGAATCACTTATGGCACACAGCTGAAGCTGGGAATACGCAATACTTTCAATCTTCCTGCAAAGTTCCTGCTGCTTCTTCTGGTGTTCCTTTTTGTGGTCGGATCTGTAAGCGCTCAGTATGTATCAGTCAAGAAGCAGAAGGATACTGTTTCCGAGGAAGGCTGGAACAACTACTTCAGCAATTACGATCCAAAACGTATCGTTGTAGAAAAGCAGGATCACAGTCCGTTCACCAAAGCGGATTATGAAGCGATTGAGAATGCTCCGCATGTCGAGAAGCTGATACGCGAAGACATAATGTACGATACTTCGGTCTTCATAGAAAATGATGAGTTTTCTTTCTATGGATATGTGCTGAATATAAGCAATCTGGATAAAGAACTCAGCATAGGAAAAATGCCGGAAAAGGACAATGAGGTCATACTTGAAGGCTATGATGACGGCTGGACGTTTGGAGAAAAACCTGAAGATCTCATCGGCAAAACATTTACTGTGGCAACAGACGGAGGATTTGAGCAGAAAGTCAAGGTTGCGGGAATCATTTTCACCGGGGCCGAAGATGATGAACTCGCCATGTTCTCGGATACCAGCAGGATATATTTCCCGGACTCAGTAATTAATGAAGTGCGGAAAGGCCTGTACGCTTCAAACAGCACCACGACCATGCGTATAAACGGGAATGAAGAAACCCTTTATGTAGGTGAAGGCGGTCTTATGGTCAACGACATGGTACCGGAAGGATATATTCTTCTGCCTACAAGCTATGATTCAATGTTCAGGAAAGGATATGCCGCAGGGAATGAGATAGAGCTGCGAGCAAAAGCCTTGTACTATGATGAGAGCCTGTCGCTGATGATCATGGGTACATACGGTGAGAAGACTTTCGAAAAGAAGACCGGATACAAAAACCTTGCGGAACATGACGGAGAAATATACATCAATCCAATGGATTTCCGAAGGCTCTATGAGAAAGGGAGCTTCCAGGCATCGGTTTTCGTTGATGACACAAAAAACATCGAAGGCATGAAAGACATGCTTGAAAGAGGCGGATATCATGTCCTGGTGCTGAGAGATCACATCAACAATTTCATGAATGAAGAAATAGTGAGCATTATGCAGCTGCCGATTTCAATAATAATATGTCTGGCTGTGTTCTTCGTGGCATACTTCGTGATACGGCTTATCCTGAAGTCCAGGGGAGTATATTTTGCTACTCTGAGAATGCTGGGTATGGGCAAAAAACCTGCGTGCCGCATCATGAGAGTAGAGCTGGTCCTGGTATGCCTGATATCGTACGCTCTTTTCATAATTTTCACATGCCTGAGCCGGAGCGGTATAATTAATTCCGAACAGCTCGAGAGCTATATTACATACCTTACACTGAGAGATTACATAATACTGGCGGTCATCCTGATTTTCATGTCGGTATTGATCTCCGGCCGTTTCATGCGTTCCATCTTCAGAAGCTCGGCCATGGGCACATACAGAGAGGAGGCATAGAGAATGGTCACACTGCAGAATGTAGATAAATACTTTTACCGCAGAAAGTCAAACCAGATCCATGTGATCAATAATACCTCCCTCGAACTGGGAGACACAGGTCTGACCGCTCTTCTGGGGCCTTCAGGCTGCGGAAAGACGACGCTGCTGAACGTTATAGGCGGTCTTGATAAAGCGGACAAGGGTAAAATATATATCAACGGACAGAAGATCACCGGCAGAACAGCCAGAACGGTCGACAAGATCCGTAATCTTAATATTGGATATATTTTCCAGAACTACAATCTCATCAACACCATGACGGTATTTGATAATGTTGCCATGGTGCTGAAGATGGTCGGCATAAAAGATGAGAAAGAGATCAGGGAAAAGGTCGAGTATGCGCTCGAACTTGTCGGGATGTATCGCTACAGAAAGCGTTATGCTGACATGCTTTCCGGTGGTGAACGCCAGCGTGTCGGTATTGCGCGCGCCATAGTCAAGAATCCGGCCATAATCATAGCAGACGAACCGACCGGAAACCTCGACAGTGCCAATACTCTGGAGGTTATGAATATTATCAAATCCATCTCGCGCGAAAAGCTGGTCATACTCGTGACACATGAGGAAAACCTGGCGAATTTTTACGCGGACAGGATCATACGCCTCCGGGACGGGCTGGTAATTTCCGACGAGATCAACAAAAATGCTGAAGGACTCGACTACAGGATAGAAAACAGGATATATCTCAGGGACATCAGGGACCAGCGCACTTTCGGCGATGAAGATCATAAAATCAGGGTCTTCAACGAAAGCGGAGAAAAGATGGATATAGATATAGTGATCAGCCGCGGCAACCTTTTCATTCAGACGCGCGATGCGGGAAGCCGGATGGAGATAGTTGATGAGAATTCTAGTATCGAGCTTGTGGATGATCATTACAGGGCTTTGACGGCGGAGGAGGCTGAAGCCCGCAGATTCCATGCGGATCGCTTCGTTTCTTCGAGACCGCTGCGCCATTCATCTATTTTCAATATCTTTACCATGCTGGCAGCGGGATTCCGCACTGTGGGAAAGTATCACATATTGAAGAAAGTACTTCTTGTCGGATTTCTGATATCTGCGATGTTTATTACTTACGCGGTGTCAAATATTGCGGGAATACTCAATATGCCTGATGAAAAGTTCATACAGGACAATAAGGACTATGTCGGGGTGGTACAGAAAAAGATCCCTGTCAGCGATTATCTGGAGATTGAATCCGACCCGTCTGTCGAATATGCTTTGCCGGGTTCAGGCCAGATCAACATGCAGATGAAATATGATGAATACTGGCAGACATCATGGGGCGGGACCATGTTTAAAGGATCCCTCAGTGCGGCAGAGGACCTTACAGATGAGGATATCAAATTTGGAAGGCTCCCTGAAAAAAGATACGAGGTCGCAGTAGATGCTCTGCTTCTGACGCGCGCCAAAGAGGAAAATCCGGATATAGTAAATGCCGGATATAAGGATCCTGAAGAGCTGCTGGGACGGCATCTGACACTGAAGGAACTTCCTGAGTTCACTATTGTCGGAATCACAGACAAAACGAGCCCGTGCATATATGCTTCAAAGTCCATGTTCATCAATATGCTGGCCAATAACAATGAAAGCGAATACTACGAAGAAAATTATGAGTATGATTACGATGAAGATTTCGAAATGGAAGAGTACGATGAAGAAGGAAACTTAAGCGCGTCTGCTCCGGAAGCTTCAAAACTGATAGATTACAGTATTCACAAGAAAGAGCTGCAGCTGACTGACGAAAGCAGATGGCCGGAAAACGATTATGAGGTAATCATAGATAAGGATTACTCAAAGTCCATGAAGCTTGACAGCAAAATCAAGACAAAAGTCAACGGGCATAAACTTAAGGTGGTAGGTTACTATACCAGCGATCTGGTCAAGGGAAACTTTTATGTCAATAACAATATGATCAAATACAGGCTCATTGGCGAACTGGATAACATGACTGTAAAAGCAGCCGGCAATAAGGAAGAAACGGTTGAAGCAATCAATGCATACGGCGTCAAGGCAAGAGATCTGTACAAATATCAAAGAAATAAATACAGGAAGAGCCAGCTGACAATGGTTCGTTCATTCCTGCTTGTGGGCGGAATTATCATTATTATCTCATTGATAGAAGTATTTCTGATGATGAGGGCATCATTCCTGTCCCGTATTAAGGAAGTAGGCATACTCCGTGCTATAGGAGTAAAAAAGTCTGACATCTACAGAATGTTTACCGGAGAGATAATTGCCATAACCACAATGGCATCTTTACCGGGATGGCTGCTGATGAACTATGTAAGCAGTAAACTGCAGAATGTTTCCTATCTTTCGAACATGTTTGTCTGCAACCTGCAGACTGTGCTTGTTTCGCTTGCATTGGTGTTCGCGTTCAATCTGCTGTTCGGCCTGCTGCCTGTGATCCATACGCTTATAAAACGTCCGGCTGAGATACTTGCGCGCACAGACGTGAACTGACGGATGAGAGGTACTGATATGATAAAAAATAATAACATTTACCGTAGAAAAAGTGCTGTTTTAAGGATTGCATCTATGCTGCTGACCATGTTGTTTGTTTTGATGCTGGCAGCACCTGATTTTGCATACGCGGCAGAGAAAAAAACTCAGGACCCGCCGATCCGCGAAGCTCATCAGGTCGGAGTAGGCAACACGTTCTACTGCTTTTTCGTTACTCACAATGTAGTTCTTACGCCTGAGCAGGTGGCCAAGATGACAGATGAGGAACTGACAGCCTATATATTGGATAAGGCCGGTCTTTATATGAAAAAATCCAACTGCAAAAAGCTTAAAAACAATAAAATTATATCAGTAAAAGACTGGACTAAAAGGAACGGGGCTTTTTATCTTAGTGAACCTGATCTTAACAGCATTCGCGCGGCAGAGCCTGCTGACGGATATCCCATAAAATTCCATATGGATCTCATAGTATGTGAAGACGTGGGAGATAAGGAAAAAGAGGAAAGCGGCAAAAAAGAAAAAAACACGGAAAGTGAAGAGGCTAAGGAAGCTGAAGAAAGCGGGGAAGATAAAGCAACAGAAGAGGGCGAGGAAGACAAGACTGCTGAAGAAGGCGATGCAGATAAGGCAGCCGAAGAAGGCGATGCAGATAAGGCTGCAGAAGAAGGCGATGCAGATAAGGCTGCTGAAGAAGGCGATGCAGATAAGGCAGCCGAAGAAGGCGATGCAGATAAGGCAGCCGAAGAAGGCGATGCAGATAAAGCTGCCGAGGAAAGCGGGGAAGATAACGCCTCTGAAGAAGCTGAAGAAACTGACGAAGCTGACGACATTCCGCTTTATTCGACTTTCAAAAGAAACGAACCCGAACTGATCTTCGCAGTGGTATCAACCAAGTCGGATGCCGCAGCTGGCGAAGATATGTGCAAGGAAGACAAGTCAAAGGCCGGCAAAAATAAGACGCCGACATTGCCGGATATGGATGATTCTGAGGATGCAGAGGATGAAATGCTTCCTGAATACAGGACCATAACCATGGTAGACCGGTCCGGGAAACCTATAGAGGCCACGCTTGAGGACGGCGATCCTGTCAAACTTGAGTGGGTTGAGCAGAAAAACAATAGCGGAAACGAGGAAGGTGCATCCTTCATTGACCGCATACCGGGAGGAGTCACAGGCCTTGTTATCATATGTGCAGCAGCTGCTGCAGCTGTAATAGCTGCTGTTGTTATGGCCGGAAAGAAAAAGCGGGCAGACCTGTAGAAGGGAGTCGTTTGATGATATACAGGATAAACAAGACGAACTATTGCGATTTCAATGTTTTCGAAGATAACAAGCTGGCTCCCAGGAGCTACTTCATCCCTTATCCCGACAGGGCGTCAGCTGACGAAGTATCGGGCAGGGAAAAGAGATACAGTTCCCCTAAGGTCATCTGCCTGAACGGGGACTGGGATTTCAGATTCTATCCAAAGCCATCGCAGCTTCCTGACCAGCTGGATACCGATATAACAAAATTCGATAAGATAGATGTGCCTTCGTGCTGGCAGTTCCGCGGCTACGACAGGCCTTTTTATGTGAACCTGCGGTATCAGTTCCCATATGATCCTCCTAAGATCCCTGAACTTGATAAAGCCGGCAGGGTATTCAGCCTGCAGGGCTCTGACTATGGCCTCGGACCGAGGTGGAAGGATCCGGGTGAGGAATACAACTTTGTCGGAGTGTACCGCACTTTCTTCAATACCGACGGACCGGATGCTCCGGAAAGACGCTATGTGCTTTCATTTCTTGGAATAGCCAGCTGCGCAGACGTTTATATGAACGGACACTATGTCGGCTATACAGAGGGTTCGCATAATACAGCTGAGTTCGATGTCACTCCGTATCTTCACGACTGGAAAAATGAGATCGTCGTGGTGGTCCGCAGATGGTGCAACGGAACATATCTTGAAGATCAGGACATGTTCAGGAACAACGGGATTTTCCGTGATGTGCTGCTCAGAATATCCGAGGGAAACGATTTCTCAGATGTTGACCTCATCACCAGAAAGGTCAGCGGAATGTGGTTCGCGACTGCGAGGGCTGAATTGCTTGAAGATGGTGAAGTAACGTTTACCCTGGAAGGACGCGGTGTGCTGGAGAGAAAGACCGTCAGGTCTGAAGGCAAAAGGGCGGAATTCACATTCCGGAATCTATCGCCTGTAGAGTGGAGCGATGAGACTCCTGAGCTCTATAACATGTACTATGAGATAGAAGGCAGCTGTGTTAAGCAGCGTGTAGGATTCAGAACAGTCGAGATCAGAGGCGATAAGCTCTTTGTTAACGGAAGTCTCATAAAATTCCACGGAGTGAATCATCATGATACCTCGCCGTTAAACGGATATACTCTGACTCCTGAAGAGCTGGAGCGTGACATGAAGCTCTGCAGGGAATACAACATCGATACAGTAAGGACATCACATTACCCGCCGGATCCTTATATGCTTGAACTTTGTGATGAGCTTGGAATCTATGTGGTGGATGAGGCGGATATAGAGACTCACGGCACCTATGTACACAAGCTTCCGCCAAGCTACAACCGCATAAGCGATGATCCGGAATGGGAGGCTCATTATGTTGACCGTGTCGCCAGGATGTACCAGAGAGACAAGATGCATCCGTCTATAGTGATGTGGAGCCTTGGAAATGAAGCGGGAGGTACGCACAATACAGACGCGGAATATGACTATCTGAAGAGATACTCGACTCTTCCGGTGCACTATGAAAGCGCGGTGCATACCAGAAGGAAGGCTTACGACGTGGCCAGCGAGATGTATCCGCCTTCAGAGCGTGTGCATGAAATAGGAGAAAAGAAATATAAAATAAAGCAGATGTGCGACAGGCCTTACTTCCTTTGCGAGTATGCGCATGCCATGGGCGTTGGCCCGGGAGGCATGGAGGATTACTGGAAAGAAATATACTCGTATGACAGCCTTACCGGAGGATGCGTATGGGAGATGGCCGATCACGCTGTGTACCACGAAGACGGTAGTTATACGTATGGCGGAGATCACGGCGAGTGGGAGCACGATAAAAACTTCTGCGTGGACGGCATGTTCTATCCTGACCGCAGCCCGTCGACCGGCGCAAAGATCACAAAATTCATCTATCGGCCGATTCGTGTCAGCTGGCTGGGCGGCGACGATTTTGAGATCTTTAATACCAAAGCGTTCACGCGGGGCTTCAGGTATGAGCTGAAATGCAGATGGAGCGATGGCGCCGAATTCTCTCTGATCCCTGAATGCGATCCATTGGAGAGAGTAAGAATAAAGATCGATACTGCTGAGCATATCAGGGCTGCTGAGGAGTCAGGGACAGACTGCCTGCTTACGGTCACCGCGTTTGACAGAAAGACAAAGTCTGAGGTATCGCGCGAGCAGCTGGTATTAAAGGAGAATATTGCAGGCAGACCGGACGGCGCCGGCAAATACCCGATCGGTGATATCACAGACGATGATTCGGACAAGGTGTCGTTCGTGATAGGCGGCATGGTCATCACACCTGCGGATCCTGCAACCATAGTCTTCCGCGCTCCGACCGACAATGACTTCATATTCTTCGGAGTGGGTGATGCCATGAAAGACTTTGTTGATCAAAGGACTGAAGTGGTCTCGATCGAAAAAACAGAAAACGTGCTTACTGTGGTATCGAGGATCATCTGCAAAAGGAATGAGTTCGAGTGCACTGATACATATGAAAAGACAGACGAAGAGGGGTCAGTACTCGTCACCAGCAGGCTTCACTGCACAAAGGGGAAGGGTACTGTGCCGAGATTCGGAAAGTCTTTCAGATTTGACGCTTCTTTCGATGATGTTGAGTACTATGGCAGAAGCGGTGAATCCTACGCGGACATGAAAGATCAGTTCCCGATAGAACAGGTCAGATGCAAAGTCACAGATATGACTGAGCCTAACATAAAGCCGCAGGAGAGCGGAAGCCGTTTTGACACAAGATGGGCGAGCGTGAGCGATGGCAGTACGACTGTAAGATTCAGCGCTGTTGACAGGGCGTTTGAGCTCGGCATCAAACCGTACAGCGACATTGAGCTTCTCGGCATGACACACCGTGAAGACGAGAAGCGCACCGGAACATATGTTACCATCTCGGCCTTCCAGCAGGGCATAGGAACAGGTATATGCGGACCGCAGACAAAGGATGAGTACAAATACCCTGTAAAGAATGATTATGAGCTGAAATTTGTCATTTCATGCAGTAAGAAATAATAATAAATGCAGCTGCCCGTAAAGAGCAGCTGCGTATTTTTTGTGTTCAGGAATATTTTAGAGCCCGCACTTTGCAACGTATGTGACGTCAGCAGGGAGACCGAGATCACGGTCTGTAACAGGCTCGAAGCTCCATCTTGGAGCGGTTGGCCTGACGGCCCACATTACAGCATAGAAGTTGAACATAACAATGCCGTAATTGAGAAGCCTGTCCGCTTCGGATGTCATGTCATCAGGCAAACCTATAAGCGATATCTGGTCGTTATCGACTATGATCCTGTAAGGCTGCAGATTCTGGAAGGACTGGGCGTGAGCAATTGCTCTTAAACCGTCTTCGAGCGTACCATACCAGTGATCGATATCGATGTCCTGACCGAATCTGAAACCGTCTGTCATCTCATCCAGGGATTTTTTAGGAGCTTTCTTTTCGTTGTTATCAGGATCCCTGTATCCGAACGCTACTACGCAGGCAACTGCCTTGTCAGTTTCTTCTCCGAGAGCCTTTTTAGCTTCATCAGCGTCATTTATGGTCTGCCAGCAAGCAGCAAGTCCAAGCTCGGTCATCTTAAGAGTGAGACCCTGAGCAATGTAACCGGCATTCTCGAGATAGTGATCTGCCACATCAGAGTAGATGACCATGTATGCAGGAGCCTTGATGCAGAAACCATTGTATCCGACACTTTTCTTGAGCTCGTTCCAGACTGTTCCGACATAAAATTTCAGCTCAGTCTCGATCTCGTCTACGAGATCGCTCTCGTCCTCTTCGTAATATTTAAGCAACTCAGTAAGCACATCGTCGTCGACCTTCTTATCGGCAAAGCCTCTGCAGGAGTTTCTCTTTTTTACTATAGTCTCATAGTATTCCATCTATTTCACCTCAACTGTATCAGGAATAATTTATCAAAAATATCCAAAAAAGATTGTACCATTCATATAGCTGATTTTCAATCCATACTATATTTATGTATCAGAGCAAGTGTGCTACAATATATATTGATAGAATACGATTGTATTATCGAAATCATAGAGCGGGAGGATAGAAATGCTTAAGAATTTCAAAGAGATGGCTGAACTTGTTAAGGCAAACCCTGTAAAGAAGAGAATAGTTCTCTGCTGCGCTCATGACGAGCACTCACTGGACGCAGTCTATGAGGCTTTCAAAGAGGGCATCGTTGAGCCTGTATTCGTAGGTAAAGAGGACGAGATCAAGGCGATCTGTGCTGAACAGGGATTTGACTTCGGCGATGTTGCTATCTACAACGAAGATGACGATGTAGAGGCTGCGAAGAAGGCGGTCGCGCTCATCCGTGAAGGCAAGGGCGACTTCCTGATGAAGGGCCGCATGCAGACCGCAGACCTCCTCAGACAGGTCGTAAATAAGGAGACCGGCCTTCAGGTAGGAAAGATCATGTCGCATGTAGGACTTTTCCAGGTGCCGAATTATCATAAGGTAGTAGTTCTGACAGACGGCGGCATGCTGCTCCAGCCGGATCTCGAGCAGAAGGTGAAGATAATCAACAACGCGGTTGATGTGCTTCACGCTCTTGGTTATGAAGATCCGAAGGTTGGCGTTATGTGCGGAGCTGAGGTCCTTAACAAAAAGGCGCAGGAGTCGGTAGACGCGGCAGCTCTCAAGGAGATGAACCAGAACGGCGAGATCACAGGCTGCACAGTTGAGGGACCTATCTCCTACGATATAGCTCTCAGCAAGGAGATCGCGGAGTTCAAGAAGTTCGACAGCCCTGTTGCAGGCGAGGTCGATGCCATGATCATGCCGTCAATGGCTACAGGAAACATGGTAGGAAAATCCTGGACTGTAAGCAGCAATGGGATGATGGCCGGCATCATCGTAGGAGCAAAAGCGCCTATCGTTCTTACATCGAGAGGATCCAGCGCTGAAGAGAAATTCTATTCGATCGTACTTGCAGCAGCGGCTTCCGCTAACTAAAAAGTAAAGGATACTTTACATTCTGTGCGATACGTAAAGAAAACTTTACGTATCGTATGTAAAGAAAACTTTACATAGAGTATTGGGATAACGTAAAGAATACTTTACATAAGGTGCTTTGATATGACGAAATGGAAAGATGTATATCCAAGGCCTCAGCTGGTTAGAGAGAAATGGCTGAGTCTTGACGGTGAATGGACATTAAGTATCAAAAAAATTAATGAAGCAGGCCTTCCGCCAAAGCCGAAAAAAATCAATGTGCCTTTCTGTCCTGAAAGCATGCTGTCAGGACTCAACAGGATCACACGTCCGGACGAGCTTCTGCTTTATGGACGGGGATTTTCGATTCCGGAAGAATGGAAGGGAATGAGGCTGATCCTTCATCTGGGGGCCGTCGACCAGACCGCAAAGGTGTATGTTGACGGAAAATACGCGGGTTCACATGAAGGAGGATATCTGCCTTTCAGCTTTGATATCACGGAGCTGCTGAATGATGGTGATGATGCTTCTGTCCACAGTGTGATAGTGGAAGCGCGTGACAACCTTGATCACAAGTATCCATGGGGCAAGCAGAAGGTCAGAAACGGCGGCATGTGGTACACTCCTGTGTCAGGAATCTGGCAGAGCGTCTGGCTTGAGCCTGTACCTGAGAAACACATTGAGTCTCTTACCATAGACACCGGACTGGACTGGGCTGAGATCAGGGCATATGGGGTCACAGAGGGTACTCTTGAGCTTTGCGGTAAAGCATATGAGCTCACTGAAGTGACAGACAGCGGGGTACCGTGCGCTTCAGTCCGTATAGAAATAGACGAACCTGAGCTCTGGACGCCTGAAGATCCTCATCTCTACGAGTTCAGTATCACGAGCGGTGATGACAGTGTCAGATCGTACTTTGCCCTCCGGACTCTCACCATAGAAAACAAGGGGGGATGCACCAGACTCTGCCTTAACGGATTGCCGTATTTCTTTAACGGTGTACTTGATCAGGGTTACTGGCACGACGGCATCTATACACCATCTTCGCCTGACAAATATGCTGAAGACATACGTGCCATGAAGTCTCTCGGCTACAACACTCTGCGAAAGCATATAAAGATTGAGCCCGAAATATTCTATTACGAGTGCGACAGACTTGGAATGGCTGTGTTCCAGGATATGGTGAACAACTCGGATTATTCATTCATAATGGATTCAGTGCTCCCGATGATGGGAAGGAACAAAATTGACGATAAGGATTTACACGACGATCCTGAAAGCAGGATGATATTCCTTGAATCCATGGAGGGAACGGTAAGAACTCTATACAATCATCCGTCGATCTGTTACTGGACCATCTTCAATGAAGGCTGGGGACAGTTCGAAGCTGATGCGGCTTACGACAGACTGAAGGATCTTGACAGTTCGAGATTCATCGACAGCACATCAGGCTGGTTCTGGCAGAACAAGAGTGATGTAGACAGCTATCATGTATACTTCAGGAAAATCGACCTTAAGCCTGGCAGCAGACCGCTGGTCATCAGCGAATTCGGAGGGTATGCGTGTAAGCTTCCGGGATATTACTACGGCGGCAGGAGAGACTACGGATACAGAAAATGCGCGGACAGGGCGGCTTTGCAAAAAGATATCACCCGGCTGTATGAGGAGGAAATAAAACCTCTGGTGGCAAGGGGCCTGAGCGCCGCCATATATACTCAGCTATCTGACGTTGAAGATGAAACCAACGGGCTGCTCACTTATGACCGCGAGATTATGAAGGTGGATTCAATCTTCTAAAGAGTATTTTAAGAGCATGAAAAAAATGGTTGATGCCCTGGAGCACCAACCGTTTTTTGTTTTGTCTTGATATGTTAAGTTTTTACAGAACTCTTGCCTTGATTACGCAGTCGCAGCTGAATGGCTCTGTACCTGCTGCAACGTCAGCGATGAAATAACCGAAGTCGTTAGCTCTGTTCTTTGTACCTGCGAATCCTGCGAGCTTGTCGCCGTAGAACGCCTCCATCTTAGCCTTGATCTCGTCTGCTGTCTTATCACTCTTTACAACGAAGCAGTGTCTCTCAGCGCCTTTTCTCTCCATGGAAACTCTTGGGAAGTTGACCGAGTTGATGATGTTTCCGTTCTCAAGGTAGTCCATGAGCTGATCTGTAGCCATGATAGCGCAGTTCTCTTCAGCCTCAGCTGTGGAAGCTCCGAGGTGAGGTGTAGCGACGATACCCTTCTTGCCGATGTACTCAGGCTCGAGGAGGTCTGTCATGTACTTTCTCATCTTACCGGACTCAAGAGCCTCAACTACGTCGTCAACAACGATGAGGTCAGGCCTTGCGTAGTTCATGAAGATGACTCCGTCTTTCATCTTTGCGATGAGGTCCTTGTTTACCATACCCTTTGTTGTAGGCAGGGAAGGAACGTGGATGGTGATGAAGTCGCACTCAGGAACCATCTCTTCTGTGCTGTCCTTGAGCTCTACAGGAGCTGTCAGGCAAGGATGCGGTGTGAATGCTTCATAGCCGACTACATTCATGCCGAGAGCATAAGCTGCGTTTGCGATCTTTGCTCCGATGGCGCCGAGGCCGATGACTCCGAGAGTCTTGCCTGCGATCTCTGTGCCTGCGAACTGTTTTTTGCCTTTTTCAACGTTAGTTGCTACATCGCCTTCGAGTGTCTGACCCCATGCGATACCCTCATAAATATTACGGGCACCCATGATCATGCCTGCTACTGCGAGCTCCTTAACTGCGTTTGAGTTAGCGCCAGGAGTGTTGAATACAACGATGCCTTTCTCAGCGCATTTGTCGAGAGGAATGTTGTTTACGCCGGCTCCGGCTCTTCCGACTGCAAGAAGGTTGTCGGAAAGTTCCATGTCGTGCATCTTGAAGGATCTTAAGATGATGCCGTTAGCTTTATCTACGTCGTCTGTAAGTTCAAACTTGTCAGTAAGTCTGCACAGACCCTTCTGGGAAATGTTGTTAAGAGTACCGATGAAATACTTGTCCATTATGTCCTCCGCTTTAATGAATAAAAGATTTTTATATAAGCACTTAATTTTCTACAGGCATAGTAACGCTTTATGAGCGGCTGCCCATACACATTTAGTATAACACCACGGCAGGTTTACATCAACATCGTAGAGCGCGGACAATACGACAAATACAAGTTGAAACATTGACATGAAATGCATAATATTATATTGAGAAAAAATTGGGTTTTCACAAAAATCATAATTGTAAACAATAAACAGGAGGTATCTAAATGGCAAAAGTTGATCTGACAAAGTATGGGATCACCGGTACTACGGAGCTGGTCTACAATCCATCATTCGAATTCCTTTTCGAAGAGGAAATGAAGCCTGAACTCGAAGGCTATGACAAGGGACAGCTTACAGAGCTTGACGCGGTAAACGTAATGACCGGAATCTATACAGGACGTTCGCCTAAAGACAAATATATCGTAATGGATGAAAACTCCAAGGATACAGTTTGGTGGACAACTGAAGGTTATAAGAACGACAACCACCCGATGTCAGAGGAAGTATGGGCGGAGGTCAAGAATATCGCTATAAACGAACTCTGCAACAAGAGACTGTTCGTTGTAGACGGATTCTGCGGCACAAACCCTGATACACGCATGGCTATCCGTTTCATCATGGAAGTTGCGTGGCAGGCACACTTCGTAAAGAACATGTTCATCATCCCTACAGATGAAGAGCTTGAAAACTTCGAGCCTGATTTCGTAATATACAATGCTTCCAAAGCTAAGATCGAGAACTACAAGGAACTCGGCCTTAACAGTGAGACATGCGCTGCATTCAACATCACAAGCCGTGAGCAGGTCATCATCAACACATGGTACGGCGGCGAGATGAAGAAGGGCATGTTCTCGATGATGAACTACTATCTCCCTCTCAAGGGCATCGCTTCCATGCACTGCTCCGCAAATACAGATATGGAGGGAAAGAACACAGCGATCTTCTTCGGACTCTCCGGAACAGGCAAGACCACACTCTCAACAGATCCTAAGAGACTCCTCATCGGAGACGATGAGCACGGCTGGGATGATGAGGGCGTATTCAACTTCGAGGGCGGCTGCTATGCAAAGGTAATCAACCTCGACAAGGAATCTGAGCCTGATATCTACAACGCTATCAAGCGAGATGCTCTCCTCGAGAACGTAACTGTTGATGCAGACGGCAAGATCGACTTCGCTGACAAGAGCGTAACAGAGAATACACGTGTATCGTATCCTATCGAGCACATCCAGAACATTGCAAAGAAGGTAAACGGCAAGTCCGCAGGCCCTCAGGCTGATAATGTTATCTTCCTCTCTGCAGACGCTTTCGGAGTACTGCCTCCTGTATCGATCCTGACACCGGAGCAGACACAGTACTACTTCCTCAGCGGATTTACTGCTAAGCTGGCCGGAACAGAGAGAGGCATCACAGAGCCTACACCTACATTCTCCGCCTGCTTCGGACAGGCATTCCTCGAGCTGCATCCTACAAAGTACGCAGAGGAGCTCGTAAAGAGAATGGAAAAGAGCGGCGCTAAGGCTTATCTCGTCAACACAGGCTGGAACGGCACAGGCAAGCGTATCTCCATCAAGGATACAAGAGGCATCATCGACGCCATCCTCAACGGCGACGTACTCAAGGCTCCTACAAAGAAGATCCCTTACTTCGACTTCGAAGTGCCGACAGAGCTTCCTGGCGTAGACCCTGGAATCCTCGATCCGAGAGACACATATGCTGACCCGGCAGAGTGGGAAGAGAAGGCAAAGGATCTTGCCGGAAGATTCATCAAGAACTTCGACAAGTACACTTCCAATGATGCAGGCAAGGCTCTCGTAGCAGCAGGCCCGGCTCTGTAATAATTCATAACTGATATCACGATTCTGCCTATAAATCTTCACACAAGTGAAGTATAATAAATAAGGCAAAAATGACCGCTGGAGCCGGAAAGTGCTCTGGCTGTCAGCGGTCCTTTTTCAATAACCCTTTTTACTACAAACAATTTTACGGAGGTACAGACCAATGGCTGATGATTATCGCGTATATAACTTTTCCGCAGGTCCATCCACACTGCCTGTAGAGGTGCTTAAAAAGTGTGCTGATGAGATGCTCAACTATGAGGGAACAGGCGAGTCTGTAATGGAAATGAGCCACAGATCCCCTGAGTTCCAGAAGATCATCGATGACGCGGAAGCTAATCTGCGCAAGCTCATGAACATTCCTGATGATTACTATGTTCTCTTCCTTCAGGGCGGAGCTACACTCCAGTTCTCAATGATTCCTATCAACCTTATGACAGGAACAGGCAAGGCTGATTACATCGTAGCAGGCCAGTGGGGCAAGAAGGCATGGGAAGAAGCCCGCAAGTTCGGTGACGCCCGCTGCGTAGCTTCATCCGAAGAGGCTAAATACACATATATTCCAAAGGTAAGCAAGGAAGACATCAGAGATGATGTTGACTACGTATACATCTGCTACAACAACACAGTATTCGGAACTCACTATAATGAGCTTCCTGACTTTGGCGATCATCTGCTCGTTGCTGACATGTCGTCCTGCATCCTTTCCGAGGAAGTTGACGTAACAAAGTTCGGTGTTATCTATGCCGGCGCTCAGAAGAACGTTGCTCCTGCTGGTATGACAATCGTTATTATCAGAAAGGATCTCGTAGGCAAGGCTCCTGCTAACACTCCGATCTACCTCGACTATAAGACACATGCTGATAAGGGATCGATGTACAACACTCCTCCTTGCTACACGATCTATGTAGCTGGCGAAGTATTCAAGTATCTGCTTGCAAACGGCGGAATCCCTGCAATGCATGAGAAGGACGTACGCAAGGCTCAGAAGATCTACGATTACCTTGATTCTTCAGAACTCTTCAGAGGAACTGTTGCCAAGGAAGACAGATCCCTCATGAACATCCCGTTTGTTACAGGCGATCCTGATCTCGACAAGGAGTTCATCGCCGGAGCAAAGGAGAGAAACATGATCAACCTCAAGGGACACAGAATCGCCGGAGGAATGAGAGCTTCCGTTTACAATGCATTCCCTGAAGAAGGCGTTGACGCACTCATCGAATACATGAAGGAATTTGAGGCTGCACATAAGTAAGGCTTTCATGATCCGGGGGGAGGATCCCTCCGAAAGAATCATTTTGCGGAGAAGTTAAAAGTGTTGAAAAACTGCAACACAACACGCATAAGAAAACAGATGGTGGCCATCATATCGGTGTTCCTGATACTGGTGACCACCATCGGTTATATTGCTCATTTTGAGGTCTACGCTGAAGGCGAGAACAAAGTTGTGCCTAAGAAGGCACCTGCCGTAAGCGCGAGTTCGTACATGGTCATGTCCGGATCCACAAGTGAAAAAGTGGCATCCAAGCATGCCGACCGCAAGATGCAGCCGGGCAAGATCACCATGCTCATGACGGCGATGGTAGCTCTTGACAACATGTACAACGAGAAGGAGTTAAAAAATACCGTAGAGACAGGCGATGTAATCGCCAAATACGGGGATACTTTCAAACAGGGTGAGTCCGTGAGCGTCGGAGATCTGCTGAACGCCATGCTGGTGGGCGGAGATGTTCAGGCAGCGGAACTGCTCGCAAAATACAGCGCGTCATCCAGAGACATTTTCGTTAGGGAAATGAACTCCAAGTGCATGGAACTTGGGCTCATGGATACGCTGTTTACAAATGCCGCCGGACGTTATGATATAAAAGCATATTCTACTGCTGCGGATCTGGCGGTAATTACGCAGGCCGCTTACAGATATCAGCCGGTCAAGGATGCGCTGGCAAAGAGAAGCGTGACAATTGCGGCAGTTGAAAAGAAAAACAAGAAACCGAGAGAGATAGAATTCAAGAGTACTGATCCGTTCTTCACAGGTAATGAAAACACGGAATATGAATACATCAGAGGCGGTATCCTGGGTCTTGTGGATGAGACAGTAAATTCCGCTCAGTTTGCCGCAATCGCAACCAAGGACGACATGCAGATGATCGTGGTCCTGATGGATTCGTCTAAAGAGAACACTCTGAGAGAAGCAACATCACTGTTCGAATACGCGGATGCTATAGTAACGAAGAATACGATCGTTAAAAAGGGCAAAATGGTTGGGCATGCAAGAGTCAGGGGAGGAGCTGTCACGAGAGTTCCGGCATACACCGAAACAAAGGGTTTTGCCTATGTACCTCCTGAAGGCAGTGACTCTCTTATAGAGACACAGGTAGCGATGTACGACGACCTTAACGCGCCGCTGAGCAAAGGCGACAAAGTCGGGGAATTCAGGATATATGTGGCTGATGAACTGAAGGGGACTGTAGATCTTATAATAAAAGAGGATGTGCCTACAGGCTGGTATCTGTCCAGATTCTATATCTCAAACATAGCGACTATAGTTTTAGGCGCCATGCTGTTCATGCTCCTGGTATTTCTTCTCAGAGTGGGACATGTCAGACGCCGCCGTGCGAAAAGGCGCGAAGCGATCCGCAGAGCCAGGATACGCGAGCTCGCCAGAAAACAGCTTGAAATAGATGAAGACAGAAAGCGCCGCGAGTGGGATGCGAGCGGTTATGAAGAGATGCCTCCGCGCACCACTGACATACGCAAAGAAGCAGTAGACGAAGAAACTGACAGAAGAGGTAAAAAATCACAGCGGAAAAGGTAGAGCATGTTCGATATCAGTGAAGAACTGAAAAAACTGCCGAAAACTCCCGGCGTGTATATGCATAAGGACAGCCTGGGCGAAGTAATATATGTGGGAAAGGCGATAAACCTCAGAAACCGCGTAAGCAGCTACTTCAGAAAAACTTCCCAGGCAGATCCCAAGGTGAGAGCGATGGTCTCCAATATAGCAGAGTTCGAGTACATCAGCTGTGCTACGGAGATGGAAGCTCTCCTTTTGGAATGCAATCTTATAAAGAAATATATGCCGCGATACAACATCCTTCTTAAGGATGACAAATCGTATCCTTTTATTGAAGTGACTACTAACGAGGAATTCCCGAGAGTCATAAGCACCCGCAGGCTCAGGCGCGATGGGAACCGCTATTTCGGGCCTTACACGGACGCCGGGGCGGTCAGACGTATTCTCGGAATGATCGATGAGATGTATCAGTTCAAAAAATGCCGTCAGCAGGAGTTCCGGAAAGGTGTGAGACCGTGTCTCAATTACTTCATTGGAAAGTGCCCCGGTGTGTGCACCGGAGAAGCCGATAAGTCCGCTTACAGGGAGAAAATCGATGAAGTGGTAGAAATCCTTTCGGGAAGGGATTCAGCTGTTACAGCCAGATTAAAAGCCGAAATGGAGAAGGCCTCTGAAGAACTGCGCTATGAGGACGCAGCCAGATTCAGGGACTACATACGGTCGCTGAAATCGCTGGGAGAGACACAGCGCGCGACGATGATAAGAGAAAGAGACGCGGACGTGCTCATACCTGTGATCACGCAGAAGACCGGAGTCGTAGCAAGATACAAGGTCGAGGGCGGCAGAATGAGCGGACGCGAGATCACATATATCAGGAGCGACCATGCCGGCGCGGCCATGCCTGATTCCGAAAAGGAGAAAAAGACGCTCGGCGCAGAAATGATAGCTTCATTTATCAAGCAGTATTATCCTGAACTTTCAATACTGCCGAGGGAGATCATCCTTCCTTTGCATATCGAAGATGAAGCGCTTCTGGAGGAGTTCCTTGACAATATAAACGCAGCAAATGCCGAAGGCAGGACTGATGTTATGCACAAGACCCGCTTCATAGTACCTGAGAGGGGCGAAAAGAGGGCAGTGCTGAAAATGGCGATGGAGGATGCGGTAAAGCTGGCCGGTACACTCGACGAGAAGGCGGAGAGGGAGGCCGAAAGAAGAGATGCTCTGAGAAAAGAGATAGCTGCTCTAATAGAATACGCTTCATCGATAAGCGGCAATGCTCCGATCCTCATACCGGAAGATGATGACAGAGAGTACCGTGTGGAGGCATACGATATTTCAAACTTCAACGGTTTGGATACGGTCGGCGGAATGGTCGTGTATGAGGGCAGAAAGCCAATAAAGAACGACTACAGAAAATTCAAAGTGAGGACTGCCGAGGGTGATGATTACGGCAGTCTGCGTGAAGTTATATACAGAAGACTCAAGCGTGCGCGGAAGGGCGACGAGGGATTCAGCACTTATCCGGACATCATGTTCATAGACGGAGGTCTGGGACAGGTGCATGCAGTGAAGGCCGTCGTCGATGCGTTCCGCATCGCGATCCCGGTCGTCGGGCTCGCGAAAGACGATGCGCACAGGACGCGTGCCATCGTCTTTGACGACGGCCATGAGATAGATCTTCGTGACAACCGCCTGCTCTTCAGCTACTGCGGCAACATACAGGAGGAGGTCCACCGCTTCGCGATCACGTACATGTCAGGAGTGAAGGGCAAAAAGATGATCAGATCCGCTCTTGAGGACATTCCGGGCATAGGACCAAAGAGGAGAGGCGAGCTCCTGAACAGATTCGGAAGCATCAAGGCGATCAAAAATGCCACATACGAAGAACTCATGGAAGTCGACGGAATGAACAGCAAGGCAGCAGAGAGCGTTTTGGAATTTTTTGCAAATGAATAGAATTAGCGGCTGTTTGACCGATTATATCCACTTGCTAAAAATAACGCCTCGTGTTATATTGATATAGCATTTCAGGAAAGGAGAATTGCGTTATGGCAGAAGATATCAAGAACGTAAACGTCGAAGAAGAGGAAGATATCATCACTCTGGAATTTGATGACGACACTGCAGTTGACTGCTATGTACTGGGCACATTCGAACTGAATGATAAGGAGTATATCGCTCTTGAACCTGAAGACGGCACTGACGATGTTTACATCTACGGATATAAGCAGATCAGCGATGACGAATTCGAGATCATCGAGATCGAATCCGAAGAGGAATTCGATGCCGCTGCTGCTGAGTTCGATGCCATCATGGCAGAAGAATAAAAATCAAAATTTGTTCTCGACAAGTAATTTAAGATAGTGTATACTATGTGGCGTGCCGCGGGGTACGCCATACATATGCGGATGTGGCGGAATTGGCAGACGCGCACGGTTCAGGTCCGTGTGAGTAACATCGTGAAGGTTCGAATCCTTTCATCCGCAC
>CACZAM010000008.1 GCA_902779185.1 uncultured Eubacteriales bacterium
GGGCAAACGGCATTTTCAGGCTGATTTTGAAGAAAAGGAAAATCCCCAACCGCTTGCAATCACTGAGGTTGGGGATTTGGTCTGGTGGATGATCAGGGGCTCGAATTGCGTATACTTTTTTAGACGAAACGCTGTAAGCGTTGAAAAGAAAGGAGTTGGCATCGTCTAAGGACGCGATTTTTCTGAAATGTACCCAAAAACGTACCCAAGAAAAAGGCATAATCCTGAGTGATATCGCATTGTTGACCTGATTTATTATTAGGTGTTTTTCATTGAAGTATCCACAAAGCAAATTAAATTGCGGATACTTTTTTTATAGGGGTAGTTAGGTGTTGATCGTATGATCATTTTAAAGATTTTATAATGGAATAATGTATAAACGAGAGTCCTTTCTATAAGATGGATAACTACCGCCATGTTTACTTTTTGAAAAAAATAAGTATAATATAAACAAGGAGGGAAGTGATATGTTTGCTAAGAACCTGAAATACTATCGGCTGAAGAATAATCTGTCAAAGAAAGATCTTGCTTCTATGGCAGGGATTTCTTCTATGGCGATAACTCATTATGAAAATGGGAACAGAAAACCTGAGATGGATGTTATTAAAAAACTGGCATCCGTTCTAAATGTCAGTGTAGTGGATTTTATTGCTTCTAGAAATCAAAGCCTTGAGTTTTCACATGAAGAATTCAGGAAGAATAGCAAAATGAGTAAGAATAGACAGGAATACATCAGGGAATCTGTGGAAGAGTATTTCAGCAGATTTTATGATGCTGTTGAAATGCTTGGAGGAGAAGTACTTCCTGAAGCACCGGAAATCAGAAAAATCGCTTTAAGTGATGATGTTGAAGAGAATGGTCGGGCTTTACGTCGTTATCTAGGCATAGCAGAAAAAGGTCCGGTAGGAAATCTTGTGGAAATAATTGAGAACAAAGGTGTCCTTTTGTATATGTTTGATCCAGACGAATCTGATTTCTCAGGGATAAACGGCACGGTTTGTGAAAGACCATATATTGTAGTAAATATGAAAATGACTGCTGAAAGGATACGTACTACCATTGGCCACGAGACTGCACATTTCGCATTTGATTGGCCTGAAGATATGGATGACAAAACTAAAGAGGATATGGCAACTGCTATAAGCGGAGCTTTTCTATTTCCAAAAGAGGATGCATTCAGAGAATTAGGTATTCGAAGACGTGCTGTCACTACGGATATGTATATTGTTTGTAAGGAATATGGAATTGCCTTATCTATGCTTGTAGTTAGAGCACGTAAGTGCGGGATAATAAGTGAAACGGTATTCAGGAATTATTTCATCTCTCGTAATAGAAATGGTGGAGCAAAAAAAGAAAGAAGTTTTATACAAGCAGAAGAGTCTCGCCTATTTGAACAGTTGGTATATAGAGCTATTAATGAGGAGGAAATCTCTATACACAAAGGTGCGGAACTCCTGAAAATGCCATATGACAAAGTCGAATTGAATTGTAGGTATGCCGAGGTGTGATGAATGGAATTCATTAGCAGCGACACAAATGTCTGGATAGATTTTTTCTCAATAGAAAAACTAAAGCTGCCATTCAGACTGCCGTGTAAATACATTATGTATGAGGTTACAGTTGAAGACGAGCTGATAAAGCCATCTGATCTTGGCAATCTTTTAAAAGAATGCGGTCTTGAAGGCATCGATATATCTAATGAAGAATACTTTTTAGCGGAAAAATTCAATGCTGAGTATAAACAGACTTCAATACACGATTGCATTGCATTAGCCGTAGCGAAGTGCAGAAGTATAACTCTTCTGACTGGAGATAAACATCTTAGAATAGCCGCTGAAAAAGAAGGAGTTGTAGTTATAGGAACTATAGGGATTCTGGATCGACTGATTGCTGGAGAGTATATAACAGTAGAGGAATACAGGGAGTGCCTGATTTTACTAGAACATTTAAACGGAGGGGTTGTCAGATTGCCTAAAAGTGCAATTAGAGAAAGATTAGAAAAGACAAAATAACTGAAAAACACAATATATTGTGCTCAAATTAAAATACAACAACAATATATTGACATATCCGAGGAAGTGTTCCTATAATAATTACGCACATAAAACAAGAAGACAAAAGGCGGCAACCTCTTGTCTCCTGAGAAGCATATGTGAGCTAATGACAAACATACACTTTATAAGCAAATACAGTTTATCATTGCCTCCTAGGTGTTTCAAGTTTTATGTGATGAACATCATAAAACAACTTTTTAGAAACATTGTGGGAGGTATTAATATGCGTGAAATATGAGACACTATAGGATGAAATTAGAGAATAAGTTTTAAAGATATTGTTGAACATTGTTACGAAAGAAGGTAAAGAGAGTGAAATATTCAGAACAAACTCTTCAATTGTGGACAGCACCGTTATCTCAGAGTGAAGAACAGCGAGCAGAAAACACTATAAAAATGATTCGTTCTGCGATTAACGATAATGATGAATTAAAAACAATGAATATAGAAGTCTTCACGCAAGGATCGTTTGCAAACAATACTAATGTCCGCACAGAAAGTGATGTCGATGTATGTGTAATGCTGAAAGATACCTTTCACTGTGAATATCCAGAAGGCGGTAAAGATGAAGACTATGGTTTTAAATCTTCGGATTATACATTTTATCAGTATCGTGATCATGTTAAAAAAGCATTACAGGATAAGTTCCACAGAGAACATATATCTGATGGCAATAAGTCTTTAAAGATTAATGAGAACACATATCATGTAAAGGCAGATGTGGTTCCAGCATTTCAGCTTCGGAACTATTATTATAATAAAAGCAAGTCTGCAGATAATTATGTGGAAGGAACCTGGTTTGTTTCAAAGACTGGCCAAACCATTGCAAACTATCCGAAGATACATATTAGGAATGGAACCCTGAAGAACAATCGAACCAATTACAAATACAAAAAACTGGTTCGTATCATGAAACACATCAAGAATAATATGGTGGATGATAAAAAGACTGATGGCAATATAATTACATCTTTTCTTGTGGAGAGCCTCGTATGGAATCTTCCTGACAGTATAATCACTGGCTATTACTCTTGGACTGAAACTGTGAGGCAGGCAATCATATATCTGTACAACGCGATTAATGACAATAAGCATCTGGAGTGGGGAGAGGTCAGCGAAATGCTATATCTTTTCCGTGGCCGTAAATGGACAGATCAAGATGCAAAACAATGGTTATATGATGCCTGGAATTATTTGGAGTACAACAAATGATAGGAGCATCAAAAAAGTTCATAGAAATAAGCATTTGGGTTGCCATCGCTTTGTTTGCATTACGGTGTTGGGTAGGTTGGGCTGACCTTAATGCAACGATTTCAGGAAAGACGATTATTGAGTTTTGTTATTTAATGTTCGGTTACGCAGGCGAAGCAATTGGCATCGCAGCTCTGTTCATGGCCGTATTTAACAAATGGTTGTGGAGATGGAAACCGCTGAATTTACTTGCGGGAGGAAAACCGATTCTTTCCAAAAGGTATAAAGCAACATTAAGATTTAAAGAGGCTGATCAGGATCAGGTACGTGATTCTGAAATCAGTATTGAGCAGACATTTCTGAATGTTTCTGTGAAACTTGAAACGGATGAGAGTTTTAGCAACTCGATTACGGCGACAATCAAAGAAGAAAATGGGTCAAAAATGCTTATCTACACCTACTTGAACACACCGAGAGCTGAAATCCAAGATATGAGTGCAATTCACTATGGAACAGCTATGCTAGATGTTAATGATCCAAAGCATATTACTGGAAATTATTACACAACAAGACTATCACGTGGATCGATGGAGTTAGAAGCAATAAAAAAGTAAGTGAATTTCAATAACCACAGTAAAAATGCTAGGAGGAAGCTAATTTTAACTTTCAAAACGTTGATTGAAAGATGATCTTTTCTTGTATTTAAGTTGTAAAAAAGATGTTAAAAAGATGTATCATTTTTGCTTCAAAGTGATTCGTTTCTCTTTAGAAGTTAATTGCTGCAAAGGGGAGAACGAATCGTAATTCTTGACTAAGTCAACGTTGAAGATATTGCAATAGTGTCTTGTCATATCGAGCGTTGAATGTTTTACTAGTTGTTGGCAAACAATAATCCAACACATCCAACGCGTTGGATGCGTTGGATTGCGTTGGGAGATAGTGATCTGGTAATTGCTTATATATAGTCATATCCGCAAATCTGTTAATTTTGCGGATATTTATTTAAATAATGTCATAATAGATACATAAAATAACAATTAAAAATGATATTTAACGAAAAAGGTTATCTGAAATAGTAAATGCACATGTGAAGATGTAACCGCACTCTCCAACCAGAAATAATTGGTTTTGTGCAGTTACGACTTCGTAATTGCCGCAGTTGCAGTTGTTAGTGCTTCACTGTTTGGGATTTTCTGTTAGAATTGGTCCAGGAATTCGCACGTTAAAAGAGCGGGCTGCACAGGTCAAATAATTTTGCAGTTGAAAGTGCACTCCGTTTTCAGCAGTTATTGTGCGTATCCTGCCTGTCGTATATATAGTTTCAGCTTATTTCTTGAGAAGCTCCGGTTTCAGGCAGAGCTCTTTGAGTGGTATGTACTTCAGGCCGAGCCTGGCGGCAGTCTCTTTGCCATATTTGGCTGCAAACACCTCGTATGGGGACTTGGCATTGAGGCTGGCGCGAGGCAATGAATTGATGTGATTCATCATAAGAGTGACATCCTCCTGAGTAAGATCGTCAAAGCAGGATCCTTTAGGCAGAATGTATCTGATGAATTCGTGGTTGCGCTCACAGCGGCTCTTCTGGTTGGTCTGCTGCGGATCACAGTAAAACACGCGGCACTGGAATTCACCGGTCTCCTGATCGATCTCAATTGAGGACGGATCAGTGAACTCAGTACCACGGTCAACTAAAATGACCTCAAATATGCGGGAAAACGAATCTCCCATCACTTCGCGAAGAAGCGCGTATGCAGCAGCAACCCCGGCTGCTGCTTTTGCGTCTCTTAGAAACATGAGCTGCACACTGCAGTCCCTGAAGAAGATAGTCAGTATGACTTTGCCGCCCTTGGTGCCCTCTACTGTATCCATTTCAGACACTTTTGCTCCGGGATGTTTCTCGAGATGATCCAGGAATTCCGCATAAGACCTCCCTACATGGCATTTCTTGTCGACATGTAATTCAGGACCGCTCTTCTGTCTGGCGGGTTTCCTGCGGACCTTCCTGTGAAGATCCAGATTGTCGACATCAAAGGCTCCTTTGTCTATGTAATCGTACAGAGTCCTTTCAGAGACAGGCATGCTGTCAGCGTATTCGGCATAAGCGACCGGCAGAGAAACTCCGTTTTTTATGAGAGGGATCACGGTTGCAGCTATGTATTCCATCTCAGACTCACTGAGTGAAATGCCGGCTCTGGACTCTGAAAGAACACGTTTATACGCCTTATGAGCATATTCAGCATCATAAAGCCTCTTAGCAAGAGGGCATGGTATCCGATCAGCACAGCCATTGCAGCAATAAGGCGGCTTAAGGAGCTTAGGGCAAATCTCGGGCTCATAACGATCACAGTACTTTGCACACTGGGAGCATGCGATGTTACACATTTTCTTAGTACACACAGGTGCCGGACATTTGGATGTGTCTTCAAATATGCATTCATATCTGAACTTGCATTTGCTTCTGGCCGGTTTGCCTTCGCCTCGTACGTGAGCCTTTATTTCACGGCTTATGCTAGTACGGTTCTTACCTGTAGCATCAGCTATCCTGGAAAAACTCTGGCCAAGAGTAAGAGCTCTCTGGATGAGCAGTCTTTCGTCATATGTAAAGTGTTTCATGATGGATCCTTTCCGGCAGGATACAGGTGCAATTGTAGCTAAAACTTGGGCATGAAAAAACGTGAAGTTGAAACTGCACTACAGCCAACTTCACGCCTCCGCGATCCGAAATGCACTTTTTATTTACATTTACTTATACAATTAACCTATTTAACGAAAAACCGTCAAATATCATTTTAAACTGCTGAAATGGAACAATCAAAAGTATTTCCGGAGCGGGACGCAATGTAAGCGTCCTGCTTTTTTATGTCTTTTTTATGATTGCTGGGTGTCCATTTCCTATTTCTATTTCTTACTAGTGAGAGCTCTTCAATATTGCACCTCTTTGTACAAAATCAATCGGTCTGCGTCAGTCCGTACTTTTAGCAATCAAGTGTATAGAATCTACACATTAAAAGAACGAATATTTGTTCTTTTGAAAAAACAATTTTGAAATGGGTTAATTTTTGCTCCTTTTTTTCCTAGGAGGAGTGAAAGGCTTTTTTATCCAAAGCCTTGTCAAGAGAAAAGCCAGTCAATTTTTGGAGCAAAAAGTCCCTGGAGAAGTGAGAGATCTTTTTCATAAGGTGCTCTGCCAATGAGCACACGCAAAATGATAGTCCAGTCCAAATAAGTGAAAGCATGATGTCGAGATAAAAAACACTGACATATCACCTGCATTATTTGTGAAAGCTGTCCTTGGGAAAGTGAGAGGACTGAAACAGTATTTCTGATTTTGAGCATAGAAAAGCTTAATTATTGGGCTCTCTCGTGGCCCTATAGTGGAGGACTTAATTGTTCATTTTGAAAGACAGTTTGAAGAATGCCATATTTTTGCCCTTCCCGTGACCTAAAGGTGAAGAGCTGTTGAATGACAACTGAATAAAAGATCGATCAGGTACTTTCCCTGGGATATCGGCAAAAACCGTAAGCATGCAGGACCGGTGCGCCATGACCTCACCTAATGAGCGAGCGATAAAACTGAAGTTCCGAAAGGCAGCTTGGCAGCTGCAATGTGCGATGACAGTCTCAGGGTACAATGATACTTCCGTCCAGCCACAGACATCGCAATGGGGGCGGCCACAGGAGAACCCTGCGGGAGCTGATGACTCATGAGAGAGATCGCCGTCTCTCTGCCTGCTAGATCCCAATCGATTATTTATCCTAAGGGGGTACTTTCAAAAAACTGTCCGAAATAGGGGCAAAATAGTATCTTTCTCATGCTCTAGAGCTGCATTTTCATATTCGTTTTCGACAAAGGGATATATCTATCAAGCCGCTGTTTTATGCATTTCAAAAGGCGGCTTTTGACTTGGAAAAATGAGGAGGGTTCTCAAATGGCAAAAAGAAATGTAACGAAAGTGGAACGCGAGACAATCGTGAACTTCAATGAGGCTGAAGATACAGCTATCATCTACACATTCAACAATGACCTGAAAAAAAGACTGGCTGTATTTGCAAAAAAATATCCGGATCTTTGTAGGCTGACCGTTGACGATGCTGATTTCGGCAGCGTGACATATGAGATCCAGAAAGCCAGAGTTTCTATCCGGTTGGTAGCTCCTTATAGCGAAGAACGCAGGAAAGCAGCGAGCGAGTATGCAAAAAAGAATGGTATCAATAATAGAAAATAGCAAGTTGAATCAAGTAGTTATCCGTGGTATTTTAAAGATGATAATCATTGGAATTACAGCAGGAGAAAGCATTATGGCTAGACCAAAGAAAAATGGCACTTATCTGAATGTCTGCATTGAAACTCCTATCTATGAAAGATTGGAAGCTCTTTGTGATGACGCAGGACAGACGAAGACTGTTGCTGTTGAGAGAGCATTGACAGCATATCTTGATAATTACGAAGAAAAACAAAAGATACTTAAAGAGCTGGAAAGCAGCTCCATGAAATAAAGAAAGGGGCTGTGATAATGGCTGATATCAAGAAGGAACAAGAACGTGATGAACTGCATCGCGCAATTTGGGCAATCGCTGATGATCTTCGCGGGTCGGTAGACGGATGGGATTTCAAGAGTTATGTACTTGGAACCATGTTCTACCGTTACATATCAGAAAACCTTGCAGGTTACATAAATCAAGGCGAATGGGATGCCGGGAATACCGAATTTGATTATGCAAAGATGTCTGACTCAGAGGCAGAGGAGGCCAGAGCGGGCTTGATTGAAGAAAAAGGTTTCTTCATCCTTCCTTCGGAGCTTTTCTGTAATGTCAGAAAGAGAGCGCCGTATGATGAGAATCTGAATATGACTCTGGAGACTGTCTTTAATCATATCGAAGATTCAGCAAAAGGTAGCGTTTCAGAAAACAGCTTTGCAGGACTGTTTGATGATTTTGATGTAAATAGCAATAAGCTTGGTGCTACAGTAGCAAAGCGCAATGAAAAGCTGGTCAAACTGCTGAATGGTGTCGGAGATATGAATCTCGGAGATGTTAAGGGCCACGACATCGATGCTTTCGGCGATGCTTATGAATATCTGATGACCATGTATGCATCTAACGCGGGTAAATCCGGCGGTGAGTTTTTCACACCTGCAGATGTATCCGAACTACTTACAAGGCTTGGAACTGTCGGTAAGAAAGAGGTCAATAAGGTATATGACCCGGCCTGCGGGTCGGGATCTCTTCTGCTGAAAGCAGAGAAAGTCCTTGGTCGTGATGGTGTCCGTAACGGATTCTTTGGCCAGGAAATCAATATAACGACCTACAACCTTTGCCGCATTAACATGTTCTTGCATGACATTGGGTTTGATCATTTTGATATAGCATGTGAAGATACTTTGACTAGTCCTCAGCATTGGGATGACGAGCCTTTTGAACTCATCGTCTCAAATCCACCGTATTCTATCAAGTGGGCTGGGGATGATAATCCTTTGTTGATTAATGACCCGCGTTTTTCACCAGCAGGAGTGCTTGCACCAAAGAGCAAGGCTGATCTTGCGTTTATCATGCACAGTCTTTCTTGGTTAGCTCCTAATGGTGTGGCAGCTATTGTTTGCTTCCCGGGCATCATGTATCGCGGCGGAGCCGAGCAAAAGATTCGAAAATACTTAATTGACAACAATTTTATTGACTGCGTTATTCAGCTCCCAAGCAATCTTTTCTTTGGAACATCTATTGCTACTTGCATAATGGTTCTCAAAAAAAGCAAGTCCGATAATAAGGTGTTGTTTATTGATGCTACTAACGAGTGTATCAAAGTGACAAACAACAATAAGCTTACTCAGGCAAACATGGATCGAATTGTGGCGATATATGCCGATCATCTGGAGGATGCACATTTTTCACATTTGGCCGGTTATGATGAAATAAAAGAGAATAAATACAACCTTTCTGTATCTACATACGTTGAAGCAGCTGATACCAGAGAAAAGATCGATATTATTAAACTTAATGCTGAGATTGAGGAGATTGTCGCCCGTGAGGAGTCCCTTCGTAAAGAAATTGCTGCTATCATAAAGGAAATTGAGGTGGCAGAATGAGCAGAATTGATGAATTAATTAAAAAAAGGAGTAAAGAAGAAGTCCAGATAAAACCTTTATGGGAACTGACAATTTGGGACAAAAAGTTTAATTCCGTAGACAGATCCTGTCAGACGAAGATTAATCCACATAATTATTTGCTCGCCGCGGAGTTAAGATCCCTGGAGGTTGAAGGTGGGAATGTAAAATTATTAACCACAAGTATTAGCGAGATATATACAACTGAGGGACTTGCGGGTGATAACCTTAAAGAAGGAGAAATTGTATCAATTCCTTGGGGTGGGAATGCTATTGTTCAGTATTATAAAGGCAAATATGTTACTGCAGACAATAGAATCGCAACCTCGGTAGATACATCAATACTGGACAACAAATTTCTGTATTATCTTTTGAGCAATAGACAAGACGAGATTGCGTCCTTCTATAGAGGCTCAGGAATTAAGCATCCTGATATGTCTAAGGTGCTAAACATGCAAATCCCTGTACCTCCTCTGGAGGTACAACGTGAAATCGTCCGTGTGATGGACCATTTCACGTTACTTTCAGCGGAGCTTTCAGCGGAGCTGAAAGCCCGTAAAAAGCAGTATGAGTATTATCGGGAGGAATTGCTCAAATTTGATAGCGATGCTGATATATATGAAATAGGTGAGATTTGCACATTATCTGCTGGTGGCGATGTTCCGAAAGATGCTTTAAGTGGAGCGCAGACTGAAGAATACCCAATTCCTATCATTAGCAATGGCATAGGGGAAAAAGGCTTTTATGGATATACAAATACTGCTCGTGTTAATGAACCATGTGTAACCGTTGCAGCTAGAGGAGCAGGTGTAGGGCATGTGACTTATCGTGATTATCCTTTTTTCCCGATTATACGTTTGGTTTCTGTTATACCAAACGAAAAAATCAATCCAAAGTTTCTCTACTATACAATGCAGAGACTGAAATTTGAGCCGACACAAGGTGGAATCCCCCAGTTGACCGTTCCTATGATTTCAAAATATAAGATTTCTGTGCCATCAATGGATAAGCAGATGAAAATTGTAAATGTGTTGGATAATTTTGAGTCAATCTGTTCTGACCTAAGTATTGGTTTGCCAGCTGAGATTGAAGCAAGACAAAAGCAGTATGAGTACTACAGAGATAAACTGTTGTCATTTAAGGAGGCTTAACATGAAAACGATAGCGTTGCGATTTGGAGAGCATTTCTCCCCAGAATGCGGTACTATTGCAGCCCATCAGCAACTGATTGATAAGCTGGGATATGTTTGGTATGGAAAAATGGGAAACCCTATTGCGACACGAATTATCGGAGAACTTAAATCATTAGATGACACAAGAATCCTCCTCATAAACAGTGGAAAAGCAGATAGGTATTGGGCACATGTTACAGAGATACAGAAAGAGGTCCCAGACAAGGATGGAATTCCTGAATACTATAGAGATATAACAGATAGATTTAAAACATGGTTTAAAGTAACAAGCTTTGAGAAAGCACCAAAAGATATCATGTCAAAGTGCTATGTTGCTTCATCTGGCTCGCCTTTAGGCTCTGTTTCAAAATTAAGTATGAGTCCATACTTCATTATCAAGTATGAGGAGAATGAGGATAAGTAATAATGTCATATTTCAACATTGTCGCACAAACAACGGAGAACACAGTTGTTACAGAATATGAGTCAGTAAAAAAACGTTCCGATGGTTACCAGAGTGAGGCTGAACTAGAAAAGGACTTTATTCGCATACTTACAGAACAAGGGTATGAATACCTTCCAATTCATACCGAGGCTGAACTTCTGCAGAATCTTCGCATGCAACTAGAGAAGCTGAACAGCTACCAGTTCTCAGATAAGGAATGGAGCCGCTTTCTCTCTGACAATGTAGCCAATCCAAATGAACATATTGTCGAGAAGACGAGGAAGATTCAGGAAGATTATGTTCAAGTTCTAAAGCGTGATGATGGAACTAGCAAGAACATAAAGTTGATAGACAAGACTAACGTACACAACAATTATTTACAGGTCATCAATCAGTATGTTATCAGCCAGGGCCAGGGTGCAAAGCATGACAATCGCTACGATGCTACTGTATTGGTCAATGGCCTGCCATTGGTTCATATTGAACTTAAGCGTCGTGGAGTTGCTATCAGAGAGGCGTTCAATCAAATCAACCGTTACCAGAGAGATTCGTTCTGGGCAGGCTGCGGTCTGTTTGAGTACGTACAGATATTCGTTATAAGCAATGGTACAAATACCAAGTACTATTCAAACAGCACAAGGTTCAATGCCATCAAGGATCACAAATCAGCGACGGGAAAGAAGGAAAAGACGTCCAATAGTTTTGAGTTCACTTCATACTGGGCGGATGCTAACAATGTTATTATTCCGGACTTGATCGATTTTACGAGGACTTTCTTTGCTCGCCATACGATTCTTAATGTGCTTACCAAGTATTGCATATTTACGTCTGAAGATATGTTAATGGTTATGAGGCCATATCAGATAACAGCTACAGAGCGCATTTTGAATCGTATTGAAATAGCCAATAATTATAAAAAGTACGGCAGTGTTGCAGGTGGAGGATATATCTGGCATACGACTGGTTCTGGTAAGACACTGACTTCCTTCAAAGCGGCAAGATTGGCCTCAAATCTTCCATATATCGATAAGGTGCTGTTTGTTGTCGACCGTAAGGATCTGGACTACCAGACCATGAAGGAATACGACCGATTCGAGAAAGGAGCGGCTAACAGCAATACTTCAACAGCTGTTCTGAAAAAGCAGCTTGAAAAAGATGATTGCAGGATCATCATCACAACGATCCAAAAGTTATCAACTTTTGTGAAAAAGAATCCAGGTCATGATGTCTATCAGAAGCATGTTGTCATTATCTTTGATGAATGTCACAGATCACAATTTGGGGACATGCATACTGCCATAGTCAGGAACTTCAAGAAGTATCATCTGTTTGGATTCACTGGCACGCCGATATTTGCGGCAAATGCCGGTGCTGTACGCAATCCGCAGTTTTTCACCACAGAGCAGACATTCGGAGATCAGCTCCACACATACACTATCGTAGATGCTATTAATGACAAGAACGTTCTACCATTCCGTGTGGATTATATAAAAACTATGGATACTGATCCTGATATTGATGACGAAGAAGTCTGGGATATCGATCGTGAAAAAGCCTTTATGGCGCCAGAAAGAATCAGGCTTGTCACCAAGTACATCCTTGATCATTTTGACCAGAAGACCTACCGAGGAGACAAGACATATATATTCAATGTGCTGACTAACATTTCTGATGTGGCATCTGCAAATAAGGGTGCTATAGAAGAGGTAAAGCAGAAGCAGCGCGTCAGCGGATTCAATTCGATATTATGTGTGGCTTCCGTCCCAATGGCGAAGCTGTACTACCAGGAGTTCAAGAAACAGATAGCTACCGATCCGACTAAGTCGCTCAGGATCGCCACGATATACAGCTATGGAGCTAATGAGGCTGAAGCAGATGGGGTCCTTGATGAAGAGAATTCAGAGGACACATCGGCACTAGATCAGTCTTCGCGCGACTTCCTTGATGCTGCTATTAGGGACTACAACGAAATGTTCCACACCAATTATTCGACAGACGGAGATAAATTCCAGAACTATTACAAGGATGTTTCTCTTCGTATGAAGAATAAGGAGCTGGATATACTGATCGTTGTCAATATGTTCTTGACTGGCTTTGATGCGACTACACTTAATACACTGTGGGTCGATAAGAACCTGAAGATGCATGGTCTGATCCAGGCGTTCAGCCGTACAAACCGTATTTTGAACAGCATCAAAACCTTTGGGAACATAATCTGCTTCAGGAATCTTCAGAAACGAGTCGATGACGCAATTGCTCTCTTTGGCGACAAAAATGCTTCAGGAATAGTTCTTTTGAAGACATTCAACGATTACTACAACGGATACCTGGATGATACTGGTGAGAAACATCCGGGATATGTCGATCTCATGAATGAACTGGAGGTAAAGTTCCCACTATCGCAGCCGCAGATCATAGGAGAACAGAATCAGAAGGATTTTATTTCACTGTTCGGTGCAATCCTTCGTATGAGAAATCTTCTGTCATCATTCGATGAATTTGCTGGTAGAGAACTCATCTCAGAGCGAGATCTTCAGGATTACCTCAGCCGCTATCAGGATCTGCGCGATGAATGGAGAAAGAAGCATGAGGGCGGAGAAAAGGAAGATATCACTGATGATATTATCTTCGAAACTGAATTGATCCGTCAGATTGAGATAAATATCGACTACATTCTGCTGCTGGTCAAGAAGTATCATGACAGCCATTGCCAGGACAATGAAGTCCTCATAACGATACAGAAGGCTGTAGATGCATCGCCTGAACTGAGGAGCAAGAAAGCGCTAATCGAAACCTTCATTGCCGGAATCAACGATGTTGATGACGTTATGACGGAATGGCGTTCTTACGTTTCAGAAGAGCGCGAAAGACAGCTCATGCAGATCATAACAGAGGAAAAACTGAACGAAGCAGAGACAAGACGCTTCCTGGAGGACTCCTTCCGCAACGGTGAAGTAAAGACTACAGGGACTGACATTGATAAGC
The DNA here is from genome assembly GCA_902779185.1 of uncultured Eubacteriales bacterium. Lineage (GTDB taxonomy): Bacteria > Bacillota > Clostridia > Peptostreptococcales > Anaerovoracaceae > Crickella. Next base: position 13,949 of record CACZAM010000008.1, read on the forward strand.
TCATGCCACCGGTTTCTCGCTTTGGTGGGGGCAACAGGGCAGCCAGGAAACAGACAATAATAGATAAGCTTAAGGCATTTTTCGAAAGATTCTTTGGCATTGGTGATTCCACATTCACAAAAATTGAGGAGGTTAATAAAACATACAAGTTTGATCAGGAAACTTTGCCGATGGTAGCAGAGGAATCGGACAAATACGATTAGAAAAGAGGAAAGAATAAAAACAATCTTCATGCTCTCAACCGTAAAAGTTGAGGGCTTTTTTATTACACATATACAGGATGGAGGTGATAATAAATGTCAGAAAACAATAACATAATACGAGCTCCGCTTGAGATGTACACCGCGGCGGATGTCGAACCGAAGGAGGTACAGTGGCTCTGGAAGCCATATATTCCATTCGGGAAGGTGACGGCCATTCAGGGGGATTCCGGCGATGGTAAGAGCACTTTCGCTCTCAACCTCGCGGCGCTCCTTACCCGGGGTGACGCTCTTCCGTTCACAGAGGAGTCAAATGGCCCAATGAGGGTGATTTATCTCAATGCAGAAGATGATGCAGACGATACCGTAGTGCCGCGCTTCATGAAAGCCGGAGGCATACGCGATCGTCTCGTTTTTATTTCCGAAAAGAAACAGAGGCTCAACTTCGCAGACAACAGGATCAGAGAAGCAATCGAGAGAACCGGAGCTAAAGCCTGCATCATTGATCCGGTCGCAGCGTATCTCGGTTCGGATGTCTCAATGAATCTTGCTAATGAGGTGAGACCTCGTTATGAGTCGCTGATTGAATTCAGCCGTGATACAGGCTGCGCAATCATTCCGATAGCGCACATGAACAAGGCTGAGGGCATGAAAGCGAATGCGAGAATGAATGGCTCGGTCGACTTCGTGGCGGCGCCAAGAAGCGTGCTGACCATCGGGAGGCCGCCTGATGATGAAGATCCCGATCACAGAGTCATGGCACACAGCAAATGCAACCTGGCGCGTCTCGGTCCATCGATCCTCTTCTCGGTCAGTGATGGAGTCGTGGAGTTCATCGACACAGTCGACATCACAGCCGATCAGCTTGTTGGCGCGTACGGAGCGGCAAAGGCGAGGGAGACCAAGCAAGCTGTCGCAAGGCGCGAGCTCTTCGATATACTCTCCAGAGGGCCGATGCCCCAGAAGGAGATCATGGCGAGGATGAGTGAGCTGGGCATCAGCCAGCGCACTTGCGAATTGGCCAAGGGTACGCTGCCGATAGAAAGTGTCCGTGAAGGCGGATGCTTTGTATGGCGGCTTGCCAGCAGGCCGGATGGCAACAATGCAACAATGCAGGGCGATACCCCTTTTACGCTATTGCACTGCATGTAAGTGTTGCCACAGGGAGTCCAGAGGGAACATCTGGCCCACGTATCTTGCTTGCAAGGTGTAGTGGGTTACACTGCATCGGATGCAGACATGCTCCGCAATATGCTCCTCGTTGGAGGAGGAACATATTCGGTGCATGTCTTTACGCAGTGGCGATCATCGTTTTGAATTGGTCGCCGCGAGGACTGCAGCATCCGGGGCAGTGTATTTTTCGTTCTCTCGCACAACAGATATTCAACAGATGGTTCGCAAAGACATCGCAAAAGGGTATCACAGTGCATTGTTGCGGTGTTATTACGCGGAAGAAAGGAGAACATTTTTATGGCGAGTTTTGCAATATTACGGATTGAAAAACGCAAGCTTGGGAGCGTGACTCAGCTCAATAATCATCATGAAAGACTCAAAGAAAAGTATAAAAGCAATGAAGATATTGATCCGGAGAGAACGCATCTCAACTATCATCTCGTCAAACCTGATGGTAAATACAGACAAAAAATATTAGCCAGGATAAAAGAAGTCGGAGCGAAAAGAAGGAAGGACAGCGTGGTGATGCAGGATGTTTTGATCACTGCATCGCCTGACTGGATCGATGCGAAGACGTATGAGGAACAGGTCGAATACTTCAATCACGCTTTCGATTTCATTGCTGATAGGTACGGCAGAGACAACGTTTTATCAGCAGTAGTACACATGGATGAAGCGCATCCGCATATGCATCTGGTGTTCGTGCCGATCACTCCTGAAAGAAGACTTTCATCTAAAACTCTGATGGGCGGACCGAAGGGAATGGAAAAACTTCAGGACGATTTTCACGAACACATGGTGAAAAAGTATCCGGATCTCACACGCGGGATCTCAAAGAAGATCACAAAGCGCAGACATATTTCATCACAGATGTATAAAAAGGCCGCAACCTTATACGGGCATTACGATGAGATTGTAAGTGCTATCGATGATATTGGCATGATCGGAAACATGAAAGCAAAGGAAGAGGCAAAAGAAAAGCTTGCCAAGTATGCGCCGGAACTCGCTACAGTGAAGGCTGACCTCGAGTCAACTCAGAAATATATCCAGACACTCGAGAACAGATTGAGCAGTAGTGATGCGGTGATCGAGGGCAAGAATGCTGAACTGAACGCAAAGGATATTGCTCTTTATGAGGAAAGAAGTAAAGTGATACAGCTTGAATATCAGCAGAAGAAACTGATCCAACTGCTCGAAAGAATCCCGCCGGAGATTAGAGATGATCTTATGAACGGAAAGAAACCAAAAGGGCGTGACGCGAGGTGAAGTCAATACAGATAAAGCCTTAGGATGGTTGATAAGAGGCAGATAAAAACTGTTAAATACAGAAAAATACGGAATTTCTGTGGTATCATAAATGTGTTAAATTTCTTTAAAACCAATTTGACGAATAATCAACAAGAGGTGAAATATGGGTATATTCACACCACCGGCAGGTGAAAAAACTATCCTCGAAAACGATTATGTTTCTTTAAATGGAACTAATGGTTCGGCGGTTCTTACGGATCAGCATATTTATCACATTACAACAGGTTTCTTTGGAGGTATAAAAGATGTCAACAAGTTGCCTTTGCGTCAGATTCAAATCGAAAATGGAAAGGCTCAGGTTACTGTAAAGTTTGCTGTTCTTGAGGGTTCGAAACTGGTAGTTCGCGCAAACAACAGAACATATACCTACGCATTCACAAATACTCTGACAAATGAAGCGAAAAAATGGGGGGATTATATTACCCAAAAGCTTACAGGGTACACTGCAGATGTTGAACAGACAGGAGAGATCGCAGAGGTAGCTTCACAGATCAAAGGAACCATTGATGCATTCAAGGGTGCTTTTGGAGTAAAATCTATGCTTAGCTCAAATGAGAAAGTCAACGGGAAGTGCAATGCGTGTAGAGCTCCTATCTCAGGCAATAAAGGTTCAGTCGTTCGTTGCCCTTACTGCGATACCGAGCAGAAGTTATAAGGAGGAAAAATGGGAATTGTAAAAGCTTTTACAGATTCTGTCAGCGGCTCTATAGCTGATCAGTGGATCGAGATTATAACTGCAGGTCAGTTCGATGAACGTACAGCTGTGACACCTGGCATTCTAATGAACAGAAATAACGGCAAAGGCGTTAACACGAACGGGTCTGAAGGTGTTATCACTAATGGTTCGAAGATATATGTACCGGAGAATACTGCGGCATTTATTTTTAGTGAATCTGCAATCGAGGAGATTCTAACTGAAGCAGGTGGATATGAGTATATAAATGGCGAGGAATCTGTTTTCAATACAGGCTCAGCATCCACTATAGTTGATCAGATTGCAAATAGATTTCAATATGGCGGTGTTTCTTCAAGCCAGAAGAGAATCGCCTTTGTAAACCTCAGAGAACTGCGTAATATACGCTTTGGAACCAAAGGCCCACAAGTGTATCATGACACATTCTATGGTGTGGATTTGGACATTTATGCATATGGGAATTTCTCAATAAAAGTCGTTGATCCGGTCAGATTCATCAGAAACTTCGTTCCGGCAAATGTGAGCTACTACTCATTCGATGATTTAAGAGTTAGGTCGCAGATAGTGGCTGAGTTCCTTCAGTCTTTCCTCGTTTCTTTAAATGTGCTGTCAAATCAGTATCGTCTTGCCCAACTTCCTTCTCATGCAAACGAGATCGTACAGGCAATAAAAAACGATCCATACAACGCTGGCTCATGGAAGGAACGATTTGGTTTCGAGATTGGAAATGTAGCAATCGAAAACATCGAATTCTCTGATTCTGCTAGACAGCTTGTAAACAAATACGCATCGAAGAAGATGGATGTTAAGGCATATGAAGATGTTTCGCAGAAAGCTTCAAATATTGCTGCGCAGCAGAAAATTGCTGAAGGCATCCAGAACAATGGTTTCGGAGACGTTGGCGGAATGTTTGTTGGAATGAATATGGCACAGTCTGTAGGGGCAAATGCGGCTCCACAGCAAATCGTGTCATTTGATCAACAGATTGAAATGCTAAAGAAGATGAAGGACCTTCTCGATGCTGGTATACTGACACAGGAAGAGTTTGATGCTAAGAAAAAAGAAATAATGGGTCTATAGTAAAGGAATAACTGATATATGAAACTCGTTAAAGTTGAATGTCCGAATTGTCATGCTAGTGTAGACTTTGACCTTGATAATCTCAAAACCACCTGTCCCTATTGTGATAGCAATCTTATTGTTGACTTCGATGCCGATCGTTATCTTGAAAACAAAGAAGAAACTATTCGTGAAAACAATAGACTGAAAGAATCCACGATTCAAAAGGAGCAGGCGTATAAATATTTAGAGCGCACAAAAAAAGCGGACATAAGGCGTCAGAAACAGGCAGCTAAACAAAGAAAAGCTGAACTCAAGTATGAAGACAGAAAAAATAGGAGAGCTAGTATTAGCCCCGATGACAGATCTTTCTTAATAATATTTTTTTCTATGATGCTTATGGCCGCTGTATGCTTCGGGGTAGGACTTTTGAGTGACTTTTCAAACAATTTAGCACATCATGAGCAAGAAGACATTCAGCTTCCGGTGTCTTCGGAACAAATAAAGGAAGAAAAATACACTTATCAGGAAGTCCAAGAAATATTTGAGACAGCAGGTTTTAATAATATCGTGCTCGAAAAAGATGAGGATGTAAAGATTGGAGTCTTAAAGAAGGAAGGCCTTGTTAAGAAAGTTACAGTGAACGGAGAAAAGAAGTTTGATAAAGGCTCATGGAGGGCGAAGGATGCCCGAATTGTAATAACCTATCATGCAAAAAAAGAGAAGAAATCAAAAAAGAAGAATTAAATAACTAATAGTATTATTTATGGAAATGACGGAGGTGTTTGACACCTCCGTTTTGTTATGAAGAAAGGAGGTGCCGGTATGGCAAACAAGATGAACAGCAGTGCCATTCTGGCATCTCTGTCACCGCAAGAAATCTTGGACTTCCAGGTCCGCAATGGTATGATTGACCTAGACGATGTCAGAGCGTCAATAGTGGACACAGAAAGGAAGAAAATACTTAAAGCACACCCATACGCGATCAGTCACGGCAAGGATGGCAGATGGCGCACATGGGTGCCGGACAAAAATGCGAAAGACGGTCGCAAGAAAATCGCAAAATCTACAAAAGAAAAGATCGAAGAAGCAGTCGTCTGTTACTATCTGGAGAACGATGAAGAGCTCAGGCGTAAGAGGATGACTCTGAGGGATCTGTACCCGGAATGGCTGGAGTATAAGAAGCTCCATTCCTCAGAGACGACTATCCCTAGAGTCGAGTCAGACTGGAAGAAGTATTATGAGAACGAGCCTAGTAGTGTTCCTATCATCGATAAAAGAGTCAGAGAGCTTACAAAGATCGAACTCGATGAGTGGATTCACAAGCTGATACGTAAGTATGATATGACAAAGGTCAAGTATTACAACGCGTCGCTCATAATCAGACAGATACTTGATTATGCCGTAGAACTGGAGATCGTGGAGGAGAATCTGTTCCGTAAGGTCAATGTCGACAGCAAGAGGATGTTTCGCAAGGTCCAGAAGAAGAAGGACTGCACACAGGTATATACGAAAGAAGAAGAGATCCTCATCTTTCGGGAAGCCTGGAACGACTTCAAGAACAGCAAGCGACTCGTGTACAGACTGGCTCCTTTGGCAGTGATGTTCCAGTTCCTGACGGGAGTTCGTATCGGGGAACTGTGCGCACTCAAATTCGATGATGTTGAGAACGGAGTCCTTCATGTCGTCAGGATGCTGCAGAGAGATTCTGATAAGGTCGTGGAGCATACCAAAAGCCATGAGGACAGAGATGTGCTGCTGACCGATGCAGCTCTTGATATCATAGAGGTTGCGAGAGCGTATCAGGAGGAGCATGGCTGCATGGGCGAGTATATATTCTCTACCACAGAGGAAGCACTCAGTTACGCAGAAACCAACATTCTTTTGAAGAAGTATTGTAAAAGGCTAAACATCCTTTACAGATCGTCGCATAAATCGCGTAAAACTTATATCTCATCGCTGATAGATGCCGGGATTAACATCAATACGATCCGTTCATATGCCGGCCATGCGGATGAGAGAACTACTTATTTCAACTATTGCTTTGACAGGGCGCCAGATGCAGAAAAGAAGAAACTTCTTGAAAAGGCTCTGGAGACACCTCTCCAGGGCTAGGGCCTGTACCCAGCATATGTACCCAAAATCGCCTTTTTGTACCCAGAAAAATCGCGTCCTATCTATGCAGTTTTTCGTCTTAAAAGTGAATCAAACCAGCCTCAAACATTTGAAATTTCAACAGCCCGACAAAAGAAAAACCTCCGATTTCTCGGAGGTCTGTGGTGGATGATCAGGGGCTCGAACCCTGGACACCCTGATTAAGAGTCAGGTGCTCTGCCAGCTGAGCTAATCATCCATATTCACTTTCTGCGCTCGCAAGTTATTTTCGCGAGCCGCTTGATGATATTACCACCCAAGCCGCTGCAAGTCAATAGTAAAAATCCTAAAATTTCTTATAATCCATACATATTAAATCAAATCATTGAAATGTTAACAAATATATAGTAGTATTTCACTGAATAATTATGAAAAGGCACGTTTTATGTGCAAAAAAAGCTAAAACTGCCAAAAAGGGCAATAGACTATACGGAGGAAATTAAATGTTCTGTACAAATTGTGGAAGCAAACTCGTGGATGGCGCTAAGTTCTGCAGCGAATGCGGAGCCAGGGTCGTCAGACCGGAGGAGCCGGTTTTCAGAACAAACCCGGATATTCAGTTTGAGGAGCCGCAGGTCGAAGCACCTGTAATCGAAACACCTGTGTATGACGAGACTCCTGAAAGACCGGTAAGAGAAAAGGTGTCTTTCGACTGGAGTAACGTGGTTGATGAGCCGCAGAAGAGAGACTTAAGTGACATTAAGTCGCCTTGGGGCACTACAGGCGGAATCGATGAGAAAGCTATTTATGCTGAGATGACTCCTTCTACTGAGAAGAGCCGTACGATGAGTTTCATCGATATTCTCAAGGCAGAGAAAGAAGAGAAGGAAAAGGCAGCTGCTGACAAGGCGATCGAGTACACTGAAGTTCTTAACTTCGATCCTGACCTTACGGCGTTTGAGGAACCGCCTCAGCTTCATTATGCTCCGCTTTATGAGGACGTCGATGAACCAGTCAAGACTCCTTTCGATATTCCTGAAGATGAGGAAACCGAAACAGACTTTTCAGATGAGGCTTTGTTTGACGAACCTCAGTTTGATGAGCCTGCAGTTGAGGAACCAAAGCTTGACGAGGAAGTGTTTGCTGAGCCTCAGTTTGATGAGGCTGACTTTGGCGAGCCTGAGATCGAAGAGCCGGTATTTGAAGAACCTCTGTATGAAGAGCCTCAAAGAATGGCTGAAGCAGCCGAGGAACCTGAGCTTCAGGTTTCAAGAGAAACTATTGCCCAGTTCGATGAATATGTAAAGAGCTTTGAGAAGGAAGCAGGAATTATCAGTGAGCCTGAGTTTGAGGAACTGGTAATTGAGGAGCCGGCCGAAGAGGAACCTGAGTTTGAAGAGCCGGTCATCGAGGAACCTGCTCTGGAGGAGCCTGTAGCTGAGGAGCCTGCCGTTGAGGCAGCTGTATATGAAGCTCCTAAGTTTGAACTTCCGGATTTCCTTAAGAAGGTGACCGAATTCGCATCCAGAAAGAATGAGCCTGTATTTGAGGCACCTGTGATCGAAGAGCCTGCCATTGAGGAGCCGGTAGCCGAGGAACCTGAGAATGAAGAGCCGGCTGCAGAGGAACTTGTATTTGAAGAGCTGGTTGTTGAAGAACCTGTTGCGGAGGAACCTGTAGCTGAGGAGCCGGCTTTTGAGGAACCTGTAGCTGAAGAGCCTGTTTTCCTGGAGCCGTTCGAACCTGAAATAACTTCGGATATCGACGAACTCTTTGCCAGCCTTACACCTGCCAGCCAGGCAGCTGCAGAAGAGCCGGTTGCTGAAGAGGAAGTTGCGATTGAGGAAGTCGCAGAAGCCGAGCCTGAAGTTACTGAAGAGCCAGCGGAAACTTTCGAGGAGCCTAAGTATGAAGAAATTGAGTACAAGGAGCCTGAGGAAGCTGAAGTGACTTTGGAAGACCTCTATCTTGACTTCGAGTCAGCTGCTCCATCGGGTCGCACGATGCGCTTTGATGCAAGCTTATATGACGAAATCGAAGACGACGATGACGACGATTTCGATGACGATGACGACGATAAGAAAGCAGAGGAGCCTTCCGAAGCAGTATTCGAAGAGCCTGCTACTGTAGAAGAAGATGATATAGACGATGATGATGAGGGTATTGATGAGGAAGAGCTCTTCAGGGAGATGGAAGAGACTAAGCCTGAGATGCCTGAAATGACAATAGCACCGCCTGCAGACAAGCAGGAGGAGATTGAAGCCCTCAGAAAGAGACTGGCAGAGCTCACGGGTATTGACCTGTATCAGGTTGCGGATCTCAACGCAGCCATGAACCTTGATGAACTCGAGGAAAATGAAGAGTCTGAAGAATTAACTGTCACTGAAGAAGCAGAAGAGGACAATGGTGACGAGCTTTTTGAGGAACCCTCGGACGATCTGTTCGAGGTAGAAACAACAAAGGATATCGATGAACTCTTCAATGAACTGACTCCGGCCAGCGCTATGTTTGAGCCTGAGTATGAGCCTGAATTTGGGGTTGAAGAAACTATTGAAGAGCCTGAAGCGGAAGCTTTTGAATTTGAGCCTGAGGTAACACCGGATATCGATGAACTGTTTGCAAGCCTGGCGCCTGCAAGCGCTCCGGCTGAGCCGGTCATCGAAGAAGTGACTGAGCCGGTCATCGAAGAGGTGGTCGAGGAAGTCCCAGTGGCTGAACCAGTCATCGAAGAAGTAGCTGAGCCGGTCATCGAAGAGGTGGTCGAGGAAGTCGCAGAGGTTGAACCAGTCATCGAAGAAGTAGCTGAGCCAATCGTAGAAGAGATTGAGGAAGTCCCAGTGGCTGAACCGGTCATCGAAGAGGTGGTTGAGGAAGCCGCAGTGGCTGAACCGGCAGTCGAAGAATCCGTGGAAGACATCTATCTGCAGGATTTTGAGCCGTTCGAAAGAGCTCCTAGAGAACATAAAGAAGAGCCGGTTTTCGAAGAAGAGTTTGAGGAATCCGTAGAAGAAGTTGCTCCTGTTGCAGAGGCTGTTGAAGAGCCGGTCTTTGAGGACGTGCTCGAAGTGGTCGCTGAAGAGCCGGCTCCTGTTGTAGAAGTTATTGAAGAACCAGTAGCTGAGCCGGTCGCTGAGGAAGTGATCGAAGAGGCTGCTGAAGAGGCAGCTCCTGTCGAGGAAATTGTTGAAGAGCCATCAGTTAAGGAAACAGATGCTCTTTCACTCGAAGAACTTGAGAAAGATCTGTTCGGAGTCAATCTGGAAGAAGAAACAGAAGCTGAAGAGACAAAGAAGATCGATAAGTTCTATACACTTTACCGCAAGAACGAGGAATTCCAGAGACTCCTCGACGAGGAATATGAAAAACTCAAACACGGCGGCGGACTGACAGAAGAAGAGAAAGCTGCTGTTGATGCCGTTCCTAGGATGGCAGACGTTGAAGCAGCAAAGGCTGCCGCGGCTGCTGCACCTGTTGCGGCTGCAACCGGAGCTGTCGCTGCTGATGCGATTCCGGTTGAGAACAAGAAGGCATACAGACAGGTAGAGGATGAGACCATCTACATGTCGAAAGAGGAGCTTGACGCAAAGCTGAAAGCTGAGGCTGCTGCTATTGCTGCGGCAAAGACTCCTGTTGAAGTTCCTGACGACAAGGCTGCAAAGAAGAAAGAAAAGAAAGCTAAGAAGAAAGTTGAAGTCGAGTACGAAGACGTTGAATCCGGAAGCAAGTTCCTGACTGTGCTCGCTGTGATCATCGCTCTTATTCTCATCATTCTTCTTGCGGTGATCCTGGTTCTCCAGATCGCTCCTGACAGCAGTATTGCTGCATGGATCGATTCTCTCATTGAGAATATAACCTCGAGAGTCGGCCTGATAGAGCCGTTCACGGGGCAGTTCCTGCTATAAGGCAGCAAGTAAAAACATAATCAAACCTGCAGCGGCAGCCAGACGCTGTCGCTGTAATTATTTTCACCAGTGCATCATACAGGGAGGAAAAAACATTGGCAGAATATACTGATGGAAAAAGACCAAAGAGACAAAGAAGGAAAAGACAGGTTGACCCTGAGACTCGCGCCAGACGCAGAAGAGGCCGCAGGGGATTTTCCGTGGCCATAATGCTCATAGCCCTTGTGCTGGCGTTACTCGTCATGTTCGTCGGATTCATAACCGACTGGATGTGGTTCAAGGATCTCGGCTACACCAGCGTATTCTGGAAGAGGCTGCTGACGCAGCTCGAGCTGGGAGTACCGGTGTTCGTTGTAGTCACGCTTCTTGCGAGGTTCTATCTGCAAACCCTCAAGAACGGATATTTCAAGAAAGTTGAATCACATGAGATCCCGAATCTCAAAAGGATAAACTCAGCGTCGTGGACGTTATCGCTGTTGTTCGGTCTGGGAATCGGCTTATATACATCCTCAGGCACATGGCTCACGTTCCTCAAATCGAAGTATTCAAGCGACTTCGGCCTGAAGGATCCTCTGTTCAATCTTGACATAGGATTCTACATCTTTAATCTGGACTGGCTCGATAAGGTAAACGAGATCATACTCGTTTCAGTCATCGGCCTCGTGGTTGTCACGGTTGTCTACTATATGTTCCTGCTTTCTGTAAGGACGCCGGATATCTTTGATCACGAGGACGAAGAAATACCGCCGGAGCCGGAGTTTGTTGAAGAGGAAGAGGACGAGGAGCCGAAGGTCATCTACCGCACGCCTATCGATCACTCCGTGATCGGCAGAATGGCGAGGGCTGGCAGGAAGGCTGTAGAAGCCGCGTTTGACCCTAACAGAAAGAAGAAGAGAGGCCATACGACCGACATCAACAACAACAATGTTGAGAACCTGATGAACATTGCCAGCGGCAAGCTCATCATTCTCGGAGTAATTTTCTATCTCATGCTTGCTGTTGATTTCTTCCTGAAGCAGTTCGACCTGCTGCATACCCACACGGGTGCAGTTTACGGAGCCGGATTTGTTGATGTAAATATCACTCTCTGGGTATACCGCATCATCATGCTGCTCTGCCTTGTCGGAGCTGTGACTCTTGCGATACATATCAAGAAGGGGGAGATCACAAAGCTTCTCAAGATGCCTGTGATCATGGTACTCGTATTCGCGCTGGGCGTCGGGGCAGCCAACCTTGTGCAGTCGCTTATCGTAAGCCCGGACGAAATCAACAAAGAGTCCAAATACCTCGAAAACAACATCGAATATACAAGACATGCTTACGGTATAGATGATGTCAGAGTAGCGAACTTTGCTGCCGATGATTCGCTCACTGCTGAAACGATCAGCGAAAACGATGAAACTATCGGCAATATCCGTATCAACGATTACGGTCCGGTAGAGGATTTCTACAACCAGACTCAGAGTATCCGTCAGTACTACAGATTCAACGATGTAGATATTGACAGATATGATATCGACGGAAGTATCACGCAGACCTACCTCTCTGCAAGAGAGATCGACGAGGAAAAGATTTCCAATACATGGATCAACAAGCACCTCAAGTATACTCACGGCTATGGCGCCGCAGTATCGATGGTAGATACAGTAACTTCTTCGGGTCAGCCTGATGTTATCGAGGGCAATATCCCGCCGGAGACCAACGTCGCTGAGCTCAAGATCGACAGACCTGAGATATACTTTGGCGAGCTTTCAAAGGATTATGTAATTGTCAATACAAAGGAAGCTGAGTTCGACTATCCTGACGGAAGTGAGAACAAGTATACCGAGTACGAGGGAAATACAGGTATAAAGCTGAATCTCTTCAACAGAATCCTGTTTGCTCTGAGAGAGGGCAATGTAAACATCCTCGTATCGTCGAACATAACTTCCAAGTCGAAGATACTGTTCGTCAGAGACGTTGTCCACAGAGTCGAAAAGATCATGCCATATCTCGCATATGAGGAAGATCCGTACATGACCATTGTTGACGGTAAGCTCTACTGGATTCTCGATGCGTATACAACAAGCAGCAAGTATCCATACTCTGAGCCATATAACACCGATCCGAACGCGATCAATCCTACCAACTACATCAGAAACTCCATCAAGGTGGTAGTTGACGCATACGACGGAAGCACAAACTTCTACATCGTTGATGAAGAGGATCCGATCGCAAAGACATATCAGAAGATCTATCCGAAGCTGTTCAAGTCCAGCAGTGAGATCTCTGAGGAGCTTAAACCTCACCTGAGATACCCGAACGCGATGTTCAAGATCCAGGCATATGTATATTCCAAGTACCACATGGACGAGGTCAAAGTCTTCTACCAGAAGGAGGACCTCTGGGATATCGCTCATCAGATCTACGGAACAGAAGATGTCGAGATGGATCCGAGCTACTACGTATTCAACCTGCCTGACACTGAGGAGGGCGCCGAGTTCATCAACATGGTGCCGTTCACACCGAAGTCGAAGCAGAACATGACCGCTATCATGATGGGACGTAATGACGGTGACAACTACGGCCAGCTGATCGTATACACGATGCCGAAGAACAAGACCATCTACGGCCCGATGCAGATAGAGGCACAGATCGACCAGAACACTGAGATCTCCAAGGAGTTCTCACTGTGGAAACAGTCCGGATCGACCTACAAGAGAGGAGACCTCTTTGTAATACCTATCGGAACATCGCTTCTGTATGTTGAGCCGGTTTACCTCGAGGCTACAAATCAGGCTATCCCTGAAGTCAAGAGAGTAATCGTGGCTTATCAGGACAAGATCGCTTACGAGCCTACTCTCAGCGAAGCACTGCTGAGCCTGTTCGGAGGAGATGCAGGTGACACCGGCAAGGATGTTGACGGACTTGATGGCGGAGACGCGGACGAGGATGTCAGATCACTCATCATGAAGGCGCAGAACGCATACGACAAGGCGATCGAGTGCCAGAAGAACGGTGACTGGGAAGGTTACGGTAAGTACATCAGGCAGCTTGAGAACTACCTGACCAAGCTCGCTAATGAGAGCGGAACAAAGGCAGAGGCAGAGCCTGCCGCGCCGGCAGAAGAGACTGCTGCCGCACCTGCGGAGGAGGAGCCGGCTGCTGAGACCGAAAATGAAGCGGCATAGCCAGATTGAAAGGGTTTAGAGATGATCAATTTTGATCTGAATAGAATGTTATTTACACTGACTCCGGACGAGCACGACGAAGAGACCGTCCGGAGTCGTCTCATGGCGCACCCTGAAGTGAAATTTGTTTCATTTACAGGCGTCGATATGGGAAATCACAGCACTGACGAGAAGATACCGGTAGCTCTGTTCATAAATGACATGGCAAAAATGCTCGAGAGCGGGGTGCAGACGGACGGTTCGTCAGTAGCGCTTCCGACAATAGCCGATCTGTCGAACGCGAGAGTCGATATCGTGCCTGATCCCGACGTCAACTGGTTTGTTGAATACAACTACGGCAACAAGGATTATGAAACAGGGCTTCCGACAGGAACACTCAGGATCCCGTCATATCTTCGCCACAACGGTGATACCATGGTCGGATCCAGGATATACCTTAAGGAGTCAGTAGACAGGTTTATTGCCGGCCTTCGAAAGGCGCTTGAAGACAATCCATATGTGTTTGATCATATAGGCGGGGTGAACAGCATTGATGATATCGATGAGCTTCTGCTCACCAATGCTACTGAACTTGAGTTCTGGGTAAAGACACCTGACGACAGGGCGGACCGGGATCAGCTCTCAATTGCGCAGGAACTGAAAGAGCAGTACTGGCAGAGAGTTAACGGTCCGGTCGGCACAGCGATGGAACAGGTGCTGGAGATACTCGATCACTACGGATTCGGTATCGAGATGGGACATAAGGAAGTGGGCGGAGTTAAGGCCAAAATGGGCAATTCCGGCAACTTTGATCACATCATGGAGCAGCTCGAGATCGACTGGAAGTATTCTTCACCGATGCAGGCGGCCGATAACGAAGCGCAGATAAAACATATCATCAGAGATGTATTCCGCATGAACGGTCTTGAGGTCACTTTCATGGCCAAACCGATACACGGAGTAGCCGGTTCGGGAGAGCACACGCACTTCGGTGTGGCAGCAAGGCTTAAAGACGGTAAGGTGATCAACCTGTTCGAACCGGAGCACCGGGACGAGGACTTCATGAGCCCGGTCGGTTACGGAGCACTCATGGGTATACTTCGAAATTATGAGAAGCTGTATCCGATAATTGCTCCTGAGCACGACTCGTTCCAGAGACTCAAACCGGGTTACGAGGCGCCGGTATGTATCGTTACTTCACTTGGTGTCGATCATAAGACCCCGTCCCGTAACAGAACGGTTCTTATTGGACTTGTAAGAGACCTGAAGAATCCGCTTTCCACAAGATTCGAGCTCAGGTCGCCTAACCCGCATACGAACACCTATCTGATAATAGGCGCGGGCTATCTGACTATGCTCGAAGGCATAAATGCTGTTCTGAAAGCAGGCAAGACGCCTCGTGAGCTCGAGGCTTCCATAAGCAAGAGCTGCGGAGAAGACGACTTCTATCTCGATAAGGACCGTGAATACAGGGCGGAGCGCAATATCTATACTGAATTCACGCCTGAAGAGAGGGAGAAGCTGTTCGGCAAGGCTCCGGCGAATGTGTGGCAGAGTTTCCAGAACTGGGGCGACGGATGCTTCGATCCTGAAGCGGTCAGCCTCATCACGGGCGGTGACGATACCATGGCAATGATTCTCAGATCGTACCGTGAGCAGATGATCTATAAGTGGACGATGGAATACCACGACAGGTATATCGGCAACACCATGGATTTCCTGAGGAGCTGCGTGAAGCTGCACGAAGACGAAACGAACGAGTACGACGTGGATAACTGGAACAGGTGCGCGGAGCTCAAGGCTCTGATCGGCCACGAGGAGAAGGGCAGAGCCTCCCTGCTGATGCAGGCGAGGATCGCCATTGATGAAAACGACTACGCCGGCCTCAGCAGGCTCGAGCTCGAGATCGAAGAGAAGCTCGAGGAGCTCCGCGAGGTCTACGCAAAATACAAAAGAAATATTTTATAACTGTCAGAGGAAGAACAATGCTGGATATCAAAAGGATCAGAGAAGATTTTGAAGGAGTAAAGGCCGGAGTTGAAAGACGCGGCAAGGGCGACTTCGGTTTCGACAGAATCAAGGAACTCGACGTGAAGAGAAGAGGCCTTCTCGCCGAAGTCGAGGCGCTCAAGAACAAACAGAATGTGACATCGCGCGAGGTGCCGAAGCTCAAGAAAGAGGGCAAGGATGTTTCAGAACTCTTCAAGGAGATGAAGCAGCTCTCGAACCGCATAAAGGAGCTCGATGCTGAAGTTGCGGAAGTCGAGCTTGAGCTCAGGGACGTGCTCCTTGGCATCCCGAATGTCCCTAACAAGGATGTTCAGGAAGGACTTGACGACACCGCCAATGTGGAACTCCGTAAGGTAGGTGAACCGCGTGAATTCGAATTCGAGGCGAAGGCTCACTGGGACATCGGCGAGGCGCTTGACATTCTCGATTTCGAGAGAGCCGGCAAGCTCTCCGGCGCAAGGTTCACTGTATATAAGGGCCTTGGCGCGAAGCTCGAGAGGGCGGTCATCAACTTCATGCTCGACCTACACACTGAGGAGCAGGGCTACACAGAGATACTGCCTCCGTTCATGGTCAACCGCGAGTCGATGACAGGAACGGGCCAGCTCCCTAAGTTTGAGGACGACATGTTCTACCTGCCGGCAAAGGATTTCTTCCTGATCCCGACAGCAGAGGTGCCGGTCACGAACCTCAGGGCCAAAGAGATAATCCCTATGGAGGAGCTGCCGGTATATTACACAGCCTACACACCTTGCTTCCGCAAGGAGGCCGGCTCGGCGGGAAGAGACACCAGAGGTCTCATACGCCAGCACCAGTTCAACAAGGTCGAGATGGTGAAGTTCACTACGCCTGAGACATCGTATGAAGAGCTCGAGAAGCTGACAAACGATGCTGAAGAAGTGCTGAAGAGGCTCGGCATACCGTACAGGGTCGTAAGGCTCTCGACGGGCGACCTCGGATTCAGCTCCGCTATGACATATGACATCGAAGTCTGGATGCCTAGCTACGGCAGATACGTAGAGATCTCCAGCTGCTCTGACTTCGAGGACTTCCAGGCAAGACGCGCCAACATCCGCTTCAAGAGGGACAAGGATACAAAGCCTGAATTCGTTCACACGCTGAACGGATCCGGCCTCGCTGTAGGCCGTACTGTGGCCGCCATCCTTGAGAACTTCCAGCAGGAGGACGGCAGCGTGGTGATCCCGGAGGCGCTCAGACCTTATATGGGCGGCCGCGATGTGATAAAATAACGGCTCGCCAATTTGCGCATGACTTTGTCAGAGGCCACTCTCGTGTACTCACTTACGTTCAGTAAGCTCCGTTCACTCGAGTGGCCTCTTTCGCGTCCTGCATCAAATTGTCTTCGCCGTCTGTTTAATAGCCTGTTCCTACTTTGATCATGCCCTCATCATCGACTCCGGTTATGGTTTCGCCGGACTCAAGGATGGCTGAAATGTGACTTATGACTTCCATCGAAAGGATCTCACCCGGGCAGGCGATAGGCGTGCCCGGCGGGTAGGTGACTATAGGATCGTAGAGGACTCGTCCGACCGCTTCATAAAGCGGCACGTATTCGCCTTCGACAGGGACGTTTGCGTAATCCAGCACTATGTCGTCGAAGGAGCGAGGGGTGCGGTCGATGCGCGTGCCTACGCCATATCCCGAAGCGATGTCCTGCAATGCTGCAAGCAGCCGTTCGTAGTCGCTCCTGGTGTTGCCCGCTCCGGTCATCAGAAGCACGTATTCTCCATGTATCATTTCCGAAATGATGCCCCTGTATCTCAGTTCCTTATCGAGACGCTCGCCCGAGAGACCGAGCTCCGACATGCTGAGGTTGATCTTGGAAGGGTCAGGACCTTCTCTGTACCGGTAAAGCGCGAAGACATCCTCGTCCTGCGAACCGGATCCCTTTACGCCGCTGCCTTTAACTATGGTAAGGCCGTTTATGCGTGAGGCCCCTTTATAGAAACCGCGAAGGTCTTCTTTCCACGAGCCGATGATATCGCGCCATTTGCTGCGCATGATCTTTTCATTTATATCCAGGCTTGCCATCAGAAGATAGGAAGGACTCGTTGTCTGCACCATACGGAGAGCTTCGCTGACAGCATCGATGTCTACGGAATCACCGCAGATGTTGAGAATGCCGCTTCCCGTAAAGCTCAGAAGAGTCTTGTGCGTGCTGTTTACCACGATGTCGGCTCCGAGGGATTCGGCGGCGTGCTTTGGATGAGGCACATACAGACCGTCTTCTCTGGCGCTTGCGGCATCGTAGTCGAAGAACTTCAGATGTGCGCCGTGCGCCTGGTCGACTATGAGCAGCATGCCGTGCTCGTGCGCGATATCCGCGAGCACAGAGATGTCGCTGAGCATTCCGCAGTAGTTGGGGCTCGTAATGAGAACGGCGGAAGCATCGGGATTCGCGTCGCAGGCTTCCTCGAGCTCATAAGGCGATATCCCGGCTGCTATATTGTAATTCGGGTCCGTCTCGGGACGGATGTAAACCGGATTGATGCCGCCAAGCCTTAGAGCGCTGAAGGCGGCGTGGTGTGAATTGCGGCTCAGTATAAGTTTGCCGCCGACCGGAACGCTCGAAATGATGGCGGCCAGCAGGCCCGCGCTGGAGCCGTTTACCAGCAGCTCCGTATGGCGTACGCCATACAGCTCTGCGTAATTGTCCATGACATTACGCAGAGCGCCGCGCGGGCAGAACAGCGAATCCGCCCCCGGTATCTCCGTAATGTCATAAGCGGCGGCGTTTTTCAGCAGCTGGCCGTAGCCCGCCTCATCAAAAAGCGTGCTCCGACCCTTATGCCCGGGCATGTGGAAAGACACATTGTCCGCCGCAGCGTTCTTTTTCAGAAAATCCGCGATCGTATACTCTTTCATAACGGCACCTGTAGAATGGTTCCTTATGTTAACAATTATTATATTAGATTATAGCATGGCACCGACTATTACCCAAATAAGCGGGGACAACATGCCGACGCGAGCGTTGTGTAGGCGCGAGCATAATCAAAATCAGCAGAGAAAAGTGCCGGATGCGAGACTCCCGAGGGCCCGAGCAGCCGGTACTTTTCTCTGCCTTGCATTTTAAAATGAACAGTCCTGTACTGTTATGTTTTTGGCAATTATTTCTTTTCTGCTTTTTTGGTATATAATTATAAGGCTGAAGACAGCGCTCTTCTTTTGTTGTGCAAAAGAATGGGCCATTTGGTTCAGAAGCGCTGAAAAACACATTAAGCACTAGTTACCGTAGAAAAAGATATTATGTGAAAGGAGTTTTCTAAAGGGATGAGCCAAAGGAAACATTTGCCAAGCATCCACGTACCGCATCACAAGAATACGGCCGCATGCGAGACCGTAACGATGCCTATACCGGATGAGGTAAGCATCAGCATGTCCCAGAACATCGGCGCTCCTTGTCAGCCTCTCGTAGAGAAGGGTGATTATGTGAAGGTAGGACAGAGGATCGGAGACGTACAGGCCTTTGTCAGCGCACCTATCTTCTCGAGCGTCAGCGGAACTGTCAAGTCCATCGACAAGGTCCGCGGTTCAATGGGCGGCTTTGAGACTCACATAGTTATCGAGCCTGACAAGAAGCAGGAGGTCAGCGAAGAAGTCCAGGTACCTGTCGTAAACAGCTTTGAGGATTTCGTCAAAGCTGCGAGAGACAGCGGCATGGTAGGTCTGGGAGGAGCTTCCTTCCCGACTCACGTAAAGCTGAATCCTAAGAACCTCGATGAGTGTGAGTATCTGGTGGTCAACGCAGCAGAGTGCGAGCCGTTTATCACCACAGACAACAGAGAAATGGTAGAGAACGGTCAGGATGTTCTCGACGGCATGAAGCTTATCATGCAGTGGCTGAATCTCAAAAAAGGATTCATCGGCATCGAGACAAACAAGCCTGACGCGATCGCCAATCTCAAGAGACTGATCGAACAGAACGAGATCAATGACATCGAGATCGTACCGCTTCCGTCCAGCTATCCGAAGGGAGCTGAGCGTGTACTCGTTTACGAGGTCACGGGAAAGACGATGAACGCGGGCGTGCTCCCTGCACAGCTCGGAGTTATTCTCGACAACGTTTCGACTGTGGGTGTTCTGGGTGAATTCTTCAAGACCGGAATGCCTATTGTCAGAAGAAGAGTAACGGTCGACGGCGATGCTGTTGCTGAGCCTAAGAACGTATATGTTCCGATCGGTACAAGGATCGCAGACCTGGTAGAGTTCTGCGGCGGCTACAAGAAAGAGCCTCGCAAGATCATCATGGGCGGACCTATGATGGGAAGAGCTACCAAGTCAGATGAATCCCCGACAATGAAGAATACATCTGCTGTTCTTTGCTTCAGCCAGGATATGGCAGAAGTCAAGGAAGAGACAGCATGCCTCAACTGCCAGCGCTGCCACACAGCCTGCCCGTTCGGCCTTATGCCTAGCATCTTCGCTGACGCCTATGAGGCAAAGGATGTAGACAAACTCAACAGATTCAACGTTATGCAGTGCATGGAGTGCGGCAGCTGCTCGTACACATGCCCGGCAAGACGCCCGCTTGCCCTTACTAACAAGCTGGCAAAGATGATGGTAAAGGAGGCATCGAAGTAATATGGATAAAAAGTTTCATACTAATTTGATCGTATCCTCCTCACCGCATATCGTAACGGAATCGGATACCACAAGGCTGATGGGATCGGTGCTTCTGGCACTCGCTCCTGCATGGATCGCCAGCATCTACATCTTTGGCCTCAGGGCCCTGCTGCTGTCGGTCGTGTGCGTTGCAGCCAGCGTACTCTTCGAGTACATTTTCAACGCAATCGTTCATAAAAAACAGACGGTCGGAGATCTTTCCGCTGCTCTGACAGGACTGCTGATCGCGTTCAACGTGCCGGCAAGCTTCCCGTTCTGGCAGGCTATCATCGGATGCCTCTTCGCCATCGTAGTAGTCAAGGGACTCTTCGGCGGAATCGGAAAGAACTTCTCGAACCCTGCTATTACAGCACGTATCTTCCTGTTCATCTCGTTCTCGGCCAACATGTCAACATGGCCTCTGACGAGACTTGCAGAAACCACTGACGCGGTAACAGGCCCTACACCTCTTGCTCTCTATGCAGAGGGAAACATGGATCAGATCCCTGGACTCATGCAGCTTCTGCTCGGATTCCACGGCGGTTCGACCGGTGAGGTCTGCGCGCTCGCACTGCTGATCGGCGGCATCTACCTGATCGCCCGCAAGGTCATCAGCCCGGTCATCCCTTGTGCTTTCATTGGCACCGTGTTCGTATTCGGACTGATCGCAACAGGAAGCCCATACTGGGCACTCTTCCACGTGCTGTCCGGCGGCGTCATGCTCGGAGCTTTCTTCATGGCTACCGACTATGTAACATCGCCGAAGCTGCCGCTCGGCCAGCTGATCTTCGGCATCGGCTGCGGCATCATCACAATGAGCATCAGACTCTTCGGCTCGTATCCTGAAGGCGTATCCTTCTCGATCCTGCTGATGAACATCTGCACACCGCTGCTCAACAACCTGTCCTACAAGTTCTACCTGAAGGAGGGAGGTGCTAAGAATGGAAAATAAAAACAGCGCATTCAAGGAATTCATCTCGCCTATCCTCGTACTTGTAGTGATATGCTTCGTGACGACATTCCTGCTGGCATTCACATACGGCGTAACAGCACCGATCATTGCGGAGAATACCGCAAAGGCCGCAAGCGAAGCCCGTATGGAACTCCTGCCTGACGCAGACAACTTCAGCCCTTCGGACGCCAACCCATATATCCTCGAGGATGGCAAGGTATACGTCGAGGACTGCTACGTTGCAGACAACGGCGCCGGCATGGTAGTCACAGTAAAGACCAACTCCTACGGCGGAATGCTTACCGCAATGGTCGGCATCGACAAGGACGGAGCCATAACAGGCGTAAAGGTCACAGATCATGCTGACACACCGGGCGTTGGTACTAAGGCGCATGATGCCGGTCACCTTTCGCAGTACGTCGGACTCACAGAGCTCACAAGCGACCAGGTCAAGTCTGATACATCCGTTCAGCACGTGACCGGAGCTTCCGTATCCTCGGGAGCTGTACACAAGGCTGTATACTGCGCACTTGCTCAGTTTGACGCGATGGGAGGTGTTAAGTAATGGAAAAGAAAAGTAAGCTCTCGATACTGACAAACGGTATCATCAAGGAGAACCCTACGCTGGTGCTCCTGCTCGGAACTTGCCCGTTCCTCGCTACATCTTCATCGCTGATCAATGCGCTCGGAATGGGACTTTCGGCAACAGCCGTACTGATCTGTTCCAACATCGTTATTTCGATGCTGCGTAAAGTGATCCCTGACAAGGTCAGGATCCCTTGCTACATCGTAGTAATCGCCGGTTTCGTAACACTGGTGCAGTTCGTGCTCCAGGCATACGCTCCGGACATCAATAAGGCACTGGGAGTATTTATCCCTCTGATCGTAGTAAACTGCATCATCCTCGGCCGTGCTGAGGCGTTTGCGAACAAGAACTCCGTGATCGATTCCGCGCTTGACGGTATCGGAATGGGTATCGGTTTCACACTCGCTCTCGCAGCCATGGGAGCTATCAGAGAACTTCTGGGAACCGGCTGCCTCCTGGGCTTCACGATCATCCCTAACTTCTCGATCGGCTTCTTCAATCTCCCTCCTGGCGGATTCTTCGTATTCGGAGTGCTGATCGCGATAATGCAGGCTGCTACAAAGGGCAAGGCTCTCAAGGCAAAGGGATTCAGCTGCGGACTCTGCCCGATGTACAATTCGTGCAATACAGCTGAAGCCAATGAGGAAGTCGCAGCTGAGAAAAAGGCTGCTGCAGCAGTATAGGAAGGAGGACAGACATGATAGTAAACCTTATAGTCATCTTCATGGGAATAGTCCTCGTTAACAACTTCGTACTGTCCCAGTTCCTTGGAATCTGCTCTTTCCTCGGAGTATCAAACAAGATGAGCTCATCCGTCGGAATGGGCGGCGCGGTAGTCTTCGTAATGGTTATCGCCGAACTCGTTACCTGGCCGGTAATGCAGCTCCTCAACAAATTCGAGATCGGATATCTGCAGACTGTAGTATTCATTCTCGTAATCGCCGCCCTCGTACAGTTCGTTGAGATGTTCATGAAGAAGTACCTGCCTGCTCTTCAGAAGGCACTCGGAATCTTCCTCCCGCTCATCACGACAAACTGCGCTATTCTCGGTGCAACGATCAATGCAATAAGTTATGGTTATTCCTACGTTGAGTCCGTAGTATACGCTTTCGGAGCGGGCGTTGGCTACATGGTAGCGATGGTCCTCTTCGCAGGCATCCGTGAGGAGAAGCTGGCAAACATGGACGCTATCCCGACACCTTTCAAGGGCGTTGGAATCATCCTTGTTTCGGCTTCCATCATGGCGCTGTCATTCATGGGCTTCACCGGGATGTTCCAGTAAGGAGGTAAAAAGATGAGTGGAGTAATGACACCAGTACTGTTAGTAGCAGTCATCGGTCTCGTCTGTTCCGGCCTTCTGGTATTCGCATCCAAGGTATTCCATGTAGCGGTAGACGAGAGAGTAACCCAGGTCAGAGAGGTGCTGCCTGGCGCCAACTGCGGCGGCTGCGGATTCGCAGGCTGCGACGACTATGCGGCAAACCTCGTAGCTGACGCAGAACTGCCTTGCACAAAGTGCTCCCCGGGCGGAGCTGCAGTTGCGGCACAGATCGCCGAGATCCTCGGAAGATCGGCCGGAGCTACAGAGCCTCAGGTAGCGCAGGTCATGTGCAATGGTACATGCGAAGCATCCCGCACTGTACTCGAATGGCAGGGCATGCAGTCCTGCAAGGGAGCAAAGGGATGGTTTTCATCACCGAACGCCTGCATGTTCGGATGCATCGGACTCGGCGACTGCGCAAATGCATGCCAGTTTGACGCTATCGGTGTTGTCGACGGTGTTGCGAAGGTCAACAGAGAAAACTGCGTGGCTTGCGGCGCGTGCGTAGGCGTTTGCCCGCAGAAGATAATCAGGCTCGTACCGGAGAAGAATCAGGTACACGTTCTGTGCTCATCCACAGACAAGGGCGCTGTTGCCCGCAAGAACTGCGACAATGCATGCATCGGCTGCATGAAGTGCACCACAGTCTGCAACTTCGACGCGATCCATGTTGAAGACAACCTCGCGAGGATCGACGAAAGCAAGTGCAAGAGCTGCGGACTTTGCGCAGCTATCTGCCCTACAGGCGCGATCAACAGCTTCAAAAAGCTTCCTAAGAAGGAGCAGGCGGAGAAGGTCGCTGCCGCTAAGAAGGCAAAGGCCGCTGCCGCTAAGGAAGCGGAGAAAGCAAAGGCTGCTGCAAAGGCATAATGCAATAATGATTCGTAAAAGCCTCGATCGAAGGATCGGGGCTTTTGTAATTTGTAGTATAATATATCAAGACAGAGATCGGTGATAACTATAAAGGATCGTGGGAGGCTAAGAAATGAAACGGTGTATCAGAAGGCTGCTGTCACTGATGATAATTTGTTCAATGACATTTGTTACACTTGGATTCGCCGCGTTCGCGTGGCCGGTCAGCGCTGCGTCAAAGCCTGCGCTTTCCAAGAAAACCGTGACTTTAAAAAAGGGTAAAACCACAACTATCAAGTTGAAAAATGCCAGGAAAAAGGTGGTCTGGAAGAGCAGCAACAGCAAGGTCGTAAAGGTGGTAAAGAAGAAAGGTAAATACCGCAGTACCGTTACGATCAAAGGCCTGAAGAAAGGTAAAGCAACTATCACCGCAAAGTGCGGAAAAAAGACATATAAATGCAGGGTCACTGTTAAGTATACAAAGCCAAAGCCGGAGCCGCATCCGTCCCCTGAACCGGAGCCGGAGGAAAACATAGAAATACTTCCTCTGAGCGAATCATCGGAGGATCTGACGGCAAACTATACGCGGAACCCGGCGGGCAACAGTACTCCGGACGAAGCATTCTGCAGCGCGGTCACGGATTTCTCGATAGATCTGTTCAAAAGTATATCCGCCGCCACAGGCAGCAATGGCAGCATTCTTGTATCCCCTGATTCCGTTGAGACCGCACTTGCCATGCTTGAGACCGGAGCGGCCGGAGACACTAAGACGGAAATGGAGGCAGTGCTGGGTGGGGGTATGGACCACGCCGAATTCTGCAGCTATCTTGCAGGGATGAATGACAGGCTTGCAAATTCGGATAAGATCATCTTTCAGCAGTCGAATTCCTTATGGGCAAGGAAAGGCCTGATGGATGTAAGCAACAGCTTTATTCAGCAGAATAAGGACTGGTTCGATTCCTGCTTCTATGTTGCTCCTTTCAACAATGAAACTGTAGGTGACATGAACAACTGGGTCTACAACAACACCCGCAACATGATACGCAGTGTTATAGACCAGCTGTATGATGATGATCGGATGGTGCTGATAAATACAACGGTGTTCGAAGGGAAATGGGAAGTTCCGTTTGAATCCGTAACTGACGAAACATTTATCAACGCCGCAGGCACTAAAGAGAAGGCATCGATGCTCAACGAGCTTGGTTCCTGCAATTATTTTGAAATGAACGGCGCCAGATGCTTTGAACGCAGGTATAAAGGCGGTGAAATATCGTTTGTAGGAATCCTGCCTCCTGAGAATACGACGGCAGACGCGTTTGTTCAGGATATGAGCGGGAGCGGATTCAGATCAGCGTGGAACAGCAGGACGCAGGAGCATGTTATGCTGACCATGCCTGAGTTCACATATGATTACGGCACGGAGCTCGGGCCGGTGCTGCAGGTTATGGGCATGAACAAAGCCTTTTCCACAGCGGCGGATTTCTCCGGGATGGGCAAGCCTTCAGTGATGGTTGACAGAGTCATTCATAAGACACACATTGAACTTGACAGGAACGGAACAAAGGCAGCGGCAGCAACTGCTGTGATCTCCAAGGCAAGCAGCGTATATATTGAGGCGCCGATAGAAATCAGGATGGACAGACCGTTTGTCTACGCCTTAGTAGATACAGAAACAGGCATACCGCTGTTTATAGGTACCGTCAGAACGTTGAATTAACAAGTCCTGAAAAAATAAACCAGGATCCGTATCCCGGGGAAATGACATACTCCCTTCAGCATACATTGCATCCGCAGGCAGGAATCACTCCTCCGTAACTTACACGGCAAAGCTTGCCTGACTTGCAGATATACAGATCATCGGACAGGATCTCATTTTCAGCGACTACCTCGCGGTTAGCGGAACGTACAAGATCTGCCAGCTGCTGAGGATCCTGATCTTCGACTGCCATGATTATCAGCTCATGAACAGAAGACGGCAATACATAGAAGTCTCCGCCAAGCAGCTCATGTATGCGTTCGATTACACCGGGATAGAATATGGCGCCGGCACCCCAGAAGAATCTGGAGTTGGTGAGCACGAATGCCGGAACGGCACCCGCCGGCGTCCAGGAGGCCTTCGGATCAAGCAGATTATTGCATTCCTCCGGCCGGCCGCATGCCGACTCAGCCAGATCCTGCAGGACTGCAGGAAAATTCTCTGCGGTATTCCTTATAGCTTTATCAAAGAGCTCATCCCTTGTCATTTCATAATCCTCCATAAGAGCATCAGTGATAACTGCACCGTATTCGCCGCTCCCCATTTCCGCAATATACACAAAGCCACAGCCTAACTCTCTGTATGGAATGCCCTTCAGATAGCCCTTGTTCCTTCCCATGCTAAGCATACGAACTCTTAAGTTGCCCGGGTCCCTGAGCATATCAGAGGATTTCCTTGCGAGCCGGCGCGCCATGTCCATGCTGCGGACCGCTGCATCTACAGCATCGCGAGAGAGATCAGTGATCGGGGTTCCGTCTCTGTAGGCTTTATAAAAATCCTCAACATAGAATGTCGGTGCGCATCCCAGTCCGTCTTTTTTGAAAAGAACTCCATTCAGCATTCCCCGCTGAGCCTTATTTACCTTACGCTCCTCTATTTTCATGTCTTCCGCTCCGAATTCACACAGCGTATTCCGGCATTGGGTTACGAATTCTTTTTTAAAACTTTTAAGATCAAGCATGTTATTACTCCTTTCCGATTATCCTGGTTTGATCCTGTGTTGTGCGCTCACAGTAGCCCTTAAGGGGCCTTAGTGTCAAATTGCAGAAAAGAACAGGTTTTAGCCGCTGACTGCAAGGTGTTGAAGCTGTTTTCGAACAGGAGCCGTGGGATTTATGCCGAAAATAAAGCTTAATATGTCGAAAAAAGATGCCGGAAATGGCCGGAGGACGATGGAAGCCGTGCTTGAAGAAGGAAGCCTTTGTTTGTACAATATGAAACGAAGACTAACGCAAAGGAGATCTGTTTTATGATCGACGAATATATAAAGGCTCTTAAGGCCGGAGAAAAAGAGTATAAGGCAAGACTTGCAGCAGGTGAGTATCCCTATTTGCCTGCTCTTGATGACATCTGCCCTGATCACGAGACCATGCCTCAGAGAAATATGGGACTGTTTGAGATACCGGTAAATCTGATCAGAGGCACAAAGACCCGTGCAAGACAGAATTCATTTTCGCCTGATTTCATGCCGATGCTAGACCCGGACTCAGAGTTTGCGGCTAAGTGGAGCAACCTTTACCAGGCACAGCTTAACGAGGGTTTCAACAGCCCCATCAAAGCATACGAATACCTGCACAGTTTTTATGTGCAGGAGGGAAACAAGCGTGTGTCAGTCAGCAGATTCCTTGACATGCCTTCAATAATGGCGGATGTTATCAGGATTGTTCCGCCGGCCGATGTAATGGCGAAGAATCCTGTTTATTCGGAATTCCTTGATTTTTACAGAGTTGCTCCGATATATGAGATCGTCTGTGAAGAACCCGGGTCTTACGCTGAAATCGCGGAGCTTCTGGGCAGAAGTATCGATGCGGACGCGGAGCCATGGCCTGATGAGCTCGTCCGTGAATTGAGATCTGCATACTGGCGTTTCTCCAAGGCGATCGGGACTCTGCAGGGAAAGATGCCGCCTATGGCTCTTGGCGATGCTTTTCTGGTATATTTGCGCGTTTTCACTGATGACGCGATGGCTGACCAGTCTGAAAAGGAAATAGAAAAGAAGCTCAGACGGATCCGCAGTGAGCTGGTGATCACGCATAACAAGGATAAGGTGTCACTTGTGGAATCATCAGAAGAAGCTGTAAATGCGGGAAGTCTTATAACGAAAGCTGAAAAACTCGTGACCGGGCCGGAATCACTGCTGAGCAAAGTGCTGCCGGCAGTGACCTATTCAAGGAAGAATCCACTGAAAGCTGCGTTTGTTTATGACAAGTGGCCTGAGAGCTCAAACTGGTTTTTTGATCACGAAGAGGGCCGTCGCTATCTTGAAAAAACATACGATGGAATAGTTGAAACAGAAATGTTTGTAATAGCCGAAGATGATCCGAAGGGCAGAGGCAGGATCTATGCTTCTTTCGATGACGCGGCAGAAGCGGCTGTTTTGTGGGGAGCAGATGTAGTGTTTACACCTTCGGTAAGGCAGGCGAACGATACACTGCGCGCGGCCATCAAATATGACAATGTCAAATTCCTCAACTGCTCGATCAATCTGGCGCATCAGTCAGTGCGCACATACTTCGCGAAGCTCTACGAGGCTAAATTCCTGGCGGGCGTGGTGGCGGGTACGGCAGCAGCTGCTGACGGCTCACACAGGATCGGCTACTGCTCAGGAATGCCGGTTTACGGTACCATAGCCTGTATCAATGCTTTCGCTATCGGTGCCGCAATGGCCGACCCTAAAGTGAAGATCTACCTTGACTGGTCCACTAAGCAGGATGCCAACTGGTGGTGGGACATGGTGGATTCGGGGCTCCACGTGCTATCCGCCTTTGATTCACTGCACAACACCGACGGAAGCAGCGCTTACGGAGTGTGTACTGTTGAAAGATGCGAACCTGGGCAGGGCAATGATCTGTCCGGCACATGCCTGATAACAAATCTCGCCGCGCCTGTCTACAAATGGGGCAAGCTGTACGAGATCATCATCAGGACAATTATGGAGGGCACATACAGCTCCAGCGCGGTCGATAAAAAGGACCGTGCAACAAACTATTGGTGGGGCATGATTTCGGGTGTAGTAGATATCGAATTGTCTGACGCCATTTCTCCTTACACGAAGAAACTGGTAGAAATACTGCGCCGCGATATTATCGGCGGCAATATCAATCCGTTTGACGGGGAACTCCGCAGCCAGGAGGGCGTGATAAGAAGAGAGGATGAAGCGCCTCTTACCAGCATGGATGTGATCACGATGGACTGGCTGAACGAGAATGTCATCGGAGAGATCCCAAAGATAGACATACTGGATGATGAAGCCAGGGCGACTGTGAAATACAGCGGAGTGGAAAAATCGAAGACCGGAGCCAGGTAACTGACGGCACATCATAACGACAGGATGAAGATACTGCTTATCTCTGACACAGAAGAAAGATCCCTGTGGGACGACTGGACGGAAGCGACTGCCAGAAACCTGGCGGACGTCGAGCTTATACTGTCCGCAGGAGATCTGAAAGCTGAATACCTCGAATTTCTGGTAACAATGCTCAATGTACCGCTCGTTTACGTACGCGGCAACCATGACGGGCGCTATGATGAAAGGCCACCGGAGGGCTGCGAAAATGCAGATGGAACAGTCGTAGAAATCGAGTGCGGAAGGGGATCCTCAGGGCAGAGGATACGGATACTCGGGCTCGGCGGTTCAATGCGCTATAACAGTGAGTCACCGGATATGTACACAGAGAATGAGATGGCGGAGCGCATCATAAAGGCAGAGCGAATCATCAGAAAGCGCAGGCTGGCCGGAGTGATAAAAAACATGGTGAAACCTGCTGCCGGCGATATCAATAAAAAAAGAAACCCTGACTTTGACATCCTCCTGACACATGCGCCGTGCCGGGGCTATGGGGATATGGAAGACCTGCCTCACCGGGGTTTCGAATGCTTTAATGATCTTCTGAATAAATACAGCCCGCAGCTTCATTGCTACGGGCATGTTCATCAGGAATACGGGCGAATAGACAGGCATCTCAGGCATCCGTCGGGTACGCTTCTCGTAAACGGCAGCGGCCATCAGATCATCGATTTCGGGAAGCCTTGATGGCTTTGTCCATCTTGCGCTCGGCATCGCGTTTAGCCTGGGCTTCGCGCTTGTCGTAATTCTTTTTGCCGCGAGCCAGTCCCAGCTCTATTTTGCACCTTCCGTTTTCATCGAGATAGACAGACAGCGGTATCAGGGTCAGTCCCTGCTGGGTCTTGACAATGCCGTACAGCTTGTTTATCTCTTTTTTGTGCATCAGAAGAGTGCGGACCCTGAGAGGGTCTACGTTATAGCGGTTCCCCTGTTCATAGGGCGCGATATGCATTCCTGTCAGCACAAGCTCGCCTTTGCTCGTGATCTTGGCGTAGCTCTCCTTGATGCTGCAGGAGCCCTTGCGTATCGACTTTATCTCGGTACCGGTCAGCACGATTCCCGCCTCAAAGCGATCCTCAATGATATAATCGTGAAACGCTTTCTTGTTATTAGCTACTACTTTGCGTGAACGTTTTGCCAATTTTACTCTTTTCTGCCTTTAAAACTTCTTGATTTTGTTGAATGGGAACAGTCTTACAACGACTTTGCCCTTTATGTTCTCCGCCGGGACAACGCCGACTTCGCTTCTTCTCGAGTCTATGCTGCCCACGCGGTTGTCTCCCATGCAGAAGTACGTACCGTCAGGTACTTTGTAAGTTTCTCCTTCAGGCGGTATCTCAAACGCCGGAGTATAACCGTCCTTTAGATAGTCTTCGTAATAAGCTTCTCCGTTGATATACAGCTGATCGTCTTTGATCATTATTTCGTCGCCGGGAAGCCCTATCGCACGCTTGATGAGCAGTTTATCCTTGCCGTTGTCCTCGTTCACGAGTCCGCTCTGGAAGATTATGATATCACCGCGCTGAGGTGTGTTTTTCTTATACGCGAGTCTGTACATTATCATGTAGTCATTCTCGTGGAGAGTGTCTTCCATTGAAGTCTGTTTAACTATGGTAGGCCTTATGAAATAGAGCACAGCGCCTGCCAGGCAGACGGCGATGATAACATCGACAAAAAGGCTCTTGATAAAGGTGCCGGCCTTCTGTCCTGTGGACTGCTCCACAGCATGCTCTCCCTGTGCGGCACCGCTCCAGAAATCCTTGCGCTCTTCCTCACTGGTCCCTGACTTCAGATTGCTTGTCTTGTATCTGTCTGATCTCATATCTTCTCTTTTCCTTTTTTATCAATTTGCGGGTGAGGCTTTTATTTACCTCCCAGACCGCTTAGTATCTCGTTGAATCTTGCCGGCAGCTCCGCTTCGAATGATTTCCCTGCCAGATATCCCAGGACCTCAGATTCAGCTGCGGTCTCCGGAAACTCAATGCGGCAGGCGTGCAGAAGCTGTGTCGTAAGTCCGAAATGCTCGCGCATGTACCTGTTAACTGAAGCTGCTCCGCGTACTGCGTATTTGCTGTCGCCTATCAGTGGATGACCTGTACAGGCGAGGTGAGCTCTGATCTGATGAGAACGTCCGGTCACGAGCTCAACTTCACAGAGAGTTGCCTTAAGCCCGTTCCCGAAGGAAAGAACCTTAAGCGGACGCACTATGGTCTCGATATCCTTACCGCCTTCGTCCAGTATCTTCACTTTGTTTGAGGACTCATCCTTAACGAGTGAACCCCCAAGATCCATTACATGCCTGATTTCCCCACAGGCTATGGTAAGGTAGAACTTGCGTATCTCATCATCTCTTATCATTCCCGCCAGCTCGCGCATCGATGCGGCGGTCTTGCCGAACAGAACGATGCCGGTGGTGTTGCGGTCGAGCCTGTTTACAGGTGCCGGCACAAAGACCTTTTCGCTTCGCGGATCATAGGAGCCGGATGCGATAAGGTAGTCCTTGACCTGGTTGGCCAGATGATCTTTCTTTTCATGCGAATCGCCGTGTGTCAGAAGACCGTATGGTTTGCTCACGATCAGCAATTCGTCATCCTCATAAACGATCCTGAAAGTACGTCTGGCTTTAGCGGAACTCTTTCCGGATCCCGCGCCAAAACCGCCCCTGCCGCGCGAAAATTTATCAAAAGCTTCGTCGGACATATAGAGCGTAAGGACTTCTCCCTCATTCAGTATGTATGACTCGTTCCTTCGCCTTGAATCGACCTTTGCATCCTTGCGAATGATTTTGTAGATCTCGCTGAGAGACGCTCCGGGGAGATACTTACGCAGGAATCTGTCGAGTCTTCGCCCGGCATCATTCGCGGTGATATGTATTTCTCTCATAACAGCACTTATTCTACCACGCGAGAGGCTTATCCTCAATATTGACAGATTGCAAATGCCTCTGCTGCAAATTATAATAATATTAATAATTATTAATATGCGTTAAATTGTGCTGTTTATTTCGTTTGACCGGAAGGTGACGGAATGCGCAGACAGATCATAAGGAGAGCAATATGCTTAACGATTATAACCTTACTATGCTGACGGATTTCTATGAGATCACGATGGCAAACGGATATTTCAATTCAGACATAAAGGACGCAGAAGCATGCTTCGATGTGTTCTTCAGACGTGTGCCTGACGGCGGCGGATTTGCCATTATGGCAGGTCTTGAGCAGATCATTGCTTACATGAAGCGTCTCAGCTTTACCGAGGAGGACACAGATTACCTCAGGAGCAAAAACTGCTTCAGCGAGGAGTTCCTTGATTTCCTCAGGGATTTCAAGTTCACATGTGACGTGTGGGCGGTTCCTGAAGGTTATCCGATATTCCCTCACGAGCCGGTCATGATAGTCAAAGGACCTCTGATCCAGGCTCAGTTCGTTGAGACATTCATACTGATGCAGTTCAACCACCAGAGTCTTGTGGCTACCAAGTCAAACCGCATCGTAAGGTCAGCACAGGGCAGGCCGGTAATGGAGTTTGGTACGAGACGCGCGCATGGAGCTGATGCTGCTGTCTACGGCGCGAGAGCATCATACATCGCCGGCTGTGTGGGTACGGCGTGCACGATCGCCGACAGAAACCACCATGTTCCGGCTCTGGGCACAATGGCTCACAGCTGGGTGCAGAGCTTCGACACTGAGTATGAGGCATTCTACAAATATACAGAGCTCTATCCTCAGAACGCGACTCTGCTGATCGACACATACAACGTTCTCAAGTCGGGACTGCCTAACGCCATAAAGGTGTTCAAGGAGCTCAAACCTGAGAAGATGGGCATCCGTATTGATTCCGGAGATATCACATACCTGACGAGAGAGTGCCGCAAGGTGCTCGATGCGGAGGGACTCACAGACTGCAAGATCGTCATCAGCAACTCCCTTGATGAGTACATCATCAGAGATGTTATCCTTGAGGGTGCAAAGATCGACTCCTTCGGTGTCGGCGAGAGACTTATCACTGCAAGATCCGAACCGGTATTCGGCGGCGTTTATAAGCTGTCCGGCATCTGGAAAGACGGCACCATGGTGCCTAAGATGAAGATCTCCGAGAATATAGAGAAGATCACCAATCCGGGATTCAAGAAAGTCGTCAGATTCTACGGAAATGATCACGGCAAGGCAATAGCAGACCTTATCATGCTGAGAGATGAACCTATCCCTGACGGCAAACCATTCGAAATTTTCGACCCTAACGCTGTCTGGAAACGCAAAGTGGTATATGATTACACAGCCGTCGAACTGCTCGTGCCTATCTTTGAGAAGGGCAAGCTGGTATATGATGAACCGGACATCGATCAGATCAAAGCGACATGCACCGAGCAGGTGGATAAGCTCTGGGGAGAATGCCTGAGATTTGAAAATCCTCAGACATACTATGTCGACCTCAGCAAGCCGCTCTGGAATCTCAAGCACGATCTGCTCAATAAATACGGCTCGGCAAACCTTTAATCAGATAAATCTGCATAAAGGTCTCTTTGTTTCAGAGAGACCTTTTTATGTATACAGGAAGATCAGTTGGCAATAGTAGATGAAAGGACAGGGTATATGAAGAGATATAAAGAAAAGATCCGCAGACTCTGCACTGTGCTTCTGGCTCTGATTATGTGCATGACGTTCATGCCTGCAGGCGCCTTCGCGGAAGACGAGCCTGACGTGCAGAATGGCGATGAAACCGTTGTGGAGCAGGCACCGGCACTTGAGGCACTTGAGGCAGAAGAGCCTGCAGCGGACGCATCTGCTGCAGGGGCGGATACTGCACCGGATGCTTCGACAGATGCTGCGGAGCCGTCCGAAGAACCTGTGGAGTGCACGCATACTTCTCTTAAGAAGATTCCTGCAGTCAAGGCGAAATGCAACAAAGAGGGTGTTGCAGAACACTATCAGTGTGTTGAGTGCGGCAAGAAGTTTCTCGACGCGGAATGCACACAGGAAGTGACCGACGACAGCCAGATCGTTATTCCTGCTGATCCTGAAGCTCACATATGGGGAGAGTGGGAAGTAACAAAGGAAGCAACCGCTGAGCATCAGGGTGAGTCCTCAAGGATCTGCGCGGTCTGCGGAACGACAGAAACAGAACCGTTCGATTATATAGAGCCGGTAGTAGATGATGGCAGTCTGGTCAAAAAAATCAAATTCAACGACTTTGAAATGCGGTTCAATGAACCTGTTTACGAGAAGCCTGATGCAAAGCTCAATAACAGCAGAACAGGTCGTGTATGGATCAAGGGCTATAAACTGAGCATTAAGGTCAACTGGGAGAATCCGGAGGATGTGACTCCTATAGACGGAGTTATCATTCTCAAGGGCGCAGGGAAAGACCCTACAGTGTTCAGGGAAGTAAAAAGGGTAAAGTTCAAGACATACCCGGGTGGTGTAGAAACAATTAAGCCTAAAACATCTTTCACGGATAAAACGGTCAAGAGCAATAAAACTACATACACCTACAGAATAGTGAGTTATGTTACTCTGAGCGACGTCACATACATATCGCGACCTGTCAATAATGACTGGGCATCAGGCCGCATGAGCACAAGCAAACTCAAAAATGTGTATTCCGGGTCTATAAATAAGAAAAGCGTGAAGCTTCAGTCAAAGGATACAACGAAGCTAAAGGTGACTGTTTCAAAGCCTAAGACCAAACTCATGCCGGATAGCCGCCGCTGGTCTTCAAGCGACAAAAGCATTGCCACAGTCAGCAAAAGCGGTAAGGTGACCGCGAAGGCTCCGGGAACAGCTACAATCAGCTGCAGGCTGGCAAGCGGAGCTGTTGTCACGTCAAAAATCAATGTAGTCGGAGCATTCACGCCGGGAACGCCGGAGCTGAAAGTCGACTACGCAACCACGAGCAGTATTACTCTTATCTGGAATAAGGTAAAAAATGCTACTTCATATGACATTTACAAATCCAATGACGGACTGCACTGGGAAAAGCAGCCAAGAAATACCAAAAAGACAACATACACATTCGGTAATCTGACAAAGAATCACAGGTATACTTTTTATCTGATCGCACGTAATGATCACGAGGGAGTGGATGAGTATGGAGACGCTACGACTTATACGGCTTTCAGCGACAATTCCAATGTCCTGAATCAGAAGGCAGTCGTCAAGAGAAGACCGATGACGCTGACAGGCTTCCCTACATCGACATCTCCGTATTCAGGATCATCTCTGTCATATACGATCAAGGTCAATCCGCCTCTGGGCAGAACGGCAAGCCTGCAGATGAGAAGCGGCAGAAAGTGGGTGACCAAAAAGATCATCAGACTTCCGGGCGGATCATCCCAGAAATCCGTGAATATTTCGTTCACGAACGACTGGTGGGGAAAGACGACATCGTGGAGGCTTGTAATACCGCCAACGGTTACCACTTCCGGCTACACCAGCAAGACATTAAAGATCACTGCCAGGAGGAGATATCAGAATCCTTCCTCCTATGTACAGATCAGTGACACAATAGGCAAGCACGGATACAGTCATTATGTATCACCTGTTCTTGTTAACGGTACAAGCAGCAGGAGTGACCATGTAGAGGCACTTATAAGAACTGCCAGAAAGTATCTTGGAGACGGTTACGTGCAGAGCAGGTCCGGCGCGCCGGGCAAAGGTATCGATGAATCCGGACTGGTCATACAGGCATGCTACGGAGCAGGAGTTGATCTCTGGCCGATAAGCCCGTCAACCAGACCGTACAACTGTATTCCTAATATCATGAAATCAAAGCTCAAAGCGATTAATTATGTACCGGCAGCTGAGGGCAGCAACGATTATACTACCATGATCCGCGGCGATCTGATCTTCTTCTCGACAAGCGAGAATGGTACCCCTATTCATATGGCGATCTATACAGGCCTTGGAGGACTCATTCAGGCAGATCCGATCGATGGCAGAGTAAATACATCGACTATCAGAACACTTGAGGATCCGGAAGGTTCCTATAAGTACTATGTTGTCGGTGTAAGAAGAATCTTCAACTGATTGTCGCTGAGATGACGGAAAGGTGGTAAAAGCTATGAAAATAAAAAGAAGATTATGGGTGCTTTTGCTGTCAGCGGCAATGATAATAACATGCCTGCCTGCTGCGGTATTTGCTGAAGATCTGGCCCCGGACTCCGGTAATCAGGTGGCCGGGGAAACACAGGTTTATGAACCTAAACTGGTCGAATATGAAGGCCCGCCCCTTCGAGGTGTTCTGGGAACTGATAAACTGTTAAATCTTGAGACAGAGGATGTATCCCGCTTCATCGTAACATTCACCGGCGATATTAAAAAAACGTTTACATATGTCAAAAAAGAATATAAGGATGAAAGCGGTAAATTTACTTCAGGAGCCTTTATAGATGTTGATTCCGAAAATGATCCGTTAACGGCAACAACGTGGCTGGATGCTGAGGTGAAACAGAATGACAAAACTCCGGTCTCCTTCAAAAAGGAAATAAATGATAATGTTGAACTGCAGGTAGTTGTGCATTATATGCAGGATGGAAAGCTTAAAGCAAAGACCCTTTCTGCATATGCTGATGTGCTTTGTGCGCCGGATGCCTATCCGACAGCAGTAGAGTTTATTCCTGCTGAAGGGTTCGTTGTTGGATGCACTGCGGGCTTCAACTATCTGACCGAGGAAGCTTTTTACGGAGAAGGCAATAAATTCAAGGTCAGCTATGTTGGCTGGACGGTAGGAGATCCCGAGAAGGGCATAGAGGAAGGCCTTGAAAAATACACAACAACGTATTACTACACTAAAGGCGTGGATCCGGATGGCGAAGAAGTCCAGGGCTTCTTTGTAAGCGGAAATGTAAACAGAAAGCGCTTTATACTTGATGAAGGCTCATACTGCGATCTCAAATTCGGTAAAGAAGCAGAAGTAAAATTCACTTATACTGAATATGTTGAAGACTATGATGAGGATGTATCCGTAGATTTCAAAGTACCTGTAAAGGCAAACAAATATACATTCACTGCGGACAATCCGATCTTTGCATATACGGGCAAAACGATTACGGTAACAAGCAAGAAGATCAAGGTATATGATGCGAACGGAAAGAGGATACCATCTGAAGCCTATGATGTTAAGGCAGACAAAAAATCAAAGATGGGCTGGTATACTGCGACGATCACTCTCAACAGCAAATTCGCAGCCAGGGATAAGTACATTGACTCCATCAACACATCCTACGGTATAGGACCTAATGCTCCGACGATACTGAAGCCTGTGGCCGGCAAAAAGAAGCTGACTGTAAAATGGAAGAAACCGAGTGCCACCCAGCTCAAGCGTATTGACGGGTACTATATTGAGCTTTCGACAGACAAGTACTTCATGGGTAACTACAAGAGGGTCCGTGTGAGCAAAAGTGATGTCAGGAAAGGAAAGAAACTCGTTAAAAACCTCAGGAAGGGCAAAAAATACTACGTAAGATTATACGCTTACAAGACTGTCACACAGGATGGCGAGAAGTTCAAAATGGGATCCGGCTACAGCAAGGTAAAGACCATAAAGGTAAAATAAAGTATGTTGAAGAAAACAGGTATGGGAGCAGTCAGGGTATACGGAACCATCGGCCCCGCATGCAGGGATAAGGAAACCCTGAGGCAGATGTTTCAGGAGGGAATGGATGGAGTCCGGCTCAATCTTTCCCATACTTCGCTTGAGGAGGCGTCAGCTCTGATCGAAAGCCTGCATGAGGCAGCCCGCGAATGCGGAGTAAGTCCGGAGCTGCTTATAGACATGCAGGGACCCGAGCTCCGGATCGGATACCTGAAAGCGCCTGTCATGCTGGCAGAAGGAGAACTGATCGAAGTCGAAGATATTCCATTCCCTGAAGCAGTAAAGAAATGTCTCAGAGAATCCGGGACAGGACAGGAAGTCTTGCTGGATGACGGTAAGATATTGCTCAGGACTGAGCATTCATCAAAGCTGCAGGGGAACAGATTGCGTGTTTCCCGCGGAGGGTTTCTGGGGAGCAGAAAAAGCGTGGCTCTTCCGGGTTGCAGTTTCCGGACTCCGGCTATGACGGAAAACGACAGGGATCAGCTGAAAAGAGCAAAAGCCTACGGCGTGACTGCTGTCATGCAGCCATTTGTGCGCAGCAGGGAAGACCTGATCGAAGTTCGCAATGTGCTGGATGAATCGGGCTGTAAAAGTGTACGTTTGCTGGCAAAGATCGAGAACCGGGATGGGATAACCAGACTACGAGAACTTATTCCGCACTGCGATGAAATAGTGATAGCCCGGGGAGACCTCGGAAATGCTATGGATCTGTGGGAGCTCCCGGCAGCTCAGAAGTATATTTCCGCGGTATGCCGCGAGGAGGGCCGGGCCTTCATGGTAGTGACTCAGATGCTCGACTCAATGATGCACAGGCAGGTCCCGACAAGAGCGGAAGTCAGTGATATTTTCAATGCGGTTGCTGATGGAGCTTCTTCGGTCATGGTCACAGGAGAGACAGCTGCAGGGGATTATCCGGCTCTTGCCATCCGCTACCTTTACAGAACAGTGAGGGAGGCAGAAAGATACAGATCAGAGTCGCTCGCACAGATTTTATCCGACTAAAGTATCAGTTTATTGACACGTGAAGAATAATAATTATAATAAAGAGCGGCATATTTATCTGCCGCTCTTCATCACTTGTGGGGGTGTAAAGGTTTCGACAGGTGTGTGGAACAAGGATAAGCGAGCCGTGGCGGTGATCCACGTAAAAAGTACCCGTT
>CACZAM010000009.1 GCA_902779185.1 uncultured Eubacteriales bacterium
CGCGGCGTCCGGATCGCTGAGGACGTGGACGACCTTGACTTTTTCGGTTTTTTTCGTCAGCGCGTCGAGCTCGTCATAGAACAAAATGTTGTCCTTGTTGCGGCTGCCATACAGCAAAACCATGCTGAAATCCTCGTCGCCGTCCGCAATGGCGTTTGCCATCGACAGCCCGATACCGTGCCCGCCGGTCGCGGAGTTGCGCGAACTGTCCGTACGGTAGAACCGCTCAAATACATGTGACAGCATCTCGTTTGTGAGCTCGCTTTCAGTCTCATTGCGCACCTCGAGCACTGCGCTCCTTCCCTCCCTGCGGAGAATGACGCCGATCTCAGGAGGTGCAGGCATGCCGTCTTCGTCTCCGCTGCAGTCTATGGTGCGCGGAGGTATGGAATACTTTATGGCGTTCTCGAGAAGTATCGACATGAGCTTCTCGAGCTCCTTTGTACTGCCTTTTACGGTTACATCAGGAGCTATATCGCCTGCGATGGCCTTGCCCCTCTCCCACGCGAGCGAATTGAACGACTCGATCGATTCGCTGACTATGTCGGAGAACGGTACATCCGTCATCACCAGGCTGTTATCGGCTTCTTCCATGCGCGAAAGATATACAAGGTCGTTGGTCAGCCCGGTGAGTCTGGTAATCTGATCGTTTATGTCACCGAGGTTTTCCCTGAGGCTGTCAGCCACATCTTCCGGAATAGCTTCACCTTTTTTGCCTTCGGTACCGCTGTCTATCTCCATGTCCATGAGGTCTACATTTGCCTTGATTATTGCCAGAGGAGTCTTGATCTCGTGGCCGGCGTCCGTGATGAAGCGTTTCTGCTTCTCGTAGCTCTCGGCGACCGGTCTTACGATGCGTTCAGCAAAGTACAGCATCACGAAGAAGACCGCGACCAGACCTATCACCGACATCAGTATGCTCGCCCCCAGGAAGGACCTGAATGACCCGAGCGTTCTTCCGCAATCCAGAAATGTGATCGTTTTTCCGCTCACGGAATCTATCACAACGTATCTGAAATCTCCTACAAATCCTTTTTCCTTCCCGGAAGCGACTGCCTTTTCTGCGTACCCGGCAGCATCATCGCTGTCCACAGCAGAGATCCTGTCCGTATAGGTCTGAAGCACTGATCCGCTGTCATCAACGGAAACCATGAAGAACCTGGACTCCTCCGCCTCGTCACGCGACATGGAATGACCGCCCGGACCTCTGTGGCCCAGGAAGCCTCTGCCGTCATCATCCCTGTAGTAGTCATCAAAGTCTCCGAACGGATTGAGCATATCTTCAAACATGAGTCTGCCGGAGTTTTCCCCAAGCACCTCAAGCTTTGTGTCGGCATCGCTGACAACTTTACTGTAGTTGATCATGTTCATGCCCGCAACAATAACTGACAGCAGAACTGTCAGGGACACCATTGCCAGCACTATGAATCTGATCTTGAGTTTCTTTATCATTTTGAGATCTTCCGGCTCCTGTTTTACTCTGTTTCTGCAGGCACGATCGAATAGCCGGCATTACGTGTCGCTTTTATCTTCACATCAGCTCCGAGCGCGGTGAGTTTTTTTCTGAGATATGACACATAGACCCACACCACATTGCTTTCCGTGTCGGTGTCGTAGCCCCAGATGTGATCCATAAACGTATCCACTGAGATGATATTGCCCGGCTTAGCCATAAGGAGCTCCATCATCTGGAATTCCTTGTTTGCCAGCTTGACCGACCCTGCAGGAGTCGACATCTCAAAACTGGCCCTGTCAAGAGTAAGATTTCCGCTGCTCAGCTTAGTGTCGACTTCGTTGCCTGAGCGTGTGATCGCCCTGACCGCGGCAAGGAGCTCCTTGGCATCGAACGGCTTTGTCAGATAGTAGTTTGCGCCGCTGTCGAGGCCGAGGACCTTGTCGTCTATCTCGGACTTTGCCGTGAGCATCAGTACAGGCAGGTCAGACCCCGACGCGCGCAACTTTTTCAGCACAGTTATGCCGTCGACTTTAGGCAT
Source organism: uncultured Eubacteriales bacterium (assembly GCA_902779185.1). Lineage (GTDB taxonomy): Bacteria > Bacillota > Clostridia > Peptostreptococcales > Anaerovoracaceae > Crickella. The sequence goes on from CACZAM010000009.1 coordinate 1,995, forward strand.
CATGATATCGAGAACAGCACAATCATAATTGCCTGCCTCAAGGTAATCGAGCGCTTCCTGTCCGTCGTGGACAGCGTCGATCGAGTAGTTGTTGCTCTCAAATATTTTCACCAGCACCTTCGCCAGTGCGATCTCGTCTTCCGCCAGTAAAATGCGCATTGCCGCCTCCGTTTTGTCAGTGTTTTTATTATAATAAAACACGCCTTCCTTAACCATACTTTAAATAGTCCGGGCAGGCATGTTGTTTTTGTGTTATTACATGCCGTCTACAGCATGCGTTTCAGGTATTGTCCTGTTTTTGATTCCTTGATCTCTGCCACTTCTTCAGGCGTGCCTTCGCATACGATGCGGCCGCCTTCATCACCGCCCTCAGGACCGAGGTCGATTATGTGATCTGCCTGTTTGATGACATCGAGGTTGTGCTCGATCACGACGACCGTGTTGCCTTCGTCGACAAGCCGGTTGAGCACATAGAGCAGTTTCTCAACATCCGCGAAATGGAGCCCTGTCGTAGGCTCATCAAGAATGTAGAGAGTCTTGCCCGTGCTTCGCTTCGAGAGTTCGGTCGCGAGCTTGATCCTCTGCGCTTCACCGCCCGACAGCTGTGTGGACGGCTGTCCGAGGCTTATATAACCGAGACCTACTTCATCAAGTGTTTTCAGATACCTGAGAATGCTCTGCTGGTTCTCAAAGAAAGGTATGGCTTCTGCCACCGTCATATTGAGGACCTCGGAAATGTTTTTGCCCCTGTAGCGCACCTCCAGTGTCTCGTGATTATATCTGGCTCCGCCGCAGACTTCGCATGGCACGAAGACATCAGGCAGGAAGTTCATCTCTACCTTTATGATGCCGTCACCGCTGCAGTGCTCGCAGCGTCCGCCCTTTACGTTGAAGCTGAACCTGCCCGCCTTGTAGCCCCTTACCTTGGCCTCAGGCATCTCGGCAAACAGATTGCGGATATGGGTGAACATGCCTGTATATGTCGCCGGGTTGGACCTCGGCGTCTTGCCTATCGGCGACTGGTCGATGTTGATGACCTTGTCGAAATTCTCTATACCCCTGATCTCACGGAATTTGCCCGGACGCTCCTGCGTGCGGTTGGTGACACGCGAGACTCCCTTGTAGAGGATCTCGTTGACCAGGCTTGACTTACCTGAGCCCGACACGCCGGTCACCAGAACCAGCTTGCCTGCCGGGAATTTCACATCAATGCCCTTGAGATTGTTCTCGGCGGCGCCGATGACCTCAAGGAATTTGCCATTGCCGTCCCTGCGCACCATAGGCACCTGTATGTGACGCTTGCCAGAGAGGAACTGACCGGTTATTGATTCAGGGCAGTTTTTGATGTCATCGACCGTGCCCTGCGCTACCAGATAGCCGCCGTTTACACCGGCGCCCGGTCCGATATCCACAATGTGGTCAGCGGCATACATAGTGTCTTCATCGTGCTCGACTATGATGAGCGTATTGCCCATGTCGGTGAGCCCGCGGAGCGACGCCAGAAGCTTGTCGTTATCTGCCTGATGAAGCCCTATCGACGGTTCGTCCAGTATGTATAGCACGCCCACAAGGCCGGAGCCGATCTGCGTGGCAAGACGGATTCGCTGGGATTCTCCTCCCGAAAGCGAGCCGGATGAGCGGCTGAGGGTAAGGTATCCCAGACCTACATCTTTAAGGAACCTGAGCCTTGCCCTGATCTCCTTGATGACCATGCTGCTTATCTTCTTCTCTCTGTCCGAAAGTTTCGAGTCGAGATCGTCAAAGAAGTCAATGGCCTGCACCACCGAAAGATCGGTGAGTTCCATTATATTTTTACCGCCGACAGTTACGGCGAGGACTGTGTCCCTAAGCTTTCGCCCCTTGCAGACCGGACAGACATCCTCGGTCATCATGTCGCTGATCTTCTCTTTTATGAAATCGGAGTTTGTCTCGCCCCACCGGCGCTCAAGGCTCGGAATGATGCCTTCGAAAGTGTGGTTCATGTGCGAGACCCTGCCGCTGCGGCTTTCATAAGTGTATTTGAGCCTGCGCGTGCCCGTGCCGTGAAGGAGCTCGTCCTTGAACTTCGGCGGCAGAGCCTTAAACGGCACGTTCAGGTTTGTGCCGTGGTCAATTGCCAGACGGTTTAGCATCTGCCTGTAGAATCCCATCGCATCGAGCGTTGAAAATACATTGCCCAGAGCACCATTTATAATGCTCTTGTTTTCATCTGTGACTACGGCGTCATCGGTTATCCGCAATGTGAATCCGAGGCCGCTGCAGTTTTCGCAGGCTCCGTATGGAGCGTTGAACGAGAACATTCGCGGTTCCATCTCTTCAAGCCCTATGCCGTGATCCGGGCAGGAGAACTTGGTGGAATATATGACCTCATGGTCCTCGTCTTTGATCATCTTTCCGTCGGCGCCGTCTGCATCGGACTGAGCATTATTTTTAGGCGGTGTGAAAAGCACGCTGCATATGCCCTCTCCCTCTTTAATGGCGAGCTCGAGGGCTTCGGCGATACGGCTCCTGTTGTCGCTTCTCAGCACGATGCGGTCGATGACTATGTCGATGTTGTGTTTGTTGTTTTTGGCGAGCACGATGTCGCCCTCATCGAGGCGCGACATTTCGCCGTCGACGCGCACGCGTGTGTAGCCATCGCGGCGCAGGCGGTCAAGGACCGCCCTGTGCTCGCCCTTGCGGCCCCTTATGACAGGTGCAAAGACGGTCAGCCTTGTGCCCTCTTCATGCGACTGTATGTTTTCAATGATGCTGTCTATATTCTGGCTGGTGATCTCGCGTCCGCAGACCGGGCAGTGCGGGATGCCTATCCTCGCGTAAAGCAGTCTCAGGTAGTCATATATCTCCGTGACTGTACCGACCGTCGACCTCGGGTTCTTGTTGGTCGTCTTCTGGTCTATACTGATCGCCGGTGACAGGCCTTCTATAAGCTGCACATCCGGCTTTTTCATAAGGCCCAGGAACTGCCTTGCGTACGACGAGAGGGATTCCACATACTTCTTCTGACCTTCCGCGTAGATCGTGTCGAAAGCAAGCGAAGACTTGCCCGAACCGGACAGACCGGTCAGGACTATCATCTTATCACGCGGAAGTGTGACATCTATTCCCTTCAGATTGTGCTCCCGGGCACCTTTGATAACTATGTTCTTTTCCATGCAAAACCTTATCTATATATTGTAGAAGGCCACAGCTGATCCGGAGTTTATCGCTCATTCCGGGCGGGATATACTCCGGCGCGCGGCCCATCGGCTACTTATTTAGCACGGTTACTTGCCCGTAACTCAAACAGTATATCACGAAGCTCGGCAGCGCGCTCGAAGTCGAGCTGCTTTGCCGCCTCTTTCATGTTCTTTTCCACCTCACGGATTGTCTCGCGGAGCTCCTTCGCCGTCATGGCCTTCGGGTTCTTTATATCTCTCTCACCGGAGTACGCGGATGTTGCCCTTGCGATCTCGCGGACCGGCTTCACAATGGTTTTCGGCACTATGCCGTGCTCCTTGTTGTACTCATCCTGAGCCTTGCGGCGGCGGGCGGTCTCATCTATGCAGACACGCATCGCCTTGCTTATGTAATCAGCATACATTATCACTCGGCCGTGCTCGTTACGGGCGGCACGTCCGACAGTCTGGATAAGCGAAGTCTCAGTCCTCAGGAAGCCCTCTTTATCCGCATCGAGTATTGCGATGAGCGACACTTCCGGAAGGTCGAGTCCCTCTCTGAGAAGGTTGATTCCAACGAGCACATCGAACTTGCCCATCCTAAGGTCACGGATGATCTCCAGCCTCTCAAAGTTGTCTATCTCGGAGTGCAGGTATCTTACTCTTATGCCCTGCTCCTGCAGGTATTTCGTGAGATCTTCGGCCATACGTTTTGTGAGGGTCGTCACGAGCACGCGCTCGCCCTTTTCGGCCGTCTCATTTATCTCACCGATGAGGTCGTCGATCTGCCCCTTTGTAGGCCTCACCTCGATCTCAGGATCGAGCAGTCCTGTAGGCCTGATGAGCTGCTCCGCGGTGACACCGCCTGAGCGCTCGAGCTCATATCTGGCAGGAGTCGCCGAAACGTAAACCGTCTGCCCCGTCAGCTGAGTGAACTCGTCGAATTTCAGCGGCCTGTTGTCGAATGCCGACGGAAGCCTGAATCCGTATTCGACCAGCGATTCCTTGCGGGCACGGTCTCCGTTATACATAGCGCGAAGCTGCGGGAGCATCGCGTGCGACTCGTCGATGATCGTCAGGAAGTCCCCGTCCGGGAAGTAGTCGAGCAGCGTATACGGCCGCTCGCCAGGCTTCAGGAAGTTTATGTGCCTCGAATAGTTCTCGATGCCCTTGCATGTGCCAACTTCCATCATCATCTCTATATCGTAGTTTGTGCGCTGCTCAAGCCTCTCGGCCTCGAGCAGCTTTCCGTTCGATCTGAACCAGTCCAGCCTCTCGCGCAGCTCCTCCCTGATCGACGCCACCGCCATGAGCATGTCTTCCCTGCTCGTTATGTAGTGGCTTGCCGGGAATATCGAGATGTGCGAACGCGAGCCGGTGATCTCTCCTGTCAGAGGATCGATCTCGCGTATGCTCTCGATCTCGTCTCCGAAGAGCTCGACCCTGACTGCGCTTTCGCCTCCCGCCGGGTAAATGTCTACGATGTCCCCTCTCGCACGGAAAGATCCTCTCGAGAAATCCATGTCGTTGCGCGTATACTGGATATCCGTAAGCTTACGCAGGAGCTGCATGCGGTCCATCTCCATGCCCGGTCTCAGGCTGATGAGCTGGTTGCGGTAGGATGACGGACTTCCCAGACCGTATATGCACGAGACCGAAGCGACTATTATGACATCGCGCCTCTCGAGCTGCGCCGCGGTCGCGGAGTGCCTGAGCTTGTCGATCTCGTCGTTTATGTCGGCGTCCTTTTCTATGTAAAGGTCGGTCGAAGGCACGTAGGCCTCCGGCTGATAATAATCGTAGTATGAAACGAAATACTCAACTGCATTATCCGGGAAGAACTCCTTGAACTCGCCGTGAAGCTGCGCTGCGAGCGTCTTGTTGTGTGAGATCACGAGCGTCGGCTTCTGCACGGCCTCGATTATTTTTGCCATCGTAAAAGTCTTGCCGGAGCCTGTGACGCCCATGAGTGTCTGCGCCTGCTCTCCCGCAAGTATGCTGTCGGCGATCTTCCTTATCGCCAGCGGCTGATCTCCCGTCGGTGAGTATTCACTTTTTACAACGAATTTCCCCATCTGCTGTATTGTATCAGAAAAAAGGCTTTAGAACAAGTGTTCTGTTCTACTTATCCGGAGCCGGAGCAAGCACCTTGAGCCGTGCGATGATCGTATCGAACTGGTGTGAATAGATCAGCTCCCTGTTGTACCCTATTACATCCGTGAGCAGCTCAGGATCCGGATCTCCGCCGTCCTCCGGCATTGTTATCAGCACCGGCGCGGCAAATCTGAGCACGGCGTACAGATCCTCTTCGCTGACCGGCAGTCCTTCCGCATCACTCAGCACGGCATACATGCCTTTCGCTGCTTCCCAGTACTCTGCTGACGGATCGCTTCCGCCTGCTTCAGCCTTTACGCCTTCTGTCAGATGTCCGATGGAGTCTTCCAGATCTCCTCTCTTAGAGGCAAGACTTTCAAACAGGGATCCCGACTCGTTCTCCATGAACACAAGATCCATAAACTTTACAAAGGTTTCCTGACAGCTGTATGTAAGTTCATGTTTTTTGCCGTCAGCATCCGTCCAGCTGTCTGTCCTCTCCGCTGAGTAATCAGCCCTTGACGATGCCATTTTCCCAAGATTCTCCGACAGCCTGGCGACCACGTCGTCTGTGACTATCCTCGGCTTCATGCCGGCCGCGTCGCTGCCCAGCGCCTCAAGGGCTTCTGCAAGGCCTTCATCCGTTTTCTTCGTTTTGAGATCGTGCATAACGCCGTAGCGCGTCATTCCCCACATAGGGATGTGTGTGACTATATCGTCGCTGCAGATATAGTTGTGTATGAACTTATAGTCGCCTGCCGCATCCGCGTCGACTGTTGCGGGAGCTTCAAATGTATAGGTAAATATCTTTGCCTTGTCCAGCTTCTCCTGCAGTCTTACCGAAAGTACGTTGGCTATCGCGCCTCCGCGGCTCTGCCCCATCACCCAGAAAGAAGCGTCGCCATCTCCGGCAAGCGCAGCGATATCGTCCGTGATTTTGTCCGCCGCCGTTGCATACGCGTAGTGCTCACCTGAAGCATTCGCTTTTCCCGGCTCATTGACGGTGAAGTTCTGCTTCCAGGCTTTTTTACGAAGGCTCTTTTCCCTGTTCACGCTCTGTATGACCACAGCCACAAGCGTCGTGTCTCCTATGGACTTGCGCGCCCAGGCATAGTTGCAGTCATCAGGGTCTTTGCTGGCGAAGTCGCTGTATCCGACCTCTTCAAAGCCCATGCTTTTAAGAGCCGCCGCTCCGGAGTTGTCATCCTTGTCGCTGACGCATGACGCGATGAGCTGCATCGACGCGAGCGCGAGCTCCGGATTCTCAGAAGACGGGTTGTCCGAAAACCAGTCATCGGAATAATAGAAAGTGTCCTTTATGGTCTTATCCGGATCTGAAGCTTTTTCCTTGTAAGTGGAAAGCCACTCTAAATCGCCGTAGATATACTCATATGATTTTCCGCAGCCGGTCAGCATGAGAGTACCGAAAGTCATCAGCATTACCAGCGCCAGAGCCATGATTTTTCTGAATGATCTGTTATCCATTTATCCGCACCTCCGAACGAAGAAATTATAACACAAAAAAGACTGCGGACGAATCCGCAGCCTTAAGTCTCAGAGGGCTCTTCTTATTTCTACTGATAAGCAAATCCTTCTCCGGCGCTCTGGACAGGCTCGAATATGGACTGTGCCTGCTCGTCGGTCAGATCGATGCCGAATACTTCCTTGTAGTATGCCTTTGCCTCAGCGATGACATCTACGTCCTCGAACTTCTCAGGATATGCGGTCTTTGCCATCCATAGCAGTGTTACCGGGCAGTCGACTCCCGGAGTGTAGCTCCTGTACATGCCGAGAGGCATCTTGAAGACTCTCTTGTCCTGCACTGCCTTGACCGCGCTCCAGTCATATCCCTCGACAGTATTGTTGTACAGATCGTCAGGATAGTATGCGTTGAAGTTGGTCATGAAGATCAGATCAGGGTTCCACGAATATACCTGCTCCATGTTGACTGCTACGGAGTTGTCGGTCGAAAGCTCTGTCGCGACGTTCTTTGCGCCGATGGCATCAGCCCACCACTGACCGAAGAACTGCTGTCCCGAAGTCAGGAGTGTCGTGTCGCTGTACTGGAAGAGGAAGAACGCGTTTGCCCTTTCCTCGTCAGGGATATCCTTTACTCTTTCCTGAACCATATCATACATTGCATTGGATTTCTCCTCAACGATGGCAGCCTTGTCGCTGTCAGGGAACATCTGGCTCAGAAGCGCGATCCAGTTGTTGAGAGTTTCGATGCAGTTGTAGTCCCACTTGTTGACGGAAATAGCGACTGCCGCGAATCCTGCGTTCGCAAGCTGATCACCGAGTTCAGAGCTTGAAGCGCTGTAGAATACTACATCCGGCTCGAGCTTCGCGAGCTCCTCCATGTTGACATTCACATCCTCGATGTAGCCTGTCTCGGCGTTCAGGATCTCCGGATAGAGCTGTCCCAGAAGTCCGTTCTGCGCGGCCGTCATCGACGGTGTCGGCATGCCTACGATCTTGTCGGCGGAGTCGAAGAATACAGCCAGCACGCTCGGGAGCGGATAGATGTCGCATACCGCGATCCTCTGGATGTCTGTCGGTACTTCGACCTGCCTGTCAGCGTGATCCGTGATCGTGATGGTATCCGCAGTCTCAGCAGTCTCTGCAGGTTCAGAAGCTTCTTCACCGCCGCCTCCGCATGACGCGAATGCCATCATGCTCATGGCAAGCACCATGACAAGCACAAACAGTTTTAACATTTTGTTCTTCTTACTCAGAATACTCTTCATAATCAGAAACCTCCTTTGATTTATTTGATCTTAATTAATAGCTCATTTATATCCCCGACCAGGTCAGGTATCTCATCCCTGTAGATGCGGCCCGAGAAGGCCTCACTCGGGAGAGATATGAACTTTGCGCTCTCCGGAACGATAGGCTTGTAGAGCGGATCGGCGATCACGAAAGCCGCGCCTTCGAGTTCAGGGATTATGTCGTCTTCATCAGGTGTCATGCGGTCGCACTCCCTCAGGATGCCTTCAGGGCACTCAGTTGCGCAGAGCACCTTTGCCGGGATCCCGCACTCAAGCTCTATGGTGCTTGCCAGCGACAGCGAAGTGATCCCCTCGCCGATCACGGCAGCGAAACCCTTTTCATAAGTGCTTTCGTCCCTGCCGGAGCTTCCGTCCAGGAACACTCCCGAGTCCACGCTTATCTCCGCCGACTCAAAAGTCTTTCCGAAGGATACGTCCTCAGCCTGCTCCCTGTATTTCTTCACATTGATGATGATCTGATCCGCCAGCAGAACCGGCAGCTCATTTCCCACCGGGAACCCGATCGCGTACGGCATTCCGAATCTCTCGTACAGCACCTTTGCCGCGCCGTATCCGGCTGCCGAAACCACCAGGTTCACATCCGCCTCGGCCGAGCGCCTTATCTCGTCGAGGCTGCTTCCCATCGCCCACTTCGACACCACCTCGAAGCCTTCTCTTTCGAGCCACTGAACGATGGAATCATCCGTTCCGTTGACAGAGAAATCGAGCGGGGTAAGTCCGAGAACATTGACCTTGATGCCGTTCGGCTTCATGCAGCAGCTGTCCACTATCGAAGCGATTTTGCGCGCGGACATCTGCAGGGTGCTTCCGTCGCCTTTTTTATCCGCGGGATCATCTACGAAACGCTCCGCGATGCCTGCAAGCGCCATCGATGCCCCATGGATGTATGTGTTCATCCCGGTCGTCGGGAAGCCGAAGCTCGGTATGCCTGTTCTGTTCTCTATCACCGCGGCGACAGCTTCGAAGTCGAATCCCGTCATGGTCGGTATCGGCGTACCCGCGATCGCGATGAAAGCCGGCTTCAGAACGGCTGCCGCGTCGACTATATCGCTTATGAGCTTCTCATCGTCGCCCATTATCGCTTCCATCTCGCTGATGCCGGAGATATAGACCATGCTGTCCATGTCGTACCAGCGCGGTTCGTCGTGGGTCGTGTACGTCGAGTTGCAGCCCGAAGCATCATGCATGATGGTCATGCCGCCAAGTTCAAACAACGCCGAGCACACGCCCATGACATCCGCTGAGTATGTAGAAATTATCCTTGCTGTCTGTTTCATCGTATGCACACCTCACAGCCCAGGCCTTTCACCTGCACAAGCTCGCGCATCTCCTTCTTTTCGAGGAATGCCTCGCGCATCATCCTGCATGTTCTGGTAATAGCTTCGTAACCTGTCATCCCGCCGCCTTCAACAACGTTGATGAAGTGATCCGTCTCGTCGAAAGCAGCCGCTTTCTGCCCGATGGCAAGGATCTTCACTCCGTTCTGCGCTTCCGCGTTCGCGGTGCGCGCGAACCTCATTCCCGGATGGACCGTCGGGTAGATCATCAGGTCCGGATGCTCCTTCTGCAGGCTGTCGAAAGCAGCCCTGTCACCGCCCGGTATCCCGTCAGCATACACCTTTGTGACATTGATGCCGTGGCTGAGCAGCAGCCTGGCCAGCCCGAGCGGTCTCGGGCAGAATGTATAGTCGATGCTCACCGGAGTATCTCCGATAAGCTTTTTAGTCTCTTCCAGCTCCCTTTCGCACTCTTCCCTCAGCGCTGCGATCTCGTCGCTGCTCCTCGGTTCTATTCCAAGCACTCCGGCAAGTCCCGCGAAGGTTTCGTCTATCTCATCGTAGTCAAAGCTGAACTTCAGCACGTAGTGGATCCCGCCGAGCCTTTCCGAGAGCATGTCGCCGCCCGGCGCCGCATCCGGATTGTACGAAACGTATACACGGCTCTCCGCCATTTGCTGGTATTCTTCGTAGGTTTTGCACGATGTTATCTCGTGCACCTTAAGACCCGCGCCATTCAGGATCTTCACCAGATCGCTGTCCTCATCGGTCGGCAGATCGTTTCCGATTATCGCGACGGCTTCAGGATCGATTTCCCTCTCATGCAGGAGCATGTAGAGGCGCGACCTCATGAGCTGGTCAGGGGTCAGGCCGCTCTTGCGCATGATAGGGTTCATGTAGCAGTCGGTAAAATCGATGTCGGGGAAGCGGCTCCTCAGAGTCGCGTATATCATGTCGAGATCGACTCCCGTGAAGTGATGCACGCAGCTCGTGTAGACGAGGACTGCAGGCGGACGCTTCGGGAGCTTGTTGATGATGTCCGTAACGCCCTCTATCACCAGGTCTTCCATGTCGCCGTCGAGGAGGTTGTTTTCCCTGACCGCGACCGTGGAGAATCTGTCGATCGTTCCCATCTCGGCGGCAGTCAGCACGACTCCGCGCAGGCAGCCCGCGGCGCACACGAATATTTCGTGTGCCTCCGGGATGAGCATCCCGGTGTGGACTATGTTCCACGTGCCGCGGGCCGGAGATGAATACTCCAGCCCCGACCTGAACGGCGCCGGGAAGTTCGCGTCCGCGATCCTCACATGAGGTATCTCATCCGCGCTCAGCCTTGTATTCTGTTTTTCGTTTACTTTTTTCAGCATAGTCTCATTCCTGAATTGCAGATCTCAAGGAGTTTTTTCGCGAGTGTGCGGTATTCGCCGGCCATCTCGCTGTCTGGGAATGCCTCGATGACTGTCTTTCCTAGATCTTCCGCATCAGTGACCGTTTCGCTGCGACTCAGCTCGCCGATCACTTCCGAATTTATGTCCGAGGCGAGCTCCGCGACCTTCGCGTCCTCATCGCGGACGTTCCTGCGGTTGAGGATTATTCCGCCAAGCGTCGCATATCCTCTGTCCTTGAAGCCGTCGAGAGCTACCGCTATGTTCGCGGCGGCGTGGATGGCCATGTTCTCACCTGAGGTGATCACGAATACCTTGTCAGCATAGCCGCCGCGCATCGGCATCGAGAATCCTCCGCAGACAACATCGCCCAGTACGTCATAAATGACGACATCTGGCTTGAAAGTCTCATAGGCTCCCTTTTCCTTCAGTTTGTCGAGAGCTGCGATTATGCCGCGCCCCGCGCATCCGAGTCCCGGAGTAGGGCCGCCGGCTTCCACGCAGATGACTCCGCCGTAGCCTTCCTTTACCATGTCAGAGAGTTCAAAGGCGTTCTTGCGTTCTCTCACAAGATCGAGCACCGTTGTCATGTCGCCATGCCCGTGCAGGCTCGAGGTCGAATCCGCCTTAGGGTCGCAGCCTATCTGCATTACCTTATAGCCCATATCCGCGAGCGCGGCCGACACGTTCGACACCGTGGTCGACTTGCCTATTCCGCCTTTTCCGTAAACCGCAATTTTGATCATTTTGCATTCCTTCCTTCATGCAGCCTGCGTGGCTGCAGGTATATTTCTATTCGTATGTCGTCTTTACGCTGATGTCCGGGATGAGACTCAGTCTGTGCGAAAGAGCTTCAATATCCGCTGCCGGTCCCTCGAGCATCACGGTGATAATGTATTTGTCGGATCTCCTGTGCGGCAGACCCATCCTGCCTATGAGGAGATGATTGTAATCCCTGAACGCGCTGTTTATGAGGGCGGCGTGATCGTTGTTCCGCATGATCACAGTCACGGAGGCGAGTATCGTCTCATCCCTGACAGCCGGTCCCTCCGCGCTGTCTTCCGATATTCCGACTGCCACAACGTTCTTCATTATATTATGCGGTGTCTCCACCTCTCCTATGAGGGCTTCGACTCCGAACGCATGGCGGATGTTCTCCTCGGTCACAACGCCCGTTGTTTCTCCGAAGATGCTCTTTCCGTCCTTTGAAAGCATCAGTGCCTTTCCTGCGCGCTGGAGCGCGTGGGCCGGGTAATGCGTGTTGAATATGCACGCGACACCTTCTGCCGCCAGAGCGGTCATCGCGTCGAGCACTATGAGCTGGTTTTTGAAGTCGAGGTTGGACTCCGGCTCATCGAGCACCAGTATCTCAGGTTCGGCCGCCATCGCACGTGCTATGAGCACCATCTGCAGCTCACCGCCGCTTATCGCGTAGCACGGCTTGTCGGCAAGATGCGATATCCCCAGCCTCTCCATCACGCTCTCCGCGACCTTCATGTCTTCAGCTGAAGGAGCAGAGAAAGCTCCTATGCGGCTGCTTCGTCCGAGGAGCACGGTCTGGAACGCCGTGTAGGATACCGCGGCTGATCTGGCCTGAGGCACGTATGCCATCCTGCGCCATAGTTTTGAAGCCGGTATGCTCCGTATGTCCTCGCCGTCCAGCAGGCTGCGGCCGCTCTGCCAGTGGAGCATGTCCATCATGCACCTCAGAAGTGTCGTTTTGCCCGCACCGTTAGGACCCAGCACGGCGAGTATCTCGCCCGGATCAAGTTCTATATTGATGTCTTTGAGTATCTGCGGTCCGCTCTTATACGCAAAGCTGCCGTTTTCTATCCTGAGGAGGGCATCGCCGGAACGCGCATCGTTTCTTATCTGTCCGTTCATATGCGCCAGCCTCCGCTTCTTCTCATCAGAACTATAAAGAACGGCGCGCCTATCATGGCAGTCAGTATCGATACGGGTATCTCCGCCGCGGATATGCTGCGCGCCAGTGTGTCTACGATTATCATGAAAACGGCTCCGAAGCTCACGGAAGCCGGTACTATCGAGAGATGGTTGTTTCCGAACAGCATGCGGCACATGTGAGGTATCAGAAGTCCCACCCATCCTACCTGTCCGCACATCGATACGCAGGATGCCGTGATGGCTGTCGCCGCCACAACGGTGACGCCCCTGAGCAGACGGAGGTTGACGCCCGACGCCTTCGCTTCATCATCGGAAAGAGGCAGCAGATTCATGCGCCATCTTATGAGCATGAAGAGCACAATGCCGGCAATTATCACCGGCGCGCCGAGCGAAAGCGTGCGGTAGTTGGCCTTGTCGAGCCCGCCCATCAGCCAGTATGTTATGGCCGGGAGCTGGGATTCGGCGTCAGCCGCGAACTTTACAAAGGATATGAGTGCGGAGAACAGCGATCCTATCATTATGCCGGAAAGCACGATGTAGCTGAGTCCTCCCTTGTCCTTGCCTGAGCCTGCAAGCCATGTGAGCGCTACAGCAAATCCGCCCATTGCGAGTCCCATCAGCTGTATGCCTATCAGGTTGAATCCGAGCAGTATGCCGAGGGCAGCGCCGAAAGCCGCGCCGCTTGCCACGCCCAGCGTGTCAGGTGTCGCGAGCGGATTCGCGAAAAGGCTCTGGAACGCGCATCCGGATACCGAAAGTCCGGCTCCTACAAGCACTGCAAGAATTATGCGCGGGAGTCTCAGCTGCATCACGGTCTTTTCTATCAGCTCGCTCGAAGCGTGCTTCCCCGACAGAGCGGCGCGGAGCACTTCAAAGACCTCACCCGGGGCGATCGACATGCGTCCGATCCCCAGGGCGATGATGGCTGCGATAAACGGCAGCACAATAAGTATTACGATCCATGCGGCTCCAAGCCTTCCGTCTCTTCTGAGGCTCATCTGCTTGCTTTGTTTCCTTTTTTGATTGTTTTTTACGGTGACTCCTGCCCAATAACCAAAACAGCCCCGCTCCGTGTGAAGCAAGGCTGCATAGATACAAATATCAGTACGCGAAAAAGCGTCCTTTCAAATGATCAGCGTCGCATCTTGCTTCGGCCTCAAACCCTCTTCATGGGATTTCGGCTTCAGGAGGATGTTTCAGACTTTGGCATAGGTCACCTTGGCATTGATACCGTCAAGACGCCCGAGCGCTCCGGTGAGTGAGTTGATCCTATCCATCGGTGCGTCAATGGCTATGCTGATTATGCTGATCCCCTTTTCCTTATACGGGATCCCCATGCGTCCGATAATATAAGCGGAATACTCATGGAGCAGATCATTCAGCATCTCCACCCGGTCGGACTGCGTGACGATAATGCTTATCACGGCGACTCTGGTTTCCATTGTTGATCTCCTGTTTTCAGTTGTAAAGTGATTCTAACACATACTTATTCCTGCGGCAATCTTCTGTGATCCTCCACTTTGTTTATGGTGAGGAACACAACGACAGCTCCGGCAGCTGTCACCAGCGCCGCCACAAAGGTAAGGACCTTTGCTCCGGATGCGTCGAGTATCCAGCCTCCCGCAAGGCTTGCGATGATAGCTGAGAAAGTAAACATCATCGTGAAGAGAGACTGTCCCTTGACCGCTTCTCCAGGGCTCATTATCTCATTTACGTAATAGACCATGGCAGGCATAAGGAGCGCGAACGCTGCTACCTGGAATGCCTGCGCAGCAAACAGCAGTTTTACCGAACCGGCAAGCCAGCATACCACGATCTTCCCGGTGAAACCGAGCGAAGACAGCTTTATGAGAGTCCGGCTTGAGAAGTGCCTGTGTATCCTGCCGAAAAAGACCATCGTCGGTATTTCGAGAAAAGCCATAAGGGAAAGGACCCTGCCGGCCTGCTCGGTAGTGCCTCCTGCTCCTGCTGCTATCTGCGGCATGTAGTTGCTGATGATGGCGTTGCTGAAGAGCAGCCCTGATAGCCCCAGATTCATTATGAAGAAGTATTTATTGCGTCTGATGAATGCCTTAAGGTCTATCCTTTCATCATCCGAATCTGTTTCATCTGGTGTTTTTCCGTTGTGCTCAGCGATCTCAATATCGTTTGCCCTCTTCATTTTTTTGAAACTGTATCTTGTGATGAAGAGCATCACTATGAGCAGCGCGCATGCCGCCTCCATGCATACCGGGACCGACATTTCACCCTTCTTCTCTATGAGTGTGCCGAGCACAGCCACTATGATGGAATATCCCAGAGAGCCGCCTGCCCGGCCTATCCCGTAGTTTACATCCGCGCCGCTTTCGCTGAGCCTGAAGGCAAGTGAATTTAGCAGAGGCTGTATCAGAGAGTGTATCGCCAGAACGGCCGCAATAGCCGCTGCCAGCAGGAATGATCCGTTGCCGAAAAAAAAGTAACCCGCGCCGGTCAGCATTATGAGAAGTATCATCCATACCATAGCGTCGATTATCTTTATCCCCTTTGCCCTGTCCATATGGTCGGCAACAAAAGGCTGCAGACCCAGCGCCAGCAGATTCGCGGCAGCGAACATTATGCCGATATGCATGTTGTTATAGCCTTTTGCGAGCATAAAAACCGAGGCAAAACTGCCTGTGATACCATAGATCATCCAGAATGCCCCGTGTGTTAATGTGTATTCAGTATTAAGCTTTAAAGAATTCAAATCTATTTCAGTCTCCAGTCTGTCAGAACTCCTTTTCGATCTCGTTCAGGCGCTCGAGTATAGCATGAGCCGCGATGTTTCCTTCACCGACCGCCTTCGCTATCTGATACGGCCTGCCGGTGCAGTCGCCCGCAGCGTAGCAGCCTTTAAAATTTGTCTCCTGGCTGCGGCCCACCTTTATGTGAGCGCCATCCATCTCAAGACCCGGAAGCACCGTTGACGGCGCGATGGCAGGCCTCAGAATGAAGATGCCGTCCACGTCTATCTTAGTGCCGTCTGTAAGTTCAATAGAATCGCACTTCATACCGCCATCAAGCTTCTTTACAGGCAGTTTGAGCACTTCAGCATTTTCAGCATCTGTTCTGTAACCGAAGCTGGTGTAGATATACAGCTTGCCGCAGATCTCTTCGAGATACTTTATATCGTGCTCCATGCGTTCATCCGTGCAATAAACAGCTGCTGTCTTTCCTTTGTACAGGAATCCGTCGCATGTAGCGCAGTAGCTCACGCCCGCGCCGAGAAGTCTTGCCTCGTTCTCCATTCCCCTGGCAGCAGCTATGCCGGTTGAGAGCAGCACAGTGCGCGCTTCAAACATCTCGTTGTCCGCGAGTATCATGAAGCTGCCGCCCATGTCCGCTATATTGGTCACGCGCTTGTCTGCAGGCTCGAGCCCAAGCTCCTCAGCCTGCTCGCGGAACTTCTTATTCAGATCGGCACCCGAAACCATGGCTACGCCCGGATAGTTAGCTATCTTCTCGGACTTGCCTACTTTGTCGCTCAGCTCATTTGAGCCGAACCAGATGATCTCCTTGTTGTGGAGCTTCAGCGTGAGTGCTGCGGAAAGACCCGCAGGACCAGTCCCTATAATTGCAACATCGTACATAGTTGACCCTCTTTCTTAATAATAGATAAAAGCCTCTAAAGTATCCGAGCGAGAGGCCAATTTGAAGCCGGTTACGAGGGGAGCGCGAGCGGTTTGCCCGCGAAGCGCGAGCCCGAAACCGTTGCGTCGCAAATTTTGAGCCGGGAGGCGTACTCGAGCGAGGAACTTTTGAGGCTTTAGTTATTATAAAGCCTTCGATAATTCTACCTGGCGGCGGAGCCAGCTGAGCCACGCGTCGAAGCCTTCGCCTGTCTTTGCCGATACGAAGAAGATCTCAGACAGCGGATTCAACGCGTGCACTCTCTCAACGAATGCTTCATCATCAAACGCGAAAAATTTGCGTGTATCTGTCTTGTTTACAAGGACTGCCTGTGTGACCGTGAACATAAGCGGGTACTTGAGCGGTTTGTCGTCACCCTCCGGGACCGACAGTATCTCAATATTGATGTTCGCGCCCGTATCCTGCTCGGCTGTGCAGACCAGATTGCCCACGTTCTCCAGGAATACGATGTCGAGATCCTTCGTGTCGAACTCGTTGATCGCAGCCTGTGTCATCGCAGCGTCCATGCAGCACTCTCCGCCTGTATGTATCTGCATCGAGCGTACGCCCGCCTCTGCCATCTTCTCGGCATCGACTGTCGCCTCGATATCCGCCTCCATAACGCCTATTTTATACTCACCGCCAAGTTCCTCTATGGTGCGCAGGAGTGTAGTTGTTTTGCCTGCTCCCGGTGAAGCCATCACATTTACCATGAACGTGCCGTTCTGCTTGTTCTGCGCTCTCACCTCTGCGGCGATACGGTCATTTTCTTCGAAAATGCCTACATTTACATCTATTACTCTGACATTGTTTTCTGACATATCTGCTTCCTCATCCTAATCAACGTATTCCAGTATTTCCTTGACGCGCTCCCCTACCCATTCGGAAAGCGCGATGATACCTTCACCTGTCGCTGCCGACACCATGAACACCGGTGCTTCCGGAGCGCACTCAGCCACAAGCTGCTTGAATTTCTCCGGGCTGAAATCGAATGCCTCCATGGCATCGATCTTGTTGACTACCACCACGTCTGCCTTTGTGAACATCAGAGGATACTTGAGCGGTTTGTCGTCGCCTTCAGGTACCGACAGGATCACGAGGTTGATCTGAGCTCCTGTGTCGAACTCAGCCGGGCATACCAGATTGCCTACATTCTCAAGAATGACTACGTCAAGATCCTTCGAACCGATCTCGCGCAGAGCCTGACGGCTCATATCAGCATCAAGATGGCACATGCCGCCCGTGTGGAGCTGCACCGAAGGGATCCCGGCATCAAGCATCGTTCTTGTGTCAACGTCGCCGTCGATGTCCGCCTCGAGCACTCCGACCCTGCAGAGCAGTCTGAGCTGCTCCACGAGCCTGAGTATCGTTGATGTCTTGCCGGATCCCGGCGAGCTCATAACATTGACGTATACCGTTTTCTCCTCTGCCAGCTCTTCACGCAGCCTGTCCGCATCTGCGTCATTGTCCGCAAGGATGCTTTCCTTAAGATCTATGATCCTTACTTCTTCCATTCCACTAACTTCCTTTCAATATATTCATCACGGTAAAATACCGGGAGTTTATTATTTTTTATCTTTTTCTTTAAAAATCTTCCGCGAAAGTGTAATATATGTTCCTCGTAAGATAATGTGATATAATATTGTTTTGTAAACTACATTATATGACTAAGTTTCAATTATTGCACGAATTATATAGAAACAAAACAGTCAGCGCAAGCAAACAGCGCTTTGGGACACTTATATGAGCAGAAAATACACAGACGCAGAATACAGGAACATCAAGAGACGTGAGCGTGAAGTCATCGAGCAGATGCTCGAAGAGCTTAAGAAGTCAAAAGACAAGCGCTACCTCTTCAAGGAAAAGCATGTTGTTACCGATCTCAAGGACATGCTCAATTACAGCGCGGAGGAGCATCCTGACCTTCCGCTCTTCATGCAGAAATATAAGCCGAATCAGCCTTTCAGGGAAATCAGCTTCCGTCAGGCGCTTGAAGATGTCAACGCCATCGGAACGGGTCTTCTCAATCTGGGACTCGAGGACAGGCACATCGGCCTCATAGGACGCAACTCGTCTGAGTGGGGCGAATCCTACCTTGCCATAGTCGGCGGAGTCGGAGTCGTGGTGCCTCTCGACAGAGAGCTGAATGAAAGCGAGCTGAAGCAGCTTACTGTAAAAGGCGAGCTTGAGGCAGTCATCACGGTCAACAACAAGTATTACGAGATCTTCAAGAACATCAAGGCAAGCGGTGAGACCATGCTGCGCTACGTCATCAACGCTGATATGGATGAAGATGAAGACGCTGAAGCCGGCCTCATCTCATGGAAAAAGCTCCGTGAAGAAGGCCGCCACATGGTCTGGAACGGAGACCGCCGGTACATCGACGCTCAGGTAGTCAATACCGATCTCGCGGCGATCATCTTCACATCCGGAACAACGGGCGTAGCCAAGGGAGTTATGCTCTCGCACCGCAACCTTATGCTCGACACCATGCTCGTACAGTCCATGTTCGAAGCACGTCCGAAGGACATCTGCTTCTCGGTACTGCCGATGCATCACTGCTACGAATGCACCGCGACTTTCCTCAGCTGTGTCTACAGCGGATCGACCGTCGCCTTCAGCCGCGGACTCAAATACATCCGCAAGGACATCCTCGAGGTCAGGCCTACCATCATGCTGGCAGTTCCGGCTATCATCGAGAATTTCCACAACAAGATCAGACGTTCGGTCGCAGACAAACTGAACGAAAGGCAGATGAAGGTGTTCGAGCTCATGGACCGCGAAGCCAGCCGCTTCAAGGTGAAGCTTCCTAAGAAGGTCACAAAGGACATCGAGGCTGTCTTCGGCGGAAGGATGCATACGATCATATCAGGCGGAGCCCCTATAGACGGAGCCATACTCGATTCGTTCTGCAACATAGGCTTCAATGCCATCCAGGGTTATGGTCTCTCGGAGTGCGCGCCTATAGTCGCTCTTAACCCCGCGAAGCGCAAGTACATGAAGAACTCTTCAGCCGGTCACCTGATGCCTTTCACCGAGTGCAAGATACTCGACGCTGACAGCAACGGTATCGGCGAGATCTGCTTCCGCGGACCGCAGGTAATGATGGGCTACTATAAGGATCCTGAAAACACTGCCGCGGTGCTCGATGAAGAGGGCTGGTTCCACACCGGCGACATCGGCTATCTTGACCGCGACAATTACGTGTTCATCACAGGCCGCAAAAAGAACGTGATCATCGCCAATAACGGCAAGAACGTATACCCTGAAGAGCTCGAAGGCTACCTGCAGGCACTGCCTGCCGTAGCGGAGTGCATGGTCTGGGGCGGCGACCGCGACCCTAACTCACCGTGGAACGGCATCTGTGCCACAATAAGGCTCGACGCCGAGGCGCTCGAGAGAAAGCTCGGGCCGGACTACACTCCTGAGCAGGCAGAAGCACTGATCGATGGGGAAGTCGACAAGATCAACAGCGACCTGCCGAGGTTCAAGAGGATCGCTCACGTGATTGTACGCAACCGTGATTTCGACAAGACCACGACCAACAAGATAAGACGTTTCGTGGAAGACAACAAACGCGCGTAAACAAAAATTCCGGAGCACTGAGCTCCGGAATTTTTTCATTTACGGTCTCCTGAAATCCACCATCGTGGTTGCCCACGGACTGCTTACTGAAGCAGACCTGCTTTTCTTTTTCTTTACCGCTTTGACTTTATACCAGTACCGTCTGCCGCGCTTGATCAGGCTGTCTGAATAGTATGTTTTCCTTGTTGTCTTTATCTTTTTCCACCTTCCGCCGGCATACTTTCTGTATACGATATAGCGGCCGGCTTCCGGTACTTTCTCCCAGACGAGCCTTCCCTTTTTCCCTTTCGGATACTTCACTGAAACATGCGGGCGGTCAAGCCTTGTTTTTGTGTCTGCCTTGCCGCTCCACTTCTTTTTGCCTTTTTTATCAACAGCCGCCACCATATAATAGTATCTTTTGCCGGTCTTCGCAGTGTCATCGACAAACGAGCAGGCTTTCGTTTCCGCGATGCGCTTAAACTTTCCTTTTTTTGATGCCGACCGGTATACGTAATACTTCCTTGCCCCGGAAGTCTTAGTCCAGACTATCCTTGCCGTCCCATCTGTGACCGTGTCTGCAACTTCGAGCTTCGGCTTGCTGTAATGGCGGTACCTTTTGATTTTCACCACAAAATGCAGATAGCTGTATTTAGAACTTTTGTAATGATAAAAATTGATAAAGTCCTTCACTCCGCCATGACGGTAATGAATAACATTGTCATCATCCCAGTTGCAGTCCGCCCACCACACCTCTTTTGAGGTCACCTTGAACAGCACTATCGCATGTGACAGGGTCCCGTTCTCATACTTTGCCTGTCCGAGCACCAGCTTCGTGCCGGGTCTGCAGCCTTTGCAGACGGACAGAAAGTTCTTTTTGTTGAAGCGCAGCCCGTAATAATCTTTCCTCCTCTCTGAGGAAGCAAACACATTGCGTACCAGATTGCTCCAGTGACCGCATTGACCTCTCCGGCCCGGCAGCTTTGTATCGCACTTCCAGGTTCCCTGAACGTAGTCCACATAGGATGCTTCGAGCGACCCCGGCTTATACAGATCTTCTCCGGTATAGCTGTTATGTTCGTAGTGACACTCAGGCATAGCAAATGACTGCACCGGGGCAGCGCAGAATGCAGTCAGTATAATAAGAACGATGCATGTATGTAATTTTCTGTTCATATCGGAAAAAAGGGTAATAAAACAGACCGAAGCCATGCCCCGGCCTGTTTTCTAACATTTTAAAGAGCAGCTGTGATAATTGACATTTTGTAAACTTCTTCTGCATCGCAGCCTCTGGAGAGGTCATTGATAGGCGCGTTGAGTCCGAGCAGGATCGGTCCGTAAGCAGCGTAGCCGCCGAGTCTCTGAGCGATCTTGTATCCGATGTTGCCTGCCTCGATGATAGGGAATACGAATGTGTTTGCGTAACCTGCAACAGGTGATCCAGGGAACTTAAGCTGGCCTACTGTAGGCGAAACGGCAGCATCGAACTGCATCTCACCGTCGATGGCCATGTCAGGATTCAGCTCCTTGGCGATCTTTGTAGCCTCTGCTGAGAGAGCAACAGTATTGCCCTTGCCGGATCCCTTTGTGGAGAAGCTGAGCATTGCTACCTTAGGATCGATTCCGAAAGTCCTTGCGCACTTCTCGATTTCTACTGCTACTTCAGCGAGCTTCTGAGCGCCGGTGAATGTAACATTGCCCTCTTTGTCCTTGCTGTCCTCATACGAGAGGTTTACAGCGCAGTCGCCCATCGCGATCGTTCTGAGGTTCTCATCTCCGCCCTCTCTTGTGAGGATGAAGCAGGAGCTTACGAGGTGAGCGCCCGGTTTTGTCTTTACGAGCTGGAGAGCAGGACGGATGGTGTCAGCTGTGGAGTATGTAGCTCCGCCGAGCAGGCAGTCAGCCTTGCCCATCTTAACGAGCATTGTTCCGAAGTAGTTGCCCTTCTTAAGAGCGGCAGCACATTCTTCTTCACTCATTTTGCCCTTTCTGAGCGCTACCATTGTCTCGACCATTTCAGCCATTCCATCGTACTTCTCCGGATCGATGATCTCAGCCTTGCTGATGTCGAAACCCTTCTCAGCTGCTGCAGCCTTGACTTCCTCTTCGTTTCCTACGAGAACTACGCCCATGAGATCCTCAGCAAGGAGTCTTGCTGCTGCCTCCTGGATGCGGGCATCAGATCCTTCTGTAAAAACGATTTTCTTAGGTTCTGCTTTAACTTTTTCGATCAGTTTGTCAAACATATCTTGTCTCCGTATTTATATCTTTTTGAGCAATAGGGATTGGATCCGGGGATCACGGCAGCGCTTTTGCCACCCGCCCCCTTTACACCTGCAATTGTACCATATCCTTGCCAATTCGTGGCGATGTGAAGTATACTTTTTGTGCAAATCGGACCCGTTGAATGAAAGGCCGGTAAATATAATGGAAAAAAAGAAGATTATTCTGGGTATTTCAGGCGGCATCTCCGCCTACAAATCTGTGTACATTGCGAGCGGTCTTAAGAAGAAAGGCTACGACGTACACGTTATAATGACTGAAGGGGCGGCTAAGTTCGTTACACCTCTTACATTTGAGACCATGAGCGGCAATAAGGTCGTTACAGATGTGTTCGACCCGGCAAATGAGACTCCTACTGAGCATATCACCCTCGGTCAGTCCGCTGATCTGGTGCTGATCGCTCCTGCAACGGGCAACACCATCGCCAAGCTCGCTCACGGTATAGCTGACAACATGCTGACTACTACAATGCTGGCATGCACCTGCCCTGTTCTGATTTCGCCGGCAATGAACACAGCGATGTTCGAAAACCCTGCTACGCAGGCCAATCTGAAGATACTGCGTGAAAGAGGCTACGAAATCATTGAGCCGGCAGAGGGAATGCTGGCTTGCGGTGTTGAGGGCAAGGGTAAGATGCCTGAACCTGATGTACTTATAGGCTATGTTGAGCAGTGGATCTCCAAAGAAAAAGACATGACAGGGCTGAAGGTGCTCGTGACTGCTGGACCTACTCAGGAAGCTATCGACCCGGTGCGCTACATAACGAACCACTCGAGCGGCAAAATGGGTTACGCAATCGCACGCATGGCTGCGAGGCGCGGAGCAGAGGTTACTCTCGTTTCGGGCAGGACTGCGCTTCCGAGGGAGCCGTTTGTAGAGACAGTAGATGTCCTGAGCGCTCAGGATATGTTCGATGCTGTGACATCACGCGCGCCCGAGATGGATATAATCATCAAAGCCGCTGCCGTTGCAGACTACAGGCCTGCGGAAGTCGCGACAGAAAAAATAAAAAAGAGCGATGCCGAATCCGGCCGCAGCATAGAGCTTGAGCCTACGCAGGATATCCTCGGATATCTCGGCGAACACCGCAGAGAGAACCAGTTCCTGTGCGGATTCGCGATGGAAACACAGAATCTGCTCGAGAATGCGGCCAAGAAGCTGGTTAAGAAGAATGTAAACATGATCTGCGCCAACAGCATCAAAACGAAAGGTGCAGGATTCGCCGGAGACACCAATGTCATTACCCTCCTTACCAGAGACGGTATGAATCAGCTTCCTCTTATGAGCAAGCTCGACGCCGCAGACGCAATACTGGATTGCATAATGGAATTTCGCAAAAAATAGCTGAAACAGGTCAGCGGCATACCCGTAATACCGAAACAAGAGCCTTCCCTCCCGGGAAGGCTCTTTCAGTAAATGCAAGTATCACGTTGCCTATTTCACTTTGATCTTTACAGTTACTTTTTTTGTCACCGATTTATATCGTGAGTTGCCCGCGGCTTTAACTTTCACTTTCAGCTTGTAAGTACCCTTCTTAAGTTTCTTCTTAACAGTGATCTTTCCTGTCTTTTTGTTTACGCTGATCTTCTTGTTGCCGCTTGCCTTGACATAAGTCACGGTTCCCTTTGCACCGCTGATGCTTATAGCTTTGGAGCGTTTGACCGTCTGTGTCTTCTTTTTAAGTTGCTTATATTTTACAGTTACGGTCTTTGCTTTCACCTTCAGCGTGTTGGCTGCCTTTGTATTGTAACTTGTTTTGTATGCTCCGCTCGATGCCGGAAGCATGCAAATGGTATTGAAGCTTTGGGATACTTCGTCCGACCCCCGTTCATAGAAATATATCCCTTCCTTTGTCTCCACAGCAGAAGAATTAGTCAAATTGTCAGACAGGGAGTCATCTACTGTATAGTACATAGGCTTACATTTATCTGTCTTCGTGTTGTAAAGGAATATATTGCCCGCTCCGTCCGCTGAAACATTCATCATCACGAAGCCATCCCTGACTGCCGCCGCCGCACCCGTGATCATTGTTATATCCGAAGTGGACATCCTTCCGACAAACGGAATATCCGCGTGTCTTGTCCACACTGATCCGTCGTAGCTGAGCACTTTGACAGAAGCCTTATTGTCGGCACCGCTTCCGAACATGAGCCACACCTTTCCGTCCTTCACGCAGGCAAATGCGTTCTGCAGCGGTGAATCAGCGTACTTCTTTCCTTTTGACCATTTACCGGTCTTTATGTCATAAGCATAAACAGGGATGTCGGCGAGTCCTTCCGACGACCCGAATATCAATATCTTTCCTTTAAAGACCGCATAAGCGGAACTTTCAGCGTTGAGTCCGTATTTTTTCTCAAAATCCCTGATCTCCCTGAAGCTCCATGCAGGATCCTTTGCGGTAAAGTTTATGGAAGCAAGCCAGTGTTTTATCTCGGAGTCTTCATCCGCAGCTTCACTTGACGGTGTATAAGCGGCATCCACAAAGGCATACAGGGTTTCATCCCCATACAGAGGATAACGCGGAGCTTTCACACTTACTTTAAGATCGTTATCTACCTGATATCTATCGAAATTGCCGCCATTTTTGTCATGCTCATTTTTGATATAGTAATCGGCAAGAGCATCTTTTATATCCGTTCCGGCGAAATCGGTAAACTGGTTTCCGTCAAATGACGCAACTGTTCCGCTGCGCGGATCATAGGCATAGAGCTTTGATCCCTTTGAGTCAGTCAGAAGAGTACGCTCTTTAAAGTGCCACGATGACACAAATTCCCTGACAGGGTCTTTCTCTGTCATTACTTTTTTAAGTTTTTTCTGCCCTCTTACGGTAAAGAATGACGAGCGGGCTTTTACTGAGTCATCCGCACCGCGCAGGATAAACTCCGTATACGTTCCGAAAAGCGGTTTTGCGTTGCTTATTGTGATCGAACTGCCATCCTTGGCAAAACTTATGCGGTCTGACGAGATCGTGGTCTCCTTTGATTTCTTTTGAGCCAGCCTGATGAAGCTGAGCTTAAGGTCAGGCGTGAAGTGTATTCCGCTGAGCGTAAGGGTCCCCTTTTCCGTATTGCAAACGGCATCGGTGATCGAAGGATCAGCAGTATCCGTAGGTTCGGCAGCAGAAGCACTGCCGACTTTGCTCAGATCGAGCCATCCGCCTGTCTGACAGAGGTCCCTTAAGTCATCGTCCTCTGTAACAGAGGAGAGGAATCTTGCGCGGTTTTCCATCGCGTATTCGGCTCCCGACTGACCTTCCTTCTGTGGATTCAGAGCAGCCATCACCGCATAGGCTCCTGCCGCGACCGGACATGCCATTGACGTGCCCGACATCACAGTATATGAACTTTCCGCAGGGAATTGTTTTTGCGGATCATCGAAAGGCAGCGACACCCCGAGAGAGTCAATATAAACGGTAATATCTGCAGGTCCCTCCGGAGGCGGAAGAGCATCATCAGTCCAGTACGGATAACCTGCTGTGATTTTGAGACCCATTCCTACTTCTTTTCCGGAATCATCGCCCTGAGGCTTTACTTCATCCCAGCTGAGGAGCTCCTTGCCACTTGATTTTGAACTGTTCTGGCACTGCAGGACCTCATCATCAGTATTGGCTTCACTGGTCAGACTTTCCCCTCCGTATCCGGTCATCTCATAGCTGCCATCTTCGTTCTTCGAGATCTCGCCACCCTCAATATTGCCGTAGGCATCACCTTCTTCATAATTGAGTATTGTATTGATCGCAAATTTGGTATTGTCTCCGCCGGTCGTGCCTTCGTTCTTCTCATAAGGGAAAAAGAAGAAATACTCCTCGCCCTGCACAGCACCCTTAATCGTGAGTTTCAGCGAAGCCTTTCCTGTAGTAGTGAAATACTTATCTGTAGCGATCTCGAGTTCCGGAGCCGCATCCGAGATATCTCCTCCTGCATCCTGCCCGTCGTCTGAGTTCTGCTTTTGCTTGACAAAAACGGATGCACCGAAAGCATTGACTCCTTCCCCGGCCGTGTCAGGAATTACCGAATCATATGTGCCGGCAGACGCATCGCCTTCCGTTATTTTGATATTACTGTTGAACTGGCCGTAATAATCCGTATTCTGAGCTCTTTCCTCTGCCGTATATAAATTCGGATTATACATGCTTTCGCACGCCGCCGAAAGCAGATTGGTTCCCGGAGCAAACAGTTCTACCGTGCTCTTACCGTAGTTGGAGAATCCGGCCGGTTTTCCGTCGGGCTTTGCCGCTCCTACGCTTATCTGATACTTGTTATAGCTCCCCGAGCCATAATATGACACCTTATCCAGATCCTCGTGCTCATTGCCTGCAGCAAAGAAAGTGATCACTCCTTCTTCGCCAAGGCGCTCAACTATTCCATCATAGATATCGCCTCTGCCCGGGTTGCACCAGGAATTGCTGATCGCCACCACGTTGACTCCGCGCTGCTTGGCCTTGAGGGCATAATTGAAGCCGCCGAGCTCAACATATGACGCACGGTCTGCATCACCGCCGCTGTGCACTGTGCTCTTTGAGAGCATCATCACCTTTACATTGACACCGGATGCTACACCGGCAACGCCTTTGCCGTTATTTGCCTCAGCAGCTATCAGGCCGGCGCAATGCGAACCGTGACCTTCACCGTCCGTGATGTCCGCCGCGTTATCTGCGAAGTTGAAACCGTGCTCTCCTTCAAGACCGATATTCCCCGGATTTGTCCAGAGCATATTTCTGAGATCCTCATGATCAGTATTGACTCCGGAATCTATTACAGCAACTACCACCTCATCGTTTTTGGCAGGCTTATACTTTGCCCATGCGCTTCCGGCATTGGTCGAGATAGTTTCACTGGCCGCATATCCACGCGTACTGACATCATCACCCGATTTGTTATCAGCCTGAGGTGAATTGGTTTGATAGCAGTAACTGTTCAGAGCGTCGTTCAGAGAGTAGTCATAACTCTGCTTTTCTGCATATGTATTGGCCTCTGCTGACTCCACCCTGTCGTTAGCGGAAAGCTTCTGTATCATGGTTTCGGTATCATATTTGTCCGAGGCAACAAGAGCTACCGTAAAATCGTCATCAAAGGAAATGCTGTCCTTTATGACAAAATCGTCGCCCAGACTCTCCCTGATTATTTCAACCTCTGACTTCGCATTCTTTGCCGCCTCTGTTTCCTCGCCTGTTGCCTCCATTGACATGCCGAAGTCATCATCGATATTATCAAGCTTCTTTGCTTTGCGGAGGCTTAGCTTACTGTCCTTTACCGCTCCGGTCCGGAACATGACCATTACCTCTCCCGGCACATATGTGCCTTCTTCAGGCAGCACATAACCGTCGCTGGCAGGAGAACTCTCAGCTGCAGCATAGCCGCCGGGAACCACAGGTGCCATGGCTATTATCATTAAAATGCTTATCAATGTTGTTATAAGTCGTTTTAACATTGCCGTCCTCCTACTTTACTTTAACGATGACCGTTACTTTTTTCGATTTCTTCAGATAAGCGCCTTTTCCCGCTGCGGTAACTCTGACCTTCAGCTTGTACTTACCCTTTTTGAGGCCTTTCTTTACAGTGATCCTGCCGTTCTTTTTGCTGATCTTTATCTTCTTGTTTCCACTGATCTTCCTGTAACTGACTGTCCCCTTTGCGCCGCTTACGCTGATTGCCTTGCTGCGCTTTACAGTCTGATTGTTTTTCTTCAGCTTCTTATATTTTATATTGACCGTTTTACCGCGGGCTTTCAGGGTATTTTTAAGACCGACCGTGCCGCTTATTTCCTCGTATTCGTAGCTGCGGTATATCCGGTCTGCTGTTCTGGCGAAGAATACCAGCTTTATCTCATACTTGCTGCCCTTTTTGAGTTTTTTCAGGACAAGGGTATTGGATGGTTTGAAAGTCTTCCTGATCCAGTCTGCTGCACCTTTCTCCCTGTAACTCAGTTCATATCCATCCACGCCGGAATTCAGATCATCCGCAGTAGTGATCGTGATCGAATCAGCGCCGGTTTTCAGCTCTGTCACATACGGAGATCCCATGTCGACTACGACCGGATATATTGCTGTCCCTATGCCGGCCGCAGTGACTATAACATATGTGCCTCCCAGCCTCTTGCACAGAAGGCTCTTACGTGTCGGATCCCTTCCGTCCTTAAGTTCGATCACATCTTCGCCGCCTTTCGCGATGCTCCATTCCGGGATAACATCGTAATCGCTGCCGGAGTTGTCAGTCAGCCAGGCCTTGAAGTAGCCGGTTTCCTGACCATTCTGTGAGATTCCCATGTAGCCGCTGAATCCGACCTCAAGCACTATATCCGGTTTTTCACTGGCGTAGCCTTTGAGAGGAAAATTGTCTGTCGCAAAGTCTTCATCTCTTCGTTCCACCCCGCTCAGCAGTAAGCTGCGGAATTCCTTATCACCGAAGTCGTTCCACTCTCCATCAGTCAAAACAAAGCTCTCTCCTTTATTTATGATACCCGTGCCTGAATGTGTCTGCTTAAGACTGAATGCGTAGGATTCACTGCCACCGTCCTCAGGTACTTTCTGAGTCGCAACTATGGAGTAAGCCTGGCCCTTCATGATCATGAACGGCTTGTTGAGATCACTTTTATGGAAGCCGCCGTATTTGTAAGGTCCTTCCTCAATGACATCCATCAGCAATCCGTCAGTAGGATCTTTATATTTGTCCGAAAGAAGATATATTTCATATGTAACGCTGGTCCCCGGATATGTAGTCTCGCACGATACCTGCCTGAGCTCCTCGCATGCGCCGGCTCTGAACACATTCGCTGTCTTCACTTCGCTTTCGACACGCGCGGAATAGTATTCATCTATAGGCAGATAATCATGCTGGTCGATGATATCCGTATCTTCCGGCACCCGGTCAAAACTCAGCGCTTCAGGAGTCGCTATGCTCTTATCATAGTATGAAAGCCAGAAATATCCGGAGCCTGTCATTACAGGATCCCCGTTTTCGTCAGTAACAGGATCCCCGTTTTCATCTTTCTTCTGGACCTGGATCCCCCAGAATCCTTCGCTCTTGTTAGGGAACGGTTCTTCTCCCGAGCCCCAGCTGTTTTTCACAAGCCATGCTCCATTGCCGCCGTCCGTCGCGCCCTCATGGCGTCCGTCAGGGAACATGTCTGCCGGAGGCATAGTATCCTCTTCTGTATAATCCTCACCGGGATCAGGCTGATAACCGAAGTTTTCCCTGCTGTAATCATCATCCCATCCCACGATCGTAACGGCATGCTCAGGATCATACGGTATAAAAGTGTACTGAGCCCAGTTTTCATTTATATAATCTCCGTGTGTTTCTTTCAGTATAGGATTGAAAGAATCTTCCGCATACCCGATCTGGACTCCTCTCTTTTGCTGCAGCTGCTCCTTGATCGCCGCTGTCCCCGCCGGGTTATATTCGTATTTGCTGTCATCAGGGGTCACTCCCTGTTCAACGTCCGCAGGTGAAGGCAGAAGCATTGATTCCTTCAGAGAGTATGAAGAACTGAATCTCAGGCTCTCAGCAAGCGCCCAGTCATCTTTAGGACTGTAACAGAAATCCGAATATTTTCCGTCAACCCATTCCTTCTGTTTGATTCCCTTCTTTCCTTTGTACTCAAAAAGAGGATCAACGCTCTCAAGCACCGGTCCGATACCTGAGGCGAAAAGGCTGGTGGCAGTAGGAGCATGGGCACCCATTTCATATACCGCTACGACGTCACCCACGCTTTCGTCAATATGCGGCGAGACACCTTCTCCCTTCTGGGGATTTGACGGATCGTTCAGAGGCGTCCTCGCGAAATACGAAAGATGTTTTTCGGAAAGATCCATTTGCGTGCCTGCCTCTTTGCGCGAGTCGGCAACGTAATCTCCCCTGAGATCATCATCTCCCAGAATGCTTGTTTCGGCGGCCGCAATCGCCGCAAATCCCCAGCAGTTTCCGAAAGGACTCTGAAACTTTACCGGTGTAACATATGACCGGCCGTCGACGTCACGCAGATCGAACCTGGACGGATATTCCCTTTCCGCGGTCTTTATCGCGTTCTTTTTCGCATATTCCTGCGTAAAGTCAAAAGGATCTTCCCCGGCATCCGCAAACTGCCCGGCAATCTCTTCAATCGTAGGGTATGCCTCCGGTTGATCTTCAGCATATGCCTGCCAGTCAGGAACAAAACTTCCTGCAGCCGGGAACATCCCGGCAGCTATCAGGCAAGAAAGTGCAATAGACAGCATTCTTTTCATTGTCGACCCCTCCTTTTTACAGCGATTTTACCATATCGCTGCTAACTCCATAAAGCAGTTTATGGCCTGAAAAAAAGTGGAGCGGACTTTGAGCCGCTCCACTGCATCCTGCTTTTCGATTCAATTCATATTATCTAATTTTTGAAGAAAGATATTTGTCTATGGAAGCCGCAGCGAGTTTGCCTGCGCCCATAGCAGAGATAACTGTAGCTGCGCCTGTAACCGCGTCGCCGCCGGCATATACTGCCTCGCGGCTGGTCAGTCCGTCCTCATCGACTACGAAGCCACCCTTGCGGTTGACCTCAAGACCCTTAGTCGTGTTCTTGATCAGCGGATTCGGTCTGGTGCCAAGCGCCATGATGACCGCGTCGACTTCGAGTTCGAATTCGCTTCCCTCTACAGGGATAGGTCTCCTTCTGCCGCTCGCATCAGGTTCGCCAAGCTCCATCTTGATGCATCTGATGCCTCTTACGAATCCGTTCTTAGGATCCCTCGGATCATCAGGATTGTTGAATCCGAGGATCTCAACAGGGTTGTTCAGCAGTCTGAAATCGATGCCTTCCTCTATCGCGTGCTCGACTTCCTCTTTCCTTGCAGGGAGCTCTTCCATCGATCTTCTGTATACGATGTATACGTGATCCGCTCCGAGTCTCAGCGCAGTCCTTGCAGCGTCCATCGCTACGTTTCCGCCGCCGACTACTGCTACCTTGCCGCCCTTCATGATAGGCGTCTTAGGATCGTCGAGGTATGCCTTCATCAGGTTCGATCTTGTCAGATACTCATTGGCCGAGAATACCCCCTTCAGCGATTCTCCCGGGATGTTCATGAACATCGGCAGGCCTGCTCCGGAGCCGATGAACACTGCCTCGAATCCCATCTCATCGAAGAGCTCGTCTACCGTAAGCGTTTTTCCGATGATGACGTTCGTCTCGATGTCAACGTCGAGGTCCTTGAGGCCTTCTACTTCTCTTGCAACGATCGCCTTCGGAAGTCTGAACTCAGGGATGCCGTATACCAGTACTCCGCCTGCCGTGTGAAGTGCTTCGAATACTGTCACCTTGTAGCCCTTCTTTGCCAGGTCGCCTGCGCAGGTCAGTCCTGCAGGGCCCGAGCCTACGATGGCTACCTTATGCCCGTTCGATTCAGGAGCGACAGCCTTCTCTGTTGCGTGCTCGTTGTGCCAGTCCGCCGCGAATCTCTCGAGACGCCCGATGCCTACAGGCTCGAACTTGATGCCCATAGTGCACTTTGCCTCGCACTGTGTCTCCTGCGGGCATACTCTTCCGCATACTGCCGGCAG
Organism: uncultured Eubacteriales bacterium; assembly: GCA_902779185.1. Classification (GTDB taxonomy): domain Bacteria; phylum Bacillota; class Clostridia; order Peptostreptococcales; family Anaerovoracaceae; genus Crickella. Next base: position 33,622 of record CACZAM010000009.1, read on the forward strand.
TGTCGATGTCGCGTTGATTATCTGGTATGCGCCTTCCCAGTCGCCTTCCTTTGCCTTCATGATGAAGTCAGGGATGTTGACGTTCACAGGGCAGCCTGCTACGCATGGCTTGTTCTTGCAGTTGAGGCATCTCTGCGCCTCTGCGATCGCTGTCTCTTCCGTATATCCGAGTGCTACCTCGCTGAAATTATGCGCGCGGACCTGAGGGTCCTGTGACGGCATTTCGTGTTTCTTTGGATCAAGTGCCATTTCTTTCCCCCTTTCCTCTACGCATTCTCTGCCTGTCTGAACAGATTGCATGTCTCTTCGTGTGCATGTCTCTCATAATCGAAGTACATGCGGCCTCTTGAGATCGCCTCATCGAAGTCCACTTCGTATCCGTTGAAGTCAGGGCCGTCCACGCATGCGAACTTCATTACCGGGCCTTCCTCTGTGTTCAGCGTTAGTCTGCACCCGCCGCACATGCCCGTTCCGTCGATCATGATAGGGCTCATCGATACTGTTATAGGCGCGTCGTATTTCTTCGCTGTCAGTGTCACGAACTTCATCATGATCAGCGGGCCGATCGTGATGATCATGTCGAACTTCTCCCCTGCTGCAAGCATCTCATCAAGAGGTACTGTTACATTGCCGTGTCTGCCGTAGCTGCCGTCATCCGTCATCACATACAGCTTGTCTGAGCACTCGTTGAACTCGTCCTCGAGGATCACGAGGTCTTCGCTCCTGAAGCCGATGATGCTCGTTACTTCAGCTCCTATCCTGTGGAACTCCTGCGCCACAGGCATCGCGATAGCGCAGCCTACGCCGCCGCCTACGATGCACACTTTCTTTATCCCTTCGGTCTCGGTCGGATTACCAAGCGGGCCTACGAAGTCCTGAAGATATCCGCCTTCAGGCACGTGGTTCAGGAGCTCTGTCGTTGCTCCCACTACCTGGAAGATGATCTTTACTGTCCCTTCTTCAGGGTTGACTCCCGCTACAGTCAGCGGAATACGTTCACCCTCTTCATTCACTCGCAGGATGATGAACTGGCCCGGTTTCGCTTTACGCGCTACCAGAGGCGCCTCGATCTCCAGCTGAGTGACTGTCGGTCTGAGAGCCTTTCTTCTTACTACTTTATACATTTACCGTCTCCCCTTAATTCCTTTTTGGAAATAGTGTTTGCACATCAATATTATCACGCAGTCTTCGTATTGCACAATAGACGTTAACTATCGCCATGATAGAAAAAGCTCCATGATATAAAACAGAGCGCCTTGCCGGCGCTCCGTTCCATTCAAGCTTCTTTTGCGGACCCTTTTGAGCCCGGCCTCACAGGCTTATTCAGCCTCGAATTATTCAGCCTCGAAGTTGTCCTTGCCTACTCCGCACAGAGGGCATACCCAATCTTCAGGAACATCTTCCCATGCTGTGCCCGGCTCTACTCCGTTATCCGGATCGCCAACTTCAGGGTCATAAACATAACCGCAGATAGCGCATACATACTTATCCATAACATTCCTCCTGTTTTCATAAAGCAACGTGAGCTTTCCTACAACTGCATTCTACAATTAAAAGAGCTACAAAGCAATAACAGTATTTCCACATATTTGTGTTAAGTATTACTGTTTATATTGATTAAAATCTATAGTTTTACTTTATTCAAAGAGGAGCCTATAATACAGATAAGAAGAGAAGAGAGACGCCGGACGGCGAAACGAAGACTCCGATCTTCAACAATAAAGCCGAGGGGCGTATGGATATAAAGGAGGTAACACCATGTTAGTAGAGGGAATCATCTTAGCAGTCGCAATGGCAATGTACGTAGGAGCTGAGTGGACAGCAGAGGACGTAATCGATAAATAATCAGGCGAAAAGGATACAATCCATAATACGATCAAAAAAGATACCAAGAGATAAATGAAGTGAACCCCTTTTGTCAGATAAATCCTGACAAAAGGGGTTTTGTAATACAGAGAAAAACGATCATTATTGTGTGAAAGTGCCATAGCCGGCAACTGCCTCATCTATGGTCATTGCTCCTGTTGCAACACCATAAACAGCCTGCCTCAGCTGTATGACAGCATCATCCGTCAGCCCGATCACTTCCGGCGACAGGATCCGTGATTCAGGAACATCCCCGAACGCAGCATACACGCTGTTAAAAGACAGATCTTTGGTCGGCGACATAAGGCCCTTGTTCTGCGCCATGTTGTTCAGTTCCTGCGGAGTGATCAGGAAACGCATGAATTCGTTGGCCATGTCCAGATTCTGGCTTTCCTTGTTTACAGAGAACTGCAGATTCGGCATGTCAAGGAAGTTAGCTCCTTCGTCCGACATAGGAACAGGAACGAATGTGTAGGTAAATGGGTCAGCGATAAACGCCTCGGAGCGGCTCTCACGCTTCTTTGTCCCGGATACAGTGTCTCCGGAGCATGTCATCATTGGTACATCGCCTTCAAAGAATCGCAGGATCACGGCTTCATAGTTGTCCTCGATCTTTGCGCAGGCATCAGGGTCCACACAGCCATCGTTCAGGAACTGTTCCATCTTCTCAAGTGTCGGACGCATATACTCGCCGGCTGAAGGATCAAGGGCGTTGAGCTTTTTGACAGCTTCTGCATCATTTGCCACTGTTTCGCAGAAATACGGATAAGCCGTCAGAGTGAAGACCGATGTTGTTTCCTCTTTGGAGAAACCCATCAGCGGATTTTCATAGCCCTTTTCACGGAACGCATTACACACATCTACCAGTTCCTGATAGGTCGTAGGAACGCTCAGTCCTTCTTTTTCAAAAAGGCTGTTGTTAACGAGCATACCGTAGGTGTTTGCAAAGACCGGGACCATAGGAAGAGTACCGTCGCCCGTGTTCAGAATGATATTGCTGCGGATACAGTCCAGATCAAGTCCAAGCGCCGGATCTGACAGATCTTCGGCGTGATCGATAGAAGACTGATATTGCTCGCGGCCATACATCCAGGAGTAATTGACGTAGATGTCAGGGGCATCGTTTCCGTTCAGAGCCATGCCGATCATGTTGTTATAATCATCAACCTTTGTGAACATCAATTCCACATTCGGATAATATTCGTTAAAGCTGTCAAATTCAGCTTCCAGCGCCTCAAAGTTGTCATAGCCGCCTGCAACGGTAATACTGCAGTTGGTGGAAGTATCCAGCGAAGGGCTGAACCCCTCCTCAGTCGCTGCTTCCTGCTTCTCCGAGCCGCATGCAGCAAGCCCCAGTATCATCAACACCGCCAGAAGCACACTTATCGCTTTTTTCATAATTATTGTCCTCCTCCATCCTTGATTCTTCGGATCTCTTTGATAACCAGTTTTATATCGACAGGCTTCGCAATATGCCCATTCATTCCCGCATCCAGACATTCCATGACGTTTTCGGAGAATGCGTCCGCTGTCATGGCAACGATCGGGATCGACGCTGCCCAAGGGTCCTCCAGCTGCCGGATCGCCCTGGTCGCGGCAAGGCCGTTCATCTCAGGCATCTGCACGTCCATGAAGATCAGTTCATAACTGCCCTCCGCAGCCTCACGCATCATATCCACACAGACCCGTCCGTTTACCGCACGGTCGGTAGTGATCCCATACATGGCAAGAATGGCGGATATGATCTCCCAGTTGATGTCATTATCCTCGGCTACAAGGATGTGCAGCCCCTGCAGGTCGGAATAATCATCCTCCGGCTCAATGGATCTGGACTCCTTCCCGATAAGATCGTTGATCTTATCATAGAGAGTAGAGCGGAAAAGCGGTTTGCTGACAAAGGCGTTCGCTCCCGCTTCTTTCGCCTTATCCTCTATATCCGACCAGTCGTATGCCGAGATCAGCAGGATCGGGATATTTGCGTTTATCTCTGCGCGGATCCGCCTGATCGTCTCAAGACCGTCTATTTCAGGCATTCTCCAGTCGATAATGACAGCATCGTAGTCTCTCCCCGCGAGATGTCTGTGCTCGATCATGCCGAGCGCTTCCAGTCCGTTTTGCGCCTGCTCCGCTGATGCGCCCAGAGACTCAAGAATGTCAACAGTTGTCTGCAACATGATCTCATCGTCATCAACGATCAGAACGTCTACGGAATCAAGCTGCATGTCTTCACGCTGCCTGTCGGCTTCAGGGATATCCAGTACGATGGTGAAAGTTGTCCCCTTGCCTTGCTCACTCTGGCATTCGATCGTTCCGTCAAGCAGTTCAACCATCTGCTTTGTAATGGCCAGCCCAAGGCCGGTTCCCTGAATGCTGTTGACGCGGCTGTCTATCTGGCGCGAGAAAGGCTGATACATGGTTGCCATGAATTCCGGACTCATACCAATGCCCGTATCTGCTACTGTATATGTCAGGCGTACGCAGCCCGGCTTGTCGCTCTTTTCCTGACGCATATCTACACTGACCCGGCCTCCGGGTTCTGTGTATTTGATCGCGTTGGAGAGAATATTGATATAGATCTGATTCAGACGGAGCTGGTCTGTATACAGATATTCCTTTTCCATCTGATTGGTGTTGAAGCTGAACTCGATATTCTTTTCCTTGATCATCGGCTGTGAAACTGTTACAAGGTTCTCGACAGTTTCTACAATTGAGAATGTCAGAGGACTCAGTTTCAGTTTTCCGCTTTCCACCTTCGATATATCCAGAATGTCGTTGATCAGTGTCAGCAGATGATTGCTGGCAAGACTGATCTTTCGCAGGCTTTCCCCTGTCGACTCCACATCCCCGAGGTTCTTTTCAGCTATCGTCGTAAGACCTATGATGGCGTTCATCGGAGTGCGGATGTCGTGGGACATGGTAGAGAGGAAGTCGGTCTTTGCCTTATTTGCGGACTCAGCTTCCCTGGCTGCGATCTGAAGGCGCTTGTTAAAGTAAAGTATATAGAGCAGGTCACTGAGGAACAGGATCAACAGACCTGCAGAAACAACTCCTACCAGCAGCCAGTTTTCGGTATCCGCGGTAAGATCCTTCGCCGGCACCAGTCCCAGCAATGTCCAGCCAACAGTAGCCGATACAGGAGTAAAAGCCAGTATGCACTCCTGCTGGTGCGAGTTGATCATTGAAACGGTACCTGTCGATGAAGTGATCCTGTCGAACAACGCACCCGACGATTCAGGATCCGTTGAATTATAGGATTTGTAGAATTCAAAGAAGCTTGAGTTCTTGAAGCTGTCTCCCTTAAGGATATAGTCCCCGTTAGCATCGATCATGGACAGTTCCGCATTCACCAGCTCTGTCTGCGGAAAGACCCATTTCTGCTCCAGCACCGAGATAGGGATCACCCGCAGCAGGACCGCGTCCCCGGGCTTGCCGTTTTCCGCATCCTGCAGCCTGACCTTGTTGCAGAAGGCAAGTGACTGCTCACCGGTCATCGGGTTAGTGTAAGCACGGGTTATGTTGATCGACTTACCGATATCATCGATCCAGTCAACATTGTTCAGGAGATCTACCCGCTCATAGGAAACAGCGTAGTCATCATCCGTACCCAGTTTCGGACGGGTAGAGAGGCCTGTGAGCGTATCGAGAGAGATCAGATGTGCCGAAGTGTTCTCAAGCACATGCGAGGAACGGATATAAGCGGCTGCCTCTTCCATCGTCATCTTCCTGTTGTTTATATAGTGGGCCCATATATCACAGATCCTCTGCTCGCCTTCCAGATAATTCTCTGTCACTTGCTCCATTGTGACAGTTGTGTCTTCAAAGTGTTCTATCTGCCTCTGGTATGCAGCCTTGCTTTCAGATCTGGAGTAGAGAACAACAAAGATCAGAATGGCAGCCATGATGACCACATTGACAATTATAATAAAAGTCTTTTTCATGCTCTGATCTCCCGCAAAAATATGGCATGACCGCCGTTGTTCAATCGTTCCGGTTAGCATTAATATACGAATACATTATACAATACTCGGATACTCTAAAGAAAACTACTTTCAAAATTTTACACAAATACGCTCCCGCCATTGATTGAAAGCAAAAATAGTATAGTATTATTGATACGGAATGTCTGCCTGCATTGATAGGAGTAATTTATGGATACATTACATTTAAAAGCACCCGGAAGCTGGCTGAATGACCCGAATGGATTCATCTATTTTAAAGGTCAGTATCACCTGTTCTATCAGCATTTTCCGTTCTCGACACGCTGGGGCACCATGCACTGGGGACATGCGGTAAGTAAGGACCTGGTCCACTGGGAACATCTCGGAGTTGCTATCTTCCCGACAAAGCATTTTGACGCGAATGGCATATTCTCAGGAAGCACATTTGAACTGAACGGCGAGATGCTTATCTATTATACAGGTGTTCGCTATTATGCATTTGAGCGCGAAAACAGTCACGTTTCCCTTAATGATGTTTACGAATGCACACAGGTCATGATGACATCTCCGGATGGAATGACTTTTGACAACTATGACGGCAAGAAGATCATACTTCCTGTCATTTACGATGATGATGTGGCGTACTTTAACCATACGAGAGACCCGAAGGTATGGGAAGAAAACGGAAAGTATTACATGGCTCTCGGAAGTACATACAAAATGAAAAAAGGCCGTGTGATAATACTGCAGAGTGATGACGCTAAGAACTGGGAGATCAGATCTGTTCTGGCGGATAAAAAGTTCGGCCGCATACTTGAATGCCCGGATCTGTTTAAGATAGGCGGCCAGCACATATTCCTGATCTCTCCGATGTATATCGTTCCTAAGTCTGAGGGGTATACAGCTCAGTCCATGATAGGCACCGTGGATTTTGATCCGGATACCTGTCATCTGAGCAATCTCGGCGAGTTCGAGTTCATAGACCACGGAAAAGATCTTTATGCAACACAGTCATGCATCGATGAGGAAGGCCGCCGTGTAATGGTGGTATGGCTTCGCATGCCTGAGGAGGCCAGAATGCCGTCGGATAAGAAGCCGTGGAACGGCATGATGTGCGTGCCGCGTGTAATTGAATACGTTGACGGCTGTTTCTATTACAGGATCCACCCTAATGTGCTGAAATACTTTGATAAAAAGCTTTCAGACGAGGAAATGAGCTCTTTTAAGGCAGGCCGCGAAAAGCCATGGTTCATGGAGACGCAGATCACCAATGGTGATTCCATTGATATCGGGGGCTTCAGGATCTGGATGGAAAATGACACGATTCACACTAACCGCGATAAGGTGTTTGTAAAGGGCGTTAAGCTCCCAACAAGCTTCTCCTTGCCGGCATACAGCAGTGAATATAAACTTTCGATTATTGTAGAACCGAATATCATTGAGATATACGTGGATGACGGCAGATACTGTCTGACAAATGCAGTCTACAACCTTCAGGATCAGCTGACCGGTAAAGTCGGAACTGTATATGAATCATCTGAGGAGTAGGCTGATCTGCAAAAGCACAGGATAATAAAAGAGCCCCCCAAAGTTACGCTTTGGGGGTCTTCTCCGTCAGTTGGCATATGTGCAGTTATTCATCGTAGTTTGCTGACTTCCGTCCCCGACGCCCGTTTTCGACATTTGGGACGGAAGTTTCACTGCCTTCATCCTTACCGACTTCCGGCGGGAAGATCATTCCCACGGTAAATGCCGCTCTGACACCATTCCTTATGGAGATGATTCTGAAGGGGTATATAAACAGCCAGAACACCCCATTTTACAGCCATTACACACCTTCTCCCTGACAACGCCGGCGGCCTTTACTACCGACATAAAGTTCGTATAGGTATAATACAGTTCATATCCTTCTATTCTTTTCAAAGTTTCCTCAATGGAAAACCTGTCTGTTCATCACTTTTTTGTCTCTACTATATTAACTATGATAAACTGAAACAGGAATCGTATGATAAGTTTACAGAAAAATCTGCTGTATAGCTGATGATATAAGGAAAAGCAATGAAAAAACGGTTTAGTATTGTGATGATTGCAGCGATGCTGTGTATGTGCATCCCCGTTATAGGTCCTCCCGCATATGCGGAAGAGGGAGATCCTATGCAGGAGCCCGTATATATGGAAGACGGAGAGTCTGTGCAGGAGACTGCTGATGCAGAATCTTTCATCCATGGCAGCAAAAGGGCCCATAGCAGTGAGATCACGCCGGTCAATGAGAAATTCACGTCAGCTGATAATAAAACGCTAAGACTGACGATGACCGGTCTTACCAGTGCCAACAAGGACAGGATGCTGAAGGAACTACGGGAATCTTTCCGTGACAGCGGCGAAGGAGCAGACACTCCGATCAAAGTAGTAGATGATTCCTTTATCGACGCTGAAAAGTGGGACGTGAACAAGAAACCGCTGCCTGAATATTCTGAGTATTATTATGGATATGACAGCTATCAATGCTGGGCAGCGGCCTGCTCTAATATGCTCTGGATGTCAGGCTGGACCGAGGGGCTTACGAATCCGAGAACCGGGCAGCCATTCAAGTCTGAGGACGATATATTTGAATACTACAATGTAAGCTTTTCAGATCAGGGCGGTGATTCTGACCGGGGTATAGACTGGTTTTTCATGGGAGAGTTCTGCCTGAAAGGAACCGGAAACGGTCCGCACACAATGTACAATCCCTCCGGCGGATTAATGCCGTATTTTGTAAGCTCTGTAGCTCAGAAGCAGTATGATCTTGTTGAAAGGCCTTCGGATGTAGAGCGCATGCTCAGGGTTGCATCTGCTGATCCCGCGGACCGCTCAGTGTTTGAGGTAACTACAGGCAGCCTGGATGCGGGTGAGCTTTCCACTCCTCTGCATGTTATGACCGGAATCGGGCTCATAACAGATCCGGAAGCGGGCAGCATGGCGGAAAAATACAAGGCGATCATCCTGATCGACAGTGATAACGATGCTGTTTCTTCAGAGGAAGAAAGTGATGAATGGGAAGCGATCATGCGCAAGTTTAAGGGAACCGAACCATTCTCACAAGAAAGCAATGCCGTCATGAGTGAATTGGTACAGCATATGAACTCCGGCAAGGAGATCCGTCCGAATTCCTACACAGTATATAAGCTCAGGTATTCCACAGACATAAACGGGACACCGTACTGGGAGCTTGTTGGATATGACAAAAGTGATACCATTGCGATCTATAATATCGATGAGCTTCCTTGTCCATCGGAAAAGGTTCTCGCCGACTGTGAGGAGAAAGAAGGGACTAAGAATGTGAACTCAGAAGTGGATCTTACACTCGACGAGCTTTTCACCACGTCAAATGCAGAAAGCGCACCGGATCCTTTTACGCCCCCGGCTGCCAATGCAAAGAAAGATGTATTTGATCAGGGTGACCCTGTGAACATCAATTATTTCCTCACTAACAGAAGCAATGCTATCCTGGACGAGTCTTACCCCAGCGGAAATGTGGTGGCCGTTGACTGGACCGTGACCCGCGACAGCGACGGAAGTACTGTAGCCTCAGGCTCCACCAGCCAGGAGTTCAATATCTACAGCAGGACTGAAACCGGTGCAATGCTCTGCCTCAACAAAACCGGTTCCGGCTATGAGAAATGGCAGCCCGGCGCGTACACCGTGACTGTGAGCTTCAACAAAGACCGGAAAATCAAAGAATCATACTATAAAAATAATTCTGACAGGACCTTGCACTTCACGGTCACAGATAAAGTTGCGCCGAAAAAGGTGAAGAAAAAAGCGAACACCTTGAAAGTCAAGGGAAAGGCCGTCAGTCTACGCATAAATACGCTCAGAAAAAAAGACTGCGTCATCAAGCTAAATAAAGCAATCTCCATCAAAAAGGCTAAAGGCCCTGTTACATATAAAAAGGTTCAGGTCAGTAAGAAGAACTCAAACAATAAATATATCAAAAAAGCGAAGTACGCGAAGAAGATTACAGTCAACAAAAAGACCGGTAGGATCATCGTGAAAAAAGGCCTGAAAAAAGGCACCTACAAGCTTAGGATAAAAGTCACTGCCGCAGGAAATTCGAAATATAAATCAGCGACAAAGACCACAACAGTGATAATAAAAATCAAATAAAGCTCCTCTCCCGAAAGAGACTCTCTTCAGGCAGTTTAATAGCCAGGCTCTTCAAGAGCCTGGCTGTATTGTCATTTCCGGAAGCATGAATTGCAGTGTTTTCAACAGGTTGAGAGATTTATTTTACCTCTACTTTTATTTTCCTGTATACCCCATTCTGCGCATATGCATATATGTAGCAGACGCCTTTTTTCCTGGCAGTGATCTTTCCGCTTCTGCTGACTGTCGCAATCGTTTTGTTTGTCGATTCATATCTTAAGCCAACATATTTCCTTACTTTGAGCTTTTTTGACTGAACGACTGCCCTGGCGTTAAGTTTAAGAGTCTTTCCCTTCCTGAGCTTTTTTGCCTTAGAGACTACAGACTTTCTGACTGTCACGCTCTTGTAATTTCCAGCCTTACTGCTCTTAGGAGTAACACGTATCAGCTTGGATACTGAAACTACATTTGCGTCCTTATCGAGTGCAACGATTATGAATTTGTAATATACCCCCTTCTTGAGTTTACTCCCGTTTATCTTTTTTATCGAACAGGTATTATCTTTTGATACGGCAAGTCTCTTTGGTTTATTGCTGCTGCCGCATTTGTTGCCGTAGATGATATACCTCTTAGCATTGCCTGGCTTTTTCCAGCTGAGCTTAACATAGTCATTTGTCTGAACAGTTGATCTGAGACTGAGTTTAGAGAAAACCGCGCCTTTCGGGTCACTGTCACTCGTCATGTTTGTTATAGCCTTGTCTGCGGCTAACGCGCTGATTCCGGGTTTCAGATTTGAAGCAGCCGGCTCAGGCTCAGGCTGTTTTTTCTCCGCTAATCCCTTAATAGTCAGTAAATGCTTATTATCGGACAAACTATAATCATAGTCCATGGTGTATCCGTACTTGTCCTCATCATAAAGGAATTCCAGCTTATTACAGAAATGGAACCCTTCTTTCGTTTTTAAAACGAGCTCATAGCGGTATTTATCATTGCTTATACGATCAGTCTTGCCGTTTTCGATGGAAACATTCTCTGAAGCATTAATGTCATCACTCAAAATGAAATCAGCTGCACCGGAGTAATTGCCTGAGATCACCAGAGCCAGCAATTTACCGGCGTCTATCTTAAGAGGACTTGCGACAATTATATTGTTAAAGTCCCCTGACACTATCATTGTGTGATTATCGTCTCCCGGAGGAAAAGAGTAATGCAGGTTATATCTCTCCAGCTCAACTCCATTATAAAAGACTCCATCCAGTTCATTGTCGAAGGCAAATCCATTTTCCGAGCTAAGCTTTAATTCGTATCTGTATTCTCCACCTGCAACCGCTACATTGTTGCCGCTGACAGTCAGTTCTTTGTCATTGCGGTCAATCCACTTTTCGCTTACAACGCTTACGTCTTCTTTTAAAGACGGATCCAGCTCAACGGAAAACTGCGGTTTTTCTCCGACCCATAGCAATGTACAGATATTTTTTATATCTACTTTGTGTATCGGTTCTGATGCAGTATCATTGGCGAATACAGTGAATACACTTCCCAGAAAAACTAAAGCTGCGACCAGCAGTATTCCGACTGTTTTTTTCATTACAATACCCTCTCATCTGATGAATGCATTCCCTTCCTGGTCCGGTTTTAATTGTAAACCGCATCTTCAGGATTCTCCATGATTATTATATTACCATCTTTCCGCAAAGGATTATATACTTCTGGCTGATCTTAGTCTGGCAGGAACATTCAGGCTCTCCTATAACAGGTCGATGTTCGCACGTGAAGGTCTGGGATTATTGCTGAAATTCTTCACTAAAACAAATGAGTCGTTCAGATAAACAGAACTATTCACTCATATAAATCATCCCACAATATGTTTTCATATTCTGCGCATCTCCTGAAGATGTTGTTAAGCAGCTTTGCGGTGTCGCCGGTAATATCTTCAGTTTCGCGGTCAAGAACATCTATCCACATCTGATTGGCATCGGTATACTCTTTGCAGGTATATGCATCGAACCAGGATCTGTATGGAGAGACTGCTATCTCTTCTGAGTGCTCTGCTGTCATCTTTTCTCCGATGTAAGCATAGAGCCATGAGCACTGGAGAAGCGCTGTGAGCCCCGCAAGAATACCATGCTCCCGTGTCTGTTCTCTCATATATCCGGTATATTCAGAGATCACAGGAACTTTTACGGTTTCCTCAATCTCCGCATCACTGACACCGATCCTTCTCATGTGCGGAATATGGACCCGGTATGTCTCATTCTCAGTTTCTTTAATGACAGACTGCAGGAAATGCCTGAGGCATTCATCCTCGGTCTGACTCCGTACGAAGCTTAATATATCTATGTAATCCAGAAGATACAGATAATCCTGAATCATGTAATTCCGGAACCTCTTCTCATCCAGGGTTCCGAAAGCCATTTCCCTTACGAACGGCTTATCTGCCGCTTCACGCCAGAGCTCATCAACTCCGGCATGCAGTATTTCCGAAAACTTCATTTTCCGGCTCCCTTTATTTCTCTGCTATGATGGCAACATATCCGCCGCTCTTATATCCTTCAACGACGTCTTCGGGCTCCTCATTGGTATAAAGCGGATTCCTGACGAGCGTCTGGTAATAGTCGAACTTTTCTATGCCAAGATCTTTGAGTACATTGATCTTTGCTTCCGTTGAAATATACTATGTCATAATAGTTCTCAGGAAGATCGACATCCTCGATCAGACCATACTTTATCACGTTGACACCGCGCTTCTCGGCTATCTTTCCCATATCCTCAGACGGCTCAATGCCTTCAACGTTCGTACAGTCTATATAGAGGTGGTAGTATTCAGCGGATTCCGCAGTTCTTCAGGCACCATTGGCAATCCTGAAGCGGCAGCCATTTCTATGACAGCCTTGTTTCCGTCAAAGATTCCGTAAAAACTATCGGTTTCTTCCATGAGCGGACCATGAACTTTTACAGCGATCTGTTCGCCCTGCTCTGCAGCAATTACCGCTTCAACAGTTCCTTCACCGCCGTCAGCGACCGGAACTCCGGAGCATTCGCACTCACCGAATACTTCCCGGGCAGCCCTGCTGAGCAGCTCTACGGTTTTTTCACTTGTCAGGCTTCCCTTAAATGAATCAGATGCAAATAGAAGTTTCATGGTTCTTCTCCTTGTATAAAATGTGCTCCGGCCCATTCACTTATGGCATCCGCGGTTTCTTTCTGCTGCTCTGCCGCAGTTATCGACGGACTGCCGTCACCTTTCTGTTCGCCATAGTTACCAAACTGAGCGTGATTTCCTCCCTTTATGACCACTTCAGTAAAGTCGGCAGGCCACAGCCCGGCAGCCTTTGTCTTTTTGTATTTGCCTGTATTGAGCACTTTGTCATCTGTACCGTATATCGACAGCACCGGAGTGCTGAGTTCTTCAGTCGGATACGAAGCGAGCAAAACAAGTCCGTCCCATGCATCCACGTCTCCTGTCTCCTCCGCGTCATTCGCCGCCATCGCCGCAGCCACGCCGCCAAGTGAATGTCCGCCTATGTACCATCTCTCATAATTGTTTGGTTTTTCCGGACGTATGGTCCCGGCTGCGTCCCGGCCCAGCAGCGCAAAATTGAGCGGCATGTCGCACAGATAGCAATCGATGCCTTTCAGAGACAGCGTTTCCATAAGCGGAGCATACGCAGCTGCTTCGACTTTAGCCCCGGGATAGAACACCAGGGCGGAATCTGTGCCCTGTCCGTCAAAATACCATCCGTTTACGCCCTCATCCTCCTGAGTTATCTCAGAAACATTTACTCCGTTCACTCCCCGGAGCGCGTCAATCGCCTGACTGTCAGCATGATAATATGTACCGAAATACACAACTATCACTCCGGCCAGAACAGCCAGCTGAGCCAGGGTATTAACTACTTCCTCTGTCCAGTTGGACCCTGCGCTGCTGTCCATATGTGAACCGAGGTATCCCATCAGGCACATCAGAGCAAAACCTGCCGCAAACAACAGCGCCGCAGGCATCATAGTCAGTGACCGCCACAATCCGGCAAACGCAGCTCCTCCTCCCGCAGGCACGGACAGTATCATCAGCGCAAAGCCGGAAGGCATAAGAATGCGGAACGCGCGTGTCAGTCCGGAACAGTCTTTTTTTCCGGTCACTATGATCAGCTTCCATACGGCTTTGCAGAAGCCTCCGGTGAAGCTTGCAAGGACTCCCGCAAGCAGGATCGAACTTTCGTACATGCTGTACATTATAAGCCCGCTCAAAAGGAACAGTAAGACCGGCATCAGATCCAGCAATGCCAGCCCTAAAGTGTATTCATTATACTCATTTTTCCATTTCGCAGTCTTATTCATAAAGAGAGCAACTATAATTGCGTGTCACTCAACAGCAGCGCAAGCTTTTCTCCGAATAACTTATTTACAAATGCTATGACTCGCCCTATCCCGATCATAGCTATCAACGTACCGATGCCAACGCCTAAGATTCGATGTGATACCGTCATTGAAAGGATGCAGGTAAGTGTGACGCAGGTTATGTCTACGATATTCTTGGACAGCCCCAGATCGATCCCGGTGCGGTCTGAAACCGCCTGCACCAGCCCATCTCCCGGGTTTGCTATAAGCCGCATATCAAGGCTGAGCGCAGCGCCGGTTCCCACGAGAATGACCGAGATCAGCAGGACGGCTACCCTTGCCCCCATCGTTTCAGCTGCCGGGATCCATGCAGACAGTAAATTGAGGAGCATGGTAAAGAAAAACTCCGGAACAAAGCCGGAGTCCTGGAGCTGATGTCAAAGGCGAGGTTCTGTTATTTAGCTATTGCAAGCCTCATCATTAAACCGACCAATATCTGACTCAAGTTTTGTCTTTATTACCCTTTTGTCCTGATCATCAGCTTGTATTCGTCATATCCGCAGCCAGGACATTTTTTTGTTTCAGCGACGTACATAAAGCAATCATCCCAATTGTCAAAGACTTTCACGAAACCACAACGGATCGGGCACACCGCTTCGCATGTCCAGCCTGAACCTGTTCCGCCTGCTACGTTTTCGATTTCATCAAGAGATAATTCCTGCAGCTGATCATTGACATATACTTTGATCTTTTCATCCTTCATGATAAAGCTCCTTTCTGCCGCTTAAACTGATTTTGGCATATCAAGCATACTACGACTTCAGTTTAAAAGGTCATTAACTTACTTTTACGGCCTTTATCTTGCTCCTGATACCGATATAGCGCTTGCCGCCCTTTGTCTTGTACGGACGGACAGCAATGTAATAGCGCTTGCCCTTCCTGAGATCTTTTACCGTATAGGCTTTCCGGTTCTTGCCCTTGACCGTTATGACTTTAGCCCCCTTCAGGTCTTTCTTCTCTGAAATGAGCACCTGGTATCCGCTCGCGCCTTTTGTTTTCTTCCAGGTAGCTCTGACCGCTTTTTTGCGTGCCTTGAAGCGAAGCCCTTTCATACTGCGGTAGAACCGGTATCTGATCTTGGAGTACTTACCGGTCTTCTTTGTACTGTCCACGGCTGCAGCGCGGAACTGATAGAGTCCGCCGGTCTTCAGCTTCTTGATAACAGCAGTATTTCCTGTTGTCCTGACGGTCTTCCACGACTTGCTTCCGGCTTTCCTGTATGCCACTTTATACCAGGCTGCACCGTGCACGGTACCCAGAGTGACTTCCATCTGTTTCTTCCTGCTCACTGCCTGGGTCCTTACAGAAGGAGCTGAGAGCTTCACGTCATCTGTCTGCGCGGGATCCGGTACCGGGCCGACCTCATCACCGTTGTCCATGCTGTTACTGCTGTCCGGCTCATTCTCCGCTTCAACCACGTTGACTGTGACC
Source organism: uncultured Eubacteriales bacterium (assembly GCA_902779185.1). Lineage (GTDB taxonomy): Bacteria > Bacillota > Clostridia > Peptostreptococcales > Anaerovoracaceae > Crickella. Next base: position 49,383 of record CACZAM010000009.1, read on the forward strand.
AGAGCAGTACCAACATCATGCATGTATGCATATACATAGGCCGTTCCAGGCTTCAGACCGCTTAGCCTTGCAGAAAGCCCGTCCTCTGAAGGCGTAAGTGAAACAAATTGACCGTCTTCACCCTTGACCTTCCACTCCACTGAATTGTACTCCGCATCCCAGTAGTCTTTCTCTGAGCCGAATACCTCAAGGCTCAAATCAGCAGAGTCTCCGGCTTTGATCTCAAGCTTTTCATCAGCCACGTTCTTCACCCGGACCCCGATATCAAGAGGCGCATCATACGCAATGCCTTTAATTGGGAAATTGTCCAACTCAACCGAGCCTCTCATCATTTCCCACAAATCCTTATAAACGGCACCATGGGCCTCATCCGTTGACCAGTCCTGCCACGTTCCATTTATATATAAAAGGCTCTCACCCTCGTTCACTATCCCTTTTCCATACGGAATATACGCATTTTTTGCATATGCCTGCGGCGTGTTGATACCATAGCTCCCATCCGGCAGCGATGCCGTGGTCACTATGGAATAGCGCTGCCCCTTCTGTATGATCACCGGCTCATCCATATACTCCTGATAATAGCCGCCGTATGGATAGCTGTTGTTCCCGCTGGCCAGCAGGACTCCGTCTTCCGGTGAAACAGAATCAGGCGTAAGCAAATAGATTTCATAATTTACGACAGTACCCGGCGTGGCAACTTCAAAAGCGACATTCAAAATATGCTCGGTTTTTTCAGGTTCGAAAACATTCGCCGTTTTTGCAGGAGCTTGTGAGATTATTTCCCGGATCCCGCCCACAGGCATGAGATCGTACTGATCGCGATGCAAGGTATCAGGATCATATCTGGTCCCGGCGCCTTTCAGCCACGGATCAAACAGGAGCACCTCAGGCGTGGTAATTGACTGATCGTAATAAGATAGCCAGAAATAGCCAGAACCTACCATGATCTCATTGCCATTTTCGTCCAGCACGGCATCTCCGTTTTCATCTGTTTTCGGGACCGGGATTCCCCAGTTTCCAGAGCCCTTATCAGGGAACTCATTCAGTCCGGAGCCCCAGCTATTCTTTACCAGCCAGGCTCCGTCAGCAGGCGGCTGATGTCCGGATGCAAAGTTCTCCTTGCTGTAGTTATCATCCCACCCGATAATTGTCACCGCATGATTTGCAGCAACCGGCTCCCATGTATAGTGCGCCCAGGTGCCGGCATTCATATATGTTCCTTCACCTGAGGTCTGCCACGGGCGCGATTCATCAGCGTGAAATCCTATTGCAACTGCATTCAGGCCCTTGATGTGCTCTTTTATCACGGCTGTGCCAGCTTCGTTGTAACTATACTGATTCGCCCTGTCTATCAGCGCCGGGGAAGGCAGATAATAGGATTCTGACAGAACATAATCCTGCTGATACCGGTGACTTTCATCCAGAAGCCAGTCGTCATCCTTGGAATAAGAGGTAGGATAATTGATTCCTCCCGCTTCATAACTCTCCTGGATCTTGCCTTTTTTCCCTTTGTATTCATACAACTCATCCCTGCTCTCCTGGACCGGACCGACGCCGGCCGCAAAGGTGTGAGCAGCAAGAAACGCATTGCCTCCTGCGTAGATGTCCTCAGCAGCGAGTTGAGTAAAGTCTTCTCCATTTACGCTATATATGCCTTCTCCGTATTGTGAGCTATCCGGATCATTAAGCCAGACGTTGGCAAAAAATGCGAGCTGTTTTTCAGACAGGTTGAGAGTTTTCCATGCATCCGGATCATAAGCCAGCACAGTGCTGAGTATGTTCGTTTCTGCAGCTGCTATCGCCGAAAATCCCCAACAGGTTCTGAACGGGTACTGAGAACGTACAGGAGTAACATAGCACCTGTCTCCGATCCCATCGCCGTCAGTATCCACAGACCGAAGGTCAAAAGATGCCGGCAGGTCGCCGCTCTTTTCAAGGGCCTCCTTCTTTTCATCTGTGCTTATAAAATCTGTCGGACTATCGAGGGATTCAAAGGACTGCCCTTTGTCTTCACCTTCAGCATAACCAACAGATCCGGCGCAACCAATGCACAGAGTCAAGGTCAATATGACAGCGGTCAATTTTGGAATCAATCTGAGTTTCATATTATCCTTTAATACTTCCTTTTGTTCCATATCAGCACCTTTCAGTCAGTAGTATCCTCTTTCAGTGCATTGATTTCCCCCATTCTCATACCGCTGCAAGCGGTAATTAATTGTATCATAAAACAGCGAGAATACACCTGGCCATGGAACTTCCAAAGTATTCATTTCAGTGAAAATCTCATTCATTTACGACTTCCCCAAAAATGTGATGTAATCTCTCCTCAAGTTTCTCCAGTATATTAGGAGAGTCGAAGTTTTATAAAAACATCACCATGTAGTGAGGAATGGTCTTCTTTGATTTATACGCCACTGCAGGTTCATACCTTTTTATGAAGTTGTTGAGTGAAACGGTTGCAGTATTACCCGCCTTGACTTCTATAGGGACAACCTCCCCGTCTTTCTCTACCAGGAATTCAAGTTCATGATCATCATCCGGCTTGTAGTAGTATAATTTATAGCCATTTTTGACCAGGCTCTCCGCTATGATGTTTTCGTATATACCACCCTTCGCGGTTCCCTTTATTGTATTGTTAAGAACAGCCCGCTTCGTCTCAAACCCATACATTGCACAGAGCAGACCGGTATCATTGATATAGAGTTTGAACTGCTCTTCCTTTGCATTTGCCATGAGCGGGATATATGCCTCATGAATGTTATAACAAGCGTGAACCAATGCGGAATCAACGAGCCACCTTATACTTCCACCATATTTTTTGCTTGTTTTTCCTTTTTCTACGGTTGAATACTGGAATTTCTTGAGTTCCTTAGCAAGCTGTCTCGGGATGGCTTCATAACACGCTTTGACCTTGGTTTTCCCGGCACCTTTTGCATGCTTTGAAATATCAAACCGATAATTCTCTATGATTCTTTCCTGAATTCTGGCCACGGCATTGAAGTCGTGGTTAGCAGTATAATCAGCAACAGCTTCTGGCATACCGCCTACAACGATATACTCTCTGAATAGTTCCTCATATTTATCATTGATTGCTGCAGGCACTGCTTCATTGTTGTCATAATATGACTTCAGGATACTGATTGCTTCTTCCCCATATCCCTCAGCCCAAAGAAACTCTTCGAAGTCCATGGAATACATAGTCAGGAAGTCTTCATATCCGGTAGGTACTGATTCAGGCTCCTCAACATCTGAGTCTCCATCTTCTGCATATGTAAGGCCAAGCAGGCTTCCGGAACTGATGATGTCAAACCGTCCGTCTTCTGCTAAAAATTTAATCGCAGTACGTGCATTGCCGCAGTTCTGTATCTCATCAAGGAAAATCAATGTCTTCCCCGGAATGAGTTCAATGTCTCTGATCTGTGCGGTCATTCTTTTATAAACTGATTCAGCGTCAAGAGATCCGGCAAATATGCTCTTTAACTCCTTCTGGCTTATGAAATTGATCTCAATAAAAGATTTATACTCTTTCTCGCCAAAAGCTCTGATAATATATGTCTTCCCTACCTGCCTGGCACCTTTTACCATCAGGCATGTATTAGAGTGATTATTCTTCCACCTGAGAAGGTCCTCATAGATTTTTCTCCTAAGCATCTTCTTTCTCCTATAACTGAGCCGTATCTTATGAGAGCATTTTACACCTAAACATTCGGACTGTCACTAGAAAAGGAATAGAATCGGAATATTGAAACGTATAATTATGGAATAGAATCGGAATATTGAAACATAGAAAAGGGAACAAAAAACCATAAAGACGAAGAAACAGGCTGCCGAAGCAGCCTGTTCTGGCTTATCAATATGTTATTTTACATCGTTATTTGTCAGCTTGTCTGGTGTATCCGATCATTCCCCATATACAGGAATATCTGATACGTCTCTCTTCTCATTTCGTACATAGTCCTGGTTATAAGGGAATCTTACGGCTTTGGCTCTGATCTTCATCTGGCGTGTACCCGGCGTCCCCCAGAGGATCTCAAACTCGCGCCCTTCCTGCGAATATTCGCAGTCTACGAACCCAAGTGAGATCATGCTGTTATATGTATATGAGATTATGCGGCCCGCACTGATGCCTACCTCTTTACCTTCCGAGAATACTTTATCAGCATTGTAGCTGAATCTGAACTCCCTGCAGGTGGTAGAATAATCAACGCTGCTAGGCTGTGTAATATCTTCGCAAGGCTCCTCTCCCGGTGTGATCATTGTAGCAAATACAGCTGCAACATCCTGAGGATTCCACTCAAGCGTAACGACTGTCCGATGCGGCTTATCCGCAAGCTCTTCAAGAGCTTTCTTCCCGATGAATTCTCTTCTAATTATCTATGCTCAATGTAATGCATACATCTCCATTGCCCAACAGCTGTGCCATGTCTTCGGCACTCTGATCTGTTATATGTCCAAGTCGTGTGTATGCCCATGAATTGCTTCCATAGAATACCACTATCTGATTTCCGGAATACAGGACAATATCTCCGGATGAGGTAGTCGTCTGCACGTCATTTCTCGGTAAGCTTGCTCCGATAGGACCAACCTGCTCAAATCCGCCATACATCGACATCTGGATCGTGAGCGGGCTTTCACTTACAAGATCCCTGAGAGCCGCAACGCTTTCGTTGTCCTCCCAATCCACAGCTACGTTTTTATCGCCTATCTTCATTACAAGGTTCTTTTCAGCAATTGGCTGGTCTGTCTCTTCCTCTTCACGTACAACGACCTTGCATTTATATTTCTTATTCTTATATTTTGCGGTTATTGTAACGGTCCCCGGCTTCTTTGCCTTGATTTTCCCCTTCGAAACCGCAGCAACATTTTTATTCGACGTGCTCCACTTTACGTTCTTTGCACTTGCTCCTATAAGTTTGATCGTTTTGCTGTTTCCGGGATTCATGGTAAGGCTTTTTTCGCTGAGCCTGATTACCTTTTTCTTCGAAAAACTTACTATGACTGACTTTTTACCGGCTGCTTTTTTAAGTCCCATTGGGTTTGTGATCCTGCCTACCTTTGTATATTTATATGATGTATTAAAGGATTTGTAGAATACAACAAGGCAGTCAGAGCCATACAGCATGATGTCACCCGCCTTGACCCTATTTACTCTTTTCGCATTGGTCGGGAAGTCTTTACTCAGATACCTGTACTTTTCATTACCGTTAAGCTCCGACATTTTCAGCTTCATCGGCATGGATTTCAGCAGAGCCTTTGCTGTCTTGTTATCATAGAAGACTCCGTTAAAAGATTTGTTCCCGACTTTGATCTTCACTGCTGTCCCGCTTCCCGCGGAAACAGGAGCTGCAGGGATACAGAAGCAAAGAGCCGCAATGATAAATACGGTTAATAATTTTCTGATTATTGGTCTTTTACGCATTTTCTCTCCTGCCTGTCCTTTTAAATTGACTTTCCGAAATTGTAAAGTTCCAGTCTTTTCTATTCTGCTGTGATAGTTACTGTGACTCCGTCCCCGCCGAGCAGTTCTCGCAGCTCTGAATCAGACTTATCGGTGATTCTTCCAAGTCTGGTGTATGCCCAGGAGTTGGATCCGTAAAAGATGACCATCTGGCTGCTTGTGTACAGCATGATATCGCCCGCCTTGGTCTTGATATTTGTATCGCTGCTCGGAAGTGTCGCGCCTATCGGTCCTACCTGCTCAAACCCGCCGTAAGGTTCCGTTTCAATAGTCACAGGGCCGTTCCCTGCCATTTTTGCAAGCTCCTTTACCGATGCATTGTTCTCCCAGGACACATCCACAGCTGTGCCGTTTATACTCATCTTCATTTCAACGATCTCCTCCTCTTCAAGTGCTGCAGTTTCTTCACTTTCTGCGGACTGCATGTTCCCGGCTTCGCCGGTATCCGTTACTGCTTCTCCTTTTGATGCAGAACACCCTGCCGGCATTACTGCCAGCAGGACGCACATCATTATCATTCCCAAAATCCTCTTCATCTTTTTTATATCCATGTTCTTATTTCAGATTGCTTCCGAAGAACGACTCCAGCTTATCCCACGGAATGGCCTTTTTCTCTCCGCCGTCATAGAGGTCTGTATGTACAGCGTCTTCGATAGGCATGAACTCCTTGTTATCAGTGTACTTATTTCCATTGACCATATTGTCATAGGCATCCTTGCCGAAGTAGAAGGAATGTGCCTTTGTTCCATGCACGATGAGCACAGCGCTGCGGATCTCATTGCTGTACATGAGGATCGGCTGGTTGATGAACGACTCGCATCCGATGACGTTCCATCCGCCGTTGGAGTTCAGTGATCTTGCATGATATCCTCTGTCAGTCTTGTAATAATCGTAGTAATCAGCTACAAAGAACGGTGCATCTTCAGGAAGCGGATCAACTACACCGCCGCCGAGTGTATACTCGCCTGCCGCATAGTCTTTGATTCTCTGAGCATTCAGTGCGACCTTGGCATTGTAACGGTCTTCCTCGCTGTCCTGTGCATCGAAATAGCCCTTTGCGTTGACTCTCGTCATATCGTACATTGTCATTGCTGCTGTTGCCTTGACTCTTGTATCGAGTGCTGCGGCATTGATGGCCATTCCGCCCCATCCGCAGATACCGATGATACCGATGCGGTCAGGATCGACCTTGTCGCAGAGCGAAAGGAAGTCTACTGCTGCCATGAAGTCCTCAGTATTGATATCCGGGGAAGCCATGAATCTCGGCTGTCCGCCGCTCTCGCCCGTAAAGGAAGGATCGAAAGCAATCGTCAGGAAGCCTCTTTCCGCCATTGTCTGCGCGTAGAGTCCCGAGCACTGCTCCTTGACTGCGCCGAAAGGTCCGCTGACAGCTATAGCAGGAAGTTTCCCTGCCGCATTCTTCGGCACATACATATCTGCTGCAAGAGTGATGCCGTAACGGTTTACGAAAGTTACCTTGCTGTGATCAACCTTGTCGCTCTTTGCGAATGTCTTGTCCCATTCCTGTACGAGTATCAATTTCTCAGTCTTTATCATCTCATTTTCTCCTTCTGTTTTCGTATTGTATCAGCAGTTTTCGGCCATACGTATAAGGCGGTCCATGCGGTCTACGCGTCTCTGGGAATCACGAAGTTCATCCATCAGAGAGCATCTGCATCTGCGCAGGCAATGAATGATCTCCTCATCCAGTCCGGCTTTATGCATGTTTCTGACCCTCTCCGTATCTGTGTTGGAGCACCCGGCCGCTTTCATGTTTTCTATTATTTTTTCGAGTTCTGTATCTTTCATGATTACATAATAATCAGTTGTCGAGATATTCGCTAATGAATATAATGAATGTATGATATGCGAATAAAGAATGTCATGTGAAGGAGCGGATCATGGAGATCAGACATTTGAGATATTTCCTGGCAGTAGCGAGAGAAGAGAATATGACGAGGGCTTCGGAGATGCTGCACGTTTCGCAGCCGACTTTGTCCAAGACATTGAAATTGCTGGAAGAGGAGCTCGGAAAGAAGCTCTTCACCAGAAAGAGTTTCAGCATAAAACTGACAGATGAAGGTTTGCTCCTACGGGACAGGGCAGCGGATCTTGTTGCGATGGCTGACAAAATCGAGCAGGAATTCGTATCACTCGACGATCTGACCGGAGGCGATATATATTTCGGTCTGGCGGAATCCTATCAGATAAGGCATCTTGCAAGGCAGATCAAGGAATTCAAAGCTATTTACCCTGATCTCAGGTATCATATTACCAGCGGTGATACCGAGCAGGTCACGGAAAAACTCGACAAAGGCCTGCTGGACTTTGCCGTTCTGTGTGAGACTCCGGACCCGGAGAAATATGACTATGTTGAGTTCCCGGAAAATGATGTCTGGGGCGTCGTAATGAGGAGAGATCATCCACTTGCTGCTAATGACTGTATCCTGCTGGATGACCTGATCGGTCAGCCCCTCTTCTGCTCTGAGCAGAGCTGGAATTATGAAATAAAAGAATGGGCGGGTGAGAGATGGCATGAACTTGACCTTGCAGGAACATTCAGACTCTCCTACAACGGATCGATGTTTGCACTTGAAGGTCTGGGATTATTGCTGACATTCAGACATCTGACAGACTGCTCGCCTGAAAGCGGTCTTGCATTCATTCCGCTTGAACCTGTGCAGGAGACCCGGCTTTACCTTATCCGGAATAAATACGGCACATTCACTCCGATCGCACAGAAATTTTTCACAAAGATAAACGAATCATTTAAAAAGGAAGAGCAAAACTGACTCAGTCTTGCTCTTCCTTTTCCACACCCTCTGCCTGGAAGAACCTGATCAGCTCACCGGTGATCGCAACCGCAGCGAAATTCAGATGTATTCTCTCCTCAAGTTTCTCCAGCACATTAGGAGAGTCGAAGTTTTGTGTTCATGTTATTGCAATGGGCGTCGATTGTCGCGCATCATATTTCCATCCCTGTTCTGACAAAACGGAACATCCGGAGAGCTCCCTCATAGTAAAGCTCTTCTGCCCGTTCCAGTGCCTCACTGAGAGGCATCGGCGCGTTCACCGTCGTCATGAGGGAGGATATGCCGCAGCTGCAGATATCCATCGCATTTTTTCCCAGCGAACCGGAGAGTCCCAGAACAGGGATGCCTTTTGCCTTAGCCCGCATTCCGACACCCTGCATTACTTTTCCGAAACAGCTTTGCCAGTCGGTACGTCCTTCTCCTGTTACGACGAGATCAACACCCTCGAGGCGCTCGTCAAACCGTATCAGATCCAATACAGTCTCGATTCCGGACTTCATCTCTCCTCCGAGAAATACCATAAGAGCCGCTCCGAGCCCGCCTGCAGCTCCTGTACCCGGGATCCCGTCACAGTCTATGCCGAAAGTTTCCCTGATAACATCGCGATAGCTGCACATGCCCTTTTCAAGCTCTTCCTGGATCTCCGGAGTTGCGCCTTTCTGCTTTCCGAAGGTCCATGTGGCTCCGTCCTTTCCGCAGAGAGGATTTGTTACATCGCACATTACAGTGATCTTCGAGTCTTTTACGCGCTCATCCAGGCCGGAAATATCGATTGCTGCCACTTTGGCAAGATCGCGCCCGAAACCTTCGAGTTCATTTCCGTCCTGATCCAGGAATTTTACGCCGAGCGCTCTGGCACAGCCCATACCGCCGTCGTTAGTCGCGGAGCCGCCTATGGCGATCGAGATATCGCGGTAGCCCCGTTTCAGCGCATCCAGTATCAGCTCACCGGTGCCGAAGGTGGTAGTATTCAGCGGATTCCGCAGTTCTTCAGGCACCATCGGCAATCCTGAAGCTGCAGCCATCTCTATGACAGCCTTGTTTCCGTCAAAAGTCCCGTAAAAGCTTTCGGTTTCTTCCATGAGCGGACCGTGAACTTTTACAGTGATATATTCGCCATGCTCTGCAGCAATTACCGCTTCAACAGTTCCTTCACCGCCGTCAGCGACCGGAACTCCGGAGCATTCACACTCGCCAAATACTTCCCTGGCAGCCTGGCTGAGCAATTCTACGGTTTTTTCGCTTGTCAGACTCCCTTTAAATGAGTCGGATGCAAATAAAAGTTTCATATGGTTTTCTCCTTACGCCATCAAAAGGCAATCAGTGAAGGATCAGACTGAGAAGTGCAATTTCAACGATTGCTGCAATGCCCATCACCAGAGTATTCATAGTTTGTGTTTTATAACCGCGATCCGGAGACATTGCTCCGAAATTTGTAACGACCCAGAAATATGAATCGTTCGCGTGAGAAACTGTCATTGCGCCTGCGCCTATAGCCATGCAGACCAATGTGACCTGAACAGGTGTTGTAAAGCCCAGTACCGGAAGGAGCGGTGCGACTATTCCTGCAGTAGTTGTCAGTGCAACAGTAGAAGATCCCTGTGCGGACTTCAGAATCGCCGAGAGCAGGAATGGGAAGAAGATTCCCATCGCAGAAAGTACCTCCGCATGCGAGGAAATATAGTTTACCATGTCAGATGCCGAAATGACTTTTCCAAGCACACCGCCGGCAGCTGTTACAAAGAGGATCGGTCCTACCGTCTTCAGTGTTTCGTTGCAGATATTGTAGAACTCGCTCATCTTACCTGCACCTGAGAGCTGTGCTGTTGCAAACACCGTGCCGACTGCGAGCGCGATGATTGGTGTACCGAGGAAGGCAACAATATCAGCGAATATTCCTGTCATTTGCGCCATGGAGAAGATGGAAGCAAGCGCCATGAGAATGATTGGAACAATAATCGGAGCCAGCGAGGAGAATCCGCTCGGCAGCTTTCCGTATTCTGCAATCAGTTCCTCATAAGTTTTAACGACTTCAGCATTGTCGACTTCATCATCTGCCTTTACCCTCTTTCCAATGAATTTTGCATAGAAATAACCTGCTATCAGCGGGAAAATGGAACAAACAACGCCAAGGCCCATGACGAGAAGCAGGTTGTCACCGATGCCGAGTGTGGATGCTGCCGCGATCGGACCAGGAGTCGGCGGTATAAACACATGCGCGATGTAAAGTCCTGAAGCGAGTCCGATAGTCATAGACACGGATGACTCCCTTGTGCGCTGCACCAGTGCTTTACGGATTGGGTTCAGAATGACGAATCCCGAATCACAGAAAACAGGGATCGATACAACCCATCCCATGAGTTCCATGGCAAGAACCGGATTATTCTGTCCGACCAGGCGGATGACCATGTCAGCCAGCTTGAGTGCTGCACCGGTTACCTCAAGTATGCTGCCAATCAGAGCGCCAAGGATAATGACGATACCGATGCTTGAAAATGTTCCGGAAAAGCCGGCTCCGATTACACTTGCGAGGCCACTTACTGTAGTTCCGTCCTCCAGTGTCTTATCAACGATTGGAATACCTGCAACAATGCCGAGAACGAGCGATATCAGCATGATCGAGATAAACGGATGAATCTTGAATTTGGAGATCATAATGATCATCAGTATGATGGCCAGAATGAAGACCAGGATGAGTGGTAAACCTGTCATAATATTCCCTCCTGTTATGAAATGAAAATAGAGTGTATTGTTTTTCTGTGTTTGTAATCATAACATATATTTAGAGGGATTATGAGGCTTGCTTCTACCAATATAAGCGCCATTTTTGTTCTGTTAGCACAAAGCTCTTTATCAAGGATCGAGTTCTTCCGAACTCTGTTCTCCGCTTCTTGAAAGATACAGATAGAATCCTCCGAGAAATGCCCTGTCTCTGGAAGAGGCGACAGGATCTATCCCAAGGAGTTCCTTCAGCTGCCCATACCGGTAAACAAGTGTGTTTTTGTGTATATACAGCAATTCCGCTGCCCTTGGAAAGTTAAAGTTAGTTTGCATAAGTGCGCCGGACACTTCCAGAACCATTGAACGTTTTTCACGGGGGAGCTTTTTTTCGTAGAGATAGTATATCCGGTGAAGCTCTTTCATCGGAACGGCATCCTCCAGATATTCACCTATGTGATCCTGGAAAAAAGCCGGCAGCTCTCCTGTCTTCCTCTGTTCCAGCCATCTGCAGTGCTGATATGCAGAGTAATATTCCGGAAAGTGGCTTTGGAAACTTCCGACTGAAATTCGTACATCTTTTCCGTATTTTTGTGTCATTCTGAAGATAGGGTCCAGATACGACAGAATAAGTTCACGATATTCTGAAAAGAGCTGCTCCGGATCCGTAGGGAGTGTCTTAAAAATGACAAAATGATGAGGGCTGAGCTTAAAACTGATATCTTCTTTTGTGTGGGCTGAGCCTGCCCGTACGGCATCCATTGCTTTATCTATTTCTGCTTTTCCGGCGCGGACCAGGATCGGAATCCGTATAATATCCTCATGATAGCCCAGCTCTTCTGCCATCTGCCGCAGCTCGCCGGGATCACTATACTTTTCACGTATAAGCAAGTGAACGAAGCGCTCCTTGCGGCTTCTGCGCAGGCGGAGCTCCTGCTGACTGCGTTCGTATTTCAGCATGGTCTCTATCGCCATTTTAATGATAAGAGCTACAGAGCGGATTTCCTCGGGATCACCGGTAACTCCGACTACACCTTCTCTCCTGCCATTGTCTTCAATAACCATATTTATACCGGGCAGTACAGTAGAATAGTCACGGGTATCTGTGGTAACAACGATGTTTTCCTGCCCCTGAAGGATTCTGTATGCTACTTCATGGAACTGACCGACACGACCAGGATCACGACTGGCAATAATGGTGCCATTGGCATCCATGATATTTACGTTAAACTCCGTATATTGAGTGACCTGTTCTATAAATTTCCGGGCGAGGTCTTTGCTTATCATGAAGAGCTTCCTTTCTTTTACCTGAGATGCCGCACAGATACTGTTTTGATTATAGCATATGAATCGGCACCGCGATGCGGACTGCGCTCCTTGACCTTCCATCGCAGTCGCCAACTTCCGTCTTGAAGGCCTGTTTTCAACGTTTAGGACGGAAGTTGATCCTCAGAATTGCGTTTGGAAAGGTTGGGAGTTCGACTCCCTGATATTATCTCTTGCTACAAGAAGACTACCGGGCTGCATATTCAGTTCTATGCAATCCCGGTAAAGTTTGTCATCAGCAAGTGCCTGTGCCAATGCAGTTTAGTTCGCTGAATCGGGGATCATCTCCGGAAGTTCTTCTCATCTCCGGAAGTTCTTCCGTAACTTTTTCAGGTTCTGCTTCCGGGACCATTTCCGGAAGCGCATCCGGAGCTGGTTCAGGTTTGCTTTCTGCAGGCGTTTCGGCGGCTTCTTCTACAGGGATCTCTGCGGCTCTGGCAGCAGCTTCTTTTTCCGCGACCTTTTCTCTGTTCTTCTCAAAATGCTCATCCATCGCATTGCATGCTTTGACGGCAGCATTCTTTCCTGCCTTGAGCAGGTTAGCTGCTATCGATGTCGACTCACCTCTTTCCCTGGCTTCAGTCTCCTTCTTCAGATCATCCTGCAGTCCTGCAAGCGCCATCATAAGGAGCGCGCAGTGATTCTCAAACTTCTCCTCAATGATCTCCAGACCGAGGCCTCCGTCAACGCAAATTGAAGTTGCTATATCTCCTTTCGGATACACGATCCTGAAGTTCCAGCCATATACATCACCACTCACCATCCAGTCCCTGTAGCTGGCAAGGTATTCATAATCATACAGCACAGGATTCCTGGTGATGTTTCCTTCCCTCTCATTCCCACGGGAAATGACATACTCTTTCTTCAGAGACAGAGTCTTTTGTCTTATAGCTCCAATTTCCTTCTTTGATGCATCGGACACATAGATGTACCGTCCACCGTCACCGATTCTGGCATCAACATAATATTTCTCTACTCCGGCTTCATCACAGATCCAGTACAGTCCGTCCCAGGCAAAATCATTTTTCAGTACAAGTTTCATAATCCGCTCCGTTTCCCTTCTGTTTTATCTTGATGCTGCAATAACTATACTTTTTTACTGCATTCAATTATAAGGCTTGCTTTGCGTTATGTCGAATTGATTAAACGGACTGCATAAGCAAGAGCTCGCAGGCCATTCTCCGAATAACAGTGTTTACATGTATAAAAACACATCCCCGCGTCAAACGCGGGGTTGTTCTTTATACGGGCATAGCCCTTACACTCCTCGCGTGACACGTACAACGTGTAAGTCGATCTGCCAACTGCGTGTGCTGTCAGTTATTTCTTCTTTTTCCTGAACGTTTTAGCTTCAGGGATACTTAACTGCTCACCGAGCTTATCCTCGTCCAGTTGGTGCTGGATGTACTCCGCAATTCGGCCTGTGTTCTTTCCGGTGGTATCAACATAGTATCCTTTGCACCAGAATTCTCTGTTCCGGTACTTGTACTTCAAATCGCCGAATTGCTCATAGATCATCGTACTGCTCTTCCCCTTCAGATACCCCATGAATCCTAAAACCGAGAATTTTGGCGGTATCTCAAGCAGCATGTGTACATGATCCGGGCAGACTTCTGCTTCTATAATATTCACACCTTTCCACTCGCACAGTTGCCTTAATATCTTTCCGATCGCTACTCTTTTCTCGCCATAGAATACTTTTCTGCGATACTTAGGCGCGAACACTACATGATATTTGCAATTCCATTTTGAGTGGGATAGACTGTGTATGTCATTTAGACCCATTCTTCCTCCTCCTTAGTTTGTTTTGCAGTTGGCAGACCGCAT
>CACZAM010000010.1 GCA_902779185.1 uncultured Eubacteriales bacterium
AAGAATACGTAGGCAATAGAAAAGCGCCTTTAGGCGCCGCCTGAGAATAGAGATGCGGTTGGCAGTCTATTCGGCGCGTCTTAAGACGCTTGCAAGCAAAAGGCCCTTTTAGGGCCAGTGCATACCACCAGTTCAACTGGTGGTTATGATTTGCATTGACTTGAAACAGTATTAGCAGAAGAATCCCTTCTTCTCAAGAACCTTCACGATGGCACGAGCTTCCTCAGTACCTTCGATGATCCTTCTCTGTCTCTTGGAGTCGCCGATGTTCATGAGCTCGACATCAGCAAACTCTTCCTTCAGCATGTCGAGTACCGGATTGTTGGACTTGAGTCCCATGCAGATGCATCCGTAATCGAACTCAACTTCTTCCATGCTTCCGTCCGGATTCTTGACCACGAAGCAGTCAGGCTTTACTTCCTGAAGAGCTGTGGACGGTCTCTGGTGTACGTTGTACTTATTCGATATACGGTAGCATCTCGATTACCGTGGTGTCCGCTCCTCTAGGCGCGAAGAATTCCACTACATCGAGTCCTACGGCGCCGGCGCCGATAACAACGACCTTCTTGCCCGTGCAGTCTTCAGGATAGTTGTCCAGATTGTCGATAACGCCGAGAACTGTCTGCACTTTGCCCTTGCCTACGTTCTCCTTGAGTCCCGGGATTGGGAGGATCAGCGGCAGTGAGCCCGTGGAGTTCACGATGATGTCCGGATTCAGAGTCCTGATGAATTCAGGAGTAGCCTCTGTGTTCAGGAACACGTGCAGGTTGTGGAGCTTCTTGATCCTTCTCTCGAGGTAATCAGGGAAGTCTCTGAGTCTGCTCTTGTCAGGGAACTTCGAGATCTCATACGCGAGACCGCCGAGGTGATCAGCCTTTTCGATCAGGAATGCCGTGCAGCCGACTTCAGCAGCTGTGCATGCAGCTTCCATGCCGGCAGTACCGCCGCCGATGACAACAACGTTGCATGGCTTGTTGACTTTGAGCTTCTTGTATTCTTCACCCTCGATTACTGCAGGGTTAACAGTACATCTTATAGGTCTGTTGTTCTGGATACGGTTTCCTGCGCATCCGATGTTGCAGCTGATGCACTTTCTGATGTCGCACACATCACCGAATTCAACCTTGTTTACCCAGTCAGGGTCAGCAATCAGGCCTCTGCCGATGCCGATGAAGTCAGCGTCGCCTCTCTCGAGGATGTCGTTGGCTACCTTAGGGTCTCTGATGTTGCCCATCGTGACTACCGGCTTGCCGAATCTTTCCTTAACAGCCTTTGCAAGGTATGCTCTCCAGCCGTCAGGATAGCAGTTGCTGTCGATCTGATACTGCAGGGAAGGGTTGAGAGCAGCAGATACGTTGTATACGTCTACTTCGTCTCCGAAGTACTGCAGATACTCAAGGCAGTCGTCGAGGTTGTTGCCGCCCTCGAGGAACTCGTCTGCGCTGATTCTTGCGAGGATAGGAATGAAAGGTCCTACCTGTTTTCTTACTTCATCGATCACCATTCTGGCAAGACGTGCTCTGTTCTCAGCGCATCCGCCGAACTCATCAGTCCTCTTGTTGTAGATAGGCGAGAGGAACTGGCTGATAAGGTATGAATGTCCGCAGTGGACTTCGATCGCGTCGAATCCTGCCTGAACGGCACGCTTTGCAGCTTCGCCGTATTTCTTAACGATAGCTTCGATCTCATCTTTTTCAAGCGGACGAGGTGCCTCTCCGCCGAGCTTTGATGGAACTGTTGAGGATGAAACTGTCGGAACTCCTGTGCGTGCAGAAGATGCAGAAGCTCCTGCGTGGTTGATCTGTACAGCAATGAGTCCGCCCTCACCGTGAACTGCTTCTGTCAGCTTGTAGAGCTTAGGCATGAACATATCATGGTCGAGTCTGAGCTGGCTTGTTCCGTTGGAGCCTGTAGGGAAGTCTACGCATACATTCTCAACGATGATAAGGCCTGTGCCGCCTTTGGCTCTGAGCCTGTAGTAGTTGATATGATCATCATTGATGCCGCCGTCCGGATCAGCGTAGTTTGTGCCCATAGGAGTCATAACGACTCTGTTCTTTAAAACCGTTTTCCTTACTGTGATAGGTTCGAAAATGTTTGGATAATCCTTCTTCATTTTGTAATCCCTCCGGTTGTCATCTTCTGGCTTGTGGTACTTATATGATAAATAATTAACGGGCAAAAGAAAAATATCTTTGTTGCCCGTTTATGATAGCCTGAAGGTATCAGATAGATGAAATCAATATCTTCTGCTTATGTAATTGTTTTCAGCGATGACTGATCAAGTTCAGATCCGCTGATCATGAAATCGATAAAGCGTTTGGTAGCAGGCATCAGATAATGGTTCTTCTGCCACACGATATTTACATAATGGATAAGATCTGCGTCAGACACGCTGTGTATCTTCAGATACTTATCATTGAGGATATCTACTTTAGCAACCAGGGCTATGCCGAACTGCTCGCGGACCAGAGCCTGGATGGAATTTTCGTCAGAGCATTCACACACTATATCCGGCTTGATGCCGAGGCTGCGATATAGCCGGTTAGTAAAACCTCCAAGAGCTGAAACACGGTCATAGCCGATCACGGGATAACGGCTCAGTTCATTTATGGAAAGTTTTTCTTTTTCGGCAAGCGGATGTTCATTGGACGTTATGATCACCATTTCCTGCTTAATGATAGGAACGAATTCAAGCTCTTCTTCATTTTCTGAGTATGCGCAGAATCCTACATCAAGCTTGCCGTTCTTGATCTCTCTTATTATTGAAGACGTCCTGTTTTGCGTAAACCCGAATGTCACATGCTCGTTGCCCGGAATGCCAAGGAAAGAACGTACCATGTGAGGAATGTAATAGTTTGCCAGAGGGAAAACGTAGCCTATATCTATACGGCCTCCTGTAGTAGATATTTCCTTCATTTTATATACAGCTATATCGCACTCTTCAAGTATGCGGCTGGTGTACTCGAGAAAAAGCCTTCCGCTTCCTGTTAATGCTATGCCTCTTCCGGCCCGTTCAAACAGCACGACTCCGAGTTCATCCTCGAGAGAGTCTATGGATCTGGAAAGGGAAGGCTGAGAGATATATAACTCTTCCGCTGCTGCCCGGAAATTCTGCAGCCGGGCTACAGCCTGAAAGTATCTGAGCTGATTCAGAGTCATTTTTCACCTCGTTTATGCTGCTTTCATTCATTAATAACATCTACAACATATGGTACCACAAAAATCTGCGGATTGATACGCTGAAGCTATCGCTTTTTGCAATATATGGCATTGGACTCTATCAAAAGCAATCGTTAAAATATAGACAAGAAATAGTTATTGTTTTAACGAAGTTGTCTTCTGACTTGTGGTGAATCGGAGACATTACCGGGAGAGGCATGAGAACAATGCCTGAAAAACGATCATAAAAGGAGAAAAACAATGGCAGAAAGAATCACAGGACATACCGAACTTATCGGACTTATGGCTTATCCTATCCGTCACTCCAGCTCGCCTGCTATGCAGAATGAAGCATTCGCGGAAGTAGGAGCTGATTATGCATACCTGGCATTCGAGGTAGGCGCTGACGAGATCGAAGATGCTGTAAAAGCTATCCGCACTCTCAAAATGAGAGGTTCCAATGTATCAATGCCTAACAAGACTCTGGTTGGACAGTATCTCGATGAGCTTGATCCTGCAGCAGAACTCTGCGGTGCAGTAAACACTATCGTAAATGACAACGGCCACCTGAAGGGGTACATCACGGACGGTATCGGATTCATGGCAGCTCTGAAAGACAACGACATCGATCCGATCGGCAAGAAAATGACGATCGTAGGAGCCGGCGGTGCTGCAACAGCAATCGAGATCCAGGCTGCTCTTGACGGAGTTGCTGAGATTTCGATCTTCAACATCAAGGACAAGTTCTATGAAGTCGGAGAAGACACAGTAAAGAAGATCAATGAGAGAACAAACTGCAAGGCAAAGATGTTTGACCTCGCAGATACCGAGGCTCTCCGCGCAGAGATGGCAGACAGCTACCTCTTCGTAAACGCTACAGGCGCAGGCATGAAGCCGCTTGAAGACGTATCTGTAGTTCCTGACAAGAGCTTCTTCAGACCTGAGCTCATCGTAGTAGACGTTCCTTACGGATGCCTTCTGACAAAGATGAGAAAGATGGCTAAGGAAGTCGGCTGCAAGACAATGAACGGACTCGGAATGATGCTCTTCCAGGGAGCAGCAGGATTCGAGCTATGGACAGGCAAGCCAATGCCGATCGAACACATGAAGGAAGTCCTCGGCATCAGCTACGATGACTGATCAACTAAAGTCAACAAAGATTAATGGAAAATGAGAGGAAATAATCATGACAAATAAAAAGTATTTACCAAGCGTAATAGTTCTTTATCTGAACTACTTCCTGCACGGTATCGGATGCTCCGTACTCGGACAGGCTGTTATAAAAGACGCACTCGCTGCAAGCTGGAACGTTGAGGCAATGGCTATCACAGCTATCGCAGCTGCACTCGGACTCGGAAGACTTATCGCTCTTCCATTCGCAGGTCCTCTTTCGGACAAACTCGGACGCAGATTCTCAACAGCTATCGGTGGATTTGCTTATGCAGTATATCTGATCGGCCTCGCCATGGCATTCAACGCAGGCGGCGGCGCGGGCTACAGGATCGCTTATATCTGCGCTATCGTAGGCGGAATCGCAAACTCCTTCCTCGACACAGGTATCTATCCTGCTGTTGCTGAGATCATCAACAAGGCTCCTGGCGTTGCGACAATGGGAATCAAGTTTGCTATCTCCGGTTCACAGTTCCTGCTGCCGTTCTTCCTTGGAATCGCAGTTGGACAGACTGCCGGTGGACTTGTAACTTACAACAAGCTGTTCTACGTCGTCGGAATCGCTTACCTCGTACTTATGGCACTTATCCTCTTCTTCCCGCTGCCTGATACAGACAAGAAGGCAGAAGAGAAGAAAGAAGGACTTCTTCAGAGCATCAAGCACGCAAACTTCTCCGCAGGTTCGATCGCTATGATCCTCATCGGATTCACATGCACAGGTACATTCCAGCTCTGGCTCAACTGCGCACAGAACTTCGCAAAGGATGTAGCCGGATGGGCTGAGCCGCAGGTAATGCAGTCGTTCTACGCTATCGGCACAATGATCGGTCTGGTTATTACAGCTCTGCTGACAAGCAAAATCAAGGACGTAAGATTCGTAATGATCTATCCGGCTGTATGCCTTGCAATGATGGTTGTTGTTCTCATGGCACCTACACAGGGAATGCTCAAGATCGGCGCATTCGTACTCGGATGGTTCGGAGCCGGCGGACTTCTGCAGATCGCTACAGCTGTCTGCAACATGCTCTTCCCTAAGATCAAGGGAACAGTTACAGCTCTGGTCATGATAGCTTCGTCGCTGTGCAACTACACACTTCTTACTGCAGCCGCTTCGATGACTCCGTCAGGAGTAATGGTCATGAACATCGTTCTGACAGCGATCGGAGTTCTGCTCGGAGTATTCGTAAACATGAACTACAACAAGATGCTCGCGGCTGCAGAGGAGTAATCTGTACGCCCGCTTAACAGAAAGGAAGGAAATTATGAACGCTGTTAAGGTTAGAAACGTTGTTATCGGCGAAGGCATGCCTAAGATCTGTGTGCCTATCGTAGGAGTGACAAAGGAAGCCATCCTCGAAGAGGCAAAAGCGATCACAAAGCTCCCTGCAGACGTAGTTGAGTGGAGGATCGACTGGTTCGAGAACGTATTCGACTTCGCTGCTCTTGAGGATGTAATGAAGGGCCTTCGCGAGGTTCTCGGAGATACACCTATCCTGATGACATTCCGTACTTCAAAGGAAGGCGGAGAGAAGGCCATCGAGGATGAAGTCTATGCTGACATCAACATCAAAGCGGCTCAGACAGGTTATGTAGACATGGTTGACGTAGAAGTCTTCACAGGCGACGAGATCGTCAAGAAGATCATCGAAGGCGCTCATGCTGCAGGCGTAAAGGTCGTAGCATCCAACCATGATTTCTTCAAGACTCCTGACAAGGACGATATCGTAGGCCGTCTCCGCAAGATGCAGGACCTCGGCGCGGATATTCCTAAGATCGCCGTTATGCCTCAGAACAAGAAGGACGTTCTTACTCTTCTTGCCGCAACTGAAGAGATGGCAAACGAGTATGCTGACCGCCCGATTATCACAATGTCGATGGCAGGCACAGGTGTTATCAGCCGTCTCGCAGGTGAGGTGTTCGGCTCAGCGCTGACATTCGGAGCAGCTGCAAAGGCATCGGCTCCTGGTCAGATGGGAGTAGAGGATCTCAAGCAGGTGCTCACACTTCTTCACGGAGCACTCTAGCTAATCGTTTATACATGCCCCGTCTCAGACGACATTCGTCCCTCCGGGGCGGGGCATGCTTCATAGAAAGGATAAAGCCATGACAAAAGTTATAAAATGGCTTGATCACAATCTGGAAGAATTCATACTGACTCTGTTGCTGCTCGCAATGGCAGTGATCATGGGAGTGCAGGTATTCTCCAGATTTGCACTGAAGGCTTCGCTGTCATGGACTGAGGAGCTCACGAGGTATCTGTTCATATGGGCAGGCTTCCTGAGCGTCAGCTACTGCAGCAAGAGGTGCATATCGATCAAGATAGAACAGTTCGTGGCAAAGTTCTCAAGGCGTACAAAGGCTATCATCAAACTGGTCAATCATACGATAGAGCTTGCGTTTTTCTTTTATATGATACCGTTCGCTTTTTCGTACATGATGTCGGCTGTTGAGAGCGGGCAGGTGAGCCCGGCACTGGGTATACCTATGTACTATATCCAGGCAGCGCCTTTCGTTTCGTTCATACTGGTAGCTTTCAGGATAATCCAGAGATGGATAATAGAGCTCAAGGTCTCACTTGGAATGAAGGTCTATGACCCGGCTCATCCTGAACGCAATACTCCTGAATCATTTGTTGAGGCAGGTCAGCCGATATCAACGGCTGATGCCGGAAAGGAGTAGTCATGCCGGTAGGATTATTGTTCATACTGTTCGTGGTATTCCTTATTATAGCGATACCTGTAGGCATCACGCTCGGCATAACTGCCGTATTGCCTCATATATTCGACCCGTCGTTCACTGTGGGAGCCAAGTATCTCATCAGAGCGATGTTCGGCGGACTCGACAGCTTCCCGCTGCTGGCGGTACCGATGTTCGTTCTCTCGGGCATCATCATGGCCAAGGGAGGCATATCCAGAAAAATATTCGATATATTCGCGTACTTCTTCGGCAGATTCACTGCCGGAATGCCTTGCGCAGTCATAGTTACGTGCCTGTTCTACGGCGCGATCTCCGGATCTGCTCCGGCGACCGTTGCTGCCGTAGGCAGCATGACCATCCCGATCCTGATCGGGCTGGGCTACGACAAGACATTCTCGACATCTGTCGTAGCGGTCGCCGGCGGACTGGGAGTCATCATCCCGCCTAGCATCCCGTTCATCATGTACGGAATGGCATCGGGTGCATCCGTAAGCGATCTCTTCCTCGCCGGAATCATCCCGGGTCTGGTCATTGCCGCACTCCTTATGGGGTTCTCCGTGTTCTACTGCAAGAAGAACGGAGAGGACAAGGCCAGAATAGAAGCCGAGATAGGAAAGCTCCACGAGAAGGGCTTCGGCAAGGTGTTCAGGGAAAGCTTCTGGGCCATACTCAGCCCTGTGATCGTGCTTGGATGCATTTATTCGGGCATAACATCACCGACTGAGGCGGCAGTAATATCGGTTTATTACGCGCTGATAGTCAGCCTGTTCATCTATAAGGAGATACAGTTCAAAGATCTTTGGGGCATTCTCGTAGAAGCCATAAAGACCTTCACGCCGATACTGTTCATTCTGGCAGCATCGACAGCTTTCTCCAGGGTGCTTACGCTCATGCAGGTACCTCAGACAGTCAGCTCATTCATACTCGGAAACTTCTCAAGCAAGGTGATCATACTGCTTGTCATAAACGTGTTCCTGCTCATAGTGGGCATGGTCATGGATACGACACCTGCAATACTGATCCTCACTCCGATCCTGCTGCCTATAGCGCAGGGCATCGGAATGGATCCGATCCAGTTCGGTGTGATAATGGTAGTAAACCTGGCAATAGGTTTCGTAACTCCGCCTATCGGAGTCAACCTGTTCGTAGCCAGTGCGCTGACAGACGTTCCGGTCATGGAGATCGCAAGAAAGGCGATGCCTATGATAGGACTCTTCCTTGTAGCGCTGCTTCTGTTCACATTCGTTCCGGCGTTCTCGCTGGCATTATTGTAGGAGGTGCATCATGAAAAGAATATACAATCATAAACACCTCCGTACTGCAGTCATTCTGATCAGCATCATGCTTATGGGAATCATGATGACTGCCTGCGGCAAAAACGACGGAGAGCAGAGATATGCCTATCCGCTTGCAACGGCAAGCCCGGAGGATACGGTAACTCAGATATATGCGGAAAAGTTCGCTGAAGAAGTGGACAGACTGTCCGGCGGAAGCATAAAGATCCAGGTATATGCAAACTCAACGCTCGGCGGCGACCGTGAGCTGCTTGAATCCTGCAAGGACGGAGACATACCGTTCGTAGTGCAGAATACGGCTCCTCAGGTCACATTCATGCCTGATCTTGCGATATTCGATGTACCTTGCGCATTTGAGAATCTTGATGAATGCAGGGAGGTCCTCGACGATCCTGAATTCAGCAGTCTTATCAGCAGCGTCTATGAAAAGGGCGGATATCAGCTGCTGGGAGTTGCCGATCAGGGCTTCCGTATAATGAGCACCAACAAGCCTGTGAAAGGTATCGGAGACTTCAAGGGACAGAAGATACGTACGATGGAGAACCCGTTCCATCTTGCGTTCTGGAAATCCATCGGAGCCAATCCGACTCCTATGAGCTTCGCTGAGGTATATATCGGACTGCAGCAGCACACGATAGACGCTCAGGAGAATCCTTACGAGGTCATCGTATCCAACAGGCTCTATGAGCAGCAGGATTACGTGGTGGAGACCAACCATCTGCCGCATCTGATCACGCTGATAATGAATGACGAGTTCTTTAAGGGCATGCCTGAAGGGAATCAGCGCATCCTGAAGGAAGCAGCAGCCACTGCGACGGAATATGCCCGCCAGGCATCTGATGACAGGATAGCCGACAGGGTGAAGACTATCGAAGACAGCGGTACCCAGATCCTTAAGATTGATGAAGAGACCTATAAGGCTATCGTTGATGCGAGCGCCGGTGTGCGTGACAGCATACAGGATAAAGTAGATTCCGAAGTCTACAACACATTTATCGAATGTATCGATAAATACCAGAAATAAAAGCATTATTATAAATGCCGCCGGGCTCCGGCGGCATTTGCTTTTTTTGCTCTGGCAGTACGATATTGTGCTACAATTACGTTAAGGCATACTTAAAGCCTGACAGCAGTAAGCGATGACAACTTATGCGGGAGGGGGACATGGAAACAGCACGTTTAAGAGCATTTGTTGAGACCGCAGAGAAGGGAAGCGTCAAGGCTGCTGCGGATTCTCTCGGTTACACGCCGTCAGCCATAAGCCAGCTTATTACAGCACTCGAAAAGGAGCTGGAAATCACGCTTTTCACACGCTCGCAGAAGGGCATGAAACCTACGGCTGAAGGCCGCCAGATGCTTCCGCTCGTCAGATCCTATCTTACACATGAAGAGGAGATATACACCTTTGCCGCCGAACTCAAAGGTATCACGAAGGGAAAACTGACTATCGCTTCATATCCGAGTATTGCGACGACCTGGCTTCCGGAGATAGTAAGGAGCTTCAAGAATGACTATCCTGGCATACATATAAGCCTGATGGAGTCGATCAAGTCGGATATTTTCCACCGCTTCGAACAGAATGAGGCGGATCTGGCGTTTCTTGCCTACTCTGAACCGATGCCATATGAGTGGATACCTCTTTCCAGCACCGGCGTTGTAGCGGCTGTTCCTGAAGACCACAGGCTCGCAGATGCGGGCAGATTCCCGATAAAGGAATGCGAGAATGAGGATTTCATAATGGGCTCCTGGGGCAAGGAGATGGAGATCCTTGAAATACTCGAAAGGAATGATGTTCACCCTGAGATAAAATATACGACATATGATACCCCTGCTACGCTCGCGATGGTAAGGATGGGGCTCGGCATCAGTTATGTAAATGAACTGTCGGCACAGTTCTGGAACGAGCATCTTGTAAAGATGCCGCTTGATCCTCCGCAGACCATAACGTTCGGAGTCGCTCTTCCTTCAAAGGAACATATGACAGGGGCAGCAAAGAAATTCCTCGATTACACCCTGAGGTATTTCGGAAAGAAAAACTGACAAAATGAAAAACACATTTCATATGCATCCTGTAGAACATTTTAAAACAGTATATGAGCACAGAAAACTGGTGAGAGAGCACTGCTTCAGACTCGGTCTGTACAGGCAGGGCCTGCTGCACGATCTCAGCAAATACTCGCCGGTGGAGTTCTGGCGCGGAGCCGTTTATTATCAGGGCAACCGCAGTCCTAATAATAAAGAGAGAGAAGTAACGGGCCATTCCATGGCGTGGCTCCATCATAAAGGCCGTAATAAGCATCACTTTGAGTACTGGATAGACTACATCATCAACGAAGACGGCTCAGTGGGGTTCGGGGGCAACAAAATGCCGAAACGTTACATAGCAGAAATGTTCTGCGACCGGGTAGCTGCCTGCAAAGTTTATCTCGGAGATAAGTATACGGATGCAGCAGCATATGATTATTATAAAAAAGGAACCGGCACACGCGTCGGACCTCTGATCCATCCGGAAACGGCAGCTGAAATCGAAAAGATGCTGCTCGTACTTAAAGAGAATGGGGAAGAAGCCGCTTTTGAATATGTGAGAAACTGGCTGAAGGAAAAGTAACAATAAACAGGCCCGGATCAAAATCCGAGCCTGTTTTGTGAAATAACGTATGAAGGAATTATATGAGAGGTAGAGAGAGTTTTTCTTTTTAACCTTCGATCATGATGGTCTTCTTCTCAGGGAGCTCAGGCTCCTTTTCCTTAGGGAAGGTAAGACGAAGAACTCCGTCCTCGAATTTTGCCTTGACATCGTTTTCATCGATGCCTTCGCCTACATAGAAGCTTCTCTGCATTGCGCCTGAGTAACGTTCCTGACGGAGCAGTTTGCCCTTGTCGTCCTTTTCTTCCTCATTAAGCATCTTGCATGCTCCGACTACCAGGTAGCCGTTGTCGAGAGTGAGTGAAATCTCATCTTTCTTGAAGCCCGGCAGATCGATGTCGAGTTCGTAGTTGCCGTCCTTATCGCGGATATCAGTCTTCATAAGACCGGCCGCATGCTTTCCGTAAAGCTTGTGCTCAGCCTCTGCAGGCATTCTGAATCTCGGAAAGTCGAAAAAGTCATCAAAGATATCATCGTTGAAAAGTTTAGGATAGAACATAGTATTGCCTCCTTTATATGTATGATTTTTTAGCTTGTTAGGGCGCGGCTCTGTTGCTGCCGCTCTCATCTGTCGACTATGTTATACCACTTTTGTTAGCACTCGTCAATAGTGAGTGCTAACATTTTTTAAAATTTTTTGCAATGTGATTTTGCTGTGAAGAGAGAGTATAACATTCGTGTTTGTGATATTATATACATGTATAATTATGTGATTTACGGAGGTCAGCCATGAGAATAACCTTTATAGGAGCTGCGCATGAGGTCACTGGTTCATGCTCGCTGCTCGAGGTATGCGGAAAAAACATAATAGTAGACTGCGGTATGGAGCAGGGTGTCGATCTCTTCGAAAACATCGAGATACCGGTTGCTCCGTCAGATATAGACGCGATAGTCGTAACACATGCTCATATCGACCACACCGGCAAGCTGCCTTTCCTGGTTGCCAACGGATACAGCGGTCCTATATATTCGACTGCGGCGACCCGTGAACTATGTGATATCATGCTGAAAGATTCGGCACATATACAGGAAATGGAGGCGCAGTGGAGAAACCGCAAGGGCAAACGTGCTGCTGATGAGGGAGAGTATGTTCCTCTTTATACCACTGAGGATGTTCTCAGAACCATGCCTCTCTTCAAAACCGCGGGCTACGATACCGACGTTGATATATTTGACGGTGTAAAGATCAGCTATACAGACGCAGGCCATCTTCTCGGATCGTCCAATGTGCTGTTCA
This sequence comes from uncultured Eubacteriales bacterium, assembly GCA_902779185.1. Lineage (GTDB taxonomy): Bacteria > Bacillota > Clostridia > Peptostreptococcales > Anaerovoracaceae > Crickella. The sequence goes on from CACZAM010000010.1 coordinate 12,209, forward strand.
CTTTAAAGGAGGACGGAGTTGAAAGGACGCTGCTTTTCTCGGGTGACCTCGGCAATCTTGACAAGCCGCTCATAAAATCTCCTCAGGATCCTCCTCATGCTGACTATGTGATCTGTGAATCTACATACGGAGACCGCACTCACCCTGATGCGCCTGATTATGTTTCACAGCTGACAAGGATAATCCAGAGCACTCTTGACAGAGGCGGAAATGTCGTTGTTCCGGCTTTTGCGGTAGGCAGGACCCAGGAGCTGCTTTATTACATCAGGATCATCAAGGATGAAGGCCTTATAAAAGGGCATGACGGTTTCCCGGTAGTAGTGGACAGCCCGCTTGCCGTAGAAGCTACAAATATTTACAGCACTGAGATGTACGAATACTATGATGAAGAAGCCATCGATCTGCTCAGGGCCGGCATCAATCCTGTTACATTCCCTGATCTTGAGGTCTCAGTATCAAGCGATGAGTCCAAGGCGATCAACGACGACCCTACACCGAAGATCATCATCTCTGCATCGGGTATGTGCGAAGCGGGCAGGATACGCCATCACCTGAAGCACAACCTGTGGAGGCCTGAGTGCACAATACTCTTTGTAGGATATCAGAGCCCGGGTACGGTGGGAGGCAAGCTGCTTGACGGTGCCGACAGCGTAAAGCTTTTTGGCGAGGATATAGCTGTCAAAGCAGAGATACTCAGAATAGACTCATTCAGCAGCCACGCGGATGAGCCACATCTCCGCGAGTGGGTAAAGAAGGTAAATCCCGCGAAGAGGATATTCATAAATCACGGAGAAGACAAGATAACCGAAAAATTCGCGGATGAAGTCTCCGTAGTCACAGGAAAGCCAGCTGTTGCGCCATACAGCGGAGAAGTCTGGGATCTGGCGGATGATGAGCTTGTGTCCAGAGCGCCTGTAGTGCCTGTGATAAGAAAAACTACATACAGTGATTCCGGGGATCACAGATCGGATGCAAGCTTTTCGCCTGCATACAGGGATCTCAGAAAAGCCAGCGATGATCTGATGAAGCTGATAAATACCAGTCAGGGCTATTCAAACAAGGAGCTCAACAAGATGAGGAGAGAGATAGAAGCCATAGTCGCCAAATACAGAGCTCAGGAGGATTAGGATGGATAACAGACCAATCGGAGTTTTTGACTCGGGACTTGGCGGCCTTACATCAGTACAGGAGCTTCACAGGCAATTGCCTGAGGAAAGAGTAATATATTTAGGCGATACTGCCAGGACTCCCTACGGATCGAAATCACCGGAGACTATCGTGAAGTTTGCCATACAGAATGTAGACTATCTGATAGCGCGAAACACCAAAATGATAATCATCGCATGCAATACTGTTACGGCGACCGCGCTTGACGCTCTCAGAAAGCGCTACCCGGCTGTACCGATAATCGGCGTTATTGAGCCGACAGTCAAAAAGGTGGTGGGCTCAGGGTGCAAAAAAGTCGGTGTAATAGCGACCAAAGCAACCATAGGCAGCGATGTGTATGGAAAAATGCTCAGATCGATGAGTCCGGGCATTGAAGTGTACAGCCAGGCATGCCCTGCGATAGTACCTCTTATAGAAGACGGACTTACTGACACTGAAATCATGAAGCTTACAGTCAGTTATTATATGGATGATTTCGTAAAAGAAGGGGCTTTCGATGATCTCATCCTTGGCTGTACGCATTATCCTCTCGTTTCTAAACATATAAGAAGTTTATACCCGAATATACGCATGTACAGTTCCTCTGCCGAAGTAATAAGGGAAGCGGCAGAGATGCTCAAAGAAAAAGACATGCTTGCATCAGGCTCTGAATTCATCGACAGATACTATGCGAGTGACATGTCGGACAACTTCATTGCAATGACTGACAGGCTTTTTGCGGATACTGATTTCAAGATTCATCTGTTAAAACTTGAACAGTAGCGAGTTTTCTAGTACAATCTATAGGCTTGTGCGTTATGCGCTCCTGATATAGTGAAGCGCAGGACGACGGAGGAGTTATATGGAGACAGAATTCAAATACCGTCTGGACGATACATCTGTATTTGACAGTATAGTTGAGACTGCGGCCTCAGGAAAGATGGGGCTCGAGGCTGTTGAGACTATCGATATGCATGCGGCATATTTCGATACAGAGGATTTCGATTTCAGAAAGAGGGGGATCGCGTACAGGATCCGCCAGGAAGATGACAGGTGCACAGCCACCATTAAGTGGGACGTCAATGTCAAGGAAGGACTTCACAGGCGTGAGGAGTTCAACCTCGTCGTTAATGACGAGCGTTTTGCATTGAACCCAAACATTGAGATATTCATCTCGAGCGATGCGTATGACGTGCTTCTTGAGGCTGCCGGAGACAAACCTCTCAAGCCTACCATTTCGATGGATTATGAGAGGAAGCAGTTCAAGGTAGACACAGGCAGGTCAATAAGCTGCATATCCGTGGATGAGGGTGTCATACATCACATCGACGGACATCTGGTGCCGGTATCCGAGCTTGAAGTTGAGTGGTATTACGGTGACGAAGAGGACTTTATGGAGCTCGCGCACAGGATACAGAGCAAATACGGTCTGGAGACGGAGGACAGATCCAAGCTCCAGAAAGCTTTTGAATAAATAAAGGTAACAAAAAGAGTAAATATAAAAACGGAGGAACAATTCAAATGAAGGCTACACAGGTTTCAAAGGAAAACGGAGTCGTAAAATTCAACATCGAGTTTTCGGCAGAAGAGTTTAAGGACGCACTCAACAAGGCGTATCTGGCAAATAGAGGAAAATTCCAGATCGATGGATTCCGCAAGGGCAAAGCGCCAAGAAAGGTCATCGAGAACCATTACGGACACGATGTGTTCTGGGATGAAGCGCTCAACGATCTGCTTGAGAACGGATACTACGATGCTGTTAAGGAAATGGACATTGAGGTCATTTCCCAGCCGTCATTTGAAGCACCTGAAGTAAAGGCTGATGAGCCGGTAATCCTGTCCGGATCAGTTCAGGTATTCCCTGAATTCGATGTTGATAACTATAAAGGCCTCGAGATCGAAAAGGTTGAGACAGTAATTGGGGACAAAGAAGTCCAGGAGGAGCTCGAAAGAGTACAGAAGAGCCAGGCAAGAATGGAGATCGTAGAGGATCGCAAATCCGAGAATGGTGACACTGTAGTGATCGACTTTGACGGAAGCGTTGACGGTGAGCCGTTCAGCGGCGGTAAGGCTGATAACTATGAGCTCAAGCTCGGTTCGGGACAGTTCATCCCTGGGTTCGAAGAGCAGCTCGAAGGCAAGGAAGCAGGCGAAGAAGTCGACGTTGAAGTCGTATTCCCTGGTGACTACCATGCTGAGGAGCTTGCAGGAAAGCCGGCACTCTTCAAATGCAAGATCCATGAGATCAAGAAGGAGATCCTCCCGGAGATTGATGACGAACTTGCAAGCGATGTAAGCGATTTTGAGACACTTGCTGAGTACAAGGAAGATCTTAAGAAGAAACTTCAGGAGAAGGCAGCTGAGACCGATCTTTCTGTAATGAAAGACAGAGTACTCGAGCAGCTCTATACACAGAACGAGATAGAAGTACCTGCAGTAATGATCAGCAATGAGATCGAGAACATGCTTTACGACATGAACCAGAGCCTCTCTGCGCAGGGTCTCGGACTCAAGCAGTACCTTGAGTGGACAGGAAAGACAGTAGAAGAGCTCAGGGAAGAGACGAAGCCGGAAGCAGAAAAGAGAATCAGAACAAGAGTGCTCCTCAAGAACGTCATCAGAATGGAAAACCTTGAGGTTGCTGAAGAAGAGATCCGTGAACTTATGGAAGACTTCGGAAAGCAGTACGGCATGGATGTTGAGCAGGTCAAGGAGATGGCAGGAACCGAAACTGAAAACTACTTCAGAGAGGATGCTCAGACAAAGAAAGCCATCGACTGGCTGTTTGAAAATGCAAAGCAGGTAGAGGCAAAGGCTGAATAGTATAAACGAAAGGGTAGAACGGTATGAATTATGTACCTTATGTAGTCGAGCAGACGGGCCAGGGAGAGAGGACTTATGATATCTACTCCAGGCTCCTTATCGACAGGATCATATTCATAGATGAAGAGATAACAGAGCATACGGCGAGCGTCGTAGTAGCACAGCTCCTGTTCCTTGAGGCGCAGGACCCTGATAAGGACATAAATATTTATATCAATTCACCGGGCGGAATGGTAACCGCCGGCCTGGCTATCTACGATACGATGAGATTCATCAAGCCTGACATCAGCACTATCTGTGTGGGTATGGCTGCAAGCATGGGAGCTGTTCTCCTCGCTGCCGGAACAAAAGGCAAGAGATACGCGCTGCCTAATGCTGAGATCATGATCCATCAGCCGCTTGGCGGATTCCAGGGGCAGGCATCGGATATAAAGATCAACGCCGACCACATCCTTGCAATTAAGGACAAGCTGAACCGCATCCTTGCGGATGCTACGGGTCAGGAACTCTCCGTGATCGAGAAAGATACGGACAGAGACAACTACATGACCGCAGCCGACGCGACAGCCTACGGGCTGGTCGACAAGGTCATCGAGAGGAGCACAAATGCCTAATAACGAAGCAAAATGTTCATTTTGCGGTAAAACAACATCTCAGGTCCGAAGCATGATGGTCGGACCTGATGTCTATATCTGCAACGAATGCGTAGACCTTATCAAGTCCATGATGGACGAGGAGATAAAGCCGGTCCCGAGGAAGCGTTCAAAGAAACTTCCTACTCCTGCAGAGATAAAGGCCGAGCTCGATCAGTACGTAATAGAGCAGGATCCTGCAAAGAGGAGTCTGGCAGTAGCGGTTTATAATCACTATAAGAGGATCAGACATCTCGACAGATATAAAAACAGCGACGCAGACAAGGTGGAGCTCCAGAAGAGCAACATCCTCATGCTGGGGCCTACGGGCTGCGGCAAGACTTTGCTCGCGCAGACACTGGCGCGCATTCTTGATGTGCCTTTTGCAATAGTCGACGCCACTTCTCTGACTGAAGCCGGATATGTAGGCGAAGACGTAGAAAACATACTCCTGAGACTCTATCAGGCTGCAGACGGCGACCTCGAGAGAGCGCAGAGGGGAATCATATATGTAGACGAGATCGACAAAATCGCACGCAAATCCGAGAACACCTCCATCACCAGAGACGTGAGCGGAGAGGGTGTACAGCAGGCTCTCCTGAAGATCATAGAGGGAACAGTAGCCAACGTTCCTCCACAGGGAGGGAGAAAACATCCTAATCAGGAGTTCATACACTTCGACACCAAGGACGTTCTTTTCATATGCGGAGGAGCATTTACCGGACTCGACAAGATAATCAAGGTGAGACTCGGAAACAAGGTCATAGGCTTCAACAAGGAAGAAAAGAAAGTAGATCTCAATGAGGCTGATATTCTTCTGAATGCCCAGCCTGAGGATCTCCTGAAGTTCGGGCTTATTCCTGAACTCATCGGAAGGCTGCCTGTTACGGTAGCACTGAGCGAACTCAGTGAGGAGGCTCTGGTGAGGATAATCACTGAGCCGAAGAACTCTCTTGTCAAGCAGTATCAGACCCTGTTCGCTATGGACGATGTTGATCTTATTGTTGAGGAAGATGCCGTGCACGCCATAGCCGGTAAGGCATTGGCGCTCAATACCGGAGCAAGGGGGCTGAGAGGCATTTTTGAGAAAATGATGACTGACATCATGTACGAACTGCCTTCCAGACCGGAAGTAGAAAAGTGCATCATTACCGCTGACGTCGTCAATGGCGAGGCAGATCCTGTGCTTATCCTCAAAGGTGAGGCTAAAGACAGTAAACAGTTTATGGAAAAGGAAGCATAATGGGCGGAATGGAAAGCATAAAGAGAGTCCCGTATATCCCGCTTAGAGGACAGACATTCTTCCCGGGAACAATAGTGGGATTCGATATTGGAAGAGACAAGTCACTTGCCGCCGTTGATCTAGCGATGAACGGCGACAAATATATTGTCGTGTCATCACAGAGGGATCCGTCGGTGAGCGCGCCGAAAATGGACGACTGCTACATGACGGGCGTGATAATCCGTGTGAGACAGGTGGTAAAGAAGAATGAGGATTATGTCCGCATTCTTGTTGTAGTGGAGCAGAGAGTCAGGATCGAAGACATTTATGAAGCCGGAGATCTTCTGATGTGCGACTACACACCTGCTGAAGATTACGACAACGATACTGAAGATATAAGCATGCAGGCGAATATCAGGGTACTCCGTCAGCTGTACATGAAGTACCTTGAGCTGACAGGGCAGGGTGAATCTGCCGGACGGACCCTGATAGATGACATTGATGATCCGTCGCTCCTCTGCAGTCTCATAGCAAACGAGATAGATGTTTCATTTGACATCAAGCAGACGCTGCTGGAAATCGATTCGGTCAAACTGAGAGTAGGCCATCTGGTCGATATTATCGGTAAGGAAAACAACATTCTTTCGATCGCCAAGAGAATTAATAACCGCGTGGTCAAGAACATGAACCGCGGTCAGAGGGAGTATTATCTCAGAGAGCAGCTTCAGGTCATAAAGGAGGAGCTCGGCGAAGACGAGGACACCGATGACGAGGCCCGTCAGTGGAAGGAAAAGCTCGATGAGCTCAAACTTGATGAAAAGACTGACACAAAGGTGCGCAAGGAGATCGACAAGTTCACCAAGATGAGTCCTATGAGTCCTGACGCAAACGTGTCGCGTACATACATCGAGACCATTCTTGATCTTCCATGGCATAAGGCTAACAAGATCAATCGCAATATCAACAAGGCCGAGAAGATACTCAACGAAGATCATTACGGACTTGAGAAGGTAAAAGAGAGGATCCTCGAGTGCCTTGCGGTGCAGCATCTTACAAAGAACAACAAGGGCCCTATCATCTGTCTGGTAGGTCCGCCGGGAGTCGGAAAGACCTCCATAGCGAAATCCATCGCCAGGGCTACAAACAGGGAGTTTGTAAGAATGTCACTGGGCGGAGTCAGGGATGAAGCAGAGATAAGAGGACACAGGCGCACATATATCGGCGCTATTCCGGGCAGGGTCATAAACGGCATCAGCGAGAGCGGCACAAACAATCCGCTGTTCCTCTTTGATGAGGTGGACAAGATCGGAAGCGATTTCAGGGGAGACCCGGCATCAGCTCTTCTCGAGGTGCTCGATCCTGAGCAGAATAATACTTTCACGGATCACTACCTTGAGATACCGTTCGATCTCTCGGATGTCATGTTCATCACTACTGCCAACACCACTTCAACGATACCGGCGCCGCTTCTGGACAGAATGGAAGTCATTGAGCTTACCAGTTATACTGAAGAGGAGAAGGTACACATCGCGACAGGATATCTTGTACCGAAGAAGATGAAAGAGAACGGGCTTAAGAAGACCCAGTTCAGCATCACAAGTGCTGCCATCCGCGACATAATCGAGTATTATACCCGTGAGGCAGGCGTCAGAAACCTCGAAAGAGAAATCGGAAACGCGTGCCGAAAGGCAGCCCGCAACATCGTCAGCGGCAAGCAGAAGAAAAACAACGTTACGCCGAGAAATTTAAGATCATACCTCGGAAAGAGGATATTCATAGATGACATCGGATCGCTCGAGCCTGAAGTCGGAGTAACAACTGGCATGGCATGGACTGCTGTCGGAGGAGTCACTCTTACGATAGAAACAGTAAAGATGCCCGGAAGCGGAAAGCTTATCCTGACCGGCCAGATGGGCGATGTGATGAGAGAATCCGCAACGACCGCTCTTGGCTACATCAAGTCGATCTCAGGCAAATACAGGATCGGCAAGGATATTTTCAAGGATTACGACATCCAGATACATATACCGGAAGGAGCTACTCCTAAGGACGGCCCTTCGGCAGGCATAACGATGTGCAGCGCGCTGTTCTCGCTCCTTACAGACCGCAAGGCTGATAAGACCATAGCGATGACAGGCGAGATAACTCTCAGAGGCAAGGTGCTCAGAATAGGCGGCCTCAAGGAGAAATCCCTTGCCGCGTACAGACAGGGCATACGCAGGATCATCATCCCTAAGGAAAATGAGCCTGATCTCGAAGAGATCCCTGCATCGGTCCGCAAAGAGGTCGAATTCATACCGGTATCCGACTTCGAAGAGGTAATACCGTTAGTGATACAATAAGGACATGAAGATAAACAAAGCCGAACTCGAAGCCGTCGCTGTAAAGGCGTCTCAATACCCGCCTGAAGACATTCCCGAGATCGCATTCGCGGGGAGATCGAATGTCGGGAAATCATCACTGCTGAACCTCATCACAGGCAGAAAGTCACTTGCTCGAGTCTCCGGAAGCCCGGGAAAAACAAGGACCATCAATTTCTACAGATGTGATGATCTGTTCAGGATAGTTGATCTGCCCGGATATGGTTTCGCTAAGGTAAGCAGATCTGAGAGTGAGAAGTGGGGAGCCATGATAGAAGGCTACCTCGAAAACAGAAGCAATCTTCTCAAGGTGGTGCAGCTTGTAGACATAAGACATAAGCCGAGCGCCCAGGACGTGCAGATGTATGATTATCTCAAATACTATGGACTTGACGGCATAGTCGTCGCTACAAAGGCTGATAAGGTCGGAAACAACCAGAAGGCGGCATGTATAAAAACGATAAGACAGACGCTCGGGATGGGCAGGGAGGACAAGGTCATACCGGTATCGGCACTTAAAAGGACTGGTGACGAAGAACTGCTCGAAGTGATTACTTCTCTGCTTTAGGAGAACAAGGAGGCAAAATGGCAAACCAGAAATTCGGAAAGATTCTTTACACTGAGGAACAGATCGCAAAGAGAGCTAAGGAGATAGCTGCTCAGATCGATAAGGACTTTGAGGGCGAGGAAGTAATTCTGCTCTGCACGCTGAAGGGCTCGATCCTCTGGATCGGAGACATCATGAAGAATCTCACGGTCAAAACCAAGCTCGACTTCATCTCCGCAAGCAGCTACGGCGCTTCCAAGACGAGCTCGGGAGTGGTAAAGATCAAGTTCGATCCTGAGATCAACATGTACAACGCCAACATAATCGTTGTGGAAGACATAGTTGATACGGGAAACACGCTGAAGTATGTGCTCGGAAAGCTTGAAGAGAGAGGACCTAAATGTGTAAAGGTCTGCACGATGCTCAACAAGGAAGCGCGCAGGACCAATGATTTCCATGCTGATTACGTAGGCTTCGAGATCGATGATCTCTTCGTGATTGGCTACGGACTGGACTTCGACCAGAAGTACAGGGATCTGCCATATATTTCATATCTTGAAGAGGACGACGTTGACTCACTGTAAGATATCAGAAGAATTCAATAAGGATGATATGCGGGCTCTCATAGAGTCGGACCTGAAAAAGGATCTTCACATGCACACGCGCTATTCCGATGGCGAAATGACACCGCAGGAACTGATCGATATGCGTGTGGCAGAAGGGTATGAACTGCTTGCTATCACTGATCATGACGGTATGGGAGGCTCTGTGACCGGAGCGCCGTACGCGGAGTCTCTTGGGCTGCAGTTTATATATGGAATTGAATTTGACTCAGAGGACGTACTGGGCAAGGACCTCCATATACTTGGGTATGGATTTGACCCTCAGGATGAAGAGCTTATGGACACTCTTATATATGTGCTCGAGGAAAGAAGAGACCGTAACGAAAGATTCAGGGAGTGTCTCAACAAAAGAGGATATGGAATAAAGCCCGAAGAAGTCTGGGCAGTAAACAACGGCCGCTATGTGGGCAAGCCGACTTTTGCAACAGTTCTTGTGCAGAAGGGAGTCGTAAAAGATGTAAAGGAAGCATTTGATACGATCTTCAGGGAGCCTGATCTCAAAGCCATAAAGAAGGTCACACTGTCGACCCGGAAGGTCGTTGAGGTTATACATAAAGCCGGAGGACTCGCTGTTATGGCTCATCCGATGGAGCAGCGACGCAGGAGTGAAAGTTTTGAAGAGTTTAAGCCGCGGATGTACCGGATCATGGACAGAATGATTGAGTACGGGATCGATGGCATTGAATGCTTCCATCCATCGGCCAGTCCGGAGCAGTCGGAACTGCTGGTTGCGTACGCAAAGGAGCACGGACTGATGATCACCCGCGGGACAGATTTCCATTCAAGAGAGAACAGAAACTACGATATCTTCCACAGGCCATAAGGATGAACAGGGACGCCGACAGGCGTCTTTTTTCATGCAAAAAACACGGGATCCTACAGAAAATGACCTTATTCCGGCATTAAATGACCTCCTCACAGAATCGCCATAAACCGTACTGAACATGCGACTAAAATGTTTGCAGATAATTCTGAATAAAGGAGGCGGAATATGAGAAAGAATGAATACAGCGTACCAAAGGCAGTCTATTATCAGTGCATCTGGCTGATTAAGGATATGGACAGACTGAGAAAGCTGGAGGCAGTCAGCAATTATGCCACGAGGAAGGATGAGCTGGTTTTCTTTGTAGATGATGAAGAGGTTATAAGGGATCCTGACGTGCTTGACAAGGCAAAATGGAATCTGAACTGTATAAGACAGGCGCTGATCAGGATACCTGAAGAATACAGGCAGGGAACACTAGACTGCATAACTTATAATGTGCCGTACAGCGATATGGCTCACGAGAACACATGGCGTAAATGGAGACAGGTATTAATTTGGGAATTGGCAAAAAACCTATTTTTGATATGAGCCCGGGGTGCTACAATAAATATAGAATATATGATTATCGTAAAGGTGCATCATGATCTTCGAAGAAAAGACAATAGACAGCAAAATAGTGTATGAAGGACCCGTTTTCAATATACGCAAACACAGGGTCAGGACTGTAAACGGCGAGGAAGTAAGGGATATTGTAGAACATATCGGGGGCTCTCTGCTGGTGGCAATAACCAACAATGGTAAAGTTCTTATGGAACGCCAGTACAGGAAGGCTTTCGAGTGCGCTCTGCTTGAGCTTCCTGCCGGAAGGACCGATCCAGGCGAAATTCCTGAGGTGACGGCAGCGAGAGAGCTGCGGGAGGAGACCGGTTATTCCGCCGGATCCATCAGACACATGCTTACCTTTTATCCGACCTGCGGGTATTCCAATGAAACTCTGCATATTTTCATCTGCAGGGATCTCACGCCCGGGGAAACGGAGTGGGATGACAGCGAGTGCATAGAGCTTCTTGAATTCGAACCGGATGAACTTATCGACATGATCATGAGGAACGAGATAAAAGACGCCAAGACGATTATAGGTCTGCTTTTCGCCAGGCAGGCCGGAGAGATATAGGAGGGACAGGAGATGCGCGGATTCATAGAGTACATGAAGAACGAAAAGCGAAAAGCTGCGAACACGCTTATAGCTTATGAAAGGGATCTTACAGCGTTTGAGAAGTATCTTGCCGGCAGGGGGACAGACAGTCTCGAAAAGTGCACTGACAATGATGCCATTGCTTACGTACTTCAGCTCAGCAATGAAAACAAATCGAAACCTACAATCAACCGCAAGGTCTCAGCGCTCAGGATGTACTACGAATATCTGATCACAAAGGGCGTGATCAGCGATAATCCTTTTACCAGAATCAAGGCAATAAAGACTGACAAACGTCAGATAGATTATCTGACGATCGAAGAGGCAGCGAGACTGATGGATCTCCCGGGCGATGATGCCAAGGGACTTCGTGACAAGGCTCTCCTGGAGTTCATGTATGGTACAGGAGCAAGAGTCACGGAGGTGGTCAGACTGAGATTCAGCGATATCAATCTGAGGATGAATTTTGTTACGCTGAGGGATGTTAACGACGAAAGCAGGATAGTTCCGCTTGGAAGCTATGCTTCGGCTGCGATGAAGGCATACATAGAAAAGTCTTATGATGTTATAAGGGGCAGGGAACACGGTGACGATGACTTCATATTCGTGAACTTCAGAGGTGAGCCTCTTACCAGACAGGGAATATGGAAGATACTCAAGGATTACGGTCAGATGATGGGCGTTGAAACGCGCATGACACCGCAGATACTCCGTGACAGTTTTGCTGTCCACATTCTGCAGAACGGCGGTGATCTCAGAACATTACAGGAGCTTATGGGATTTGAAGACATGTCTGTCGGAATCGCTTATCTGTCGGTGATCGACATCCGCGTAAGAGAAGTATTCAGAAGCTGCCATCCGCGCGCCTAAATATGTAAAACGCGGTATAAATTAAAAAAAGGCTTGCAATGCCAGCTTTCTTGTAGTATTCTATTGTGGCTGTCGGCTTACCGGCAGCCAAAGTTATTACGGGCGGTCCTCTGGAGACGGCAATAGGTCGGTGGCTCCAAGAACGTCTTGAGAGGAAGGAGAGAATAACGTGAATATTTTAGATCAGATCACAATGGATTACAAAAAGGATGACATTCCTGAGTTTAAGGTCGGCGACACTCTCAGAGTGCACGTAAAGATCATCGAGGGTCAGAGAGAAAGAATCCAGGTCTTCGAAGGCTATGTACTCAAGAGACAGCACGGCGGCGTTAACGAGACATTTACAGTAAGAAAGCTGTCAAACGGAATCGGCGTTGAGAAGACATTCCCGCTGCACTCGCCAAAGATCGAGAAGATCGAGGTAGTCAGAAGAGGAAGAGTCAGAAGAGCTAAACTCAACTACATGCGTCAGAGAACCGGTAAAGCAGCCAGAATCAGAAGCGCTGAATAGTGATCACCATGCATACCTGAGACCTTGTCAAGGGTATGCATTTTACTTTTATGTAATGTGCAGCTGAGAAAGTGCTCGGCTGCAAATTATCAGAAAACTATGATTGACAATATTAACTGGTATCCCGGCCATATGAAAAAAACACGGGAGCTTATACAGGACAATCTGAAAGCTGTGGACATCGTGATAGAGATAGTCGACAGCCGTATTCCTGTGTCCAGCCGGAATCCCATCATAGATGAGCTTATATCGGGCAAGCCCCGCATCATAGTGCTGGGAAAGGCAGATCTTGCGGACTCATCAGAGACCGAAGCATGGGCTGAGAAGTTCTCGGGCGGCAAGGGAGTGCGCCGCGTCATGGCGCTCAATCTCCAGTCGGGAGAGAATATAAAGAAACTGCTGAAAGCCCTTGAGGCAGAACAGAAGAGAAGAAACGAAGAAAGGTCCGTGAAGAGACCGCTCCGTATCATGATAGTCGGAGTCCCAAATGTAGGAAAGTCATCGCTTATCAACCGCCTTACAGGAAAAAGATCCGCCCAGACTGGCGACAAGCCGGGTGTAACGAAGGGCAAGCAGTGGCTGACTCTGTCGAACGGGATGCAGCTCCTGGATACTCCGGGAATACTATGGCCTAAGTTTGAAGATCCGAATGTGGGACTCAATCTTGCTTTCTGTGGGAGCATAAAGGACGACATCCTCGGCGTGCAGGATCTCGGTTTTGAACTTATCAGGGTGCTGGGAGAGAATTATCCGGATCTCCTTATGGAGAGATATAAGCTCGATGAGATCTCGGAAGAGACGATAGAGAACATGGATAATATCGCGAGAAAGCGCGGATTCATAATGTCGGGCGGAAGGATAGACTACGAGAGGACCGGACGCACCGTGCTAGATGAATTCAGGGGCGGTAAGATAGGAAGGATCACTATTGAAAAAGTAAAGTAAACTTTACGGTAAAGAATACTTTACATTACACCGATGTAAAGAGCGCTTTACATAATCAGATATGACGAAGCAGGAAAGACTGGAAAGAGACATAGCAAAGCTGGCTGAGATGAAAGCCCATGAGGATGAACTCAGGGCTCAGGGCTACAGGTATATCGCCGGGATCGATGAGGTCGGAAGGGGACCTCTTGCCGGGCCGGTTTATGCTGCCTGTGTCATTCTTCCGGAAGACTTTGATGTTTTAGGCATCAACGATTCCAAAAAGCTGTCGGCAAAGAAGCGTGAGGAACTTTCCTATGTAATAAAGGAGAAAGCTGTTGCCTGGGGCATAGGCGTTGCGGACAATAACGAGATAGACGAGCTCAATATCCTTGAGGCTACAAAGACAGCCATGAAAAGGGCTATAACAGCAGTAAGGAACATGCTCGCTGAACGCGGTCTTCTTGCTGCTGAAGGCGAAACACACGCTCAGGACATGCTTCTCATCGATGCCGTAAAACTTGATGCAGGGATGCCAAGTGAGTCGATCATCAAGGGTGATGAAAAGTGCCTGTGTATAGCTGCAGCGTCAATAGTTGCCAAGGTCGCAAGGGACTCTTTCATGACAGAGATGGAAAACGTCTATCCGGGCTATGACTTTGCAGGTAACAAGGGCTACGGTACCGCGAAGCACTACGAAGGCTTGAGGACTTTAGGAAAGACCCCTATACACAGGAAGACTTTCCTGAAGAAGTTTGATGAAAATCCTGAAACTGGCCACAAGACTGTAAAGAAAGAAGACGGCAGAGAGGACGCGGAAATGGCTAAGGCTAAGAAGGTATATGCGGTAAGAAATGGCAGAACGACGGGTCTGTTTATGAACTGGGACGACTGCAAGGCGCAGGTGGATGGATTCGCAGGCGCAGAGTATAAGAGTTTTGCAGATCCTGCAGATGCGATGGTTTATCTGGGACTGACGGATGGAGCAAAGGAAGGCAAAGAAAATTTCCCGGAGGGCGTAAGGGCATATGTCGACGGTAGTTACGACAGCACGAGCGGCAGATTCTCCTGCGGAGTAGTGATAGTAGAGACTGATGCGGACGGCAGCAGTGAGACGACCGAGCTGAATGCGGCTTTCGATGACGGGGAAGCTGCTCAGCAGAGGAATATCGCCGGGGAAATCATGGGAGCAAAGCTTGCGATAGACCATTGCATGGCAGGCGGCATCAAAGCGATTGAGATATACCATGACTACGAGGGCATCGGAGCATGGGCAGACAGACGATGGAAGGCAAACAACCAGCTCACACAGGGATACAGGGACTTTGTCGAAGAGGCCAGAAAGAGTATTGACATCAGATTTGTTAAAGTAAAGGCACATGCCGGCAACAAATATAATGAACTGGCTGACAAGCTGGCCAAAAGGGCTCTTTCAGAATAGTAAAAAAAGGGGTGGAAATCGCAACTGTTCTTCGCTATAATATTTTCGTTGAGTGTAGCGGCTTTGCCGTAAGGACGAAAATATTGATCTCCGGAGGCATGGCTCCTCCGATAGAATAGGGAACAGCGACGCGGTCCATTAGCTCAGTTGGGAGAGCGACAGGGTGACAACCTGTAGGTCATTGGTTCAAGTCCAATATGGGCCACCACGTAACAGAGGGTTCAGAGCTTCAAATCATTGAGAACTGAACCCTTTTTTTATTTCCCGGAACACTGTCAGCTGTACGGAGTGCATTATTGACTCCATATAATTCTAAGAATAGAATTATTTACAATAAGCATGAATATGTACATACACGGTTTCCGGGAGGTTGTTTATGAAAATGAAGCATCATATAAAAGCAGTTTTATGTATTTTGCTCACTGCTGTCTTCGTATTTGCCAATCCGGCTGTTACAGAGAATGCGTTTGCTGCATCCAAGATAAAAATCAGCAAAACAAAAATGACATGCTGCGTGGGTGAAGCACAGACCCTGAAGGTCACCGGCACTTCTAAAAAAGTGACCTGGACATCTTCAAACAAAAAGGTAGTCAAGGTTTCTTCCAAAGGCAAAATCAAAGCGTTGAAGCCTGGAAAGGCGACAATAACAGCAAGGGTTGCAGGGAAAAAACTGAAATGCAAGGTTTCTGTATACGATAGAATCGGGACTTATTATTGCCTGTGGAATGTCAACAGTGATCTTTCTCCTTCAGGTAAGCAACTGTCTGAAAAGGAAGCGGCTGAAGTCCGCTATGCGATCAATCTGCTGTTTGACAGGTCCTATATAGCGAAAAATATAGTTGGCGCTGGAGTGAAGCCTGCTTCGACCTGTGTGGCTAAGGGCATTACGGAACCAGACGGCAGCCAGTTCTATAAGCATGCAGGCCCGAAAAACGCAGGCTATTATCCTGCAAGCTCACAAAAGGCTTCTGCTATGAAAATATTAGAAAAATACTATACTGTTTCAGACGGAATGGTCACAGACTTTCCTGAGATAGATTATATCTACAATGTTGAAGACGATGCGCACAGGGAGATTGCTGAGTATATGCAGTCAAAGCTGAAAGCAGTTGGTATCAAGATGAATGTTATCGGCTATGAGTGGAATGATTTTCTGACTGTGCTGGGCAAAGGAAACTTCACTTTTGCACGCTATGGATGGGTCGCTGATGTCAACGATGCAAACAACTTCCTTGAATCATATGTAGCTGGCAACGCTGATAACTACTGCCGTCTGGGAACCGGCAAACACGCCTCTTCAGCAGTATACAAAGTGAAGCTCAAAGGCATAGGAAAGTATAAAAACCTGAGCGGTACATGGAAACAAACATATAAAAAGCTGATTACATATATTGGTAAAGAGAAAAATGCAGTGACCCGCAACAAGCTCCTGCACAAGGCCGAAGACCTTCTTATGGAGACCGGGTGCATCTGTCCATTATACTATTACAATATAATAAGTGGATGATTAAACTATTACTGCTATCGGTTCAAATGCATTTACAGGCAAGAAAATTCGTAATGTCACAATTGGCAAAAATGTTAAGGTCATTATGAAGAATGCTTTAAAAGGTTCACCGGCTACAAAGGTAATCGTAAAGACAAAACTGCTGAAGAAATCAAAAGTGAAAGGATGTCTGAGGGGATCAAAGGTCAAAACCATTCAGGTAACGGTAAAATAAGTTAAACTAAAAAAGGGGCCTCGTGACGTCAATGTCGCGCAGGCTCCTTTCAGTATCCGTGAATGATCTTATTATCCTGTTAAGGACAGTCCTGTCCTTTTTTATTGTGAAAATGCACAAATACGGGTATAATAAACGGCATATACTAACAAGAAGGTTGAAAAATGTTCAGAAACGACTATACCAGGACTTCAGACGGCGCCGCCGCGAAGGTCGCTTTCATGTATAAGGATCCGCTGGCATACTTCGTTGTATCGATGCTGGCCGGAGCATATATAGGGATAGGTGTTCTTCTGGCGTTCACGTCAGGGGGGCTGCTGACAGGGCTCCCTTACGCGAGGATAGTGATGGGCCTCACTTTCGGAGTTGCCCTGAGCCTCGTGGTAATGGCCGGAGCGGAACTCTTCACGGGCAACAACCTTGCCATGGCGGCAGGACTGCTCGATAAAAAGGTTACGTGGAAGGATGCTCTCAAACTGTGGTGCGTATGCTGGGTGGGCAACCTCGCCGGAGGAATGCTTCTCGGGGCGATATATCATCTGACGGGTCTTTGCACAGGCCCTGTAGCTGAATTCATTGTATCCGCGGCAGGCGCAAAGATGGGAGCAGGAGCAGTTGCGCTCTTCGCCAGAGGCATACTGTGCAACTTCCTTGTATGTCTCGCAGTCTGGTGTGCAGGCAGGGCGACATCCGACGCAGGTAAGCTCATCATGATATTCTGGTGCCTTTTCGCGTTTATTACGACGGGATTCGAGCACAGTATCGCTAACATGACGCTGTTCACAGTAGCGCTTTTGCAGCCGGTCCATGAGGCTGTCACCGCAGGAGGCTTCATATATAATCTTGCAATAGTTACTTTAGGCAATATTGCCGGCGGAGCGCTGTTCGTGGCAGTGCCGTATTATATCGCCGGCCGGAGAGATAAATAAAGAAAGGGAAGGGGAACAATGAATTTCATCTTTGTATCACCGAATTTTCCGCACACTTACTGGCAGTTCTGTGACAGACTGAAACGGAACGGCATTAATGTACTGGGAATTGGAGACTGTCCTTATGACGCGCTCGAAGAGCCTCTCAAGGCAGCTTTGACTGAATACTACAAAGTCGACAACATGGAGGATTACGACCAGATGTACCGCGCGGTCGCATATCTCGCGTTTAAGCACGGCAAGATAGACTGGCTCGAATCCAACACCGAATACTGGCTCGAGCAGGACGCAAAGCTCAGAAAGGATTTCAATATAGGATCAGGAGTACAGCCTGAGGAGCTCGCAATGTGGAAGAGCAAATCTGCGATGAAGCCTTTCTACAAGGAGGCCGGCGTTCCTACCGCGCGCAACCACAAGGTGACCACTATAGAAGCAGCGCGTGAATTCCTGGATGAGATCGGAGGATTTCCGGTCATCGTAAAGCCTGACATCGGGGTTGGCGCGGCAGATACCTGGAAGCTTGAAAGCGATGCTGATCTCGAGTGGTTCTACAACAATCTTCCGGAGCATCCGTATGTAATGGAAGAATTCGTGTACGGATACATTTATTCATACGACGCGATCGTGAACGCGCAGGGAGAGGTGCTCTTCGAGAGCTCCAACTGGTTCCCGCCATCGATAGCGGATCTTGTAAACAAAGGCCTCGAGCTTATTTATTACACGACGCCTGAGGTTCCTGCTCAGCTCCGCGACTACGGACGCGCTACGATAAAAGCGTTCAAGGTAAGAAGCAGATTCGTCCACTTCGAATTCTTCCGCCTTACTCAGGCAAGAAAGAACCTCGGCGAAGTCGGAGACTTTGTAGGCCTTGAAGTCAACATGAGACCTGCCGGCGGATATACGCCTGACATGATGAATTTTGCTCACAACGCAGACGTATATGAGATCTGGGCTGAGATGGTAGCTTACAATGAGCGCCGTCTGCCTGACATCGGAGGAGACCAGTACTGCGCTTATGCATCCAGAAAGGATATCCATCAGTATAAGCACAGCCATGAAGAGGTGCTGCAGAAATACGGACACTGCATGAAGATGTGCGAGCGCATGCCTGACGTGCTGTCCGGAGCTATGGGAAATCAGTTTTATACCGCGGTATTCAAGACATTCGAAGAGGTTGAGGAATTCAATAACTTCGTAACTGAACGCGCGTAAATATATAAGAGGAAACAATTAAAAGATAAAGGGGAATATTAATGAACGATTACTACAAGAGAGAATACAGCTGGATAATGGACAGGGAAATGGAGCACGCGGTCTTCGGAGACAGCGGCAGACTCTGCGTCGCTTTCGGACCGCAGAACGGTCACACATATGACTTCCGTAACTTCGGTATGATCGATACCATCGCGCCGTGGATCGAGGCGGGCAAGCTCAGAGTGCTCTGTGTTGACAGTATAGATGAAGAAACATGGTCTGCAGAGGGCCGTAATGAACGCGAAAGGCTTGAACTTCAGGAAAGATGGTTCAGGTATGTATGTGATGAGCTCGTGCCTCAGTATTTGGGAGACGAGCGCGCTATCACAACCGGCTGCAGCATGGGTGCTACTCACGCAATGAATTTCTTCTGCCGCCGTCCGGATCTTTTCGGAGGAGTCATCTCCATGAGCGGTCTCTATGATACCAACTACTTCTTCCATGGCTATAAGGACGATCTTACATATGCGAATTCTCCAATCGAATTCATTCCTAACATGCCTGAGCATCATCCGTGGATGGATCTCTACAGGCAGAGCAGCATTATCTTCTGCTGCGGACAGGGTGCATGGGAAGATGAGATGAGGGTAGACCTGCAGAAACTGCATGAGGCTTTCGAAGGGAAGGGAATCCCTCACTGGGCTGATTACTGGGGCTATGATGTAAATCATGACTGGCCTTGGTGGAGAAAACAGCTCCCGTATTTCATGAGCAACATACTCGGCCAGCCGTAATAGAATTCAGCGCCTGCGGGCGCTTTTTTTATTGATAAAAAAGTGTCGAAAACCTATTGACAACTGTGTTTTGTGCGAGTATATTATGCATAGCAATTAGCACTCTCGTTTGATGAGTGCTAACAAAATAAAAACAAATTCAGGGAGGAAGGACATGGATCTGAGCGAAAGACAATTACAGATACTGCAGGCGATCATAACAGATTATGTAGAGAACGCCGAGCCGGTCGGTTCCAGATCGATCGCAAAGAAATATGACCTTGGTGTCAGCCCTGCGACCATACGAAACGAGATGTCCGATCTGGAGGAAATGGGTTATCTGACTCATCCTCACACATCGGCCGGCAGAGTTCCATCAGATAAGGCATACAGGCTGTATGTAAACGATCTGATGAAAAAGAAGAATCTCAGTGCCAAGGACAAGCGCATGATCAATGACAGACTGTCCGCGAGCAGGGACGAGTTCGACAGGACCATCAGACATGCGGCGGAGCTTCTCTCAGAGATCACACATCTTGCATCGTTCGCGATGACACCGGCAACAAATGAGGAGACTATCAGTTTCATAAGGCTTCTGCCTGTAGATGAACGCACACTCATACTCATGATAGTCAGCGAGGGCGGACAGGTAACAAATACGACACTGAGACTGACTGTGCCGTATACTCAGGAAGCTCTTGATCTTCTCAGCAAAAATATGACTGTAAGCTATAAAGGCCGCACACTCGATGATGTTCTCAAAGGCGAGATCATCCACGATGTCGGATCAGACATAGAAGCCCTGAGCGCGCTCAGGGGCAGCGTGATGCCGAGCTTCATAAGAACGCTCGAAGACATGCTGAACGTCAATCTGTATATGGAGGGCATGACTAACATTTTCAATCTGCCTGAGTACACCAGCATAGACCGCGCAAGAGACTTCATGGAACTCTTCGCCCGCAAGGACTGGTTCACGCAGAAGATGCTTGCAAGGGATGACGGAGTCGTGGTCACCATAGGTGAAGAGAACGACACCATGAAAGACTGCACGCTGATCACAGCGACATACCATGTGGACGGCAAGCTCGTCGGCAAGATCGGAGTCATAGGACCGACAAGAATGAAATATGACGAGATAACGTCAATCATGGAATATCTCACTAACAACCTCAGTGAGAGCTTCAGGCTTCCGGGAAGCACCGGTGACGGAAACGCCGGCGACAAGGAGCAGAAGAAATAGGCAACAAATAACCGCATGAAAGGAAACATTACTGATGTCAGAAGACAAGAAGAAGCAGATCCCGATCGAAGAAGGAGCGGATGAAGCTGAAGAAGTAAAAGCTGAAGAGGCCGAAGAGAAGGCTGAAGGCGAGACTGCTGAGGAAGCAGAAAAAGAAGAAGCGTCAATGGAAGACGAGGCAAAGAAGGCCGAAGAAGAAGCGAAGAAGGCTGAGGAAGCTGAATCCGAGCGCTACATGAGGCTGATGGCCGAGTTCCAGAACTTCAAGAGGAGAGTCGCCAGAGAAAAATCGGATATCCACGCATACGCAAATGAAAAGATAGTCGGAGATCTTCTGCCGGTGCTCGACAATTTTGAAAGAGCGCTCGATACAGAAGGCGGCGATCTTGAAGCCTATGCGAAAGGCATGCAGCTGATATTCGAACAGCTGAAAAAAGCTCTCGAGAACGCAGGGCTCGAAGAGATCAAGGCGATGGACGAGACGTTCGACCCGAATGTACACAACGCCGTTATGACAGAGAGCCTTGAAGATAAAGAAGACGGCACCGTCACGAATGTCCTGCAAAAGGGCTACAAGCTCAAGGACAAAGTGATCAGGCCATCAATGGTAGCGGTTAATAAAAAGAGTTAATAAATCTATTCATTTAGAGGAGGAAATACAATGAGCAAAGTTATAGGAATCGATCTGGGCACCACCAACAGCTGCGTTGCAGTACTCGAAGGCGGAGAGCCTACAGTTATCACAAACTCCGAAGGCATGAGAACAACTCCTTCGGTAGTATCTTTCACAAAGAGCGGCGAGAGACTCGTCGGAGAGACAGCAAAGAGAATCGCGATCACAGAGCCGGAAGGCACAGTAGCTTCGATCAAGAGGCATATGGGCGAGAACTACACAGTTAATCTCCGCGGCAAGGATTACACTCCTCAGGACATCTCGGCAATGATCCTGCAGAAGCTGAAAGCTGACGCAGAAGCATATCTCGGCGAGAAGGTCACAGAAGCTGTAATCACAGTTCCTGCTTACTTCAGCGATGCTCAGAAGCAGGCTACAAAGGACGCAGGCAAGATCGCAGGTCTCGATGTAAAGAGAATCATCAACGAGCCTACAGCTGCATCACTGGCATACGGACTCGATAAGGATACAGGAAGCCACAAGATCCTGGTTTATGACCTGGGCGGCGGCACATTCGATGTATCCGTACTCGAGCTCGGTGACGGAGTATTCGAAGTACTCGCTACAAACGGCGATACACACCTCGGCGGAGATGACTTCGACAACGCTCTGATGAACTTCCTGGCAGACAGCTTCCAGAAGGAGAACGGCATCGACCTCAGACAGGACAAGATGGCTCTCCAGAGACTCAAAGAGGCTGCTGAAAAGGCAAAGAAGGAGCTCTCGACAGCACAGACCACAAAGGTCAACCTGCCGTTCATCGCTGCAAACGCAAACGGTCCTCTCCATATGGACATGGATGTGACAAGAGCAAGATTCGAGCAGCTGACAAAGCACCTCGTGGACAGAACCATCGAGCCGATGCACAAGGCCATGAAGGACGCAGGCGTCACATCAGCTGACCTCGAGAAGGTCATCCTGGTAGGCGGATCCACAAGGATCCCGGCTGTTCAGGAAGCAGTAAGAAGCGTAACAGGCAAGGAGCCGTTCAAGGGCATCAACCCTGATGAGTGCGTAGCCATCGGCGCTGCTATCCAGGCCGGAGTACTCACAGGAGAAGTCAATGACATCCTGCTCCTCGACGTAACACCGCTGTCGCTGTCCATCGAGACACTCGGCGGAGTTGCTACAAAACTCATCGAGAGAAATACAACTATCCCTACAAAGAAGAGCCAGATCTTCTCAACAGCAGCAGATAACCAGACTGCAGTTGACATCCACGTAATGCAGGGTGAAAGAGAAATGGCTGCCGGCAACATCACACTCGGCAGATTCCAGCTCAGCGGAATCGCACCGGCTCCGCGCGGTATCCCTCAGATCGAGGTAACATTCGATATCGACGCTAACGGTATCGTAAACGTAAGCGCCAAGGATATGGCTACAGGCAAGGAGCAGAAGATCACGATCACTTCCTCAACAAAGCTGTCTGACGAAGAGATCAACGCTAAGATCAAAGAAGCAGAGCAGTTCGCAGAGCAGGACAAGAAGCAGAAAGAGACAGTTGAGACAAAGAACCAGTCCGAAGGAATGATCTTCGAGATCGAGAAGCAGCTCAAGGAACTCGGCGACAAGGTCACCGATTCCGAGAAGGCAGCAGTAGAGGCCGCAAAGGATGAGCTCCAGAAGGCTGTCGACGCAGGCAATGTAGACGACATGAAGGCAAAGATGGAAGCGCTCACCAATGCGTTCTATCCGATCTCCACAAGGATCTATCAGGAAGCTCAGGCTGCACAGCAGGGAGCTGCCGGCGGACAGGGATTCAACCCTAACATGGGCGGTTTCGATCCTAACAACATGGGCGGCGCAGGCTTCAACCCTGGCAACATGGGCGGCAATTCAGCATCTGACGACGGTACTGTAGATGCTGACTACGAGGTCGTAGACGACTGATACCGAAGAAATTCAGAACTCGTGAACGGGAGTACGGTGCATCGCAGATCATGAGATGAGGCCGCACTCCCGGGAGTGAGTTTTTGAAGCTCATGAAGAATAATTATGAAAGGTAATTAACCTATATGGCAGATAAGAGGGATTATTACGAGGTCCTCGGGGTCAATAAGGGATCATCAGAAGCTGAGATAAAAAAGGCTTATCATAAGCTCGCCATGAAGTATCACCCTGACAAAAATCCCGGTGACAAGGAGGCGGAGGAGAAATTCAAGGAAGCCAATGAAGCCTATGAAGTTCTCTCAGATCCCGATAAGAAGGACAAATATGACAGATTCGGATTTGCGGGCGTAGACCCTAACTTCGGAGCAGGCCAGGGTGGATTCGGCGGATTTGGCGGATTCGGCAACTTCGGAGGCGGATTCGGCGGAGCCGGTATGAACTTCGACGACATATTCGATATGTTCGGAGGCATGGGCGGCACCGGCAGACGCTCCAGAAGAGGCGGTCCTCAGAAAGGCAGAGATCTTCAGAAGACGATTACTATCGACTTTACAGATGCTCTCTTCGGATGCAGCAAGCAGATCGAGATAACAAAGAATGTCAAGTGCAAGACCTGCGGCGGAAGCGGATCCAAGCCGGGTACGGGCAAGAAGACCTGCGATCAGTGCGGCGGAAGCGGCCAGATATCACAGGTAAGCAATACGCCTTTCGGAAGATTCCAGAACATTACTTCCTGCCCTAAGTGCGGAGGCACAGGGCAGATGATAGAGACTCCTTGCACCGACTGCGGAGGCACGGGAGTCAACCGCAAGACTGTAAAGATCAAAGTTGACATTCCTGCAGGAGTCGATACGGACAGCATCGTGACCGTAAGAGGCCAGGGCGAGCCGGGAGTAAACGGCGGACCGGACGGCGATCTCTACATCGTGGTAAACGTAAGACCGCACAGCACTTACAAGAGGAGAGGCGACGACCTTTACCTCGACATGCCTATCACATTCGATGTGGCGGCTCTCGGAGGGAAAGTGCAGGTGCCGGGCTTCGGCGAGAGTTACAGCTACACGATTACGCCGGGAACACAGACCGGGTCATCGTTCAGACTTAAGGGAAAGGGCGTTCCTAACGTAAGGACAGGCCGCAAGGGCGATCTGTACGTGAAGGTCATAGTTGAAGTCCCGACACATCTGAACCGCAAGGAGAAGAAGGCCATCGAAGAAATGGCCGGAAAGATCGGACACGAAGCTTATCCAAAGAAGGAAAGGTTCAGCAAGCTGAAATTCTGACCGGAAATACAAATTACAGACGAGGCGCATCGCAAATCTCTGTGATGCGCCATTCTTATACAAAAAAAGGGTCAAAAAGGAGAAAAAATGATAGTAGTACCTGTATATAACATGATACTCGCGCCTGACGCGAATATATATTTCAACATAAATCAGGTGCGAAGGAACGCGGGCGACAAGGGGCTCGCGGTGGGCGAGAGAGTGGTCCTTATAGTAGCCAGGGATAACGAAAGCTACAGGGACCTGACTCCGGAGAGTTTCTATCCAATCGGAATAGCCGGAGAAATAAAGGAGATAAACCATCAGGGCTATGTTGTAATTCACACGTCTTACCGTGTCGATATAGATAATGTCGAGATAGGAGCGGATGATGCCATAAGGCTTACCATGACCAGAAGGAACGACATAGACGATATGAGCAGAAGCGTTGAGAAGGAGAAGCTTGACGGCATGCTCGAGGAAATGCGCAGGTTTGCATCCGGATTTGAGTGGGCGGATTCAGCGGAATACTGGCTCAGGCAGATCGATTCACTGGAAAGAGCCGCCTGCGTCATGTCTCCGTGGATGGATATCCCGAATGCAGAAAGATACGCGATACTTGCCGAGGACAGCCGCATAAAAAGGGCTGAACTGATAGAAGAGGCGCTTTACGGCTTCATGGAAGTAGGGCGTATCACCAACGAGGCGATGACATCACAGCAGGAAGAGCATCAGAGGATGTACCGTGAGCAGGCTATAAAGCGCCAGATGGAGCATCTTCAGAAAGAGCTTGATGAGATGCATCCCGAGAACGTGACTGACATACGGAAATTTGAGCAGAAGATCGCGGAATCCGGAATGAACGATACTGCAAGGAAGGAGGCTGAAAAAGTCCTCAACCGCCTGAAGCAGGAGGGCAGCCAGAGCGCTGAAACCGGCATGCTCTATGACTACCTTGATTTCGTGACGGGACTGTCATGGAAAAAGGAAGAGGCCTCCCACATAGACCTTGACAAGGCGCGTGAGGTGCTTGATGAGGATCATTACGGACTTACAAAAGTAAAGGACAGGATCATACAGCAGATCGCAGTAATGAATCTGAAGAAGGAACAGTCCGGGTCCATCCTCCTCTTTGTCGGAGCTCCCGGAACGGGCAAGACCAGCATAGGAAAGAGCATAGCAAGGGCTCTGGGACGTGAATATGTGAGAGTGAGTCTGGGCGGAGTCCATGACGAATCAGACATTCGCGGTCACCGCAGAACTTACATAGGCGCGATGCCGGGCCGTATAATGGACGGCATCCATAAAAGCGGCGTGTCAAATCCTGTGGTAGTGCTGGACGAAGTCGACAAGCTTTCAGCATCATATCATGGAAGTCCGGCAAGCGCGCTTCTCGAAGTGCTGGATCCGGAACAGAACAATACATTCACGGATCATTACATGAACGTTCCTTACGATCTTTCAGACGTGATGTTCATCTGCACTGCCAACACGACGGATACTATACCTGAACCGCTTCTGAACCGCATGGAGGTCATACAGTTCAGCGGGTATACACCGATAGAGAAGCTTTCCATAGCGCGTGAGCATCTTGTTCCGAAGTCGATGGAAGCCATGGGCATAGATCCGCAGATGATGGAAGTGACTGATGATGCGCTCAGAAAGATCATTTCGGACTACACCATGGAGGCCGGAGTGCGCGGACTGAGAAAGCGCATAGACACTCTCTGCCGTGTTCTGGCAGTCAGGGTCGCAAGCGAACCGGACCGCAAAATCACGGTAACCGCGGATGTGGTTGATGAAGAAATAGATGCAAGGCCTGTTCAGCACAGCAAGATCCTTCCTGAACCGAAGGCCGGAGTAGTTACAGGCCTGGCCTGGACGCCTGTGGGCGGTGAGATCCTCTATATTGAGACCATGTTTACCAAGGGTAAGGGTGAGATCATAATAACAGGCCAGCTCGGTGATGTAATGAAGGAATCCGCAAGAATAGCCGTAAGCCTTGTGAAGACACTGTTCCCTGATAAAGCTGAGAAGTTCAGTGAAAACGATCTGCACATCCATGTGCCTGAAGGTGCAGTGCCTAAGGATGGTCCTTCAGCTGGTATAGCACTGACCACCGCGCTTTCATCACTGGTTACCGGCTGCGTGGTCGATCCGCATATAGCGATGACGGGTGAAGTAGCCCTGAGAGGTGCAGTAACACCAATAGGAGGACTTCCTGAAAAGCTGATGGCTGCGGAGCGGGCAGGTATAACGAAAGTGTTCATTCCTGAAGAGAATGAATACGATCTTAAGGACGTGGCTGATGAAGTCAAGGAAAAGATAGAGATCAGGACCGTAAGAAAGGTAGGAGAGGTCCTGACTGAAGTCGGAATACTTGCTGCAGTGGGAAAACCTGCATAATCAACGGAATAAGCTTAAAAAAGAAGGGCCTGTGCATTTGAGTGCACAGGCCTTTTGGATTCTTACGATAATATTATATTGGTAGAACGGGCTATTTGCCGTATTTTTCGATCAGACGCTTGAATCCAGGCATAGAATTCTTGATGGTCTCATTGGATACACAGTATGCAAGTCTCAGATATCCCGGACATCCGAAGCCTGTGCCAGGGACTATCAGGATATTTTCTTCGAGTTTTGCAGCTTCGCTGAATGCCATGTCGTCTCCGTTAGGCGCCTTCATGAACAGATAGAATGCTCCGTCAGGCTTTGCGCATTCATAGCCCATCCCGGTCAGACCGTTGTACAGGTCGTTTCTGTTCTCGTCATATGCTACGAGGTCAGGCATGCAGTCGACACATTCCTCTACAACTCTCTGCATGAGTGTAGGAGGGCAGACAGAACCGATCTCTCTTGCAGCGCCTGCAACTGCGCTGAGCACGCCATTGTGATTGAAGCACTTTTCAGGAACATATACATAGCCTACACGTTCACCAGGAAGGGAGAGGCTCTTTGACCATGAATAGCAGACGATGGTGTTGTCATATACTTCAGGTATGAAAGTAACGACAGCGTCCCCGTAAACGAGTTCTCTGTACGGCTCATCAGCGATGATATATATAGGATGATCGTATTTCAAAGCCTTTCTTTTCAGAACAGCTGCGATCTTCTCAAGAGTTTCTTTTGTGTAGACAACTCCGGAAGGATTGTTAGGGGAATTGATGACTACAGCAACTGTATCGTGATTGATAGTTGCTTCAAGAGCATCAAGGTTGATCTGGAAATCAGGGATGTCAGGGTCGACTCTTCTGACTTTGCCGCCGCCGGCTTTGAAGAATACGTTGTATTCAGGGAAGTATGGAGCGATCACGACGAAATTGTCATCGCTCTTTGTAGTGAGTGCACATGCTACGGAAACAAGTGCAGGAGCACAGCCGCATGTCATGAAAAGATCACTTGCCTGTGCGTTTGTATTGAATCTTTTTCTGAGATTTGCTGCGATGGCTTCTCTTGTGCTTTCAAATCCCGGAGCCATTGAATAGCCGTGCAGCAGGATGGAACTTTCTGTATCAACGAGTTTCTTGATAGTATCGTTTACTTTTTTAGGAGCAGGTATGCTCGGATTGCCCAGCGAATAGTCGTAGACCTTGTCTCTTCCGAGTTTCTTTGCCTGCTCCAGTCCGTAGGCGAAGAGTTCGCGGATGATGCTAGGCGCTGTGCCGTAGCCATAATATTTTTCATTTACCATAGCCGTTCTCCTTTATCTGGAATTTTTTTATAGCAAAAGGGGTTGGTCATCTTCTGATTACCATTATTATTGTAGCACAATGCATTGTACCTGAATGTATTTATTTCGGCCGGAGCTCCGTTATGCTACAATGAGATGTCGGACCGGAGATGATTCATTGAAAAGGAGTATATATGCTGTTCGGACGTGAAAAAGTTGAGATACTGCATCTGCCGACTCCTCTCGAACACCTCAGAAACGTGTCGGAGGACCTCGGAGTAAATGTATACTGCAAGAGAGATGACCTTACAAATCTTGCTACAGGCGGCAACAAGCTGCGCAAGCTTGAGTACTTTCTGAAAGATGCTCAGGATAAAGGCGCCACCATGCTTATTACTGAAGGCGGAGCCCAGACCAACCACGGCAGGCTGACTGCTGCTGTGGCCGCAAAATTCGGCCTTAAATGCGCAATAGTCACTGCAGACGAGTATCCGGGTGAAATAAGCGCAAACCTGCTTCTGGACGGAATGCTGGGCTGCCAGGTCTATTTCGTGAAGGACATGGAGACAGGCAGACAGGCCGTCATCGACAAGTACACGGAAGAGGGCGAAAATGTATATTATGTGCCTATGGGAGGCTCCAATGAGATAGGAATGCTCGGCTATGTGGAGTGCGCGATGGAGCTCGACGAACAGGCCAGGGAACTTGGCATAGGCGACGCGTCTGTCTATGTTACAGTCGGAAGCATGGGCACATACCTCGGGATGCTGATCGGTCTGAAAGAGTGCGGGTCCGCCCTCAGACTCGTGGGCATCAATGTTCTGCCGTACGCTGAGGACGCTGCGGATGAAGCTGCGAATGATAAAGCTCTGCGTGACGCTCTTTGCGATTACTATAAGAAGGCATGTGAGGCTTTTGCCGGATACAGCGAAAACTGGGATATAACGCCTGACGACTTCAATATCGTGACGCATTACATCCACGGAGCATACAACAATGCTGTCGATGAAGTACGCGAGGTCATGTACTACCTTGCCCGCAAAGAGGCGATAATCATCGACCCATGTTACACAGGCAAGACTTTCGAGGCTGTCGTAGACGGAGCAAAGAAGGGAAGCATCGAAAAGGGCTCCAGCGTGATATTCATGCATACCGGAGGATTTCCTGGCATCTACACAAAGCATCACAGGGTTGAGCTCGAGCGTGAGCTCATGCCGTACATGCATATGGACGAATTCTAGAGGTGTGCCAATTGGCTGATAAAGAAACAAAGCAAGAGATAGTAAAAAGGGACGTAAAGGACATAAAAAAAGAAAAGCGGTCATATATGATCACCATCCGGCTGATAACCGCGGCTGTGCTGGTGCTTCTGGTGCTGGTGGGCATACTGAAGCTGGCCCTGTATATAGGCGGCATTTCGCGCACGAAACTCAGCGATGAGGGCCTGAGCCACGCGGATCGCTATAAGAACTGTATAGTGGTGCACGGCATCGATGTTTCCGAGCATCAGGATGAAATAAAGTGGAAGAAAGTAAAGTCGAGCGGAGCTGATTTTGCTTTCATCCGCGCAGGATACAGAAGCTCCGAGAACGGTGAACTCAAGGAGGACGCGGACTTCAGGACCAACATGAAGAAGGCGGATAAGGCGGGCGTTATGTGCGGAGCGTACTTTTTCTCTCAGGCTCTTAACGAAGCTGAAGCCGTTGAGGAAGCGGAATTTCTGCTTAAGCTTGTTAAGCGCTATGATATAACGATGCCGCTCGTCATAGACTATGAGCTTTATGACGGAGGCAGGCTGAAACAGAAAGTGGAGGCAGGGGAGATGCCTGTCGCATCCATGTACCATGACGCGGTGCTTGCGTTCTGCCGCCGGGTGGAGGAGGAAGGATACGAGTCCGCGGTATACGCGAATTACGACATGCTTACAAATTACATGGATTCGTCACTTCTCGATGATGAGGCAGTCATATGGGCCGCGCAGTACGGAGGCTCCTGCGATGTGAAAGGCAATTATCTCTACTGGCAGTGCGCTGAAGACGCAAAGGTCGGCGGCATTGAAGGGAATGTGGATCATGATGTCTGGTATATTGAACCGGGAAGAGTTTACAGCACTTTTGCGAAAGGCAAAAAGGATCAGACATCGATAGGCGAATGCAAGGTGGAATTTGACGCAGACAGTTATAAGCTGAGATACCACAGGGCAAAGCCTGAGATCACTGTGACATACGGAGATAAAAAACTCCGTAAAGGCAAGGATTATTTACTGTCGCTTGTGAAAAATACTGAATCCGGGACCGGATATGCCGTAGTCTGCGGCAGGGGAAAGTATAAGGACTGGATCGCGGTGCCGTTCACAATAGATTAAAAGATCGGAGAAAGAAATGAAATTCGTAAGCTGGAACGTCAACGGCTTCAGGGCCGTTCTGAAAAAGGGATTCGAAGAAATATTCAAAGACCTGGATGCGGACTTTTTCTGTCTGCAGGAGACAAAGATGCAGGCAGGTCAGGCTGACTTCCACCCGGAAGGTTATTTTGAGTATTACAACTGCGCGGTCAAAAAAGGCTACTCGGGAACAGCAGTGTTTGTAAAAGAGTCGATGGGCGAGCCTCTTTCAGTCGCTTACGGGATAAATGGAGAGCATGATGACGAGGGAAGGGTGATCACTCTGGAATATCCGGGATTTTATCTCATCTGCTGCTATGTCCCTAACGCACAGGACGGGCTTAAGCGCATAGATTACAGGTGCGAATTCGAGGACGCTATGAGAGTGTACATGAGTGAGCTCGACAAAGTGAAACCGGTCATATACTGCGGCGACCTCAATGTGGCTCATAACGAGATAGATCTGAAGAATCCGGGGCCTAACAGAGGCAACGCGGGCTTTTCAGACGAAGAGCGCGGCAAAATGACCGAGCTCCTCGGTGCAGGCTTTACCGACACCTTCCGCTATCTGTATCCTGAAACAGTGACGTACTCCTGGTGGTCATACCGCATGAAGGCCAGGGAAAGGAACGCGGGGTGGCGCATAGACTATTTCATCATTTCGGACCGCCTGACAGACAAGCTTAAGGATGCAGTAATACTCACGGATATATACGGCAGCGATCACTGCCCGGTATCTGTAATAATGGACCTTTAGTGCCGGTATCAGGCAGCCTTAAAAAAGAAGAGGTGTCATAATGCATAAGTTTGTAACACATGACGGACACAAATTATCAATAGATATTGATTCCAAAGACAAGGAACTCATCAGTCTGCTGACAGATATCATACACAGATTATCATATGATGAGATCCTCGATGGAGAGCTCGAAAGAAGGCTGAAAAACACTGACCTGGGAGAAGTTAAGCTGTCCTCCGGCGATGATGTGAAACAGCTGATATTCAGTCTTGCAATGTTCAACACGATATCGAAGCCGCCGGGGTTTTGACACCGCCGTCTGAGAGACTTTAATTTTTCCTGAAATATCAGTATTTTTTGCTTGTATTCTATTTGCCTATGTCATATAATACGCGTTGCGAATTAATGCATTAAAGATGAAAGTGGGGTATAAATAATGGCAAACATTAAATCCGCAAAGAAAAGAATCAAGGTTATCGACAAGAAGACAGCCCGCAACATCAGGGTAAAGAACCACATCAAGGAAGCTGAGAAAGCATTCCTCGCAGCGGTTGAATCCGGTGATGCAGAAGCAGCAAAGGCAGCTTTCCAGCACGCTGAAAAGAAGCTTATGCAGGCAGCAGCAAAGGGTACGTTCCACAAGAACGCAGTAGCTCGTAAGGTATCCAGATTCGAGAAGAAACTCAACGCGCTCAGCGCAAAGTAATTCTCACCCGTCCCCACATTGCGTATAAGTTAAATGCGCCTTCAGCCGGAGTGTCTCCCGGCTGTTTTTTTACGCCCAAATCGGGGTAAACACTCGTCAAATGCCCTGTTTTTCTTTATAATTAAATGGATAATGTTCAAAAAGGATTAAGAGAAATATGAGTTATCTTGACAACATCAGAAATTTCAGCATAATCGCCCACATCGATCACGGCAAGTCGACTCTGGCTGACCGCCTGATCGAAAAGACAGGGCTGGTCGAGGCCCGTGACATGAAGGAGCAGTACCTCGACAACATGGATATAGAGCGTGAGCGCGGCATCACCATCAAGCTCCAGACGACCCGTCTGCAATACAAGGCTAAGGACGGACAGGAGTATATCCTCAACCTGATCGACACTCCGGGACATGTGGACTTCAATTACGAGGTATCCCGCTCTCTGGCGGCATGCGACGGAGCGGTGCTTGTAGTGGACGCTACACAGGGAGTGGAGGCTCAGACACTCGGAAATGTCTATCTGGCGCTCGATGAGGATCT
Source organism: uncultured Eubacteriales bacterium (assembly GCA_902779185.1). GTDB lineage: Bacteria > Bacillota > Clostridia > Peptostreptococcales > Anaerovoracaceae > Crickella. Next base: position 44,986 of record CACZAM010000010.1, read on the forward strand.
GGAGATACTGCCTGTGCTCAACAAGATGGATCTCGATTCAGCACGCCCTGACGACGCGAGAGCCGAGATAGAAGACATCATAGGATTGGATGCTTCCGAAGCTCCGGAGATCTCCGCCAAGACAGGCATGGGCATCGATGAGATGCTGGAGAAGCTGATAGAAGTGATCCCGCCTCCGCAGGGCGACCCTGACGGAAAACTGAAGGCGCTCATTTTTGATTCATACTATGACAGCTATAAAGGAGTCATCATCTATACGCGCATCTTTGACGGCAGGGTGAAAAGAGGCGACACCATACGCATGATGAACACCGGCAAGAATTACGAGGTCACGGAAGTAGGCTACTGCATCCCGGGAACTGTTCCTGCTGATGAGCTCAAGGCCGGAGAAGTAGGTTATATATGCGGAAGCATCAAGCAGGTAGCAGACGCACGCGTCGGTGATACGATCACTCTGGCGAATGATCCGGCAGACGCACCGCTCAAGGGCTACAAGAAGGCTCAGTCAATGGTCTACTGCGGGATATTCCCTGCTGAGGGCGAAAAATATGAAAACGTAAAAGACGCTCTTGAGAAACTGCAGGTGAACGACGCGGCGTTCAATTTTGAGCCGGAGAATTCCGCAGCGCTCGGATACGGATACAGATGCGGCTTCCTTGGGCTTCTTCACATGGACGTAATAACGGAAAGGCTTGCAAGGGAATTCGATCTCGACGTTATAACGACTCTGCCTTCAGTAGTTTATAAGGTAGTTATGAAAGACGGGGAGGTCCTCGACATACAGAATCCGTCGAATCTGCCGCCGGCTGCTCTCATAGCTCACATAGAGGAGCCAATAGTGAAAGCCGATATCATGACGCCTAACGAATATGTCGGAAGCATCATGACTCTCTGCCAGAACCGCCGCGGCAGCATGATACACATGGAGTACCTCACGAAGACCAGGGTGCAGCTCCACTATGAGATGCCGCTCAACGAGGTCATCTATGACTTCTTTGACGCGCTTAAATCGCGTACAAGAGGATACGCTTCGCTGGATTATGAGTTCCTTAGATACCAGCCTGCGAAACTCGTAAAGCTGGATATCCTGCTTAACCGCGAGCCTATTGACGCTCTTTCGACCATAGTGCCTGAAGAGGAGGCCATGGCAAAGGGAAGGGGCATATGCGAGAAGCTCAAGGAGATAATCCCGCGTCATCAGTTTGAAGTCCCGATCCAGGCTGCGATAGGCCAGAAGATAATCGCGCGTGAGACCGTAAGGGCTTACCGCAAGGACGTTCTTGCCAAGTGCTATGGAGGAGACATCACAAGAAAGAAGAAGCTCCTCGAGAAGCAGAAGGCAGGAAAGAAGAGAATGAGACAGTTCGGTTCCGTGACGGTACCGCAGGAGGCGTTCACTGAGGTCCTCAAACTCGATGACGGCAGATAAAATGGATAAAAAAAGAGGCATATACATCCACATGCCTTTCTGCGTACAGAAGTGCAGATACTGCGCGTTCCTTTCGTTCAGCGCGGAAGGTTCACCCAGAAAAGAATATATGGATGCTCTCGAAAAGGAGATAAAGCTCAGGTCTGCCCTCGAAAAGAAAAACGGAACGGACAAGCCTGTAAGCACCATCTACATAGGAGGAGGAACGCCTTCGGTGATGGATATCTCATCCATGTCGGAGATGGTAAAGACTCTGAGACGCTCATTTGAGGTGGATCCTGATGCTGAGTTCACTCTCGAGGCAAATCCCGCTACACTGGGGCGCAAGGACGGCGTGATGCTGGCAAAGCTTCAGGCGTACAAGTTCATGGGTGTCAACCGGCTTTCCATGGGCGTGCAGTCGATGGACAATGACAGGCTGCATTATCTTGGGAGGATACATACCGCGGAAAATGTTGCCCGTGACATGGATATCATACGCAGGAAGGGATTCAGCAATGTCAATCTTGACCTTATGTTTTCAGTGCCCGGTGAGAGCGGTGATGACGCGCTTAACGATCTTGAAAAAGTGCTTGCGTTCAGTCCGGAGCATATTTCATGCTACAGCCTTCAGATAGAGGAGGGCACTCCGTTTGGACAGATGGCTGAAACGGGCGAACTGACCGAGGTCCCTGATGAAGAGGACAGGGACACTTATCACCGCATCTGCCGCAGACTCAGGGACGCAGGTTATGAGCATTACGAGATCAGCAACTTTGCTAAAAAGGGTGATGAACCCGGCTCTCCGGGTCCGTACAGATCGAGGCATAACAGCCTTTACTGGAACATGGACGAATACATTGGTCTCGGCCTGGGCGCAAGCGGATTCATAAACGGCGTAAGATATAAGAACACATCAGATCTTGAGGAGTATATTGCCTCGCTCAGTGAGGGCAGGCTTCCTGTCGCGGAAGAGCACAGAAATACTGCCTTCGATAATATAAGTGAGGCTGTCTTTACCGGACTCAGAAGACGTGAAGGCATAAACTATGAAGACGCGGTCCGCGCGTATATGGAAACAGATGGCGCGGAGCAAAAGGATATTGCTGAGGAAGACAGTTTCAGGAATATGTTCTGGGATATCTTCGCGGAAGCAAAGGAAGAAGCACGTGAATATGCCGGAAGGGGTCTTCTGATCATCGATGATGAAGGCCTGAAGCTTACAGAGCAGGGCATAGACATAAGCAATTCAATAATGTCGCTTTTTGTATAGAAAGGATAGCAGCATGGAAAAATACATAATGGCGCTTGACCAGGGCACAACGAGCTCGAGGACCATCATCTATGACAAGGCAGGCAATATAAAATCAGTTGTGCAGAGGGAGTTCACGCAGATCTTCCCTCATGAAGGCTGGGTAGAGCATGACGCCATGGAGATATGGGCATCCCAGATGGGTACGGCGCAGGAGGCTCTGTTCAAGGCCGGACTCACATACAAAAATATCTCCGCTATCGGCATCACCAACCAGAGGGAAACGACTGTTGTCTGGGATAAGAATACGGGGATCCCTGTGTATAACGCCATAGTGTGGCAGTGCCGTAGAACGGCTGATTACGCGGCTAAGCTCAAACCTCACGAAGAGATGATAAAGCAGAAGACCGGACTGCTCGCAGATCCTTACTTCAGCGGCACAAAGCTGGCGTGGATACTCGAGAATGTTCCGGGCGTCAGAGCCAAAGCAGAGAGGGGCGATCTCCTCTTCGGAACCATTGAGTGCTGGCTCATCTGGAAGCTGACAGGAGGAAAGGTACACGTATCTGACTATTCCAACGCCTGCAGAACGATGCTCTTTGACATAAACACTCTGAAGTGGGATGAAGAGCTCTGCAGCCTGCTCAACATACCGATGTGCATGCTGCCTGAGCCTGTCGAGTGCTCGGCTCATTTCGGAGACACTATAGATGAAATATTCGGCGGCCCTATACCTATCACGGGATCTGCCGGAGACCAGCAGGCGGCTCTCTTTGGAGAGGCGTGCTACAGCGAAGGCGATGTGAAGAGCACGTACGGCACGGGAAACTTCCTGCTCCTCAACACCGGAGACAAGCCGGTATATTCTGATAACGGACTGCTCACTACCATCGCCTGGGGCCTCGACGGCAAAGTCACATATGCTCTTGAAGGATCAGTATTTGTATGCGGCGCAGCCGTTCAGTGGCTGAGAGACCAGCTGAGATTCTTCCGCGATGCTTCGGAGTCTGAGGATATCGCGAAGCAGGTGCCGGACGCAGGCGGGGTATTCGTAGTGCCGGCATTCGTAGGGCTCGGAGCTCCTTACTGGGATCCGGAGGCAAGAGGCGCCATGTTCGGTATTACAAGAGGCACTACCAGAGAACACATTGTAAGAGCAACTCTTCAGTCACTGGTCTATCAGAATGAGGATCTTCTGGCGGCCATGAAAGCCGATACAGGCAAGGAGATCACTGCGCTGAAGGTAGACGGAGGCGCTGCCATGAACAACCTTCTGATGCAGTTCCAGGCAGACATTTCGGATGTGGATATAGTAAGATACGCATCGATCGAGTCAACTTCACTTGGCGCTGCTTATCTTGCAGGGCTCGCAGTAGGGTATTACGACAGCCTTGCGGACATAGTTGCAAGCAAGGAGATAGCGAAGACATTCAAGCCATCGCTCGGCGAAAAGGAGAGAAGAGAGAAACTCGATGGATGGCACAGAGCGGTGAAAGCAACGATCGCATTCCGCGAAGCATAAAACAGCAAAAAAGATTTCCGGACCTGCCGGAAATCTTTTCTGTTGCAGCGGTTTTCTAATTATTGAGTTCGCCCCTCAGATCAGTCTGCATAAGTCTTCGTATCTCGTCCTTATGAAGACCTTTGCTGAGGAGATATGTGAGCTTTGTGATCGCGGCTTCGGTGGTCATGCTGCCGCCGCTGACCGCGCCTGCTTCCACAAGCGCAGAGCCTGCCTTGTAGGTGCCGAGACTTACGGTACCTGCCGGGCACTGGGTGCAGACCACGACTATGGTGCCGCATCTGCGGGCTTCAGAAATAAGGCGGGAAAGCGCCGGGTCGTAATCCGGTATATTGCCTTTGCCGAAAGTCTCGAGCACAAGTCCATCCAGTGTTTCGCACATTATCGGCTCAAAGATGTCAAACTGTATGCCCGGGACGACCTTGATGACAGCGATCCGGGTCTCTTCCAGTTTTACGGTGTTAAGAGATCCGGTATGTAAAGAATTCTTTACGTATTCGTTTATTGATGCGTGATTATACTCTATGGTTATACCCGCGTCAGCGAGCTTATTGCAGTTAGGCGAAGTAAAAGCCACCATGCCGTCTGCCGAGTACTTTATGGCGCGGTTGCCGCGCAGTATAGCGTCTCCGAAACACAGGCTTACTTCGCGTATTACACCGTCTGCCGCTATCATCATGGAAGTGATAAGGTTGTCACGTCCGTCGCTTCTGAGCTCACAAAGAGGAATCTGTGCTCCCGTAAAGACAACAGGTTTGTCCAGCCCCTCCAGCATGAATGACAGAGCGGATGCGCTGTATGCAAGAGTGTCAGTTCCGTGGAGCACAACAAAACCGTCATATTTGTCATAATACAAAGCGATCGCTTCCGCAATGGAGTTCCACTGCTCATACCTGACATTGGTCGAATCAAGGAGAGGCTCAAACTCTATGAGATCCCACTCCGGCATGTCGGGAGATCTGAGGTCACGGATCTGATCAAGCTCTGCAATAAGAGCACCGGACTCCGGCGCATAGCCGTTTTCCGTGCGTACCATGCCGATGGTACCTCCGGTATGAATGATAAGTATCTTTTTCTTTTCCATATTCAAATGATAGCATACGGGAGATAATAAAACTTGATAACTTTTTTCTGAATTTTAGTAGACAATGCAGAACCTTTTGTTTATAATACTACTTGCGCATGAAAAATGTGGCGCATTGGTCAAGAGGTCAAGACGTCGCCCTCTCACGGCGGAATCCAGGGTTCGATTCCCCAAGGTTTTTTTAACACATGCATATTATTTAATAAGGTCGCTTAATCTTTTGCCTGAAAAGAAATCATGGGTAAGCTGATAGTATTCTTTCCATAAAGGCAGGGTGTGACATCCGGGAGCCAGCGGGCAAGCCCGGGCATTATCTTCAAGGCATGCGACAGGCGCAAGTGTGCCTTCCATTATCTCGATTATCTCAAAAATGGTATAATCCTCCGGCTTGCGGCACAGCCTGTAACCTCCGCCTTTTCCGCTTATGCCCTCAAGCATGCCGCCTTTCACCAGATCCCTGACAATGATCTCCAGATATTTTTTTGAGATCTGCTGTCTCGCGGCGATGTCCTTCAGTGCAACGTTCCCGTTTTCTCCGTTCTGAGCGAGATCTATCATTATTCGAAGAGCATAACGTCCTTTTGTTGAAATCACAGTCTTACCCCTTTCCGTAAATCCGGTTCTGTTTTTTATTTTACTATTGATTGCTGAAGTCTTCAAGCAATCTGAAGGTCATGTGCGTGACTCTTACAGCTGTGTAATATCTGCCTGCTTCTTGATAAAATCGGATGTTCTTTTTGCTTTGCATAAGCTATAATATATACGGATGTTTTCGGCCCGCCGGGCCGACGAAACCGTAAAATGATTTCCCGGAGGAGGAGTTCAAAATGATAAATAAAATTCTTGTCGAAGCATGTGTCAAAGCATTCAAAAGTATCCTCGAAAGAGAGAACGTGCCATATGTGATCAAAGATGATGAAGAATCCAGTTATTTCTTTCATCTTTGGGAAGACACTGACGAAGAAAAAGACCTGGCATACAGACAGGCTGCACCGGCAATGGAGCGTATAGCATCGCATGAGCCGTATATATTTGAAACAGGCGGCGAGCCGCTCGTCATACGTTTTAACTATATTGACAGAAGGCTTGAAAGAGACTCTTTTGGCGAGATCATGCTTGAGCGTCCTGACCTCGACTGGCGCTTTGCCATATCCGTTAAAAACGACGCCAGGATCCTGTCCGCATTGCCTGTCGCTGACCGCGAGCTCGATATGAATCAGGATAAGATCATGAACTCGAACAACGCGATCGACGATTTCGGTGACCGCGTATTCGGGATACCATGTTCAAATGACTATTTCGATGATATGAACGAGATCCTCCTGAATATCGCTCCGCGTGATCATGAAAACTGGGGAGAGCTGGTAAAGGATGAAAGCTTCGTTTACGGAAAGCTGATCACGCCGATGCTCAAGGCAATGGGACGCGAGTTCCCGCGCATTTTCAAATTCCATCCGGAAGCACCTCAGAAGCTGTTTGACTATTTCTACGGCAAGATGGACTATTATTTCATCAAACCTATTGATGAGTTAAAAGTGACACGTATCGGATGCGTTAATGCCCGCGGCTATCTCGGACGCATGCCTAACAACAGAAACCTGAAAACTCCTAAGACAGGATTCCCTTCGGAGCTGCTTGATGTCAGGATGGCAACAGGCAAATACGGTGAGGTCTCCAAAGATACGCTGCAGCTGGCATTTGACGGCGGCTGGTCATTATGCATAACCATGTTCCCTGTATATGACAAATACGGCGAACTCGGATTCGATCTTCAGGTATTCATTCCGGTAACACCGTTCGGAAGCTACCGTGATCAGGTTGACTGGCTTCCAGAGGAATAAAGCAATAATGATAAGATCGCCTAAAACAAAGTTGGGGAAGTTTATAAGAGAAACGCTGATCGTTCTGACGTCGGCGTTTTTCGGTTCTTCCGTTCAGATATTCGTAATGATCCCTAACGGCATGACATCAGGAGGAATGCCTGGCATCGCGAGGCTCATTACACATTTTCTGCCGGTAAGCTATTCACTCGTTTACTATACACTGTCAATGGTAGTGCTGATAGTTGCGTATTTTGCAATGGGGAAGGCAGAAGTAAAAAGGATCATTGCGCTAGGATTCGCTTATCCGATCATGCTGTTCATATTTGAGCATATCGATTACGAGTTCCTCAGGTCGCCGGATCCGTTCCTGGCTGCCATTCTGATAGGTCTTTTCTATGGTATTGCGACCGGAGTAGGATACATAGGAGGATATTCTTCAGGCGGGACAGATACTCTTGCCAGGGTCATCAAGTTTAAATTCCTGAATCACTTGCGTACCGGCGACATACAGATGGCCATGGACATAGCCATAATCACCGTATCAGCCTTTGTGTTCGACACAAACATTGCTGTGTACGCTATAGTGACTGCAGTGGTCGCCGCAAAGGTCATCTCGGCAATAACAGTCGGATATGGCGGCAGGTTCGTTCAGTTCGACATTATAACGAGCACAAAAGCTAAGCGTGAGCAGATCACGGAATATATACTGAAAGACCTGAACAGGGCGGTGACGACACATGCATCGAGAGGAGAGTACACGAAAGAGGAGAGGAGAACGCTTTCTGTCATATGTACTCCGGCGGAAAGCATAAAACTCAAGAAATTCGTCGCCGAGGTAGATCCGGATGCATTCGCGACTGTTATGTCCCTTACGAACGTATGGGGCAAGCGCTTCCACGATATAAACGAAGCGGATAACACTTAAATTCAAAATCAGTTAGTCTGAATGGGTATGCATGAGTGTGCATACCCGTTTTTTGTTTGCAGAAAGATTGGGGTTACGATAAGTGTCCCTGTAGATGCAACAATTTCTTAAGGGGCCTTTTATGAATTATTAAAGCAAAAAATGATAATTTATTAATTTTATTAAGTAAATAAATAACAAACAGGAGCAGAAAAAGGCTAATTGTGTTAATTGATTAACAATGTTTTTGCCTTTAAGACTGTTACCTAGAAGCGCAAAAACGTTGAAATTTCAAGGATATATGCGAATGCTTCATGGTGATAAAGTTCACAATCATAGTGTTTAAACGATAACTTAATATCAATTTTAGATTGACTTAAAGATACATTCGCGTAATAATAAGTACATAATTGTTTATCGTCACCGACCCCGTTCTTATTGCGACAATTCGAAGCAATAAAGATAAACCGGCCTAAAAAGTGCCGTAAAAAATAAAAACTCGAAATAAGCTAAGAGGTGACGATAGAAAAGGAGTATTATATGAGTTCTGAAATGTTAACTTTTATTCTGTACTTTGTGGCCCTTATGGGAGTAGTAATTTACTTCTATATTAAGGACAAGCAGAGAAGCCAGGAGGACTACTTCCTCGGCGGACGTGCGATGGGCCCTTGGGTAACAGCACTATCCGCGCAGGCATCTGATATGTCAGCATGGCTGCTGATGGGACTTCCGGGATCGATCCTGGCCTTCGGATTCGGCCAGATCTGGATCGGTATCGGACTCGCACTCGGTACAGCGCTCAACTGGATCCTTTGCGCAAGAAGACTGAGAGTTTTCTCGGAAGAGGCAAATGACTCCATCACTATCCCGCAGTTCCTTGCAAATAGATTTGACGCAGATACCAAGACACTGCAGATCATCTGCGCTCTGATCTTCCTGTTTGCCTACACTATCTACGTTGCATCCGCTTTCGTAGCAGGCACAACAGTATTCGGAACACTGTTCCCGGGAATCTCGACAACACTCGCAATGGTTATCTTCGCACTGCTGATCGTATTCTACACGATCTTCGGAGGATTCACCGCTGTATGCTGGACAGACTTCTTCCAGGGCATGCTGATGATGATCGCTCTCATGGCAGTTCCTATCACAGTATGGCTCACACACCAGCAGCTCGATACCTCGCTGCTCAGCCAGGTATATGAGTACACAGACGCAAGCGGTGCGGTAGTCACATGTGACTTCGGAAGCGGCATCTTCAGCGCAAGCTGGCAGGATATCGCGACCGGTATGGCATGGGGTCTCGGATACTTCGGTATGCCGCACATCATCGTAAGATTCATGTCAATCGAGAAACCTTCTGAAATCAAGAAGTCCTCGACCATCGCCATCATCTGGGTAGTCATCTCACTCGGAAGTGCATGCCTCATCGCTTACATGGGCAGAATGCTTGTTGCTGATGAACTGCTCCCAATCGGAATGCAGAAAATCGTATTCATCACGATGGCAAGAAAGTTCTTCCCACCGGCACTCTCCGGACTTCTGCTCGCGGCTATCATCGCTGCTTCGGTATCGACAGCGGACTCTCAGCTGCTCGTAGCTTCCAGCTCATTCACAGCTGACCTGTACGCTCAGTTCAAGAAGAACGTAACCGAGAAGGAAGCCGTAATGGTTGGACGTATAGTAGTAGTTATAATCGCAATCATTGCTTACCTGATCGCTTCTTCAAAGGGAGCAGGCGCACAGGCTATCATGAACCTGGTAGAGAACGCATGGGGCGCATTCGGTGCTTCATTCGGACCTGTAATCATCCTGTCGCTCTTCTGGAGAGAGTTCAACTACAAGGGAGCTATCGCAGGCATCATTGCAGGTTTCGTAGTAGACCTCGGCTGGCTCTTCGGCGGACTCTCTGCTTCGACAGGTGTATATGAGCTCCTGCCTGGATTCATCGCTGGCGGAATCGTAGCATTCATCGTTGCAAAGGCCACACCGACACTTGATAAGGAAAGAGCAGTATTCGACAAGGCAAGAGAAAGAGACGCACTTGCTGACTGATCAGTGAACTGACAGAAATCAGAATAGAACAATAATCAGCATCTTAACCGGTGCTGATTATTTTTTCTGAACGTTATGAGAAAAAACCGGCTGAAAATAAGCTTGAAAAAAGGGGATGACATATTTATACTAGTCGTCGGCATTATAAACTCTCAGATTTACAAAAGCTGAAATCAATGAAGAAAAAGGAGATACTGGTGAAAGTAAACGCGTGGGGAGCCTCCCACAGAGGGAATTTAAGAGTACATAACGAAGATAATATATATGTAGATGGTATATTCCGTGATGAATTGTCTGAGGATAACATCCTGATCCACAGCCGCAGGAGAGCATCGCCGTATGTGTATGCTGTGTTTGACGGCCTTGGAGGCGAAGCATGCGGAGAGGAGGCGTCTCTGATCGCGGCGCTTGGACTTAAAGCCATGGAGGACATAAACGCAGCAAGCGATATAGAAACATATGTAACAGCAGCACATAAAGCGATCATAAATGAATCTGTCCGCAAAAATGCGCCTAACATGGGCACCACAGTAGCTTCCGTGCAGATTTTTGATGACCATGCAACTGTTTTCAATGTTGGAGACAGCCGGGTATATCTGTACAGGGACAACATGCTGACACAGATTTCCAGAGACCATAGCGTGGTGCAGTCGCTCATCGATAGGGGACTGCTTAAAGAGGAGGAAAGACACACGAGCAGATATGCGGGGGAACTGACTCAATACATCGGGATGGAATCTGATGAAGACATCAGACCACAGGTATATAAGACAACAACAAGCATAAGATCAGGCGATGTATTTCTGATCTGCAGTGACGGCCTGAACGATGAAATGAGTGATGCACAGCTGCATGACTTTCTGGAGGATAACAGTAAAAGCGGCGCCGAAGCAATTGCCGCAAAGCTTATCAAAAAAGCGACAGACGGCAAGTGCATAGATAATTTGTCGGTAATAGTTTGTAAATTGGTAAATTAAATTAAAAAAGAACAGAGCATTAAAACGAATCGATATTTTTCAGGCATTACAAACATCAGATTCGTTACCGTGATGCAGGCAGCAAAAGCCTGCATCTTTTTGTATGTGCACATTGTATGCCAGAACACGAAAAGGAGGGCATGCGCACATACAACACACATAGATTTCGTATTATTTCAATATGTTAAGAAAGGCCATAACAAGCATTTAGATTTATTTACGAAAGAAGACGGCTGGAATATTCTGTGGCACAGTGGGGGATTATTGCTTCTGAAAATGGAGGGCAAAATCATGAAAAGAAGGATAACAACTGTGATAATGGCGATTCTGGCGTTCACTTTGCTGATGCCGTTTGTTTCACCCGCAGCCTATGCCGCGGATCTGCTTGAGAGCAAAGCTGTTTACTATACTGAGGAATCCGACTATATGGACGGAGACTGTATACTGACAGCGTCCAGAATGATGATCAGAAGAGCAGCCATAATGCGGAACAATTCCGACTGGTCAGAAATAACAAATGAATCGCTGAGACCGGAGGCCACAACGGACGGACTGCTTCTGTACAGCTTCAGCTACGAGGCCGGAGGAGTCACTTACAGCATCGCCAGCGGCTCATTCAAAGAAGAGGGAAGCTGCGCGAGAATAGGAGAATTCGAAAGCCTGCTTAGAGACCATCCTGAAGGAATTGTGGTGTGGGGAATCGATGCTGCCAGCACTGGAACTCATGGAGTTCTTGTGGTAAAAGCAGAAAACGGGGAAGTCTACGCCATGGATTCATCCTACAACATGGGACCGTTCAAGGAAGGAATACAGAAATGGAAGGACACGACCATGCTTGATCCGTCTCTTGTAACGGATTACTGGTACATAAGTGAAGTTAACCCGGACAGGGGAATAACCGGAACATATACTGACAGCAATGGAAATACCCGTACTCACACCTTCATTTTAAATAGATTGCGCCTGGCCAGTATTTAGGCAGCTTTGCGTGCAGAAGAAAAAGGGCGGCCATTTCGGCCGCACCTTGATTCTGTTTGGGTTTTGTATGGAACAGTTTCTATTTAGCGATGTAACGGGATTCGATATAGTATCTCTTCTCGTTTGCTTCGCCCATTGAGAATGTCTTTCTCGGAAGTGCTCCGTCTGCAGCAACTGCAGGGAAGAGCATGAACTTATCCATCGGCGGAAGCATGAATCCTGCATTGCCGTCTCTTACTGACAGCTTCTCAACAGCAGCTGTGCCGTGAATATAGTCGATATCACAGACTTTTTCTTCCTTGACCATAATATCAAGGGCAGCCTGCAGAGCGCCTACCTCAAGCTTATTTTCAGGCTCTTCGATGATGATCTTTCCTCTCTGAGCGCCTGTGATATAAGGGATCTCAAATGCGCCTTCAGGAGCAGCTGCATCAGCATCAGCCAGATATGCCTTTCCGTTAAGCTTGCCCAGGTGATCAACGAGTTTGTTTACGAGATCCATTCCCGACTGGCCCTGATTAGCGAAGATGACTCTGTGAATAGGCTCGAATACGATTCCGTCATCATGGATGTTCTCGATCTCGCAGAGAGCGTATCTTGCAGGGTGTCCTTCGATCTCTTCAGGTGAGAGAGTCTTCTTGATGTTTTCCCAGGCGGTCTTTGCTGTAGCGAGGGAGTGGTTGCCGTCGCCCATAGCCTGGAAAATAACGTGACCCGCACCGTACTTTTCTTCAGCCTTGTCGTAGAGTACCGACAGAGCGTCCTTTGCACCTTCAAGATTTTTCTCCTCGATGAAACATCCGGTAATATGTCCGCCGTCCATCATGAGGTCGGTATCGTAGATGACTTCTTTCGGTGCGTCAACGAGAGGCTCGATAACGGACTTGTCAGGGTCATCAATAAGGATAAGGATGTGAGGCATCTCAATAGGAGCGTCTCCTCTGATTCTCAGGCGAGGCGGTATACGCTCTACTACTGTACCTTCAGTTGCTCTTGTGAGTGAGCTTGAGCCCTTGCTGAAGTCATAAGCTTCGAGGTCTGTAGCAATGACGAGACCAAGGCGGGAACGTCCTTCAGCAGTTCTCTTGATAAGCATGCAGCCCGGCGCCATCTTCCTGAGAGTGCCGTCCTCAAGATACTTATCCATTGCTGCGCGGATATCTTTGATCCTTTCTGCTTCACCCGGCTTGTCGAGGTAAAGCTCAGGCAGCATCAGTCTGAGTGTCGATGGCGCGTCGCCTACGATCTCCTCAACTTTATCCCAGTACTCAGGTTCAGAAGTGAACTGGTCACAAGCTACTACAGCCCATTTGAAATAGTCTGTGCCTTCCTTAGGCAGCATTATCTCAGGGATATGCAGACCGAATTTGCTCCAATCATATTTTGCCATAGGTATTCCTCCAAATTACTTGAAACAATAGGGTAACACGCGCTTGGCGCAGCAGGCGCGAAGCACTGTTCTGATGAATCCATTATCGAACAAAAAAGGGCTTTTTGCAAGGCTATATATGATACAATTACAATTGAAAAAGGACATTTCAGGATTGGAGCTAAAATACATTATTTATGCTTTTGCTCAGGAGGTTTTTCAATGATTTCGAAAGCGATGGAACCTTTCCTCGCCGGCAGTTCCCAGATAAGGGCAATGTTTGAGGAAGGTAAAAGAATGGCTAAAATATATGGCGAAGAAAATGTGTATGATTTCAGTATCGGCAATCCGGGGCTGAAACCTCCGCAGGAAGTTTTCGATGCCATTGATGAGATAAATCATGAGCTCGATCCTCTTTACGTACATGGTTATCCGTCGAATGCGGGCTATGAGTCGACCAGAAGAGCCATAGCTGAAGACCTGAACGAGAGAGCGAAAGGGGCGTTTTTCGATGTTGACCATATAATCATGTCCTGCGGAGCCGCTTACTCCATCAATATGATAAACAAGTGCATATTTGATCCCGGTGATAAACTCGTTGTGTTTGCCCCATACTTTGTGGAATACGGCAACTGGGCTCGCAACTGGGGCGCCGGGACCATTGTGGTACCGGCAAATGAAAAGCTTGGATTTGACCCTGACGCGGAAGCGCTCAGGGAGCTGCTTGTACCTGAAGTCAAGGGCGTTATGCTAAATAACCCTAATAACCCGACAGGGAAGATCTACTCCAGAGAAGCTCTGGACAAGGTGGCAGATGTACTCAGGGAAGCGGAAGAGAAATTCGGTCACACCATCTATCTGATATGCGATGAGCCGTACAGAGAGCTCGTTTACACTGATCAGGACGTACCTTTCCCGGGAGACTATTATGCAGATTCGCTGATAGCATATTCATGGTCAAAATCCCTGTCCATGCCGGGCGATCGTATCGGATATGTAGCTGTTCCTAAGTGCGCGGAAGGGCATGAAGAACTGGCTCAGGCTCTCGTGGTTGCCGGCAGAGTGCTCGGAGGAACAAACGCTCCTACGATTCAGGAACTCATAGTAGAAAGATGTCTGAAATGCAGATCAGACCTGGATTATTACAAGATGAATGCCAAAGATCTTTACGAGATCGTTACGGGGGCAGGACTGGAGGCGCTTTATCCTCAGGGTGCTTTCTATATGTGGATCAAGTCACCTGTGCAGAATGAGATCGAATTTGTACAGGCGGCCAAGGAAGAGAGAATACTTATAACTCCGGGACGTGCGTTTGATGGACCGGGATGGGTAAGAGCTTCCTTCTGCGGAAAGAATTCGACGATCCGGAGATCAAAGGAATCATGGATGAATCTTGGAAAGAGATTCGGTCTGATCAAATAATGTAAAATACACTTTACGTTAATCGCCGGTAACTTAAAAATAAAACGCGCTTCTGTACATTAGCCTGTACAGAAGCGTGCTTTTTATGTCTTTCAGCTCATTATACAGATATAAACTAGCGTGCAGGAACGGTGCCAGGCTTTACTCCCGGAACGATGCTGATCCTGTCTTCTGCTGAAGCTGCGATTTCTCCGAAGTCCTGCAGCTTTTCCTCTCCTCTGAGCACTCTCAGACAGCCGGCTGCCAGCGCTTCCATTTCGAATTCTCCAGGCATGATTTCAACAGGGCAGATGAAATCGACATGGTCTTTTATGTAACCGGAAACATACTTCGAATATGAGATGCCGCCCGTCAGGATGATGCGGTCTACCTTGCCGCATACAGTAGCAGCAAGCTTGGCGATATCCTTTGCAACATTAAGGCACATTGCCTCATATACGATCGCGGCATATTTATCACCGTCGGAGACCATCTTCTCTACGTCGCGGGCATCTGCCGTTCCGAGGTGAGCGATCAGTCCGCCTTTGCCGTGGAAGAGTTTCATGGCTTCTTTATATGAGTACTTTCCGCTGTAGCAGAGATCTACAAGACGCTTTGCGCTTACTCCGCCTCCTCTTTCAGGTGTGAAGTTACCTTCGTCATCATTGACACTGTCGATGTTGACGCCGTCTTTGTACAATCTGATAGAGCTTCCGCCGCCGAGATGCGCAACGATGAAGGTGCATTCATCGAATTTCTTTCCGAGCTTTTCTTCCGCGCACTTGATTGCCATGGCTCTGGTATTGAGTGTATGGCCAACTGTAAAGTGAGGGAGCTCAGGAACTCCGCTGACTCTTGCTACAGGCATTTTTTCATCAGTCCCGATGGCGTCGTAAATGCAAACCGGGATCCCGAGCTCCTTGTTGAGATCGAAAGCGATCATGCTTCCGATGAGAGAAGGATGCTTTGCGAGATCTTCAGGCCTTGTAAGGAAGTCTATCATTGCCTGGTCTATACCAATTGCCCCGTGAGGACACGGCACGATATTTCCGCCTCTTGAAACAGCCGCTGTCAGGGACTCCATGCTTACGCCGTTTTCCTTCAGGGATTCTTTGATTTTGTCATATCTGAACTCATACTGCTCTGTTACATCTCCGAAAGGCGCGAGCTCTTCAGTTGAGTGGCGGATAGTATCATTGAACACTTCCTTATCGTCGTCATAGACAGCGATCTTGCTTGAAGTGGAACCCAGATTCATAACCAATATTCTTTCTGCTGCCATTATTCCCTCCATGTTTTTAGTTAAGTATTTCTAATCCTGATGAAATTGTACCATATACTCAAAAATAAAAAGTGAGCCGTTTGTGAAAACGTCTCACTTTCGAAATCTTATCTGCTTGAAGCGAATGTTTTCAGTTTTTCCTGATCTTCATCCACCTCATCATACTCATTGGTAAGGTGGAATTTGTCGAGCAGATACATGATGAGTCCGAGGAGCATTCCGACTATGGCAGCAAGGCTCATTCCCTTGAGCTGGACCTGTCCGAGGTTGATGGCTATGCCGGAAAGTCCTACTACGAATACTACAGAAGTCATTGCGAGGTTGCGGGCCTTAGAGTAGTCGATCTTTGAGTCGACCATGAGTCTGATGCCCGAAGCACCGATCATTCCGTAGAGAAGGAAGCTTACACCGCCCATTACAGGACCCGGGATGGTCTGGATGAGAGCGGAAGCCTTGCCTATGAACGAGAGCAGGATGGAGAATGCCGCGGCGCCTCCGATGACCCATACGCTGTATACTTTGGTTATGGCCATTACTCCGATGTTCTCACCGTATGTGGTGGTAGGGCATGATCCGCAGAAACCGGAGAGCGCGGTCGAGAAACCATCTGCAAACATCGACCTGTGGAGTCCCGGATCCTTCAGGAGGTTCTTGCCTACGACCTCGGAGGTTACGACCTGATGTCCGATGTGCTCGGAAACGACTACAAGTGTAGCCGGGATTATGACGGCGATGGCCTGAGCGCTCCATTTAGGCGTCTGGAATGCAGGCAGTTCGAATACGCTTGCGCTGCCTACAGAGCTGAAGTCTACGAGCCCGAAAATGAGGGCAAGGACATAGCCTGCTACTATCGCGATCAGGATGGCGATGGCGCTCGCGAATCCTCTGTAAAGAACTCCGCCGAAAATAGCCAGCAGAAGTGTTACAAGAAATACTATCAGCACCTTCGGATCAAGATCTTCAACCATCGATCCGTCTCCATTGAGGATGCCGGCTGTCTGGGCAGCGCTTCCGGCGAGTTCAAGACCGATGAGCGCGACTATAGGACCCATCGCGGCCGGAGGCAGGATGGCGTCGATCCACCTGGTGCCGACAAACTTGATGATACATGCAACGCAGCACATCAGGAGACCCGTAATGACGAATCCGCCCAGCGCGTACCGGTAGCCGAGATCAGGCTGCGCGATGACTATCAGGGCAGGTGATATGAATGCGAATGATGAACCGAGATAGGCAGGAGCTCCGCCTTTGGTGACAAAAATAAAGATAAGTGTTCCGATGCCGTTCATGAGGAGGGCGATGGAAGGACTTATCCCGAGAATGTAAGGAACGAGTACCGAAGCACTGAACATAGCGAATGTGTGCTGAATTGAAAGGGGAATACCCTTACTAAGAGGTACTTTCTCCTGAATCTGGATGATCTGTCTTTGCTTAGCCATAATATCTCTCTTTCGTTAAGATGTCCGAAAATTCATTATGAAGATTATACAAACCCGTCTTTGTGATGACAATAGAAAAAAACACAATATCTTGTATTAAAAAAAGATAAAAGGTGGTAATATACACATATATGGGTAAAGAGATAGACGATAAAATTTTACAGGAAGCAAAGGAGAAACTTGCTTGTCACATAGAGCCTCCAAAGCCGAAGGCTCCTGATTTTGTTGACCCTATGGGCAAGGTCCTTCTGACTCAGATGACTTCAGCAGGCGGTTGAGGCGCCAAAATAGGGCCGGGAGTCCTATCAAGTCTTCTGGCGGGTCTGCCGAAGATAAGCGACCCGCGCATAATCGTTGGATTTGAGAGCAGTGACGATGCATGCGTATACAAGCTTACTGACGATATAGCAATAATCAATACTGTGGATTTCTTCCCGCCTATTGTGAACGATCCGTATATGTTCGGCCAGATAGCTGCTGCTAATGCCCTGAGTGATGTTTACGCGATGGGAGGTCAGCCTAAGCTGGCAATGAATCTTCTTACTTTCCCGAACGGCAAGCTTCCGCTTGATGCGGTCAAAGGAATATTGGAAGGCGGCAACGACAAAGTCTGTGAAGCCGGCGCCACGATAGTAGGGGGGCACAGCATAGATGATAAAGAGCCTAAGTACGGCCTGTCTGTGACGGGCTTTGCTCATCCTGATGATATACTCAGCAACAGCGCAAGCGCAGGAGATCTTCTGGTTATTACAAAGAAAATCGGGACAGGTGTCCTGACCACCGCAGCAAAGGTGGATCTGCTCACTGAGGAGGAAAACGCTGAACTCGAAGCGACTATGGCTTTTCTCAACAAATATGCCTGGGAAGCGATGCAGGGCGTCAAGGTCGATGGCTGTACCGACATAACCGGATTCGGCCTCATGGGGCATGCTGCCGAGATGGCGAGAGCGGGCGGTGTTACTCTGGAACTTTACAGCCACAAGGTACCTGTGCTTCCGAGAGCACTTGAGATGGCTTCGATGGGTATCATACCTGCAGGCGCGTACCGAAACATGGATTATGTCGGACCGGAGGTGATGGAGTTCCTTTCAAAGGATCCAAACAGAGACGCTGACCTCAGGGCGCGCATAGACTGTCTGTATGATCCTCAGTCATCAGGTGGCCTCCTGATAGCTGTAAAAGAAAAGGAGATCCCAAGACTCATAGAGCAGCTGGGCGAAAGAGGATGTGAAACTGAAATTATAGGATGCTTCAAGCCACAGAAGGGCAGGTATTCTGTAGAGATCCATGACTGATAAAAAACGGTGTTCCGCAGCGCGGGACACCGTTTTGTATTGTATAGAAAAATCTGCACGTTTATTTGTCTTTTATGCCTGCTTTAACGTATTCTCTGAAAGCGTCAGCACCAAGCGAGAAAGATGTATTCCTGAGATTTATCATATAGAAGGTGCGGTCTTCGTTGAAATCTTCGATTTCAGCGATACGGACTCTTCCGCCGAGAGATGAAGCAACTTTCTCAGATATAATGGCGACACCGAGACCTGCTTCTACCGAACGTATCATGGTATCCATATCATCCACCAGAGCAGCGACGTCAAACGCGTCTTTTTCAAATCCTGATTTGAGTGCCGTCTGTTCAAAAGTCTTTCGCGTAGCAGAACCTGTTTCACGCCAGATAAAAGGATAGCTGATCGCATCAGCGAGCTTTAGTTTTGAAGGTGTGTCAAAATTTACAGGAGCGATGAGCACTGATTTATCTGCAGCTACCTTTGTACACTCGATCGATGAAGAATTGACTTTTTCACCTACAAATCCGATTTCACCCCTGCGCTCCGAGATGTTCTCGATAACAGTGTCTGTATCTGATACGGAAACATAATACTGAATGCCTGAATGTATCGCACGGAATCCCGAGAGAAGGTCAGGCAGGAATGTCACAGAAGGAATGGATGAAGTCTGTATTTCGAGTATTCCTCCGATGCTGCCGTTTGGGTCATTCAGTGCGTCTATCGCCTGGGCCCGCGCGTTGATCATCTCAACAGCGTATTTATAGAACTTGCTTCCCTGAGGAGTCATTTCAACGACTCTGCTCTTGCGGTCAAGCAGTTTTACACCAAGTTCTTTCTCAAGATTCCGGATATGAGTACTGATGGTGGGTTGTGTGAAGAATGTCGCATCAGCGGCCTTGCTGAAGCTTTTGTATCTTACGACATTGACAAAAGCCTCAATTTGCTTAAAGTCCATGTATCCTCCTAATCCATTCCAAGAAGCTGCACCCTTGACAGACCGGGTGCTTTTGTGATCTCTCTCAACATACTGTCAAGACTTCCGGCATCCTCTCCAAGTTCAAGCGTGATGACCACGTTTGCCCTGGAGTCTACGGGAGGATTCTGTGTAATGGTCCAGATGCTGTATCCATAACGCGAAATGATGTTGAGTACAGTGGAAAGTGTACCTGCACTGTGACGCATCATCATTGAAATAATGGCGTGACGGCCCATGGAGACTGTGCTTATATCTCTGACCATGTCACGATATTTGTAGAAAGTGCTGCGTGAAATACCGACCATACGGACAGCTTCACTTACATCAGCGGCCTTACCCTCTTCAAGCAGTTCTTTGGCAAGGGAGACCTTCTCGCAATATGAAGGCAGAAGAGCCTTATCTACGATCAAGTATTTACCTTCCATATGATGTTAACCTCTCACATTGCTTTTTTCAATAACATACGCCTTCATATCCGATATTTCGATAACGTCGTTGTGAACTATAGGCTTTTTAAATATTCCGGCAAGGCCGGCAGGAATGTCCGCACCGGTAATATCATGACACTTGTTCATGTTACCCTCATCGCTGCCCGTAAGTTCTTCACCCAGAGCTTCAAGTACGGCTGCTGAAAATTTATAAGGTGAGGCCGTTGACAGGACTACAGCAGGAACATCTGTATAACCAGGCTCCTCCTTATATCTCTCCATACATGCCCAGGCGATAGAGGTGTGGGTATCCATCAGATATCTGTCCGCTTCAAATACGCTTTTTATAGCGGCGGCTCCTTCATCATCGCATGCATATATTCCAGTGAAGACAGATTTGATCTCCGTGAGTTCTTCCGGGGTGATAGTATATTCACCGGTCTGCTCGAGCTGTTTCATATATTCTACAGTATGCTCAGGACCGCATACGTAATAGAGAAGCCGCTCGAGGTTGCTTGATACCAGAATGTCCATGGAAGGAGAGGTGGTTTTGTAGAATTCACGCTTCCTGTCATAGTGACCTGTGCTGAGGAATTCGGTCAGCACATCATTTTTATTGGAAGCGCATACGAGTCTGCGTACAGGGAGTCCCATCTTTAACGCGTACCAGCCTGCCATGATGTCTCCGAAATTTCCTGTTGGAACTATAAAGTCAATTTTGTCACCATCAGCAATCACTCCGTCCCTGAGGAGCTGAGCGTATGCTGAATAATAGTAAACGATCTGAGGAACAAGCCTTCCGATATTAATGGAATTTGCACTTGAAAGAGATACACCCCTGACCGGCTTAGGGATCTCTCTGAAAAGGCGTTTTACACCTGTCTGAGCATCGTCAAAATTGCCGCGGATCGCACACGCTGTCACATTGGCGCTTGCAGGGGTCACCATCTGCAGCCTCTGCGTGTCAGAGACTCCTCCGTGAGGATAGAAAACTATGATGCCTGTGCCCGGTACATCGCTGAAGCCTTGTATCGCGGCGCTTCCCGTATCTCCTGATGTAGCTGTCAGGATCATGATGTCGTCAGTGAAGTCATTCATGCTCCTTGCCGCGCTCATGAGATTAGGAAGGGCAGACAGGGCAACATCCTTGAATGCTGATGTAGGTCCGTGATAAAGCTCCAGCACATGGGCCTCATGCCTGCAGCTTTGTGTTTTGACGAGAGGCGTGATTTCTTCGGAAGAGAATTTGTTTTTATAGCTTCTCTCAACCAGCTCGTCAATGAGCTCTTCGCCGTAGTCGTCAAAGAACGTGTTCCACACGGCTTTTGCCATGCTTCTGAAATCACCTTTGATTATGTCATGATAATCCGTCTTTACCAGATCGGTATCTGAAGGAACGTAAAGACCGCCGCCTTCAGCCTGGCCGTCAAGAATTGCCTTGCTGGATCTGACTCTGATGGATGGGTTTCTCGTACTTACATATTCGATCATTTTTTTACCTTTCTTACCATAAGGTGTATAAACACCCGGACAAGCAATAAGTTATTGAATTACGACAATGAATATGATACATTACTTCTAACTTAAAGACAAGTGTTTTCATATCGCGGACACAGATGAATGATTTGTCTTTCTTACACGGAGCAAACCAAAAAAACCTGATATATTTTGTGTAATACACCAAAATTTACGGATAAAGATATCGAAAATGACGGCAAAGCAAATTGCACGTTTTTACGTACACAAGACTCAGCCGAAGTAAAAAATACGTTGGAGGTATTTCAATGAAAATAGCTATAATGGGGTTTGGTACTGTCGGAAGCGGAGCTTATGAAGCATCAAAGGCTGACGGTAATATTGAGGTAGTCAGGATACTTGCCAGACATGGCCGGGAAGGATATGAGTATCTCAATGATATCATCACGCCGGACATTGACGATATAGCCGGTGATCCTGAGATCGAACTCGTGGTGGAATCCATGGGCGGCATTGAGCCTGCAAGAGAGTATGTGCTGAAATGCCTGAGAGCAGGAAAGCATGTGGTGACTCCTAACAAGAATCTGATAAGTGCCTGCTACACTGAACTCATGCAGGAAGCGGCAGCTCACGGTGTCAAACTCAGATTCACGTCTGCTGTAGGCGGCGGTATACCGTGGCTCTTCAATCTGCTCAGGACGAAGCGCTGTGATGAGATACTTCAGATCAGGGGCATCGTGAACGGAACCTGCAACTACATTCTTGACGCGATGTATGACAAGGGAGCCGATTTCAGTGAGATGCTTAAGATAGCTCAGGAGATCGGTTATGCTGAAACAGATCCTTCTGCGGATATCGAAGGAACAGACACCCTGAGGAAGACCGTAATAAGCACGAATCTGGCTTTCGACGCGGCAATACAGGAGGAAGATGTTACCTGCTACGGAATCGACACCATACAGGCATGCGACATTTCATACCTGAAAAAGAAGGGCCTGGTGTGTAAGCTCATGATGAAGGCGGAGAAAAAGGACGGAGCCATTGAGGTCTACGTTGAGCCGACAGCCTTCCCTGAGGACTCGCTCGAGGCAAACGTGAAGCTGAACAACAATCTGATCACGCTGACCGCAAGGCACCTCGGCACACAGAGCTACTTCGGACAGGGAGCTGGAATGATGCCGACGGGAGAGTCCGTAATACAGGATGTGATCGATATACGTGACGGCAGGGAGCAGAGCATCGGGATCAAGGAAGCAAGCGGTCTGAAAGCTGACAACAGCAAGGCGATCCACAGATATTACATAAGACACGACCGGATGTGCGAGCATATCGAGCCGCTCATAGATACTTATGAAGAAAAAGACGGTATTTATTACTGCATCTCAAAGCCGATCCCGGTAGAGAAGATGCATGAAATGGGACATCACCGCAAGGAGAAGGGCAAGGATATGTTCTTTGCAGCACTTGCTGAATAAAAATAGGAAGGGAACGGAATAAATGCTTAAGGTACTGAAATTCGGCGGATCGAGCCTTGCAGACAGCTCACAGTTCGCTAAGGTAAAGGAAATAGTAGAATCAGACAGCTCGCGTGAAGTGGTAATAGTATCAGCTCCCGGCAAAAGGAGCAGTGATGATAACAAGATAACAGATCTGCTTTATCTGACTCATGCACATATCCGTTATGGAGTGGATTATAACGGAGTTCTCTCCATGATAAAGAAGAGATACGCGGAGATCAAAAAAGGCTGCGGACTCAGTACGGACATAGAGTCGATCATCGATGAAACCTTTGCTGCCTTGGATAAGAAGACGCCTGTTGATTACCTCGCCTCGCGAGGAGAATATTTCAGCGCGAGGCTTATGGCAGAGTATCTCGGTTATCAGTTCGTTGACGCGGTCGACTGGCTGTGCTTCGAGTACAATGGGAAGGTAAATGCGGAAAAGTCAGAGGAAAAACTCAGGGAACTCAAGAGCAAATACAACCGCATCGTGACCCCGGGATTCTACGGCGCGATGCCGAGCGGCGACATACGTGTATTCCCAAGGGGCGGTTCTGATATAACCGGAGCTCTCGCGGCGGCATATCTCGGCGCAGATGTATATGAAAACTGGACCGATGTGTCGGGAATCCTCATGGTAGACCCGAGGATTGTGAAAGACCCTAAGACCATTGCCAGGGTGACATTTGATGAACTGAGAGAGCTCAGCTATATGGGGGCGTCCGTGCTTCATGAGGACACCGTGTTCCCGGTAAGGATCAGAGACATTCCTGTCAATATCCGCAATACGAACGAACCTGACAATCCGGGCACCATAATAAGGGAACACTTTGAAGATGAGCTCGAGGAAGAAACTGAAAGATTTATCACCGGAATAGCAGGAAAGCGCAATTTTTCTATAATCAGTATCTATAAAAGCAGAATGGGCGAGGAGAAGCTCGGACTGCTCAGACAGGTACTTGAAGTGTTTGCACAGTATGAAGTGCCGGTGGAGCAGATACCTAGTGGTGTCGACAGCTTCTCGGTGGTATTCCCAAGCGGCAGCATCGGCAGCAGAAAGCATGAACTCATGCAGGAACTGTCTGAGTTCGAAGGCATCGACAACTGCACTCTCACCGAAGGTGTAAGCCTTATAGCGATCGTAGGACGCCAGATGGCATACAGGATAGGAATCTCCGGCAAGATCTTCAAGACTCTGGGAGAAAACAAGATCAATATAAGAACGATAGAGCAATGCGCCGATGAGATCAACATCATGGTAGGTGTTTATGACGAAGATTTCGAAAGGGCCATACGTGTGCTCTATGAAAGCTTTGCTAAATAATTAAGAATCAATTATAGAAAAGGAAGGGTAGAAATGAAGAAGTACAACGTAGGAGTAATGGGTGCGACCGGAGCGGTCGGACAGCAGATGATCAAGGTACTCGCAGAGAGGGATTTCCCGGTAGGCGAGCTGAGATGCCTGGCAAGTGAAAGATCTGAGGGTAAGGTGCTGAGCACACCGTTCGGCGATATCACCATTCAGAGAACATGCGAGACGGCATTTGAAGGCCTTGACATAGTGCTCGGCGCATCGGAAAACGATATTGCTGAAGCTATGGCACCTCACATTAAGGCGGCAGGAGCGGTATTTGTAGACAACTCATCGGCATTCAGACTGTATCCGGATGTTCCTCTGGTCGTTCCTGAAATCAATCCTGAAGATGTGAAATGGAACAACGGCATCATAAGCAATCCGAACTGCACAACTATCATATCGCTGGTTGCGATCAACGCGATCAACAAGCTGTCAAAAATTGAAGGAATATATGCTTCATCTTATCAGGCTACG
The DNA here is from genome assembly GCA_902779185.1 of uncultured Eubacteriales bacterium. Taxonomy (GTDB): domain Bacteria; phylum Bacillota; class Clostridia; order Peptostreptococcales; family Anaerovoracaceae; genus Crickella. Next base: position 69,979 of record CACZAM010000010.1, read on the forward strand.
AGCGGTGCCGGAGCAGCAGGCCCTGTAGAGATGTATGATCAGTCTGAAGCGGTCCTGAAAGCAAGGGCAGCAGGCGGCGAAGGAAACTCCTACGGAGCTGACATCGATCCAAAGGTGTTCCAGTATCAGATCGCATATAATGTCATCCCTCAGATCGGCGGATTCGGCGAGAATCTGTACTCATCCGAAGAGATGAAGCTGCAGAACGAAGGCCGCAAGATCATGCATCTGCCTGATCTCAAGGTAAGCTGCACATGTGTCAGAGTCCCTGTTGAGAGATCACACGCAGTATCGATAGATGTGATAACGGAAGAGAAACTTGACCTGGAAGATGTCAGAGAAGCTATCATGGAGGCGCCGGGATGCAGACTTTATGACGAGCCATCCGAGAAGATCTATCCGATGCCTATACTGACATCAAATCAGGATATAGTTTATGTCGGCAGGATCCGCCGCGACCTCGTCAACGAAAACGGCATCAATCTCTGGTGCTGCGGAGATCAGGTGCGCAAAGGCGCTGCTACAAACGCAGTACAGATAGCAGAGCTGCTAATTAAATAAAAAGTTAACAGATAGAATAAAGCCCCGCTGATTGAAGATTCAGCGGGACTTCGTTTTGCAACAACAATAAGGGGACGGTTTTACCCGTCCCTCGAAACATCATATATTCTGTTGTGTGTCCGCTGTACATATCTTCAATACAGCTTCGAATTTGTTTTTCTAATTGTTCTCCAGGCTGCCCCGCGATCACATCTGCTGATAATGATTTGGTGTCCCGTTATTCGTCACCTTCGGGTTGCCTGTAAGTCGGCCTGCCTTGCAGTGTCTCTATAGCGGAACAGCCCCTTTCTCAAATGCTCCCATTGGTCTGTCCTCCTATATTCTGCGCGCTGCGCGCTTTTCCTTTGCCGGATCACCATTCGATATATTTCTTTTTTACTCCGTCCGGCTTTTCTTTTTTCTTCTTGTTGTCTTTATTGTACTGATATAAAAACAAAATGCAATACCTTTTGAACAAACTTAATGTATTAAAAGAATACAAAAAAACTCTTGATTTTTTGTGCAGGTTAACAATAATCGCCCGTGAAGCGCCCCAAAACGACCAAAAACACCATGATCTGTGATATCATAAACGCATCATACTTACAGCGAGGCATAAAGTAATGAGTTATTTACAGCATCCGTTCGGACCTCTGTACAATGAGAACAGCCGGGTGTTGATCCTCGGATCATTCCCGTCCGTGAAATCCAGAGAACAGAATTTTTTCTACGGACACCCGCAGAACAGGTTCTGGAAGGTAATTGCCGCGGTGTTCGGCAGTCCTGTACCTGTGAGCATAGAAGAGAAAAAACAGCTCATTCTTTCCAATGGGCTGGCCTTGTGGGATTCAATTGCGAGCTGTGAGATAACAGGCTCATCAGACGCAAGCATACGGAATGCGCGCCCAAATGATATAGGGCTGCTACTTAATAGATGCAAAATAGAGCGGATATACTGCAATGGTCGAAAATCCCATGAATTATATTGCAGATATATAGAACCCCAAACCGGGCATGCAGCAATATGCCTGCCGTCAACCAGTCCTGCAAATGCACAGTGGACACTTGACAAACTGATTGAAGCCTGGTCTGTGACAGCATCATGACAGCTTCACACAACTGCCTGTATGATGCTTAACGCTCTTGCCGAATGGAGCGATTCAGTTCTGAAACAATTTGAGGCGATGATAAGTCAGGCGTCCGGCAGTGATGTGTTCGGCATCATGCTGCTGCTTGAGGACAGCTTCGACCATATCATGAATAAAGGGGAAAAATGAGACTTGAGGAATTCTTTGAAAGAAATAAGAAGATTGCGGTCGCCTTTTCGGGAGGGGTCGATTCGACCTATCTGATTTATGCCGCCGTTAAGGCAGACGTGGATGTCAAAGCATACTGTGTGAGATCCGCTTTTCAGCCCGGCTTTGAGTTCGAAGAGGCAAAGAGGCTTGCAGGGCAGATAGGCTGTGAGCTTTGTGTGATAGATGTTGATGTGCTTTCAGACGATACGGTCACAGCCAATCCGAAGGACCGCTGTTATTACTGCAAAAGGCACATAATGGGGGCGATAACAGCAGCCGCTGAGGCTGACGGCTATGACACAGTCTGTGACGGGACCAATGCCTCGGATGATGCTGACGACAGGCCGGGATTCAGGGCTCTTGAAGAATATGGCATAAGGTCGCCGCTGAGAGAGTGCTGCCTTACAAAGTCAGATATCAGGATGGAGTCAGAAAGGGCGGGACTGCAGACATGGAACAAGCCTGCTTATGCGTGCCTTGCTACGCGTATCCTGACAGGTGAAATGATAACAAAGGAAAAACTCTGCATAACGGAGAAAGCAGAAAACATCCTGTATAATATGGGATTCAGGGATCTCAGGGTAAGAATGAGAGGAAACAACGCTCTTGTGCAGATAGAGAAGAGCCAGCACTCTGAAGCGCTTGCACGCGAAGAAGAAATAAGGAAAGCGCTTTCAGAACTGTATGATGAGGTAAGAATAGACGAAAGTCCGCGCATATCAGGCTGATTTCGGTCATGATCATCATTGACCGGAGCCGCCCGAAAATTATATTATTAAACAGGTATGGGCTTTCGTCTTTTTGTATGTAAAATCGGAGGAATATCCTGATGGACTGCTTGATCATAGGCGTTGCCGGCGGTACCGGTTCCGGCAAATCGACATTTACTAACCGCATCAAAGATGAATTCGGTGACAGAGTCACAGTCATCTATTATGACAACTATTACAGAGCTCACGATGATGTTCCGTTCGAGGAGCGCAAGCTCATAAATTACGACCATCCGGATGCTTTCGAAACGGATCTTTTCATTGAACATCTGAGAAAGCTCAGAAACGGTGAGCCTGTCGAATGCCCTGTATATGACTACACAATACACAACAGGAGCAAGGAGACTGTAACCATCAAGCCGTCTCCGGTCATCATCGTTGAGGGCATCATGGTGCTTCAGAACGAAGAGCTCAGAGACCTTCTGGATATAAAAATCTATGTTGAAGCGGACGCTGATGAAAGGATACTGCGCCGCGTTATCCGTGACGTAAAGTACCGCGGCAGGGACGTGGAAGGAATTGCACAGCAGTATCTGACTACTGTAAAGCCGATGCATTACATTTATGTAGAACCAACAAAGTATCTGGCTGACATCGTGCTGAACAGCGGCATGAATGATGTCGTATTCGATGTCATAAAGGTAAAGATACTGTCGCACCTGGCAAGGCAGGTATATTAAAGAATGAAAGACAGAATCTGCGAATTCAAATGCAATATAGATGACATGACTGCGGAGGAGCTTGCTTTCGCTGCTGAAAGACTGATGGAAGAGGGCGCAAAGGATGTGACACTTTCCCCGGTGCAGATGAAAAAAGGCAGACCTGCCACGCTTATGACAGTCATGTGTGCTGATGAAGAGGCAGAAAAGGAGCGCTTTGCGCGCCTTATATTCAAATACACTACGACGATCGGTGTCCGTGAACTGATATCTGAACGATATATACTTGACCGAAGGGAAGAGATCCGCGATACCGCTTATGGCACGGTCAGATGCAAGCGAGTCAGCGGGTATGGAGTAGAAAGATTCAAAATAGAATATGAGGACCTCTCACGTATAGCGCGAGCAAAAGACATCAGCATTGCGGAAGCGCGCGAGCTGGTTCTCGAATCGATGAAGTAGAAGGAGGGAGCGGCAAATGAAGAAAGGAGACGTATCCAGACCGCTTGGTGAGCGTGTCAGAGAGGCGGCAGTTTATCTTTACGGCAAAGGTGTACTCAAACCCGAGATCGGGATCATCCTTGGGTCGGGACTTAATGATTTTGCCGACAGAATCAAAAATCCGCTGATCATATCGTATAATGATGTGCCTAACATGGAGGCCGGACTGGTATCCGATCACAGAGGTCAGGTCGTTTACGGCACTTACAGAGGAAAGCGCGTGATCATAATGGCAGGCAGGTTCCATTATTATGAGAACCGGGACATGGATAAGACGGCTTTTCCGGCAAGGGTAATGGTTTCTCTTGGCGTAAAGCGCTTCATTATCACAAATGCCGCCGGCTGCGTAAACACTGAATGGAACGCCGGCGAGCTGATGCTTATAAGCGATCATATAAACCTTTCCGGCAATAATCCGCTCATAGGAAGGAATCTGGATGAGTTCGGACCAAGGTTCCCCGACATGACATACACTTATACCAGAGAACTGAGGGAAAGACTTAAATCCGCCGCGGCTGAAAAGGGAGTAGAACTGCGCGAGGGTGTATACGCGATGTTCACAGGACCAAGCTTTGAGACTCCGGCCGAAATAAGGTTTGCCCGCGCGATAGGTGCTGACGCGGTCGGCATGTCTACCGTCCCTGAAGCGATCATTGCCAGTCACGCCGGACGTGAGGTCATTGGCATATCATTCCTGTCTAATATGGCAGCGGGTGTACTCGACAAACCATTGACCGGCGCTGAAGTAAATGAAGCAGCGCTGCGTATCAAAGACACTTTCGCCGAAATCGTAGATCTGGCGATCGATATATAAAAGCACTAAATTTAACGTTAAAGGAGATAATAACCCCAAATGGAAGCTAAACTTACAAGAGAGCAGGCGAACGAACTCCTGCACAAGTATGTTAAAGGAGAAAACTACATCACACACAGCTATGCTGTTGAAGCTATAATGAGAGGCCTTGCTGAGAAGCTGGCTCCTGAAGATGTCGAATACTGGGGCATCTGCGGACTGCTGCACGATCTTGATGAAGAGACCGCTCCGTGGAGAGACGACTTCGGAACTCACGGTCCGACTTCAGCTAAGATCCTCAGAGACGAAGGCTTCGGTGATCCTGTAATGGAGAATGCCATAATGTCACATAACCCGGCATGCGGCAAAAACCCTGAAACCCAGCTTGAATACGCGCTTATAGCAGCGGATCCGATGTCGGGATTCCTGAAAGCGATCGCACAGATCTATCCGGATAAAAAGATCGCAAGCGTAAAGCATAAATCCGTAAACAAAAGATTCAAGGAGACACGTTTCGCCGCGGGAGCTAACAGACAGTTTATGAGCCTCATAGAAAAGGCAGGCATGGACTGGGACGAATTCGTGGATGTATCTCTTGAGGCAATGAGGGGAATTGCCGATGAGATCGGACTGTAAATATCATAAAGAAGACAGGAAAAAGAAAAGCAATGGTAAAAAAACTGACTTATTACCCACAGGGCGTATGCTCGGTCATGATCGAGATAGAGCTTGAGGGAGATGTGATCAGGGATGTCGTCTTTACAGGCGGATGCAACGGAAACCTGAACGCGATATCCAAACTGATAAAAGGCATGAAGGCTGAAGATGTAATAGAAAAGCTCGAAGGCAACAGATGCGGCGCAAGCGAGACCTCATGCGCAGATCAGATGTGCAAAGGCCTCAGACAGGCGCTGGCAGAGGCATAGTATCACTAACGGAGGATGAGACTGCTATGACAATGGAGAACAGAGGCGCGAAAGCTGCTCACCTTGAAGATCTGGCAACGCGAATGACTGAAATCGATACCAGACCTATAGATGGTCACCTGCTTGGTATGCAGGAGAAGGTTGCGGAGGCACTCGATCATCTTAAGAGGGCCATGTTTCCATATCATTTCGGCAAGTCGCGGGCAAGATTTGCCGAGACCGAAAAAAGGACATATGAGCTTATGAGAGCTTATGATGCTCTTCAGCAGACACTCGAACTTGTTATAAAGGATCCGGACGAGGCGACCGAAAAAGTGGAAGCTCTGATCAACTCCCTTCCTGACATCCTTGAGGTTCTTAAGACTGACGTACAGGCGGGATATGACGGAGACCCTGCGGCGAAGAGCCTCGATGAAGTCGTAATGACATATCCGGCTTTTATTGCCATATTCACTTACAGGATAGCCCACAAACTCTATGAGCTGGGAGTTCCGATGATCCCGAGAGTCATGACAGAACAGGCTCATGAGGTCACCGGAATAGACATACATCCCGGAGCAACGATCGGAAGATACTTCTTTATTGACCATGGCACCGGCGTTGTCATCGGAGAAACCACTACGATAGGTGAGCATGTAAAACTGTATCAGCATGTCACTCTCGGCGCAAAGAGCTTTCCGGTCGGTCCGGACGGCGCTCCTGTCAAGGGAATCAAACGCCATCCTGATCTGGGCGACAGGGTGGTCGTCTACGCGGGGGCTACGATACTTGGAGGCGATACCAAAATAGGAGATGACTGCGTAGTCGGCGGTAACGTATGGCTCACACACTCTCTCGATCCCGGGGTATCAATAGTGACAAAACCAAGCGGACAGGCTATGTCGACAGATGTTCTGGATCCTGAAGACTCGATAGAATGGTTCATCTGAAACTATGTAAAATGAGCGCTGCAGTATTGATACGGCAGCGCTTTTTTAGTATAATCCTCTGAGTGCGGTCAGCGCTGGTACTGTGCTGGTTTCACCGCGACCTGGGGGTAGATAGGTGCTGGTGTGCCTCGCGGTCTTCAAAACCGTTTGCAGGGGGTTGGTAGCCTCCCGGGTGGGTTCGATTCCCACGTACTCCCGCCAAATAGATTACGGAGGTCGGATGCCATGACAAAGAAAGAATTACTGAGAGGACTCCCTAAGATCGATGAAGTGATGAAGCAGGAGTCTCTTGTTGTATTGTCAGAAGAGAAAGGTGACCTTCTGGTAACGGACGCTGTACGGGCGGTCATTGCGGCTCTGAGAGCTTCTATTCTTGATCTCGAAGACGGACAGGCGGAGAAATTCGACGCATCCGTTCTTGAGACGGAAGCGGTTGCAAAAGCTGCGGAAGCAAGGATCTTCCAGGATGAGGAACTCAATCTCTACCCGCTTATAAATGCTACCGGGACAATACTCCATACAAACCTCGGAAGAGCGCCTCTCTGCAGGGACGCTGTTGAGAATGTAGCGAGAGTATCAAAAGGGTATTCCGACCTTGAATATAATGTGCCGAAGGGCAAGCGCGGTTCGAGGCATGATCTGGTAGGCGATCTTATCGCTGAACTTACCGGAGCTGAGGATGCGATGGTCGTAAACAACAACGCGGCCGCCACAATGATAGTGCTTGCGACTCTCGGAAAAGGAAAAGAGATCGTTGTCTCAAGAGGAGAGCTCGTAGAGATCGGCGGAGCGTTCAGGATACCTGACATCATGATGCAGTCAGGCGCGTTCCTTCAGGAGGTAGGTACAAGCAACAAGACAAAGGCATCCGACTATGAGAACGCCATAATGACACGCGCTATGCTCGAAAAGGGAGACCGGAGTGACGATGACCCGCGCCGCGGCAGACGCTTTGAGACCGGCGCTCTCATGAAGGTGCACAAGTCAAATTACGACATAGTCGGATTCACTGAGGAAGCTTCCCTGGAAGAACTTGTGGAAATAGGTAAAAAACATGATCTTCCTGTCATATTTGACATGGGCAACGGACTGATGCTCGACATGTCGGAATTCGGGCTCAGGGAACCGAATATCCCCGCATCGCTGGCCACGGGCATCGACGTAATGCTTTTCAGCGGCGACAAACTTCTCGGCGGTCCTCAGGCAGGCATCATAGTCGGAAAGAAGAAATACATAAAAGCAATGAAGAAGCATCCGCTTGCGAGAGCCATGAGGGTAGATAAGATGACCTTTGCGGCACTCGAAGCGACGCTCATGAAATACAGAGACCGAAAGACGGCGCTCAGAGACATTCCTGTGCTCCGCATGATATCGGCATCGAACGGGGAAATGCGCAAAAAGGCGGAAAAGCTTGCTGACGCGATCAAGAGGGTGGATCCGTCCATCTCGGTAGAGCTCGTGCCTGTTGAAGACCAGATCGGAGGCGGTTCCGCGCCTATGGTAAGGCTTCCGGGCTGGGCTGTATCCGTCAGGGACGGTATGAAGTCAGCGGACAGAACGGAGAGAAAGCTACGCAAGGCAGACATCCCGGTGATTGCCAGAATAAACGAAGACAGGCTGCTGCTGTGTGTACGCACCATAGCGGATGATGAAATAGAGACAACCGCGGAAGCTCTCAGAAAATAAGAATGAAGAACATAATCATCGGCACAGCCGGTCATGTCGACCACGGCAAAACGACGCTTATCAAGGCTCTGAGCGGAATCGACACTGACAGGCTCATAGAAGAGAAAAAACGCGGCATCACTATAGAACTCGGCTTTGCACACATTCCGAATGATGCCGGATACAACATCGGAGTCATCGATGTTCCGGGGCATGAAAAATTCATAAAGCACATGCTCGCGGGAATAGGAGGCATCGACTTCGTTCTCTTTGTAGTTGCTGCTGATGAAGGCATAATGCCGCAGACCAGGGAGCATTTTGAGATACTGAACTCGCTTGGTATAGATGACGGCATCATAGCCGTGACAAAGACCGACATGGTCGAGGAAGAATGGCTCGAGATGCTGCTCGAAGAAGTCGATGAATACTTCAGGGGATCGTTCCTTGAGGGAAAGCCGGTCATTCCGGTGAGCGCCGCAACAGGCGAAGGGCTTGAGGACCTCAAAGCCGAAATAATAGCCAAATGCGACAGGCCGAATAAGCGGCGTGAAGAGAAGGAACTCTTCAGGCTTCCGGTCGACAGGGTGTTCACGATGCAGGGCTTCGGCACTGTAGTGACAGGCACTCTGATGGACGGCAGCGTCAAAGTGGGCGATGATGTGATCATTTATCCTGAAAGGAAAAAGGCCAAGGTAAGGGGCATACAGACCTATGGCAGGGAAACAGACATTGCTCTCGCCGGACAGAGAACGGCTATAAACCTGTCAGGCGTTTCAAAGGAAGATATAGACAGAGGCGACATAACGGCGTATCAGGACGCTGTAACAGTCACAAGCATGATAGATGCTGAACTCAGTATTTTCAGCTCGACTGACAGAGTAGTGCTCAATAACAGCAGAGTACATCTGTACTGCGGTTCTGACGAAGTGCTGTGCAAAGTCATCCTTCTTGACCGTGACGCGCTTTCGGCCGGTGAGACAGCCTATGCACAGCTGAGACTGGAGGAGCCGGCGGCCGTCAGAAGGGGAGACAGGTTCATTATCAGGTTTTACTCGCCTGTCATAACGGTCGGGGGCGGACGCATAATAGATGCTCTCCCGGTCAAGCATAAAAGGAACAAGCCGGAGATACTCGCGGGAATGGACGTGCTTTCACACGGATCGCTGAGTGAGATAATATACGCGAAAGCGGGCGAAAGACGCTTCGTGAGACAGAAGGAGCTCGCCTCTGAGCTGGGGCTGCTTGACCACGAGATGGCAGCGGCAGCTGAGAGCGGTATATCTGCAGGGGCACTGGTCGTGCTGCCGGATGATACTATCGTCAGCGATTCCAGATATGACCGTCTCAGGGATGATACAGAGAGCATAATAAATGAATATCACGCCGCAAACCCTCTCGCTGACGGAATACCGCGTCAGGAACTTCTGTCAAGGCTTAAAGAGAGATGGTTCACTGATGATGACAGGCTCGTACAGGCAGTCCTGAAGCAGCTGCTTTCGCAGGGAATCATTGAGGACAGAGGAAAAAGCATAGCTATCAGCGGATTCAGCATAGAGTACACGGACGAGCAGAAGGCGCTTAAAGCCAGGATCGAAGCCATGTATACCGGCGCAGGCATCGAGATGATCAAAAACGATGAGGTGTTTGCCCTGTATAAAGACGGCAGGATAGTCCGGGCCATACTTGAGGATCTTGAGGCTGAAGGCGTTATTTACAAGGTCAATCCGTCGTACTATATCGAAAAGAGTGCCTGGGAGCAGGCGGTATTTGCGGCAAAGTCGTTTGACGGAGAGTTTACTCTTGCGGAATACAGGGACAGGCTCGGAACTTCACGCAAATATGCCGCTGAATTCCTTCCGGCCATGGATAAAGCAGGGATCACCGTGTTCAACGGAGAAACAAGAAGGGCAGTAAAGTAGCAGACAATGACTGGCGGAAAAAAATTATCGGTCAACATTAATAAAATCAGGGCAATAGCAGCGGCACTGTCCGTCCTGCTGTGTCTTGTGATGCTCGCAGGCTGCAATTCGATGAATGAAGCTGAAAAGAAGGTGTCAAAAGAGCTCAAAGCGCTGCAGGAATCAGACACGGCCGGCAGCGAAGTAATGGCTCTGAGGGATTCCCTTTCAGAAGAAGGCAGGGAAAACTTCGATGGGTTTCTGAAAAAACTCAGAGGTTTCGATTTCGAGATCACCGGAAGTGAAGAAAGTGACAATGACGACGATGAGAGTACTGTCGTAAGCGTCAGGATAAAGACATATGCTTTCGGCAGGGAGTACCTCGCGGCATGGACAGAGTATCTTAAGGACAATCCGGAAACCAAACCGGATGAACTGACGGATTTCTATGAACTTCTCTTCAGAAGACTCAATTCACTGGACGAAAAAGAATATCTGAAAACAATAAAGATAGTATGTATCGATCCGCTGGACAATGGGGAGTGGATCGCGAACATAAAAGAGAATGAAGAACTGCAGGATGCCATCTTCGGAGGCATGATGAGCGAGATGGAAGCGCTCGCTGCAGAACAATAAACACTTTGGAGGGAAAATAATGATCAACAAGTACTCGAACATTTGCATGCATGAAGGCGGACATGAAGGCGGAGCAGCCCCTGAGGACTGCACACATGACTGCAGCACCTGCGGCGCTGACTGTGCGTCGAGAGAGGGCGGCATCCAGAAGGCCGTGCTGAACCCATACAGTTCTGTCAAGAAGGTTATCGGAGTAGTATCCGGTAAAGGTGGCGTCGGAAAGTCGATGGTAACAGCTCTTTCGGCTCTTGCCGCTACGAGGGACGGATTTAAGACAGGCATAATGGATGCGGATATAACCGGTCCTTCGATCCCGAAGATGTTCGGAGTGCATACAAAAGCTTACGGCAGCGATTACGGCATACTTCCTGAAGAGACCCCTATGAACATCAAGCTGATGTCCATAAACCTTCTCGTCGAGAATGAGACGGACCCTGTGGTCTGGAGAGGACCTGTGATCGGCGGAGTAGTTGAGCAGTTCTGGACAGAGGTATACTGGGGAGATCTTGATGTTCTCTTCATTGACATGCCTCCGGGGACAGGTGACGTGCCGCTGACAGTATTCCAGTCGATCCCTGTTGACGGCATAATCGTAGTCACTTCGCCTCAGGATCTCGTATCCATGATAGTCGGAAAGGCTGTCAAGATGGCAAAGCTGATGAACATCCCGGTTCTCGGACTCGTTGAGAACATGAGCTACATCACATGCCCTGACTGCGGACGCAAGATAGAGATGTTCGGACCTAGTCAGGCAAAGGCTGTGGCCGCGGAATACGGCATAAAACTGCTGGAGCAGCTTCCTATAGACCCGATCCTCTCACAGGAGGCGGATCTGGGAAAGATCGAATTCAACGAGGGCACCCAGATGGAATCCATACTCGGAGTGCTCGACGAGCTCGGACTCAAGGCGGAATAGTAAAAACTCACACACGTTTTCATAAAGAAAGGGCACTTCATTGGGCGAACTGATAAGACTTGAAGGAATAGTAAAGAGCTTCGATGATACCGTAGTACTGAACGGAATTGACCTCAGCGTGGACGAGAATGAATTCGTTACACTGCTGGGGCCTTCGGGCTGCGGCAAAACGACGACTCTCCGTATTATTGCGGGCTTTGAGAAACCTGATCAGGGCAGGGTGTATTTTGAAGGCAAGGATATCACGGATCTTCCGGCCAACCAGCGCCCTGTCAATACGGTATTCCAGAATTACGCTCTTTTTCCTCACATGACAGTGGGCGAGAACATCGCATTCAGCCTCAGGGTGAAGAACAGACCTGAGGATGAGATAAAGAAAAAGGTTGCAAACGCACTCAAGCTCGTGAATCTCAAGGGTTTTGAGAACAGACGCATAGACCAGCTTTCAGGCGGCCAGCAGCAGAGGATCGCGATGGCAAGAGCCATAGTGAACGAGCCGAGAGTGCTGCTCCTCGACGAACCGCTCGGAGCGCTCGACCTCAAGCTGCGTCAGGAGATGGAGTATGAGCTGGTGCGCCTTAAAAAGGAACTGGGGATCACGTTCATTTACATTACTCACGATCAGGAAGAGGCACTTACGATGTCTGACAAGGTCGTAGTAATGAATGAAGGGTACATCCAGCAGGAGGGCACTCCTCAGCAGATATATGATGAGCCGGTCAACGCTTTCGTTGCAGACTTTATCGGTGACAGCAATATCCTTCCGGGCCAGATGGTGGACGAGAAAGTGGTAAGGATCGACGGAGTCGACTATCCGTGCATCGACGGAACCGAAGAGGGTTTCCCGCCAAGACGCCGGGTCGATGTCGTTATAAGACCGGAAGACATCGACATAGTGCCTTACGGCAAAGGCCTCTGGAACGGGACCATAATTTCAAAACTCTTTATCGGAGTCCACTATGAGATGCTGGTGCAGAGCGAACACGGCAAGGTAGAATGGCTTCTTCAGAATTACGACCAGCATGACGTAGGGGAAAAGATCGGCATGAATGTCGATCCGGAAAACATACAGATAATGCACAAGCCTAAGAGCGAGGCTGAACACGCCATAGAACTCGACTTATGATAGCGAAAAAGTCTTATTCCATTCCTTTCATAATATGGATAATCGCCGGCACTGTCGTTCCGCTCGCTTCGATTGCGTATTACGGTTTTACGAACAGGGAAGGCAGTTTTACACTGGATAACATTCTGGCGATGTTCAGAGGCGATCACCTTCAGGCGCTTGGCCTCTCGCTTTTGCTTGCTTTCATAAGCACTGTCATATGTCTGTTACTGGCGTTTCCGATGGCGATGGTCTTAAGGGAGAGCAAGTACGGAAAGCAGGGATTCCTTATTTTCGTTATCATCCTGCCGATGTGGATGAACTTTCTGCTGCGTACGATGGCATGGCAGGTGCTTCTTGAAAGACAGGGTGTGATCAATGCGCTGATAACAGCCGTCGGGCTTCCGCGCCAGGAGATGATGAACACTCCGGGAGCAATAGTGCTCGGCATGGTCTATGACTTTCTGCCGTTCATGATTCTCCCGATATACAACACCGTGTCAAAAATAGACAATCACCTCATTGAGGCCGCGTACGACCTCGGAGCCACAAAGGGCAAGGTATATACAAAAGTCATACTTCCGCTCTCAGTGCCGGGAATTGTCAGCGGCATCACCATGGTGTTCATTCCTGCACTGACAACATTCGTTATCTCCAACATGCTGGGCGGAGGAAAGATCAATCTTATAGGCAATATCATAGAGCAGGAGTTCACCGTTAATTCAAACTGGTATCTCGGCTCCGGACTGTCGCTGGTAATGATGGTATTTATCATACTCAGCATGCTGATGCTTCAGAAATTCGATAAAACAGGCGGCGCTAATCTGATTTAATAAAAGTAAAAGTGATGAAAAAAGCAGCAGGACGCATATACATCTTAATAATCATGCTTTTCCTCTATCTGCCGATATTCGCGCTCATCGTGCTCTCGTTCAATGAGGCGAAATCCATGTCGGTATGGGGAGGCTTCAGCCTGCGCTGGTATCAGGAACTTTTCCGCAGCCGCATCATGATGGGGGCTATCGCAAACACTTTCTCGATAGCCATTCTGGCAGCACTGATAGCAACAGTTGTGGGAACGCTTGCCGTTCTCGGAATGGCGGCCATGAAGCCGCGCACACAGAACGTGCTGCTTGGTTTCAACAATATCCCTATGCTGAATGCCGACATAGTCACGGGCATAGCGCTCATGCTCTTCTTTCTTATGGTAGGGGCGCCGCGCGGCTACATGACGATACTGTTCAGCCATGCGACATTCTGCATACCTTATGTGATATTATCGGTCAGACCGCGTGTAAACAAGAATACAGACAGGCTGTTTGAGGCGGCGCTTGACCTCGGGGCTTCCGAAGGCTACGCTTTCCGCAAGATAGTGCTTCCGGAGCTCCGACCTGGAATAATGTCGGGCTTCCTGCTGAGTTTCACGATGTCAGTAGATGATTTCATAATCACCTACTTCACAAGGGGAGCAGGCATAAACACCATATCGACCCTGATCTACAGTGAGGTCAAGGTCGGTATCAGGCCGAGTCTGTTTGCGCTTTCAACCATAATTTTCGTTGTTGCCCTGGTGGTGCTCCTGGCTGTCAATTACAGGCAGGACAAGGCAAACAAACTCAAACAGACCGGACCGGCGGCATAACAGCCCGGCAGCTAAGTTTTGCATATAGACTATTATTAATCGAAGGGACCAACAAATAGAATGTTCAGGGAATTACCCGGCGATGGAGTAAAAAAGGAAATAGATGCGTATATAAGGGAGTCAGTAAGGAACTTTGCCGATAAAGGTGTAGTTCCGAAGCTTGCCGTGATAAGAGCGGGTGATGATGACGGCCAGAAGTATTATGAGAGCGCCATACTCAGGCAGAGCAACGAGTACGGCATCGAGACCCAGGCAATCAACTTCACGAGCAACATAGGGCAGGCTCTGATCGAAGTAACGCTTCAGGCCATCAACGAGGACGAAAGCGTGCACGGCATAATATTGCTGAGGCCGCTTCCGGACGGTATAAACAGCGAGAAGCTGCGTACCATGCTCAATCCGGCAAAGGATGTTGATGCCATAACGGATATTTCGATAGCGGAACTTTTTGCGGGCAAGGAAGACGCCTTTTTTGCCTGCACCGCTGAAGCGTGCATGGAGGTAATGCGGTATCACGGAATAGACCCTTCGGGACGAAAGGTGACGATACTGGGCAGAAGCCTCACTGTAGGCAAACCGCTCGCAATCATGATGCTCAACGCCAATGCCACTGTGACGGTATGTCACTCCCGCACACCTGAAGAAGATCAGATCGCGGCGTGCAAAAACGCGGATATAGTGGTCCTGGCTACCGGACGCACTCAGTCATACGGCAGCAGATATTTCAGAGACGGACAGATCATCCTCGATGTCGGCACGGGAACCGGCAGAGACGGAAGGATGCATGGCGACCTTGACATTGAGGAGATAAAGGAAACAGGTGAGATAAGCGAACTCACTTACACGCCTGTACCGGGAGGCATCGGAAGAGTGACCACGGCGATACTGCTCCGCAACATCATCAAAGCGGCAAAGAAAGGTTAGGTTATGGGTTTCAGGTATTATTACGCAGACAGGATACGTGAAAAGATGCCCGGATTCAGGGGCACGGACGAGGAACTCCAGTCGGCAATAGATGACATCAGTCTTCAGTACAACTCGGCGATCAGGGAAGTGGAGACAAGGCTCGACATTCTGTCGGACGATTTTGACAAGAAACATTCATACATGCCGATACACCATGTGCACTCAAGGCTCAAGACCTTTGAGAGTATAATCGAAAAGGCTACAAGGTATGGAATAACGGATCCTCTCAACAACCTCGATATGGTAAAGCGGGAGATACTCGACATTGCCGGCATCAGGGTAGTATGCAACTATGAAGAGGATCTGGCAACCATGTCAGGGCTGTTGCTCTCGCAGGAAGACATTGAGATGATCAGGGTAAAGGACTACTGTGACAACCCTAAGGAGAGCGGCTACCGCAGCATGCACGTGGTAGTGGCCGTACCCGTTTATCTGGTGAACAGCAGAAAGATGGTGCCGGTCGAGATACAGTTCAGAAGCGTAATGATGGACGCCTGGGCGAGTCTCGAACACGAGCTCAGATATAAAAACAAAGGTCAGCTTGCACCGGAGATCGTGGATACTTTAAAAGAATGTGCGGAAAACCTGCACGAAGTGGATGAAAGAATGTCCAGAGTACGCCACGAGGTGCTGAAGCTTGACAGCAAATACAGTGATTATTAAGGAGTAATGCAGTAACTATGAAGAATCTCGCAAAGACATATAATCCTAAGGATTTTGAGGACCGCATTTATGAGATGTGGGAGACAGAAGGCGCCTTTGATGCTGATGTCGACAGAGACAAAAAGCCTTTCACGATCGTAATGCCGCCTCCGAATATCACAGGCCAGCTCCATATGGGACATGCCCTTGACCAGACTCTGCAGGATGTTCTCACAAGATGGAAGAGAATGCAGGGCTACAGCGCTCTCTGGCTTCCGGGTTCAGATCACGCCAGCATCGCGACTGAGGTGAAGGTGGCGAATGAGCTGAGAGAGAAGACAGGACGCGACAAGAGGGACTTCACGAGAGAAGAGTTCCTTGAGCATGCATGGGCATGGAAAAAGGAATACGGCGGGCGCATAACAAAGCAATGCCGCAAGCTCGGTGACTCCTGTGACTGGAGGCGCGAGCGCTTTACCATGGATGAAACCTGCAACAAGGCTGTTGTAAGGTTCTTCATAAATCTTTATGAGAAAGGCTGGATCTATAAAGGCAACCGCCTCATCAACTGGTGCCCGTGCTGCAAGACATCCCTGTCTGATGCTGAAGTAGAGCATGAGGACGAGAACGGAAAGTACTGGTACTTCAGATATCCGGCAAAGGACGGAGGAGAGGGAATTACCGTAGCCACATCCAGACCTGAGACCATGTTCGGAGATATTGCCATAGCGGTACACCCGAGCGATGAAAGATATAAGGATCTTGTCGGAAAGACGGTCGTTCTTCCTATCGTAGGAAGGGAGATCCCTGTGATCGCGGATGAATATCCGGATCCTGAAAAGGGTACGGGCGCAGTAAAGATCACACCGGCTCATGACCCTAACGACTTCGAGGTCGGACAGAGACACAGCCTTGAAATGATCTCATGCATGAATGACGACGCCACGATGAATGAATACGCCGGCAAGTATGAGGGCATGGACAGGTACGAGTGCAGGAAGGCCTGGGTAAAGGACCTCGAAGAGGGCGGATACCTTGTAAAGACTGAAGACATGGTCATCCCTGTAGGCAAGTGCTACAGATGCCACAGCGCGGTAGAGCCTATGATGAGCGATCAGTGGTTCGTCAGAATGAATGAGCTCGCGAAACCAGCTATCAATGCTGTAGAGTCCGGACGCATGAAATTCGTGCCTGAGAGATTCAGCAAGGTATATCTGAACTGGCTCTATGAGATCCGCGACTGGTGCATCTCGAGACAGCTCTGGTGGGGACACAGGATCCCTGCGTATTACTGCGATGACTGCGGTGAGATCGTCGTTGCTGCCGGAATGCCTGAAGTATGCCCTAAGTGCGGCTGCAGGCACTTCACACAGGATGAAGATGTTCTCGATACATGGTTCAGCTCGGCTCTCTGGCCGTTCTCAACACTTGGATGGCCTGAAAAGACCGAATCCCTTGATTACTACTATCCTAACAGCGTTCTCGTAACAGGATATGACATCATATTCTTCTGGGTAGTAAGGATGGTATTCTCCGGATATGAGTGCATGGGAGACGCTCCTTATGACTACGTGTTTGTTCACGGTCTCGTAAGGGATGAGCTCGGCCGCAAGATGTCGAAGTCGCTCGGAAACGGTGTTGACCCGCTCGAGTCGATCGACCAGTACGGAGCTGACGCTCTGAGGTTCATGCTCTGCACGGGAATCTCACCGGGAAATGATACGCGTTATATCCCTAAGAGGATAGAAGCCGCGCGTAATTTCGCCAACAAGCTCTGGAATGCTTCCAGATTTACAATAATGAACCTTCAGGATGAGTCCGGCGAGTGGTTGCCTATGGGATATGAAGAGTCAGATCTCAGGGATGAGGACAAGTGGATCCTTCAGATGGCGAATGAAGGCGCAAAATATATCACCGAAATGCTCGACAGATTCGAGCTCGGCCTTGCAGGGCAGAGAGTATATGAACTCATCTGGGATGTCTACTGTGACTGGTACATCGAGATGGTCAAAGGCAGGCTCTACGGTGACGATGAAGAGGATAAGAAGGTCGCCAGAGCGGTGCTTACCAAGGTGCTGAAAGACCTTCTGAAATTCCTGCACCCGTTCATGCCGTTTATTACAGAGGAGATCTGGGGCGTGCTGCCGCACGACGGCGGAAAGACCGGCCGTGACGCCATGCTGATCAGAGCTGAATGGCCGGAATATGACCCTTCAATGGATTATTCAGACTCCGTACGCAGGATCGAGACAGCCATGGCAGTTGTCAAGGCTGTACGTAACATCCGCGCCGAAGCTGAGGCTGCGCCGGGAAGAAAGCTCAATCTCATGATCAGGACGGATTCACTGGGCTCAGACATTGAGGCTGTAGCCGAGCGCATCAGAAAACTCGCCAATGTCGTGGAGATCGACATAAGGGGAACTGACTGCGAGATGCCTTCGGATGTCATGACTGCAGTCATCGACGGAGCGGAGATCGCTGTCAGACTTGATGACCTGGTAGACAGAGATGCCGAGATAGAGAGACTTACAAAGGAAAAGGCAAGGCTCGAGAGCGAAGTCTTACGAGTAGAGAAGAAACTTGCCAATCAGGGATTCGTCGCCAAGGCTCCTCAGAAGCTGGTCGATGAAGAGAGAGCAAAGGGCGAGAAATACCGCGAGATGCTGGCGACTGTCATTGCACGTCTCGACTCACTGAAGTAAAATGGCGAATTTTGACGGACTGGACAGAATGAAAGCTCTGCTGTCCGCTCTCGGAAATCCCGAGGCGGACTTCAGAGCTATACATATAGCGGGAACGAACGGCAAGGGATCGACCGCCGTGATGACTGCTTCCATACTTGAAGAGGCCGGTTATACTGTTGGCCTTTACACTTCTCCTCATCTTGAGGATGAATGTGAGAGAGTCCAGATATGGGACGGCAATCATCATATGATAGAGCAGGCGCGCTTCGATGAACTGAAGGACAGGGTAAGAGCGATCGAAGAAAAGGCGACGGTGTTCGAGGTATATACGGCGGCGGCTTATCTTTACTTTGCGGAGAAGCAGCCGGATTATGTGGTGCTCGAGACCGGACTCGGAGGCAGACTTGATTCCACAAACACCATCAGTAAGCCTTTGGTATCTGTCATTACACAGGTAGGACTCGATCACACGGCCGAACTGGGCAATACCATTTTTAAGATCGCTTACGAGAAGGCCGGCATCATAAAGCCGGGCGTGCCGGTAGTCTCCCAGACGCCTGATCTCAATGTCAAAAACATCATAAAAAGGACAGCTGCAGAAAACGGATGCGAATTCATTGATGTATCAGCTGTATTTGACAGATACACGGGCGTTGAACTTTCGATGAAAGGGGAGCACCAGATCAGGAACGCCGCCACTGCCGCTGAGGCGATCAGGGCTGCCGGGATAGAGGTGTCGGAGGAGGCTGTCAGCATAGGACTTGCAACCGCTTATCTGCCGGGACGCTTTGAAGTCCTGAATGAGGATAGCGCGGGCAGCGGAGAACCGTTTTTTATAATTGACGGCGCTCACAATCCTGACGCGGCTGAAGCGCTGACGCATACACTTACGGCATTTGCGCGCGAGCATAAACTCAAAAGAATTTTTGTAATTTTTGGGTGTATGAAAGACAAAAATTACACTCGTATGATACAATTATTAACAGCGAATATGAAAGGCTGCACCTACGCGACGGCTGCTGTCGACTACGGAAGGGCAGAAGATCCGGAGCGTCTCGGAGAGGTGTTCGCGGCATGTGGTAAAGGATGCATCGTCTGTGAATCAGCAGCTGAAGCATATGAGCTCTCAAAAGACGGAAAGTACGGGTGTGTGCTTGTTACCGGCTCGATTTATCTTGCCGGTGAATTGAGGAGTCTGTATTTGCAGGATCATAAATCACTGTAATATATATATATTAACCTTATTGTTTTATCTCAAAAGGAGAGAAAGGATCGGCGTATGTTTGACAGAAACGGTAATGACAACAGCAACTATAATCAGATGATAGTTGAGGAGATCCGCAAGAGTTCTGAAAAAGTCGCAGACCTCGTAAACAGAGAGTATCTGAGACAGAAGAACAACGTGGAGCTCATCGCATCCGAGAACTACTGCTCCGAGGCTGTAATGGCTGCCTGCGGAAGCTGCCTTTCATGGAAGTATGCTGAGGGTTATCCTCAGAAGCCAATTGAAAGGTATTCAGGAAACAAGGGCAGATACTACGGCGGAACTATCGTTGTAGACGAACTCGAAGAGTACTGCTGCGACCTCTGGAGAAAGGTATTCAACACTGACTATCACGTAAATGTTCAGCCTCACTCGGGTTCACAGGCAAACTTCGCCGCATATAAGGCAGTGCTTGAGCCGGGCGACACAGTCCTCGGTCTGAGCCTCGACAACGGCGGACACCTCACACACGGTTCCGGCGTAAACTTCAGCGGCAAGCTGTACAACGTAATCTCCTATGATGTGGACGCAAACGGCCGCATCGACATGGAAGATGTCAGAAAGAAAGCTCTTGAGTTCAAGCCTAAACTGATCCTTACAGGAGCATCCGCTTACGCAAGAATCATCGACTTCCCTGCATTCGCAGAGATCGCAAAGGAAGTCGGAGCATACTTCATGGTAGACATGGCTCATATCGCAGGTCTTGTAGCTGCAGGAGAGCATCCATCACCATTCGGATATGCTGACATCGTTACAACAACAACTCACAAGACACTGAGAGGACCTCGCGGCGGCCTGATCTTCGCAAGAGTTGATCTCGCAAAGAAGGTAGACTCCGCAGTATTCCCATACGCACAGGGCGGCCCGCTCTGCCACATCATCGCAGGTAAGGCTGTATGCGCTGAGGAAGCTCTGAAGCCTGAATTCAAGACATATGCCCGCCAGGTAAGACTCAACTGCGCAGCACTCGCAGACGAGTTCATCAAGATGGGCTACAAGATCGTTACAGGCGGAACAGACAACCACGTATTCCTGCTCGACCTCCTCGATGAGCCGTTCTCGGGCAAGGAGCTCCAGGCAGCATGCGACGAGGTAGGCATCACACTCAACAAGAACTGCGTTCCTAATGAGAAGAGATCGCCGTTCCAGACATCCGGCGTACGTATCGGTACAGCTCCGATGACAACAAGAGGATTCCTCGAAGACGATTTCCGCAATGTCGCTCACAGAATCGACGACGTTGTAAAGGAACTCAGAGCACAGAAGGCTGCTGAGGCTGCTGAAGCTTAATCAGATCAACAGCATGTTTGAAATTAAATGCCCCGCCTCTTAAAAAAGGCGGGGCAAAGTCATTGAATAAGTATTTTTGCTGTTGTAAAATTACCCTAATATCGCTATGAGAAAAGAGGAGGTACTGACCTATGGTGAAGCTTTTGATTGGACATAAAGGAAGCGGCAAGACCAAAAGAATGATCGAACTCGCAAATGAAACAGTCCAGACAGCCAGAGGCAGCATCGTATTTATAAACAAGAATTCCAGGCTCATCTATGACCTTGATTATAAGATCAGAGTAGTGTGCATGGAGGACTTTCCGCACATCACTAATGAAGACGAGTATATCGGCTTCCTTTTCGGTATCATGAGCTCAGACAATGATATCGAGACGATTTTCCTTGACGGCATCATGAGGCACAGGGACTTCGCGCTTGAAGTGCTTCCTAGCTTCATCGAGAAGATCAAGATCATTTCCA
The DNA here is from genome assembly GCA_902779185.1 of uncultured Eubacteriales bacterium. Taxonomy (GTDB): domain Bacteria; phylum Bacillota; class Clostridia; order Peptostreptococcales; family Anaerovoracaceae; genus Crickella. Next base: position 91,565 of record CACZAM010000010.1, read on the forward strand.
AGGAATCAGGCATAGACTTCGTACTCAGCGTGAGCGCTGAGCTCGAAGAGATGATAGGCGTCGACTTCGACGATATGGAAGTACTCAACTGATATGACGGTGATCGAACAAATACTTGAGGGAATCAATAAAGGAAGAGCCATGTACGGGAGCGTGCATGGCTCTCTTGCACCTGCGGATGAAATCCGGGGATCGGAAACCTGTGAATTGTGCCTTGGTGATAATCTGGAGTACATGAGACAGCTGATCGGGAGGGGATACACCGGCGCGTTCAGTCTTATCTACATTGACCCGCCGTTCTTTACCCGGTCGAGCTTCAACGCGTCTGTAAACGTGAAAGATGCCGGAGGAGCCAGCCATAAGGTGCATCACCTGGCATACGATGACAAGTTTGACCGCAGTCTCGAATATTATATCGAGAACATGACGGTAAGGATCCTTATGATGAAGGAGCTCCTTGCAAACGACGGACTTATGTGGATACATCTGGACTGGCACTCTTCGCACTATGTCAAGCTGGTTCTCGATGAGCTCATGGGAGAAAAGAACTTTGTCAATGAGATAATCTGGCAGTATAAGTCCGGAGGGTCAGGCAAGAGGCATTTTGCCCGCAAGCACGATACCATCCTCGTGTATTCAAAGACTCCGAAATACCGCATAAATGTTCCTAAGGAGAAGTCATACAACAGGGATCGCAAGCCATACAGGTTCAGGGGAGTAGCTGAATACAAGGATGAAGGCGGATGGTATACTCTGGTCAACATGAAAGATGTGTGGAGCATCGACATGGTGGGCCGTACTTCGGCTGAGCGCACGGGATATGCCACCCAGAAGCCTCTTGAGCTCATGAAGCGCATTATTGAAGCATCGACTTCCGAAGGTGACCTGGTGGGCGATTTCTTCTGCGGAAGCGGAAGCCTGCCGGAGGCTGCCCACATGCTCAGGCGGAGATGGATAGCATGCGACAGCGAGGAGCTGGCGGCGGCAATGTCAAGGCGCAGAATGAAAAAGGCCGGAGCCGACTTCATATTCACGAGACTGGAGGAATCCAGGCGTTGCAGCGGAAGGGCCGATATAGAGGTGCTGAGCAAAGACGTTCTTGAGGACGGAAGATCGCTTTACAAATGCAGGCTCAGGGATTTTGTGCCTGACATAGATACAGGATCCATCCAGATGAAGGACCGCGGTCATGTAGAAGAAGCGCTTAAGGCAGACCGCCTGCAGTTTGCGGATCATGTGATGATAGATCCGGATTATGACGGCTCTTTTGAGAGCAGGTATATATTTGATGCCGGCGCGGACAGCATCAGTTTCATTTCAGGCGGCAATTTTGCTGCTGTAGTAGTTGACAGCTTCGGAAGGGAATATCCTGCTGAAATCATAGGCTGATTTTCAGCAGACAGGTGAAAGAGCATGAGCAACAATGATGAGAATAAAGCAGTCAGCTCTCTGGACAAAAAGCTTGAGAAAGAGGCTGCGGTCAATAAAAAGGTCAATGAGATATATGCTAATGATCCTGAGCTTCACGGGAAGTCCAGGCTGCAGGTCAGAGCACAGGAGATAGGGCTGGCGCTGCTCGCTGTTGTGATCGGATCTCTCGGAACGATCGGTATTCTGATTCCGAACGGCTTGACTTTCGGCGGAATAACAGGAATCGCAAGAATAGTACAGAAATTGACCGGAATAAATTATTCGTTAATATACTACATTCTGGCCCTGACTGTACTGCTGATAGTGTGGGTTTTCCTCGGATTCAGGGAAGTAAGAAAGATCATACTGATGTCACTGTCTTATCCGACGGTGCAGCTGCTTCTGGAGATGAATCACGTAGTGCTGATAGAGAGTGATGATCTTTTCCTTGTTGCCGTATTCTGCGGAGTAGTATTCGGAGTGTCCAACGGTCTCACATTCAAGGCAGGATTCTCGTCAGGAGGCACAGATTCGCTCGCTAAGGTAATAAAGTACCGCTGGTTTCCTCATCTTGGTATAAACGATATTACCTTTGCTATAAATGCTCTTATCGTGTTAGTTAATGCATTTGTATTCGGACTGCAGATAGCTCTGTATGCTGTAATAATCATATTCGTATCCATGAGAGTGGGCGAAGCGGTCATGTTCGGCTTCAGTGATAAGATAGTTGAGCTTGATATAATCCCGGGAGATGCTGATGCGCTGGCCGATTACATCATGAACGAGCTGGGCCGCGGTGTTTCAAGCATAGAGGTGACAGGAGAGTACACGGGAGACAAGAGAAAGCAGCTCAAGATACTCTGTTCGCCGAGGGAGAGCTTCCTCATAAAGAGGCACCTTGCCAAGGAGGATCCGAAATCGTTCGTATCCGTAATAAGCATAAAGTCCGTATGGGGCAGGGGCCGCGGCTTCTCGGATATCCGGAGCCTGGACAATTAATGATAAAAAACAAAACGCTTTTCATACGTTGCATGAAGAGCGTTTTTTATTTGAGCAGGTAATATTCAGAAAGGATTCTTGAAACCAGATTGACAGTGCGGGGGTTAAGGATCAGATAACTGCCCACGCAGTCCGGATCAGCGCGCAATTCAGCTGAATCCAGGAAAGAGATATCCATATACAGATCTTCATCATGGCTGCTTACCGGCGCGCTTATCTCAAACGATGAGGACGTGGCGTTGAACGTTACAGTAAGCGGCATGTCGGCATCAGGGAAGTATGCCGCGGCGACCGGGTCTGTGATCTGCTCGCCGGTGATGCGGAGCATCCTGGCGAAGCTCTTTATCTTAGGGCGCACGCTGAGCCTGCCGCCCGCAGCAGGGAATCCGTATTTGGCAAGAGCCTGATGGATGTCAGGAACATCAGCCAGAGCAAGATACATCAGCCTGTTGAGATGGAGCACATCCTCCCTGTTGTGGGTGAGGATTATCTTTTCTATAGTGTTGTTGCCACTGATGGCGTACTGATCGTAGAGTGTAACGCTTTCCCTGCCAGTAATGGTGTCCCCGCGGTCGGAGAGGATGCCATAATGATCCTCTATGGCCATCTGGCTCATCGATGGCAGCCTGTCCTTCATATCCGTGCATTTACGCAGGAACCTGTAAAGGTCGAAGTGATACATCTTCAGCTGCCTTCCGAGGAAATCCGCGTCGAGACGGGCATTCATGAAAGGCACATCAAAAGCGCAGCCGTTGAACGTTATCAGGTAACCGGCATCGTTTTCTTCCAGATAATCCATCGCGGCATCCAGGACCTTGTCTTCTTCGTAATGGTTCTCCGCCAGAAACTGCGTGATGCGCACGCCGCTGTCAGTCCTCATCAGAAGACCGATCAGTATCGCCTTGCATCTGCTGCGGTCCAGACCTGTCGCTTCGATGTCAAGCACGCAGGGTTTCATGCCGCTGAAATAGGCGTCCCATTCAGGATGATATTCACCTGTTATTCTGTAATCTCTTGTAAAAACTTTCATCGAATTGATTTTAGCCTATCTTCGTGATAGAGTAAATCGGCACTTAAAAAAGGAGATTCAAAAAATGAAATTAGGTATAGTAGGACTTCCGAACGTAGGAAAGAGCACACTGTTCAACGCAATAACCAAGGCCGGCGCAGAAGCCGCGAATTATCCGTTCTGCACAATCGAGCCTAATGTGGGCGTCGTGACCGTGCCGGATGAGCGTGTAACAACGCTATCACAGGTATATCACTCAAAAAAGACGATCTATACGACCATCGAATTCAGCGATATAGCAGGTCTCGTAAAGGGAGCTTCAAAGGGCGAAGGTCTCGGAAACAAATTCCTGGGACATATCAGGGAAGTTGAGGCTATCGTTCATGTTGTAAGATGCTTTGACGATGACAATGTCGTTCACGTCGACGGAAAGATCGATCCGGTAAATGACATAGAAGTCATCAATACCGAGCTCATAATCGCCGATATGGAGGTCATGGAGCGCAGGATCGCAAAAACCGAGAAGCAGGCAAAGGCAGACAAGTCCGCAAGAGGAGAGCTTGAGCTCCTGAAGCGGATATATGATCTACTGTCTGAAGGCAGGCGAGCAAGGGAGATAGAGGATCTCAGCGATGAGGAAGCAGCTTTCGTAAAGTCACTCGACCTGCTTACATACAAGCCGGTGATTTACGCAGCGAATGTTTCGGAAGATGACGCTTCGGGCGAAGACAACGAATATGTCAAAGCCGTAAGAGAGTACGCTGAAGCCGAGGGCTCGGAAGTTGTGGTCATAAGCGCTAAGGTCGAGTCGGAGCTCGCGGAACTCGAGGACGATGAGCGTGAAATGTTCCTTGAGGAGCTCGGAATCGAGGAGTCGGGCCTCGACAAACTGATAAAATCTTCATACGCGCTGCTGGATCTGATCAGCTTCCTTACGACAGGAGAGGATGAAACCAGAGCATGGACTATCAGGCGAGGAACACTTGCTCCACAGGCGGCCGGAAAGATACACAGCGATTTCGAAAAGGGCTTCATACGCGCTGAGACCATAGCTTACGACAAGCTTATGGAGGTAGATGGAAAACTGTCAGCAGCCAAGGAAAAAGGCTGGCTGAGGTCGGAAGGAAAGGAATATGTCGTAAAAGATGGCGATGTGATGCATTTCCTCTTTAACGTGTAACGGTTGACAATAAAGGCTTTCAGGGCTTTTTTGTACTTATATTGCGGATTATGTTTTTTTGAAGTACATAAGCATTGCAAAAGTGCTTCAAAGTCCATATAATGCAAATAGGGATTGCAGAAGCAATCCTATCTCTAGTCCCAATACCCTTTTTCGAAAGAGACTGCACCCCTTGCAGTTTCTTTCATTTTTTCGTATCTGTAAAGAAATATGCCCAGAATTATGGCGCAGATGCTGATGACCTGAGCCTGCTTAAATGGTCCTATCATAAGAGAATCGGTACGCAGGGATTCAACAAGGAAGCGCTCCAGTGAATAAAGAATGCAGTAGAGAGCGAAGGTCTGCCCGTTGGCGTACCGTTTATTATTATTGAACCAGCTCAGAGCAAAGAAGAGCAGAAGGCACCAGACCGACTCATACAGGAAGGTAGGATGAACCTTTACACCGTCAACGAGAATGCCCCACGGAAGATCCGTAGGACCGCCATGAGCTTCTCCGTTGAAATAGTTTCCCCATCTTCCTATGGACTGGGCAAGGGCAACTGTTGGGATAAAAAGATCGAGAACATTGAAAGGATCCAGTTTTTTCCGTCTGCATATTACGAAAATTGTAATGGCACTGAATATGAGTCCGCCATGTATGGCCAGTCCACCGCCCCTTATATCAAGCATCGAGGAAAGTGTTTTATAATAATCCAGATTGAATATAACATAATAGACGCGCGCGCCGATCACACCGATAGGGAGCATCCATATGGCGATATCGAGCACGTCCTCATCGGTTATTCCGTGACGGGGAGCCCGTCTGCACGACAGGAACACAGCCAGCAGCATACCGAAGGCTATGAGTATGCCGTACCATCTGATATCTATACCGAATATTGTAAAAGCTATCGGGTCGGGATGTCCCATTATATTTCCTCCATGGACTGCTGAATACGGTTAACATAGAAATAATACTGCAATAGTATAACATAATTTTGGCAAATTTTGTTGACAAGCGTTTTTCCTTTTGCTAATATAATCAAGCGCGATTGAATGAATCAAGCGATATGGCGGCGTAGCTTAGCTGGCTAGAGCGTCCGGTTCATACCCGGAAGGTCACTGGTTCAAGTCCAGTCGCCGCTACCAACATGGGATCATAGCTCAGCTGGGAGAGCACCTGCCTTACAAGCAGGGGGTCATAGGTTCGAGCCCTATTGGTCCCACCATTTCGCGGCCGGGTAGTTCAGCTGGTTAGAATGCCAGCCTGTCACGCTGGAGGTCGACGGTTCGAGCCCGTTCCCGGTCGCCACTTTTCAAAAGGGCATGGTGGGTGTCGTCAAGTGGTTAAGACCCTGGGTTGTGGCTCCAGTATTCGTGGGTTCGAATCCCACCATCCACCCCAAAACTTTTCTTTAATAAATGGCGATGTGATGTCGCAATCGCAAATACTGATGGGGTATAGCCAAGCGGTAAGGCAACGGATTCTGATTCCGTCATTCGTAGGTTCGAATCCTACTACCCTAGCCAAGAAGATAAAGGGGCTCTGCGGAACCCCTTTAGTCTATGGCGACATAGCCAAGTGGTAAGGCAGAGGTCTGCAAAACCTTCACCCCCGGTTCAAATCCGGGTGTCGCCTCCAACAAAAGACTGCGGAAGCGGTCTTTTTCTTTACAACATTAATTACACTGACGGTGTGAATAGTATATAATTACACAAAGTTATTTTTGGAATCAGTGAGGATTTGAAAAAGAATGAAAAAAACAAGAAAAAACCGGATGCTCAGAAAAACTGCAGCACTTATGGCAATGCTGATGATGCTGATCTCATTTACTGTTCTTCTGAGCGGATGCAGAAGCGGATCCAACGGAGAAGTCTATGTCTACTGCTATGGCGATTACTTTGATCCTGAGCTGATCGAGGATTTCGAGGCTGAGACCGGCATAAAAGTCATACCGGACTATTTTGATACAGCTGAAGAGATGTACACAGTTCTCGAAAACAATGCCACCACATATGACTGTGTCTGCACTTCGGACTATATGATACAGCGCATGATCGGGAATGACATGCTTGCAGAGCCTGACTTCGGCAATATCCCTGATATAAAGAACATTGCTGATATTTATATGAAAAAGTCGGAGGAGTTCGATCCCGGCAACAAATATTCAATACCTTATCAGCTTGGAATAGCAGGCATACTGTACAACAAGGAGATGACAGGCGATGTCGAGATCGATTCATGGGATGATCTCTGGAACGAAAAGTTCAAGGACAGCATCGTTATGCCTGACAGTGTCCGTGACGCTTTCATGATCGCTCTCAAGAAACTCGGATATTCGGAGAATGCAACAAACGAGGATGAGATAAAAGCGGCAGCGGACGAGCTCATCAAACAGAAACCACTGATATATAAATACGCAAATGACTCCGCACGTGATCTTCTTGCGAATGGATCCGCCGCTGTGGGCGTTGTGTGGAACGGCGAGTATATCTATACAAAGGATCTTAATGATGATGTCGAATTTGTCATTCCTAAGGAAGGCTCGGAGTTCTTCGTTGACTCATGGGTAATACCTAAAGATGCTGTAAATAAGGCAAACGCGGAAGCCTGGATAAACTATCTCTGCAAAGCGGAGGTCGCAGCGAAGAATTTCGACTATCTGTATTACACGACACCTAACGAAGCAGCTCTCGAACTGATCGATGAAGAGTATCTCAATGAAAAAGCAGTATTTCCTGATGAGGAGACCATAGCGCGCTGCGAGTCTCTTGTTTCACTCGATCCTGCTGTAACAGATCTCTACAGCGACTACTGGAAGAAGGTCAAGGCTGAATAAAACCAATGAAAACCATTTTTGGTAATTCCGACAGAAAACACATGCTGAACAGGGTAGCCCTCGTTATCGGGGGCAACCTTCTTTTTGCGGTCGGGATCAATATGATAATCACCCCGATGAACCTCTACAGCAGCGGCTTTACGGGAATGTCGATGCTGCTGAGAATGTTTATTCTTGACATCCTGCATGTTCCGCAGATACCCGGCATCGATTATCTTGGAATAATATACTACCTGCTCAACATGCCGCTGTTTGTGCTGGCATATAAGGCTCTGGGGAAGGAGTTCTGCGTCACAACGGTGATTTCGATAGGAATAGCGTCACTCTGCATGTCGCTGGTGCCTGTGGCTTCAAAGCCTGTATTTGATGACTATCTTACCGCGTGTCTCGTTGGCGGGCTCGTTACGGGAACAGGCGCGGGAATGGTGCTTAAGGGAGGCACGTCAGGCGGAGGCCAGGACATAATAGGAGTAGCGCTGTCTAAGACGCATCCGAATTTCAGCGTAGGCAAGATATCCATTGCCATAAACACTGTTATCTATGGAGTATGCTTCTTCCTGTTTGACATCCAGATCGTTGTCTATTCCATGATATTTGCTGTCGTCAATGCTCTCGCGCTGGATTATCAGCATACGCAGAACAGAAACGTGCAGGTCATGATTTTTACCAAAAAGGAAGGGATAACTGACAAGGTCATAAGCGAAGTGAGAAGAGGGCTGACGTACTGGCACGGAGCCGGCGGATATACCGATGAAGATACCTACGTTCTCATGACAATGGTAACGAAGTACGAACTCCCGGGACTCATCAAGATCGTCAGGGAAGTGGATCCGAACGCGTTCGTAATGGTGAACGAGGGCACAAAGATATACGGTAATTTTGAGAAACGCTTTACGGAATAATAAAAGCAACGAAAAACGCCTTCGCGGACTATGATGCCGCGAAGGCGCGTTTTTATTTTTTTACTTTCCTGGATCTTGCAGGCTTCTTTTCCTGAGGCTTCGTCTCCTTCGGCGTTTCTTCCTGCGGATCCTCATCGAAAGTTTCCTCGACTGCCGGGATCGCGTTCAAAGCGTTGAAGTACTTGTCGTGGCTCAGATCGTAAGCGTTGAGATATCTCTCATTGTTGGAGTGATGCAGCTCGTGTACGTAGGAGTGCTCTTTTCCGAATATGGATGTGTTTTCACCCTCCATGATGTAAACGGCTATGTCACTGCATTTGTCAGAGATATGCTCGACATTCGTGAGGATGGACTGATAGCGGATGCCGTTGATCGGATCACAAAGGCTGTTTACCATCCTGTAAACGTGTCTTGCGTTCAGATCCTCAATGAGGTCGTCGATGACCTCTTCAAGAGGCTCTACCTTTGCCGCGAGAGCGCTGTCCTTCGATTTATACGCTTCTCCTGTTATTCCCAGGATCTCGTATATCGCGTCGAACGCGATACGGAGCTCCGCCATGGCCGTCTTTGAGAATTTTTTGTTTTCGTTTCTCAGAGAGCTAACTTCGTTGTTTATGTTTACAGCGAGATCTCCGATGCGCTCATAGCAGATGAGCGATTTGAGGACTCTGTTCTGATGCTGGTTGTCTATCTCTCTCGTTACAAAAGGTGAAAGAGAAACGACGTATTTATTGGTCGCGTCAGTCATGCTGTCGAGCAGATTCTCACGGGTCATGATGCGCCTGTCGCGTTTAGGGTCATAGTTGAATATCTGCTGCACGGCAGCATCGAAGTTATGCTCGGCTATTCCGCTCATCTCGTTTACGACCCGCTCAGCCTGGTCAAGCGCGAGAGCAGGAGATGTGAAGAGACGTTCGTCGAGCGCGTCGAGGGCTTCGATCGCGTTTTTATCTTCTTCTTCGATAGGTTCATCCGGTATCAGCTTATAAGAGATCGACTCAAACAGCCTGGTGAGCGGAAGAAGCATAACGGCAGGCACAAGCCTGAAGAATCCGTGTATGTTGGCGACTCCGCCGGAGTTGAGTGTCATGTTCCAGAACTCATCGTTCAGGATACCTGTAGTGCGTCCTATGAATACAAGCAGGAAGCATAGGGTGGCTGCAAAAATATTGTAAATGACATGGACCATGGCCGTGCGTCTCTGGACCGGTCTTGCGCCTATGCGGCTCACAAGGTAAGTGGTGAGGCAGTCTCCGATATTTACACCTATGATGACTGCGAATACCGCGCCGAAGCTTACACCGACCGAGCTCGCTATGGTCTGTATGATACCTACGACTGCGGATGAACTCTGTACGATTCCCGTTACGAGAACGCCGGAGAGAAAACCAAGGGCATAATTGTTCGAGAAGGCGGTCAGAAGATGGCTGAGCGATTCTCCGAAACCCGAGACTATGTTGCTCATATAGATGAGGCCCATGAAGAGTATGCCGAATCCGCAGGCTACGGAACCGGCAGTTTTATAGGTGCCGGACTTCAGGAACATGATGCATACGATTCCGATGATCAGCGCGAGAGGGGCGAGGTTGTCAGCCTTGAAAAAATACAGAGGGCTGTCCATGCCCGAGCTCACGTCCATGAGTCTGATGATCTGTGCTGTTATGGCTGTTCCTACATTGGCGCCGAGCACAATGCCTACAGACTGATGGAAGGTGAGGAATCCGGCTCCTACCAGTCCGACAGTGATGACGATGGTCGCCGTTGAGCTCTGGATTATGCACGCTACCAGCATTCCGAGAATGAAACCCATTACAGGTCTGTTGGTGACCTTTGCAAGTGCAGCCTGCATCGCTCCGCCGGATGAGCTCTTGAGTCCGTCGCCCATGACCCTCATTCCGTACAGGAACATTGACAGCCCGCCGAGAAAGGCGATCACATTATAAAAGATTTCCATGTAACGATGTATCCTCCATTATAAAAAAAAGAGCAAATATAATGAATAAATTCCCAATTTCCTCCATATATATTATAGAAAACCAGCATGTCAAAAAGCAAATAATCAGAATAATAAAATGAATGTAAAATGACTGTTGACATATTCCTACCAAGAGAGTAGGATTTGTCTGGTGAATGCCGCATACCGTGCGTCATCAAAACAGAAAGAAAGGGGAACTTCAGATATGATGGTTTCGACCAAGGGCAGATATGCTCTGACTGTAATGGTTGATCTGGCCCGCAAAGGTGAAAACGGTTACGTTTCACTTTCGGATATTGCTGAGAGCGAAAACCTTTCCATGAAGTATCTGGAGAGCATAATCGCCATTCTTAACAAGGGCGGCATGCTCAAAAGCCTGAGGGGAAAGAACGGCGGCTATATGCTGGCGCGTGATCCTAAAGACTACACTATCAACGAGATACTTCTGCTTACGGAAGGAACTCTGGCTCCGGTAAACTGCATTATGCAGGAGGGCGTTCAGTGTGAAAAGGCCGCCACCTGCAGCACTCTTCCGCTCTGGGCCGGGCTCGACAAGGTAATTGAGAACTACCTGAAGGGAATAACCCTTGAAGATATAATTATCGGCAACCGTAAAAAAATGCTCGGCGAATACTGCGAAAGCTGTGAGCCGGCAGAATAGATATCCAGGAGGAACATTTAAATGAGAGTTTATGCTGACAATGCCGCAACAACTTATCTCAGCAAGACTGCAAGAGACAAGCTCATACAGTGTCTCGATGAGTTCAACGGCAATCCAAACAGCCTGCACAGTGACGGACAGCGCACGCAGGAAGCTCTGGATGAAGCCAGGGAAATCGTTGCGAAATGTCTCAACGCGGCAAGGCCTAACGAGATATACTTTACCTCGGGCGGATCGGAAGCGGACAATCAGGCTCTGCTTTCAGCAGCCAGGGGGCTTAAGGCGAAGGGCAAGAAACACCTTATCACGCTCAACATTGAGCACCATGCAATTCTTCACACGATGCGCAAGCTCGAGGGGGAAGGTTTCGAGGTAACATATCTTGCTCCGAAGTCAAACGGCATCGTCGATGTCAAGGATGTGGAAGATGCGATCAGAGACGATACGGCTCTGGTGAGCATAATGTTTGCAAACAACGAGATGGGCGCTGTACAGCCGATCCCTGAGATCGGTGCGGTCTGCAAGGCGAAAAAGGTGCTGTTCCATACAGACGCCGTGCAGGCGGCAGCTCATCTGCCTATAGACGTACAGGCCATGAACATAGACATGCTCTCCATGTCGGGACACAAATTCCACGGCCCTAAGGGCGTCGGAATATTATACGCGCGCAACGGCATCAAACTGGTGAACGTCATCGAAGGCGGAGCCCAGGAGAGAGGCAAGCGCGCCGGAACGGTCAATGTACCGGGTATTGCAGCCATGGCTGTCGCGCTCAAAGAAGGATGCGACAATATGGAAGAGAACATGAGCAAGGTAAGGACCCTCAGGGACAGGCTGATCGAAGGCCTCAAAGACATCCCTTATTCGCAGCTCAACGGAGATCCCGTAAAGAGGCTGCCGGGAAACGTAAACTGGTCATTCGAAGGAGTTGAAGGCGAGAGCCTGCTTCTGCACCTCGACATGTACGGCATAGAGTGCTCTTCGGGAAGCGCGTGCACGAGCGAATCACTTGATCCGTCGCACGTCCTTCTGGGAATGGGAGTTCCTATCGAGGCAGCGCACGGATCGCTGAGATTCAGCCTGGATATAGACAATACTGAAGAACAGATAGATTACATCATAGAAAAAGTACATCAGGTAGTCGAACACTACAGAAGCATGTCTCCATACTGGGAAGACCTGCTTACAGGTAAGAGAGAACACTGTATACCTGAATTCTGGAACAAATAGGAGGAACAAAAATGTCACTGTATACAGATAAAGTAATGGATCATTTTGAGCATCCGCGCAATGTCGGAGTCATTGAGGATGCTGACGGAGTAGGCGAAGTCGGTAACCCGGTCTGCGGAGACATCATGAAGATGTATATCAAGGTAGAGGACGATAAGATTGCAGACGTAAAGTTCAAGACTTTCGGCTGCGGCAGCGCTATCGCTACAAGCTCGATGGCTACAGAGCTCATAAAAGGCAAGTCTCTTGACGAGGCTCTCGAGCTCACAAACAGGGCTGTAGTTGATGCTCTGGACGGACTTCCGGCAAGAAAGATCCACTGCTCGGTTCTCGCGGAGGATGCAATCAAGGCAGCGCTTGTTGACTACTATACAAGAAGCGGCAGGGAGATGCCTGAGAGCCTGGTAGGATTTGAGCCACGCGAAGACTGATCCAATGCAGAGGAATTTAAGATAATATCTGAATTGTCACGCTTATTGGATGAAAATGCCGGTAAGCGTGATTCTTTTGTGCCTTTATGCCGAGTGATCCGGACGCGGGTGAATGATCATACGCAATGAAAAAGGACATAGAAATTCATCAAATCTATAAAAAAGTTGACAATTGTGTTGTATAATTTATTGATGGTTTTTCCGTGACCGGAAAAGCATCAATAAGATAATAAGCTGGAGATCACTTTAATGACTGAAAAAAGAGTAATGAAGCTTGCCTCCAGAGGCAAGAGGTTCGGAGCAGCATGCATCGATTTCGTAGTGCCGTTCATAAGTTATCTGCTGTATACTGCCGTGATGGCAGCAAACGGCATCAGGCCCTTGTTCCCTGGGTATGGATATAACGATCCTTTCGGGTATGGCTATGGATACGGTTACGGTTATGGGTATGAAATCGGAAGAAATCACCTTAACGGGGCTTCTTCTGTGATCATGGCGATCATTTTTCTCTTTCTTATTGCATATATCGCTGTGGAGTTTGTCTTTTTCGCGAAAGGCAAGACCCTCGGCAAGGCCATGTTGGGGCTGCAGGTCGTATCAAGCAATGACGGCAAGCCGTTCAGATTCTGGAAGATGTTTTTCAGGGAATGCTTTGTAAAAAGCGCGTCCGGTTCTGTCTTCGGACTTGGATATATCTGGATTCTTATCGATGAAAAGAACAGAGGCTGGCATGATAAGATCCTTGACTCATATGTGGTGGATCTCAAGGAATCCGAGAAAATGAATCTCAGAAGGCATCTTGAAGAGGCACGTGCTGAGACTCCGGAACCTGAGCCTGTATCTGAGCCGGTGCCGGATGTAAAGGAAGCGGAAACGGTCATACCTGATGTGCAGATCGTCGAAGCGGAGCCGCTTATCCCTGATGTACAGATTGACGAAGAACCTGTCATTGAGGTGACGCCGGAAATAGTGGAGGGAGAAACTGAAACGGCGGTCGAAGAAACGGCAGCAGATGAGGTGAATATTGCCGTAGAAGCAGAAGCCGGGACCGACGGGGAGATCACAGATGATGATTTACCTGAAAAACCTGAGCTGAACATGTCGATGAAAAAGGAGGAGCTCCTTGAGGCGGCACGGGAAAGAGGCGTAAAGGTCAGCCCGCGAGCAACCAAGGCCGCGATCATCGAGGCAATAGAAAAAGCAGAAGAAGCCGATAACCAGTAAAAGAGAAAGATTGTACAAATGAAAAAAACAGGCAAGATCGTACACAACGACAATCTTGTTCGCGATATATACAAGATGACATTCGATATGGGGGAGTGCGATTTCAGACTTCCCGGTCAATATGCTATGATAGAAGCAGGAGGGGTGCGCAGGCCTTATCAGGTGTGCGACTTTGACAGCAACAGGTTTACCGTGGTATTCCCGGCTGACGGAAAGGAAAGCAGAATACTCGCTTCGCTCGGCCCGGGCGAGGAAGTCACGGTCACAATGGGGCTCGGAAACGGATTTGATCTGGACGCGATGCCTGAAGAAGTACTTCTGGTGGCGGATGACCTCGGAATACCTGAGATGCTTGGACTCTCCCGTGCTCTTTTGGTACGCGGCATAAAATGCAAGCTCATCCTCAGCTATCCGAGCAAGAAGGATATCTACATGCTTGATTCTTTCAGGTATCTGGTGAATGAGATCGAAGTGCTGACGCTTGACGGAAGCAATGGCAGAGAAGGAAATGCGTCGGACGCAGTAAGGCACGTGCCTTATATCTGCGCAAGCGGTTCTCTCAGCATGCTGAAATCGCTTTCCGATAAATCTGATGCCGGTCAGTTCAGTATGAGCAGCACTGTACTTGCCGAATCTGCTGACTATGATGACTGCTTCATAGAAACCACGGAAGGAAGGCTCAACTGCAGTGATGCAGGTCCGGTTTTTGATAAGAACATAATCAGATGGGACATGCTTGTCTGATCTGAAAAGATAAAGAGAGGTATTGCCGATGTACGCTTTGACGGCAAAAGGAATGAAATACATGGATCAGTACGCTTCGCAGGCTGGGCTTCCCGGCGTTGTTCTCATGGAGAACGCCGCAAGGGGAGTCGCTGATGAAGTGGCTGAAAGGATCCCTGATAAATCCGCGAGGATACTCGTGCTCGCCGGACACGGAAACAACGGCGGGGATGCAGTAGCCGCAGCCAGATGGCTTGCCCAGAAGGGATATACAGGCATCAGTGTATATTTTGCCGGCAGGATCGACAAAGCCAGTGATGAGCTGAAGCGTCAGATGAGCGTACTTGTAAACTCCCACAGAGACGTCAGGATATCCGGACTCAGGGGTGTGGAACGCAATATCCTCAACGCAAAATATGACTGCATTATCGACGGCATCTACGGTATCGGACTGAATAAAGCGCTGGGAGATGACGACATAAGGCTTGTAAAATACATTAACTCAAAAACCGGTTACAAGGTGGCGATCGATATCCCTTCGGGACTGAATGCCACGAGCGGTCTCATAATGGGAGAGGCTGTAAGAGCAGATCTTACAGTCACATTCGGATGCTACAAGACCGGAATGTTTTTCGGAGCTGGCAGGGAGTGCTGCGGGGAAGTCAAAGTTGTGGATATCGGCCTCATGAATGACGGTTACGATAATGTCAGCGACAAACTGGAGGTGCTCGACAGAGCGTTCCTTGACAGCACGATCTCAGGCGCTCTTGCGCCGCGCGCAGAAAACAGCCATAAAGGAACCTTCGGTACTGTCGGTCTGGTAATAAGCTCAAACGGCATGCTGGGAGCAGGCATGCTCGCTGCGAAAGCAGCATACAGGGCAGGATGCGGTCTTGTAAAGATCTTCTGTCCGTCGAAATATACGGGATTTTTCAATGTTTCCATACCTGAGGCAGTGGCGGTTCCTTACAAGCCTGACGATGTACTGGGAGCCTTTGAAGGATTCAGGGATGGCGTGGATGTCATCCTTATAGGTCCCGGACTCAGGGAGGACTCGGTCGGCAGGCTGCTAGTAAAGCAGATACTGGCAGGCAAAAAGCCGGCGGTGTTCGATGCCGGAGCGCTCAATCTCATAGCAAAAAATCTCAAGTCGCTGCGAAAAAGGAAATGCCAGTGCGTAATAACACCACATCTCGGTGAGATGGCAAGACTGTGCGGTGAGGATATCAACATAGTTGCAAGGAGCAGGATAGGCTATACGCGCAAGTTTGCTGAGAAGTTCGAGGTGAGCATGGTAGTCAAGTCCGATGTTTCGCTCATAGCGCTGAGAGATGCCGGAAGCGGTCAAAAGCTCTACCTGAATACAGTAGGAAACTCGGGTCTCGCGACCGCGGGTTCAGGAGATGTCCTGGCAGGAGTAATCGCATCGCTCATTGCTCAGGGCAACACACTGGATACGAGTCTTATGTACGGGGTGATGATACACGGGAAAGCGGCAGAGAAGTTTGCTCAGGACAGCAATTCCAGACGCAAAATGATGGCCGGAGATATTATTGACAATCTCTTCTGAGAGTAGTACAATCACTTCGTTGCGGTCGTAAACCGCGATAATCCCATGACGAACGGAGGTGAGACAAGAATATGGCACAGGTAATAGTAAGAGAAAACGAGAGCCTGGAGAGTGCTCTTAAGAGATTTAAGAGATCTTGCGCTCGCGACGGCGTTATGGCAGAGCTGCGTAAGAGAGAGCACTACGAGAAGCCGAGTGTAAGACGTAAAAAGAAGTCTGAGGCTGCACGTAAGAAAGCTCGTAAGTATTAATAACAAAACAGAGATGCGAACCGGCTTTTACAGGTTCGCATTTTTCTTAACAGGATAAAAAGGAGAAAATGCAATGGGTCTTAAAGAACAGCTTATGCAGGACTATAAGGACGCGATGAAAAGCGCTGATGTCCTTAAGAAAAACACAGTAAACATGGTAAGAGCCGCCATTAAGCAGTATGAAGTGGATCAGAGAGTCACTCTCGATGATGACGCGGACATCGTAAAGATAATCAAGAAGCAGGTAAAGATGAGGGCCGATGCGCTTGAGGACTTCGCAAAGGCCGGCAGAGATGACATGGTAGACGGCTACAAGAAGGAGATCGAGATACTGAAGTCCTATCTGCCTGAAGAGATGGGCGAAGAAGAGATTAAGGCAAAGGTAAAGGAGATCGCAGAAAAGCTGGATATCGAAGCCAACATGAAGAACATGGGCAAGCTGATGAAGAGCACCATGGCAGAGCTCAAGGACAAGGCTGACGGATCCGCTGTCAACAAGGCTGTGAAGGAATTCCTCAGCGGCAAGTAATATCCGGTACGGATCACAGAAGGAGTATATGGATTACAAACTGAACATACCAGAAGAGATCAACATACAGGGACTTTTCGGCAACTATGATGCCAATATCCGCTCCGTGGAGAAGTTCACGGGCACGGAAATATCCCTGCGCGATAATGTGCTTACAATAAGGGGCAGGGATCCCGAGCTTGCCGCGCGCATCATCGCCAGACTGATCGAAGCTCTCAGCATCGAACCGGAACTCGATCCGCAGAAGCTCAGCTATCTCATAGAGATGGAGGCAGGTGGAAAGAGCTTTGATGAGCAGAAGGCATCGCGCGACATCATATGCTATACACACACCGGAAGACCTCTCAAGCCGAAGACACAGGCGCAGAAGGATTACGTGGACAATATCCGCGCAGTGGACATGGTGTTCGGCATAGGACCGGCAGGAACAGGCAAGACGTATCTGGCCTGCGCAATGGCGATAAATGCCTATAAGAACAAGGAAGTGGAGAGGATAATCCTGACAAGGCCGGCGGTGGAAGCCGGAGAGCGTCTGGGATTCCTTCCGGGCGACATGCAGGAGAAGGTGGACCCTTATCTCAGGCCGCTGTATGATGCTCTTTATGACGTTCTGGGCATCGAGGCAGCCGCAAGGCTCAGGGAGAAGGGCGTGATCGAGGTAGTGCCGCTTGCCTACATGAGAGGACGCACGCTCGATAACGCGTTCATAATCCTTGACGAAGCGCAGAATACCACACGTGAGCAGATGAAGATGTTCCTGACTCGAATGGGCTTCAACTCAAAGGTCGTTGTGACCGGCGATATCACGCAGATAGACCTTCCGTCCGGTACCGTATCGGGACTCAGGGAGGCCCGCAAGGTCCTAAGCGGTGTTGAAGGCATAAGGTTCAACACATTTACAGAGGTCGACGTAGTTAGGCATGAGCTCGTAAAGCGCATCATCAGGGCATACGATTCGTATGACAACAAAAACAGAGTGAGAGCCACCACTTCAAAGGGCAACAAGGTCAGCGACAGGTGATTTATGCAGATAGTATTCAACGACGAATTTGATAAACTTACACCTGAGATGTGGAATCTCATGGAGAGGGCGGCAGATATAGCGCTCAGGACGGAGTTCAGCGAACTTGAGAACATCGATCTTGAGAATGAGCCGGAGCTCGGCGTGACAATCGTTAACGACAGCGAGATACTCGAGCTCAACCGCGAATACAGAGAGAAGGACAGCGTTACCGATGTTCTCAGCTTTCCTCAGTTTGAAGGCCACGAAGACCTTCTTGAAGACCTGCTGGATGATGAAGCAGAAACTCTCATAGGAGATGTCGTGATCTGCTTTGAGCAGGCGGAGAGGCAGGCAGAAGAGTTCGGAACCGGACTTACGCGGGAAATGCTTTACCTTTTTGTGCACAGTGTGATGCACCTGTTTGGTTACGACCATATGGAAGACGAAGAAAAAGCAGTGATGCGTGCCCGTGAAGAAGAAGTGCTGTCAGCGATAGGAGTCAAAAGAAAAAAGTGAAATCAGGATTCATAGGGATAGCAGGCAGGCCGAATGTCGGCAAGTCCACATTGATGAACAAAATGCTGGGTGAGAAGATCGCCATTACTTCGGCAAAGCCTCAGACAACTTTGAACAGGATAACCGGGATCTACACGGACCTCGGCTATGATAATGGCAGCGGTCTGCAGATGGTGTTCCTCGATACGCCGGGGATACACAAACCGCATAACAAGCTCGGCCAGGCCATAAACGAAACAGCCGTAAACACTCTGGGCAGTGTTGACGTTGTTTTGCTTATTGTCGACGGGACCCTGGACTTCGGAAGAGGTGACGAAGCGATAATCAGATTGCTTGAAAACACCTCCGCGCCTAAGATACTGGCTATAAATAAGACTGATCTGATCGGACCGGAAAAGTATCTTGAACTGTACAACAGATACGAAAGCACGGGCCTTTTTGATGATATATACGGAGTTTCTGCTCTTAAGGGCGACAACATCGACATGCTGCGCGACAGACTCGCGGGATACATGAATGAAGGACCGATGTACTATCCTGACGATATCGCGACCGAAGATCCTGCAAGGTTTATAGTGAGCGAGATCATACGGGAAAAGCTTATGAACTACCTCGACGATGAGGTCCCGCACGGAGTCTTCGTTGAGATCGAGTCATTTACTGAGCCTGAGGATCCGCGCGCCGCAGTGGAGATCTCTGCTGTGATTTACTGTGAAAAGAAATCCCATAAAGGGATCATAATCGGAAAGGGCGGAAGCAAACTTAAAGGTGTAGGAAAGGCCGCACGTCTCGAGATAGAGGATCTTCTTGGCCGCAAGGTTTTTCTCAGCCTTTTTGTAAAGGTAAAGGAAGGCTGGCGCGATTCCGAGAAAACAATACGCAGCTGGGGATATAAGGACGAATAAAGGGAAGGCCGCACGGCCGGTACTGATTATGATCATTAACACGGAAGGCATAGTATTACGCCAACGAAAAATCGCGAATAACAGACGTATGATCGTCCTTTTTACGAAGCAGTACGGCAAACTGTCAGCGGGGACTTCCGCAAATGAGAAGTCGCGCAGCAAGGCAGCGCTGGCGCTTCGTCCTTTTACTTATGCTGAATATGACATATTCAAGGGCAGAGAGGCATACAGTATCAATTCCGCGCAGGTGAACAGGAGCTTCTACTCGATAGGTGAAGATATAGACCGGTTCATGAACGCGTCGGCATTCATAGAATACCTCGACAAGGTGCTCGAGGAGGGAGTTCCGGCTCCCCGGCTTTTTGATCTGAGCCTGGAATTCCTGCAGTCTGTTTCGGAATGCAGCAAGGGCAGCGATACGCTTCTTTGCGCGTTCATAGTCAAGACATTCAGAATGCTTGGCGTTGCGCCTGAGCTTGGATGCTGCGTCAACTGCGGCAAGGCAGCCGAAAACTTCGGCCCCGGCTTCAGATCCTTCTCTGTTTCGGGAGGAGGCATCATCTGCCCGGAGTGCGCCGGAGAGGAGAAAAGGGAGGCCGATTCGTTGATTTACAGGCCTGATTTCGATATAATCAATGTGTTTAGGTACTTTGAATCTAAGCCTTTAAAAACCTTTGAAAAAGTAGACCTCAAGCCCGAAGTTCGCGGCGGGGTCAGAGAGATAATTTCTGAGTATACAGACCGCTATCTCGGTGTGGACGTGCTCAGGCCAGCCATAGGATTGGAGGTACAATAATGGAAATCACACTGGAAAAAATCGAACTTGTAAAGGACAGAACAGGCTCAACTTACGCTGAAGCAAAAGCTGCTCTCGAAGCTGCTGAAGGCAGTGTTGTTGATGCCATCATCGCGCTCGAAGAAGAGATGAACAAAGAGCATGATAAGGTCGACGGCGGCAGCCTCAAGGACAGCCCGCTGTTTGCCAAGCTCAAGGAGATCGTTGACAAGGGCAATGTTTCGAGGATCCTCGTAAGCAAGGGTGAGAAGACTATCGTAAACTTCCCGGTCACAGCCGGAGTCATAGGCGCTCTGCTGGTACCATGGGGAGCCATCCTCGGCATAGTTGCCGCAATGGGTACACAGTGCAGCATCGACTTTGTTGATGACAAGGGAAATGTAGTAGACATTGAAGGAAAAGTCGTTGGAGTATACGACAAGGCAAGAGGCGCCGTAATTAAGAGCGTAGACAAGGCTCAGGACGCGATCAACAAGGATACGCTCGATGAGCTCATGAGCACTATCGACAGCTTCGCCAAGAAAGCCGGAAAGACAGTAAAGGAGCTTATCAAGGACGCTTCCGACGCATACAAGCAGAGCGATGCTGAAGATATCATTGAAGAAGAATTCAAGGACGAGGAGCTGTAATATATGCCAATTGATAAAAAAGACATACCTGTAACCGACAGAGCCGTAACGATGGAGAAGATAATCGCTCTCTGCAAAAACAGAGGCTACATCTTCCCGGGATCGGAAATTTACGGCGGACTGGCAAATACCTGGGACTTCGGTCCTCTCGGCGTGGAGTTCAAGAACAACATCAAGGACGCCTGGAGACAGAAGTTCGTAAGAGAATCAAAACTTAATGTAGGACTCGACGCAGCCATACTGATGAACCCTCAGACATGGGTCGCATCGGGACACGTGGGCGGATTCAGCGATCCGCTCATCGACTGCAGATCGTGCAAGACACGCTACAGAGCAGACCAGCTCATTGAGGACTGGTACAAGGAGAACGAGCCTGATACTGAGGTCGTGGTAGACGGATGGTCGAGAGAGGAGATGGAGAGTTTCATCACCGATAAGGCTATCAAGTGCCCTAACTGCGGCAAGAGCGACTTTACGGGCATCAGACAGTTCAACCTGATGTTCAAGACATTCCAGGGAGTTACCGAGGACTCGAAATCAGAGATCTACATGAGGCCTGAGACGGCACAGGGAATCTTTGTAAATTTCAAGAACGTACAGAGAACGGCCCGCAAGAAGATACCTTTCGGTATCGCGCAGGTCGGAAAATCATTCAGAAATGAGATCACACCTGGCAACTTCATCTTCAGAGTAAGAGAGTTCGAGCAGATGGAGCTGGAGTTCTTCTGCAAACCGGGTACAGAGCTCGACTGGTTCGATTACTGGAAGTCATACTGCCTCAGCTTCCTCAAGAATCTTGGGCTGAAGCCTGAATTCACAAGGTTCAGAGACCACACTCCTGAGGAGCTTTCGCACTACAGCAACGCGACAACGGATATAGAGTATCTCTTCCCGTTCGGCTGGGGAGAGATCTGGGGCGTAGCGTCACGTACAGACTACGACCTCATGGCGCATCAGACCCACTCGGGAGAGGATATGAGCTATCTCGATCCTGAGACCAACGAGAGATACGTACCTTACTGCATCGAGCCTTCGGTAGGTGTCGAAAGACTCGTTCTGGCATTCCTCGTGGATGCCTACGATGAGGAGATCCTTACAGACGCCAAGGGAAAGGAGGATGTACGTACGGTCCTCAGACTGCACCCGGCTCTTGCGCCGTATAAGGCTGCCGTGCTTCCGCTTTCAAAGAAGCTCGAAGACGTTGCCAGACCGGTATATGAAGAGCTCTGCAAGTATTTCATGGTTGAGTATGATGCTGCCGGATCCATCGGAAAGCGTTACAGAAGAGAGGACGAGATCGGAACACCGTTCTGCATCTGTGTTGACTTCGACACTGCTGAAGACGGTTCAGTGACAATCCGTGACCGTGACACCATGGAACAGGTGAGAGTACCTGTCTCTGAGGTCAGGAATTATATCGAAGAGAGACTGCGTTTCTAACAAGCTATTCTATGATGCTTTAAGCATCGTTAGTAAAAATCGTTAGTAAAAAAAGAGAAAAAAGGAGAAAGGGCATATGGCAAAATATGTTTATTCGTTCAACGAGGGCACCAAGGATATGAGAGCTCTGCTCGGAGGCAAGGGAGCAAACCTTGCTGAAATGACCAACATCGGTCTTCCGGTACCTTTCGGATTCACGATCACTACGGATGTGTGCAGAAAGTACACTGAGGACGGTGGAGTACTCGCTCAGGAAGTGATCGATGAAGTATGGGAGCACATCGCTGAACTTGAAGAGGTAATGGGCAAGAAATTCGGAGACAACGAGAATCCGCTTCTCGTTTCGGTAAGATCCGGAGCACCTATCTCGATGCCGGGCATGATGGATACCATCCTCAACCTCGGACTCAATGACATCGCTGTTGAAGGTCTTGCAAAGAAGACAGGCAACGACAGATTCGCTTATGACAGCTACAGAAGATTCATGCAGATGTTCGGCGACGTAGTCATGGAGATCAAGAAGTCTAATTTCGATGCAGTATTTGAAAGCCAGAAGAAGAAGGCGGGGGTCGAATTCGACGTTCAGCTGACGACTGATGATCTCAAGGAGGTCATCGAAGGCTATAAGGAAGTCGTTAAGAGAGAGCTCGGAAGAGAGTTCCCGCAGGAGCCAAAGGATCAGCTGCTTGAGGCTATCAAGGCTGTATTCAGATCCTGGAATAACGACAGAGCCATTCTGTACAGAAAGATGTACGGCATCTCCGATTCCCTCGGAACAGCTGTAAACGTACAGTCAATGGTATTCGGAAACAGCGGAAACGATTCCGGTACAGGCGTAGCGTTCACACGTAACCCGGCAAACGGCGAGAATAAGCTCTTCGGAGAGTTCCTCGTAAACGCTCAGGGCGAGGACGTAGTAGCAGGTATCAGAACACCGCAGCCTATCTCTGAGATGGCAGACGCTTTCCCTGAGGTATACGCGCAGTTCGAAAAGATCGCAAACACGCTCGAGAACCACTACAAGGATATGCAGGACATGGAGTTCACTGTTGAAGACAGAAAGCTCTTCATGCTGCAGACACGTAACGGCAAAAGAACAGCAGCTGCTGCTGTAAAGGTCGCCGTGGATCTGGTTAAAGAAGGTCTGATCGACAAGGACACTGCTGTTATGAGAGTAGAGCCTGACCAGATCAACCAGCTCCTGCATCCTGTATTCGACGCTGACGAGCTCAAGAAGGCAACTCCTGTAACAAAGGGACTTCCGGCATCGCCTGGCGCTGCTACAGGACAGATCGTATTCTCGGCAGATGACGCTGCCGCGTTCGCTGCTGAGGGCAAGAAGGTGATCCTCGTAAGAGAAGAGACTTCACCTGAGGACCTCGCCGGCATGGTAGCCGCTGAAGGTATCCTGACAGCACGCGGAGGCATGACATCGCACGCGGCTGTAGTTGCGAGAGGAATGGGCAAGTGCTGTGTATCAGGCTGCAAGGAGATCACAGTAGACGAGGCAAACAAGACTCTGACAGTAGGCGGAAAGGTCTACACTGAGGGAGATTTCATCTCGCTTAACGGTACAGACGGAAACGTTTATACAGAGGCTATAAAGACTCTCGCTCCTGAGCTCTCCGGAGATTTCGGACAGATCATGGAGTGGGCTGATGAGGCCAGAACACTCAAGGTCAGAACAAACGCCGATAATCCAAGAGATGCCGTTCAGGCTGTAGCATTCGGTGCTGAGGGCATCGGACTCTGCCGTACAGAGCACATGTTCTTCGATGATGAGAGGATCCCTAAGATCAGAAGAATGATCCTCGCTGAGAACGAAGAGGAGAGAAGAGAGGCTCTCGCGGGTCTTCTGCCATATCAGAAGGAAGACTTCAAGGGCATCTACAAGGCAATGGGTGACAGACCTGTAACCATCAGACTGCTTGACCCGCCTCTGCATGAGTTCCTGCCTAAGACAGAAGAGGATATCAGACAGCTGTCCGAGCAGTTCAACATCCCTTATGAGAAGGTAGTAAACAAGACTCTCGAGCTCCACGAGTTCAACCCGATGCTGGGACACCGCGGATGCAGACTGGCTGTCACATATCCTGAGATCGCTGAGATGCAGACTGAGGCTATCATCATGGCGGCACTCGAGGTCCGCAAAGAGGAAGGCCTTGACGTAGTTCCTGAGATCATGGTACCTCTTGTAGGACATGTCAACGAGCTCAAGTTTGTCAAGAAGACTATAGTTGAGACAGCTGACAAGCTGATCGCTGAGTCCGGGGAAGACATGAAGTACATGGTCGGAACAATGATCGAGATCCCAAGAGCTGCAGTTACTGCTGATGAGATCGCAGAAGAAGCTGAGTTCTTCTCATTCGGTACAAACGACCTAACACAGATGGGATTCGGATTCTCCAGAGACGACACCGGCGCTATCATCAAGGAGTACGTAGAGAAGGGCATCCTCGAAAGTGATCCGTTCCAGTCCCTTGACCAGTCCGGAGTAGGCAAGCTGGTAAAGATAGCTGTCGATGGCGGAAAGAAGACCAGACCGAACATCAAGCTCGGTATCTGCGGAGAGCACGGCGGAGACCCTGCATCCATAAAATTCTGCCACGAAGTAGGACTCAACTACGTATCCTGCTCACCGTTCAGAGTGCCTATCGCAAGACTGGCTGCCGCACAGGCTGCAATCGCTGAAAAGAGAGGCTAGCTTAAGCTTAAGGCGAAGCCGTACAAACAGACTTGACACACCTGCAGAACATTGCCGTTCAGCAGGTGTGTTTTTTAGTGCACACTGCTTTGTTTGCAAAAACAAAAAAATATTCGAATTATTATCAAAAAAACAAGATTAACCTTGAATTACATTGTATATTCCAAGCAATCTGTTATACTGAACAGGTAAGGAAAAACAAAGCAATACAATGTTCTTTATTGAGAACAATTTTGCCTGAGTATATAATTACATCAAAGGGGCTGTTGTTCAGTCCGCTTGAATCTATTAAAAACTGTTACGATATAAGGGCAACCGGTTGCTTTGGAAAGTTATTTAAGGAGGCAATTCAAATGCAAGACTATCTGTTAACACATCTGTACTGGATAAGTCTGTTTGCTTCCATCTGCGCTCTTGTTTTTGCCTATGTACAGGCAAAAAAGGTTCTGAACTCAGATGAAGGAACAGACAGGATGAAAGAGATCTCAAGGTTCGTGCGCACAGGCGCCGCGGCTTTCCTGAAACGTCAGTACCGTACAGTAATCATCTTCTTCATCGTAATGTTCTGCGTACTATGCGGAATGGCTGCAGCTCATAAGCTGACATGGTATGTACCGTTCGCGTTCATCACCGGCGGCTTCTTCTCCGGCCTTTCCGGATATATAGGAATGAGCATCGCTACACGCGCAAACGACCGTACCGCATGCGCGGCTCAGCAGAGCCTCAACAAGGGTCTCAGGGTAGCGTTCTCTGCCGGTTCCGTCATGGGATTCACGGTAGTAGGACTCGGTCTTCTCGACATCTCGCTCTGGTATGCGCTGCTTGACCTCGTATTCCATGAATCACTCGAGAATATCACGGCCGCAATGGTAACATTCGGAATGGGAGCTTCTTCAATGGCTCTGTTTGCCCGTGTAGGCGGCGGTATCTTCACAAAGGCTGCTGACGTAGGTGCTGATCTCGTTGGTAAGGTCGAAGCCGGAATTCCTGAAGATGACCCTCGTAACCCTGCTGTTATCGCTGACAACGTAGGTGATAACGTAGGTGACGTAGCCGGAATGGGCGCTGACCTTTATGAGTCCTATGTAGGATCCATGGTATCGACATGCGCTCTCGGAGCTATCGCTTTCTACGCCAGCGGTCTTGGCGTCAAGTCCGTGGCACTGCCTCTGCTGATGGCAGCTGTTGGTGTAGTATTCTCCGTTATCGGGTCATTCTTCGTACAGACAAAGGAAGGCGCAAGCCAGAAAAACCTGCTCGCAGCTCTCCGCCGCGGCACAAACTTCTCAGCTATCGCTACTGCAGTATTCTCGTTCGTGCTCGTATGGTGGCTCTTTGGAATCGAGTTCTACGGACTCTATCTTGCCATCATAGCAGGACTTCTCGCAGGCGTTCTTATCGGACTCTGCACTGAGTACTATACTTCAGATACATACAAGCCGACTCAGAAGATCGCTGAGTCCTCACAGACAGGTACTGCTACACTCATAATCAGCGGACTCGGAACAGGAATGATGTCCACAACACTCCCGATCCTCATCGTCGGAGCGGCCATCATCATCGCTTACTACTGCTCGGGCATGTGCCCTGTGGATGTAGCACCGTCGAGCATCGGACTTTATGGAATCTCGCTCGCAGCTGTCGGAATGCTCTCAACACTCGGTATCACACTGGCTACAGACGCTTACGGCCCTGTAGCTGATAACGCAGGCGGAATCGCCGAGATGGCAGGACTTCCTCCTGAAGTACGTGAGAGAACAGATGCTCTCGACTCGCTCGGCAACACTACAGCCGCTACAGGAAAGGGCTTTGCTATCGGTTCCGCCGGAATGACAGCACTTGCTCTTATCGCTAACTTTAAGGAAAAGCTCCTCGTATACATGCCGGACGGACAGGACCTGCAGCTCAATCTGCTCGACCCTAAGGTCCTCGTAGGCCTCTTCATCGGAGCATGTCTGCCGTTCCTCTTCTCATCGCTTACCATGGGCGCTGTTAACCGCGCTGCTCAGAGCGTCGTGCTTGAGGTAAGGCGCCAGTTCAAGGAGATCCCGGGACTTATGGAAGGTACTGCGACTGCAGATTACGCACGCTGCGTAGACCTTTGCTCCAGGGCATCCCTCAAGGAGATGATCCTGCCTGCATGCGTAGGCATCGCGGCTCCTATCGTTACAGGTCTGATCCTCGGTGGACTCGGAGTAGTCGGAATGCTTTGCGGAGCTACGGTATCCGGATTCATCATGGCTATCTTCATGGCTAACTCAGGCGGTGCCTGGGACAATGCCAAGAAGTACATTGAAGCAGGACACTTCGGCGGCAAAGGCAGCGACAACCACAAGGCTGCTGTTGTCGGCGATACTATCGGCGACCCGTTCAAGGATACATCCGGTCCTTCGATCAACATCCTGATCAAGCTGGTATCGATGGTATCCATCGTATTTGCGGGACTTATTGCTTCCGTAAGTCTCCTGTAAGCTTATCGCTCCGGTATTAAGGAGTTAATGAAGCACTCACATCACAGGTGTGGGTGCTTTTATTATGGAGTTAGGCATTTCGAATTTATGCTATAATGACTGTATATGAACTGAAGCAACAGGAAACATAAAATGACAGGGGAGACATGGTCGTGAAGAAAGACCATTTTAAACTAAGATACAAGCTTATATATAAGATAATTGGAAGCCTTGCTCCGCTGATCCTGCACAAGTATGGATTCAAAACAGACAGGATCAGCAAAAAAGATGAACCGTATATCGTCATAGCCAATCATCTTACTGAAGTCGACATGATAATGGTAGCAGGCGCTTTTGCCGAGCATATGTATTATGTGGCAGGTGAACATCTGCTCAGAACCAAGGCCGGGCCAAAGATGAAATGGGGGCAGGATCCTATTTTCACATACAAGGGGTCAGCATCGATAGATACCATGCGTGAGGTCATAAGGCGCATAAAAGCCGGTCATAACGTCATGATATTTCCTGAGGGCAGCAGGTCTTTCAACGGGGAGACCATGAAGATAGACAGCAGCATGGCGAAACTTGTCAGAACAGCCGGCTGCGCGCTTGCTACGTATCACATAGAAGGCGGTTACTTTGTCGCGCCGAGATGGGCATATACGACCAGGACCGGACCGATGAAAGGGAATACAGTCAACATATATTCATCGGAAGACATCAGGAATATGAGTGTAACGGAGCTCACTGACTGCATAAACCGGGATCTTTACGAGAACGCCTACGAGACGCAGCGAAAAAATATGTACGCCTACAGGGGCGAAAGACTGGCTGAAGGCCTGGAGAACTATCTCGTGAAATGCTCATGCTGCGGAGCTTTTGACACAATGGTAACTGAGGAAGACAGCTTCCGCTGCACTGAGTGCGGCCAGTCAGGAAGATACACCGAAAAAGGGCTCCTTGAAGGTGAAGGGCTCAGATTCGACAGCGTTTACGACTGGGGTGTATGGTCAGAAAAGGAAACTGTCAGACATATAGAAGCTTTTGAAGGAGAGGAGCCTGTATTCTGTGATACAGAAGTTGTACTGTATGAGGTGCTTCCGGATCACAGCAGAACCGATCTGCTTTCAGGAGATCTGAAAGGATATAAAGACATGTTCGTGATAGGGACGGAGGAATTCCGCTTTGAAGATATAAGGGGCATGGACATGCTCTATTTCGGCAAAACGCTTGTGTTCACTTATAAAAAGAGACATCTGGCCATTACCGGAGAGCACTATCACGCTATAAAGTATCAGAAACTTTATGATGTCTTTAAGCAAAATTAATAGACCAGACATCGCATAAGGACTATACTATAGTAAATTCACTGAAAGGTTTCATATAGTATAACAGGCACTTCATATGAAAAGACCACTGGAAAATCAACCTGAACACAATACAAAAAGTAAATTCAGCATGGGAATGATACTCGTCGCCATAGGCATCGTGTACGGCGACATCGGAACATCTCCTATGTATGTAATGAAATCGATCGTAGAGGGCAACGGCGGCATACAGCATGTAGACCCGGATTTCATAGTCGGTTCGCTGTCTCTCGTCATCTGGACCATCACACTGCTGACTACAGTAAAGCACGTTCTGATAGCGCTTAAGGCAGATAACCACGGTGAGGGAGGAATTTTCGCCCTTTACACACTGGTACGGGATTACGGCAAATGGCTTATCATACCAACGATGATAGGCGGGTGCACGATGCTTGCGGACGGAGTGCTTACACCGGCCGTTACAGTCACGACTGCCGTTGAAGGTCTGCGAAGCATACCTTTCATGAACAGACTTCTGGGTGAAGGACAGGTAGTGGTGATCGTCATAACACTTACTATCGTAAGTGTGCTGTTCATGATACAGCGAAGCGGCACCAGTTCTATAGGAAAGATGTTCGGGCCTGTGATGATGATATGGTTCCTTTACCTTGGCCTGACGGGAATT
This sequence comes from uncultured Eubacteriales bacterium, assembly GCA_902779185.1. Classification (GTDB taxonomy): domain Bacteria; phylum Bacillota; class Clostridia; order Peptostreptococcales; family Anaerovoracaceae; genus Crickella. Next base: position 120,915 of record CACZAM010000010.1, read on the forward strand.
TGGCTTTCACTTGGAGATCTTTCGATAATCAGGGCGCTCAATCCTATCTATGCAGTCAAGGTGCTTTTCAGTCCGGGCAATAAGGCGGGACTTATGATACTTGGAAGCGTATTCCTCTGTACTACCGGAGCTGAAGCGCTTTATACGGACATGGGCCATGTAGGCAAGGAGAACATCATGCGCAGCTGGCCTTTCGTAAAGACCTGCCTGATACTCAACTACATGGGGCAGTGTGTATGGATCCTGGCAAACCGCAATAATCCTGAGATGGCTGCGATACATGATCTGAATCCTTTCTATATGATGCTTCCTCAGGGCATGCGTCCTGTAGCCATCGTGCTCAGCGCCATGGCTGCGATCATAGCCAGCCAGGCACTCATAAGCGGAAGCTATACACTTGTGCACGAGGCGGCGGCTCTTGACCTGATGCCGCATCTCAATGTCAGATATCCGTCAGACACACACGGACAGATCTATATCCCTTTAGTGAACAACATTCTGTGGATACTCTGCGCAGCTGTCATCCTGTATTTCAGAAGCGGATCACGCATGGAGAACGCATACGGTCTGGCTATCACCATAAGCATGCTCATGATGACGGTGCTATTCACAGTATATATCGGTGTACTGCATAAGAAGATCATCGGAGCGATCCTGTTTGCAGTTACATTTACTTCACTTGAAGGCGTTTTCTTTGTATCCAGCCTTGGCAAGTTCTCGATAGGCGGCTATGTAGCCATCATCATTTCGCTTGTCATTCTTCTCATAATGATCAGCTGGTACCGGGGCACACAGATAGAGCGCATGCAGAAAGTCAAGCTCCCGATGCGTGACTATCTTTCGAATATCAAGTCATTGCAGGATGACCCGGATATCCCGTATACTAGCAATAACCTTGTATATATAGCTAAGGGTGACAATTTTGAAGAGATAGACCGTGACATCCTTTATTCGATACTTGACAGAGATCCTAAAAAAGCTGATGCTTACTGGTTCATAAGCGTTAATACCACACATGAGCCGTTTGACAGGGAATATGAAGTGGAGACTTTCGGAACGGACTACATCTTCCGCGTCAACCTTATCCTCGGATACAAGGTGCATCAGAGCATCAATATTTATTTAAGACAGATAGTACACGACCTTCTGAAGACCGGCGAACTGCCAAGGCAGTTCAGGGAGCACTCCATATACGGACCGTCAGATGTCGGATCATTCAAGTTCTGCATGATCCGTAAGATGATGCCGGGAGAAGGGGATCTTGCCCCGGTTGACAACTTCCTGATCCACAATAAGTATCTGATCAGGAGGCTTGCCGGAAGTCCGGTCAGATGGTTCGGTCTCCAGACTTCACGCGTGCTGATCGAGTATGTACCGTTATTCCTTCCTAAGAGACAGCAGGAAGAAGAGAGACTTGAAAGGATCAGATAAATGAAATCCATCAGATTCGGAAAGATTGAAGACGGCAGAACGGCAGGACTCTATATTCTTGAGTCGCCTGACGGCATGAGAGCCGCTGTCACGGACTATGGCGCAACACTGGTGAGCCTTGCCGTGCCCGACAGAAAAGGGAATATGCGCGACGTTGTTTTAGGGCACGATGACGCTTCGGGATATGAGACCGGAGACGGGTTTATCGGAGCCTCTGTGGGGCGCTTCGCGAACCGTATCGGCGGAGCCTGCTTTGAGCTGAACGGACACAGTTATGATCTGACGGCGAATGACGGCACAAACTGTCTGCACGGCGGAAGAGATTTCTTCCATAACAGACTCTGGGCAGTCAACATCGGTTTCACGAGCGTAAAATCGGATTCCATAATGGCTGCGTACGCAACGGAAAGCATAGCTGATAAGGATCCTTCCCGCGGACTGAGAGGGCTGCACGACAATGTGATCACATTCTGTCTGGACAGCCCGGATGGAGATCAGGGCTTCCCGGGTAATATGCATATTGAGGTCACTTATTCTATGCCGGGAGACGGCATGCTTAGGATAGACTACAAGGCAGTTTCCGACGCGGATACGCCTGTAAGTCTTACGAACCACAGTTATTTCAATCTTAACGGGCATGACAGCGGAACCGTGATGGGCCATTGGGCAAAGATAAATGCGGAGCATTATACACCGGTAAACGCCGGGCTGATCCCGCTGGAAGAGCCTGCTCCGGTCGGGGGAACACCTTTTGATTTCCGTGAAGAAAAGATGATCGGAAGGGACATCAATGCAGATAATGAGCAGCTCGCGTTCGGAGGCGGTTACGACCACAATTTTGTCATCAGCAACGAAACGGGCGAAAGGAAAATAAAAGAGGCAGCCGTCCTTTATTCGGATGACAGCGGCATCTGCATGACTGTTCTGTCTGATATGCCTGAAATGCAGTTCTACACTGCAAACAACCTCAATGACGAGCCGGGCAAGGACGGTGCAGTTTACGGAAGACGCGGCGCAGTCTGCTTTGAGACACAGTTCAGGCCTGATGCCATCAACAGCAGCGATCCTGACATACGCGAGGGGTGCATACTGAAGGCAGGGGATGAGTTCAGATCGACCACGATATACAGATTCAGCAATAGATAAGAGTTTTAAGACATATGAAAAGGCTCCGGACCTCCGGAGCCATTTTGATTGGAGCTTGTTATTTCTGATAGTTTACGCCGCTTCCTTAGATGTCGAGCAGTTTTGAATACTCAGCAAGAGCGCCGTCGGTCTCATGAGCCAGCACCTTTTTAGCAAGCACTTTTCCAAGCTGAACGCCTTCCTGATCGAAACTGTTGAGGTTCCAGAGGAAGCCCTGGAACATGATTTTGTTTTCGAAGTGGGCGAGGAGAGCGCCGAGAGTCTCCGGTGTAAGCTTGTCGCCTACGATAATGCTTGAAGGCCTGTCACCTTCGAAGTTCTTGTTGAGATTATCATCTGTCTTGCCGCAGGCGAAGGCTACTATCTGAGCCGCAACGTTTGCTTCGAGTTTTTTCTGGCTTGTGCTGCCCTGGATTTCTACGTCTGTTCCGGTCTGATTCTCTCTGAAAGCAATGAACTGCAGAGGAACTATGGTTTTGCCCTGATGCAGGAGCTGATAGAAAGAGTGCTGTCCGTTTGTTCCAGGCTCTCCGAAAAGAACAGGGCCGGTCTTGTAATCTATCGGCTCACCGAAGCGGTTGACTGACTTGCCGTTGGATTCCATGTCAGCCTGCTGGAGGTGCGCAGGGAATCTTGCAAGAGCCTGGGCATATGGGAGAACAGCAGTGCATTCGTATCCGAGAACGTTTCTTTCGTAAACACCGATAAGCGCGTCGAGCATGGCCGCGTTTTTCATAGGATCAGCCTGAGCAGCAAGCTTATCAGCTTCAGCAGCACCCGCAAGGAAAGCATCGAATACATCAGAGCCGAGAGCAAGAGACAGAACTACTCCGCCTACAGCTGATGTTGAAGAATATCTTCCTCCGATGTAATCATCCATGAAGAACGCCGCAAGATAGTCACTGCTTTTTGCAAGCGGGGATGTCTCGCTGGTGACTGCTACCATGTGCTTTGATGGGTCGAGACCCGAAGCCTCAAGCGCGTTCTTCACGAAGGCTTCATTGGTAAGAGTCTCAAGCGTTGTTCCTGATTTGGATACAAGAACGAAGAGCGAGTGCGCGACATCGATGGATTCAAGAACGCTTACAGCATCATCAGGATCAACGTTGCTTATGAACTTTGCTTCCATCAGAAGTTTGTTGTTTGCGCGTGCCCAGTTCTCAAGAGCTATGTACATTGCGCGCGGACCGAGATCGCTGCCGCCGATTCCTATCTGAACAACAGTGTTGAATTTTTCACCGTCTGCATTGCAGATCTCTCCGGCATGCACTTTTGCTGCAAAATCAGCTATTTTCGCCTGTTCGCCTATATAAAAGGCTCTCTTGTCAGTTCCATCTGCGATGACATCATCACCAAGCTGTCCGCGGGTGAGGTGGTGAAGTACCAGTCTCTTTTCACCTGTGTTGATCATGGCTCCGTTATACAGTTCCCTGAATTTGCCTTCAAGGTCTGATTCCTCAGCAAGTGCTGCGAGCATACCGAGTATCTCTTCATCAACCTGCCTTGACGCGTAATTAAATGCAAGTCCGCATGCCATAGGCACACAATACTTCTTTACACGCTCACCACCTGCGTCACCTGCAAGCGCTTCCCTGAGGTTCACACGGTGATCGGACTCCATAAGAGTTTTATATGCGTCAAGAGTATCAAGATTTTTCCATTCAGCCATTATTATATCCTCCTCTGAAGATTGGTTTCGTAAGAAACGCAATGCTTTATGCAATTCTTTCTTATCCCTTAGTTTACATTAAAAAGGGCTGCATGTAACGAAAAAAATGGATATGTATTGATATTTATGTTCAGAAGCGAAAGTTGAGAAGTAAAGCAAACAGATGTAAAATATTTTTCAGTGCGGAAGCAGCAAAAATAATAGATGCCCGTGCTTTAAAAAATGAATAAAGGAAGATATTAACATGAAAAAAGAGATCATCGAGTTAAGAAAACTAATGGCTGAGGAGGGCATTGACGCTTACTATGTGCCATCAGGGGACTATCACGGATCCGAATATGTGAATGCATTCTTCAGAACGCGCGCGTTTCTGAGTGGGTTTACGGGATCAGCAGGAAACCTTCTGGTTACACAGGAAGGAGCCTGGCTCTGGACAGACGGCAGATACTTTCTGCAGGCTGGCAGACAGCTTGAGGGCAGCGGAATCGAACTCATGAAAATGGGGGAGGAAGGCGTACCTTCAGAAAGTGAGTTTATTAAAGGTCTTGTTGACGCTTCTGATGATGAATATGTGATAGGCTTTGACGGCAGAGTAGTGTCATCGAAGTTCCGTAAGGCGCTCTCAGAAAAGCTAAGCGCATCAGACAAAAGGTTCAGCTTCAGCATAGATAAGGATCTGGGCGGCATTGTGTGGAAGGACAGGCCGGAGATCAGACCAAGCAAAGTGTGGGAGCTTCCTGTCAGCTCTGCAGGCATCGACACGACAGAAAAGCTCAAAGCGGTCAGGGATGAAATGAGGGCAGCGGAGGCTGACTTCCTGCTGATAACAGATCTTATGGAGTCCGCGTGGCTGCTCAACCTTCGCGCCGATGACATTCTGTATACACCGGTATTCTTCTCATTCATTCTGCTGACTCAGGACAAAACGTATCTTTATGTAATGGATGGAACTCTGGCGGACGGATTGCCTGAAAGACTTTCGTTCGTTGAAGTCAGGCCATATGACGAGGTTTACATGGATATCTCTGCTATTCCTGAAGGAAGCACTGTCTGGCTGGACCCGGCTACATGCAATTGCGCTCTATATGCCTCCGTGCCTGAAGGCGTGAGCACACATGAAGCACTGACTCCTGCAGCACTTATGAAGATCATAAAAAATGACGCGGAGACCGAGGGTATGAGGCATGCTCACATCCTTGACGGCGTTGCGGTTACAAAGCTTATCAGGTGGCTGAAGGAGACAGCTCTTACAATACATAAAACAGAGCTCAGCGTTGCTGAAAAACTGAAAGAACTGCGGCTCAGCAATAAAGAGTGCTTTGATCTTTCATTTGAGACCATAGCGGGATACGGTCCAAACGGTGCCATTATCCATTACGCGCCGACACCTGAGTCCGATGCGGAGATAAAGCCTGAGGGGTTCCTGCTTGTGGACTCCGGCGGACAATATACAGGAGGAACCACCGATATAACCAGAACCATTGCAGTAGGACCCCTGACCGAGGAGATGAGGATCGACTACACCTATGTGCTCAAGGCACACCTTGCAATGGCTATGTTCAGGCTTGCTCCTGATATGGATAGTTCTGAGATCGACAAGGCCGCAAGAGCTGAGATGGACGCCGCCGGGCTGGGGTTCAACCATGGCATTTCGCATGGAGTAGGCCATGTGCTGAGTGTGCATGAAGGTCCGAACGGTATAAGGAAAGGGGTTCCGTCATATCCTGTGAAACCGGGCATGATAATGTCGAACGAACCGGGCGTTTATATCGAAGACAGCTTCGGCATAAGGATAGAAAACATGGTCCTGTTTAAAAATGACAAAGAAGGTTTTATTGTAAACGAACCGCTGACATGCGTTCCTTACGAAAGAGAAGCAATAAAAAAGGAACTTCTCACTGATGAGGAACTGAAATATGTAAATTCATATCACAAGTGGGTGAGGGAAACTCTTTCTCCGCTCCTTGATGAAAAGACTGCAGACTGGCTTGAGGCTGAAACGGCAGAGTTATAAGTCTGATCAAAAAATAAAAAGCGCTTCCGGGACTCATGCTCCGGAAGCGTTATTTCATTTGAGTTCCATGCTGAGCTCAGCGTATCCGTCCTCATATTCGAGATGTCCCATCGCACCGTTTACCAGGGTGAATGAAGGCTTGGTGTGACCTATATCCGCATTCCAGATGAGCGGTACATCCATATCTCCAAATACTCTTTCGAGCTGTTCAAGATAATCATCATCACTTGCTTCTCCTGTGAAGCATGTGCGGCCGATGACAACAGCTTTTGCATTTTCAAACAGGCCCATCTGCTTCAGCCTGTTCATGGAATACATCAGTCCCATAGGTGTGAGCTCGAAGTTGTCAAAGAACCAGATAAGACCGTCATCCTTATATCTTTCGGCAAAGCCGTTCAGATCTATAAAAGGTGTTCCTATGCATTCGTCTATAACATCTATGCATCCGCCGATCAGTCTGCCGGTGACATCAAGCTCATTTTCTTCATGAAGCTCACGCTCCTCCGCATCTCCCCTGAACAGAAGCCATTCAACAGGAGCGTCCATTTCGTATTCTTCAGTCTCTTCATTGAATCCTGTTGAATTGTACAGATCATACGAGTGCTGCACAGGAAGATCACCGAAGATTACTGACAAAGCGTTGAACTGGAACTCATGAAGCGGTCTCCAGTCCCAGGCTCCTGCATTGACACCGTAAATGCTTGCTATATCTAAAACAGTAGTCAGCAGCATCTGGATCGCAGTCGGATCAGAATAGCCTGCAAACCACTTAGGATGGCTTTTTACGAGATCCCTGTCAATGTAAGGAAGCATTTCGATTGCGTAGTCACCGCCTGAAGCGCAGAACACCATATCAATGTCATCATCAGCAAACAACTCGTTGAACTCGCTGCCGCGGACTTCAGGAGCTGCGGAAGGGCAGTCATCATTCCTTACGCTCTCAGTCTCACATGGTATGAGTCCGGTCTGCTCGAGTATGTCCAGAGACATGTCGAAAAAATCAAGCTTGGATCCAACACCTGCACTCGGGGCGCATATTCCTATATAAGAACCTTCTTTTGGAAATTCAGGGTATATCATATATTGATTCTCCATTTCTGTAGATTCATTACGGCAACGCCGTTTCAACAAAAAATAATTATAGCACTTAATACAACTAATTATGTTCGGAATAAAAAACATTGATATCCGGATGCTCTAAACAGGGGATAGTAATCAGTTATTAATGCAGTTGATAAAAGATGCGTTAAAAAGTTGTCAAAAAGAACAAAGCCAGAAATTCATGTTAAGAACCGCTTAAAAATTACCATGAAGCTTTTAACGATGGCTAAATAATAAGTGAATAATAAAAAAGTTATTCATTGCCAGAATTATAACAATAAGGTACAATAACAGTGAATGGAGGAAGTCCTGAATGCATTGAAATTCCAGGTGTTAATCCCCATTAAGTTTGTAGGAATTAGATAAAGTATAAAGGAGGCACTAGCAGATGAAAGTATCGAGCGTTCCTTTTAAGGGAACTAAAGATCAGGAAGCCAAACTGCTCGAAGTGATCGCCAAGTACAAAGGCCAGAAGGGAGCCCTGATGCCTATCATGCAGGAGGCACAGGAAATCTACGGATATCTTCCTTACCAGGTACAGAAGATCATTTCTGATGAAACAGGTATTCCGATCGAAAAAATTTACGGTGTAGCTACTTTCTATGCGCAGTTCTCGATGTCGCCTAAGGGCAAGTATATCGTATCGGTATGTCTCGGTACTGCTTGCTATGTAAAAGGCGCGGGCAAGATCCTCGAGGAAGTTGAGGCAAAGCTCGGAATCGGCGACGGCGAATGCACCCCGGACGGCAAATTCTCTCTCGAAGTTTGCCGCTGCGTAGGCGCATGCGGACTGGCACCTGTTATGATCGTTGCTGGAGATGTATATGGTAAGATGACCCCTGACAGAGTTGCGGGCATACTTGCTAAATACGAATAACGCATAATGGAGGGCAAGTCATGAAAACACTGCAAGAATTAAAAGATATCAGGGCGGCAAAGTGCGGTCAGATCGACATCAGATTCAATCCTGACACTGCTGAAGAAGCCGTCAAGACCTACGTCCTCGTATGCGGAGGTACCGGCTGCCAGTCGAACCACAGCGTAGAGGTCATGGACGAACTAAACAAGCTGATCGACGCTGCAGGCAAGAAGGATGAGATCCAGATCATCCAGACAGGCTGCCAGGGACTCTGCGCAAAGGGACCTATCATGGTAGTACACCCGGGCAACGTTTTCTATCAGGAAGTTAAACCGGAAATGGTAGAGCGCATCTTCAATGAGCATATCCTCGGCGGAACACCTGTCGATGAGTATCTCATGGTAGAAGAGCTCCCGAGCGGTGAGAAGATCCATTATGTGGATTCGCCATTCTACAAAGATCAGTTGAGAATGGCTCTCCGTAACTGCGGTAAGATCGATCCTGAAGACATCGACGAATATATTGCAAGAGACGGTTATCTGGCTCTCGCAAAGGCTCTTCTTGAGATGACACCTGATGATGTCATCAAGGAAGTAGTTGATTCGGGTCTGAGAGGCCGTGGCGGCGGCGGATTCCCGACCGGTAAGAAGTGGATGTTCGCATCTGCTAACAGAGGAAAAGTTCAGAAGTTTGTAGCCTGCAATGCCGACGAAGGTGACCCGGGCGCATTCATGGACAGATCCATCCTTGAGGGAGACCCTCATTCAATACTCGAAGCTATGGCTATCGCCGGCTATGCTATCGGTGCCAGCCAGGGATATATCTACGTAAGAGCTGAGTATCCTATCGCTGTTGACAGACTGAAGATCGCTCTCGACCAGGCCAGAGATTATGGCGTGCTCGGCAAGAACATCTTCGGATCGGGATTCGACTTCGATGTTGATCTCAGACTCGGTGCAGGAGCGTTCGTATGCGGCGAAGAAACAGCTCTGATGACCTCGATCGAGGGCAACAGAGGTGAGCCTCGTCCTCGTCCGCCATTCCCTGCAGTAAAGGGTCTGTTTGCTCAGCCAACAGTACTCAACAACGTTGAGACTTACGCAAACATTCCTCAGATCATCCTCAATGGCGCAAGCTGGTTCAATCAGTATGGTACTGAGACATCAAAGGGAACAAAAGTATTCGCTCTTGGCGGCAAGGTAAACAACACAGGTCTCGTAGAGGTTCCTATGGGAGCTACTCTGAGACAGGTAGTTGAAGAGATCGGCGGCGGAGTTCCTAACGGAAAGAAGTTCAAGGCTGCTCAGACAGGCGGACCTTCCGGCGGATGCATCCCTGCTAAATCATATGACGTTCCTATCGACTATGAATCACTCAAGGCTATCGGCTCCATGATGGGATCCGGCGGAATGATCGTACTCGACGAGGACAACTGCATGGTAGATATCGCTAAGTTCTACCTCGGATTCACAGTAAGTGAGTCCTGCGGAAAGTGCACACCATGCCGTATCGGTACAAAGCGCATGCTCGAGATCCTCGAGAAGATCTCGGCAGGAAGAGGTGAGATCGAAGACCTCGACAAGCTCGATGAACTCGCTCACTACATCCAGGCAAACGCTCTTTGCGGACTCGGCCAGACAGCACCTAACCCTATCCTCTCGACTATCGAGCACTTCAGAGATGAGTATGAAGCACACATCATCGACAAGAGATGTCCTGCCGGTGTCTGCAAGGCTCTGCTCAACTACGTGATCGATCCAGAGAAGTGCAAGGGCTGCACAAAGTGTGCCCGCAACTGCCCGGTCGGCGCTATTTCAGGCGCGGTCAAGCAGCCACACGTTATTGATTCAGCGAAGTGCATCAAGTGCGGTGCCTGCATGGAGAACTGCGCATTCGGTGCAATAAGCAGAAAGTAAGGGGAGGTGAACACAATGGCAGATATCAAAGTAACAGTTGATAATATTACTGTAACTGTTCCGGAAGGTTCCACCCTGCTGGATGCAGCTCATAAGGCGGGCATCGACGTTCCTACATTATGCTATCTGAGAGACATCAATGAGATTGGTGCGTGCAGAATGTGCGTATGTGAGGTAGTTGGAGCTAGAGCTCTTGTCGCTGCCTGCGTATACCCATGCACAGATGGTATGGTCGCATATACCAATACCGAGAAGATCAAAGACTACAGACGTAAGACTCTTCAGCTGATCCTGTCCGATCACGATCAGGACTGCCTCGGCTGCGTAAGATCTACGGACTGCGAACTTCAGGCTCTCTGCAAACGCTATGGCGTTGAGAAGACTGACTACTATGAAGGCGTTAAGAATGAATTCGCTATCGACGCTTCTTCAGCTTCGATCGTAAGAGACAACAACAAGTGCATCCTCTGCAGAAGATGTACAGCTGCATGCGAGAAGTATCAGAGCATCGGCGTTATCGGCGCCAATGACAGAGGCTTCGCTACACATATTGGCAGCGCATTCGAACTTCCTCTCGCAGAGACAAGCTGCGTAAACTGCGGACAGTGCATCGTTGCATGCCCGGTTGGCGCGCTGCATGAGGTAGATGCTACTCAGGCTGTCAAGGCTGCTCTTGCAGATCCTTCGAAGACAGTAGTCGTTCAGGCTGCTCCTTCCGTAAGAGTAGGACTCGGCGAATGCTTCGGCATGCCGATCGGCGCTGAGGTAGAGGGCAAGATGGCTGCAGGAATGAGAAGACTCGGATTCGACGCAGTATTCGATACAAACTTCTCAGCCGACCTCACTATCGTTGAGGAAGCCAACGAGCTTATCGAGAGAGTTACAAAGGGCGGAGTACTTCCGATGATCACTTCCTGCTCACCAGGATGGATCAAGTTCATCGAGCACTACTATCCTGAACTCCTTCCTAACGTTTCGTCCTGCAAGTCGCCGCAGCAGATGTTCGGCGCAGTAGTCAAGACCTTCTGGGCTGAGAAGAAGGGCATAGATCCTAAGGACATCGTTTCCGTATCGATCATGCCTTGCACAGCCAAGAAGTTCGAGTGCGGCAGAGAAGATCAGTCTGCAGCAGGAGTTCCTGATGTAGATTACGCTCTGACAACAAGAGAGCTCGGCAGACTCATCAACGAGGCCGGTATCGACTTCGTCAACCTGCCTGACGAGCCATATGATGATCCTCTGGGCGAGAGCACAGGCGCTGCTGTCATCTTCGGAGCGACAGGCGGAGTTATGGAAGCTGCTCTCAGAACAGCTGTTGAATGGATCACAGGAAAGCAGCTCGGCAAGGATCTCCTCGAGTTCCAGGATGTCCGTGGAGTTGAGGGCGTCAAGGAAGCATGCTACAAGGTAGGCGACCTCGAAGTAAGCGTTGCCGTAGCTTCCGGACTTGCAAACGCACGTAAAGTACTTGAGATGGTCAAGTCAGGCGAGAAGAACTACACATTCATCGAGATCATGGCTTGCCCGGGCGGATGCGTAAACGGCGGCGGACAGCCACACGTTCCATCCAAGATCAAGAACTTCATCGATGTTCGTGAAGTAAGAGCTAAGGGTCTGTATGACCTCGATGCTGCAAGACCTCTGAGAAGATCTCACGAGAATCCAAGCATCAAGGCTGTCTACGATGATTACTTCGGATCATACGGAAGCCACAAGGCTCACGAAGTGCTGCATACATCCTATGTAGCTCGTAAGGTCAACGCAGATCACGAGTAATTGATCCTGACATTTCAAACGACAGAAGCTGCTCCGCAAAAGCGGGGCAGCTTTTTTTCGCCGGCGGTATTGTTTGCGTTTAAAAAGCCACACCGTTGTGGTACAATAATCTGGCGTCTGACCATGACGCAAATAACTGTCACTACGGAGGAAATAATGATACATGATAATGCCTGGACAATATACAGCGCAGAGGATCTTGAGAAACTTGAGAAACTCAGCGCTGATTATATTGGCTTTCTGAACAATGGCAAAACTGAGCGCGAGTGTGTTGCTCAGCTTGTCGAAATGGCAAAGGGTAAGGGATACAGAGATCTTGCTGAGATCATCGCAAACGATGAAAAACTGGCAAGTGGCGATAAAGTGTACGCCGTCAACATGGACAAAATGGTAATGATGGTCAACATAGGGGAAGACATCATCAGGGACGGAATGAATATACTGGGAGCTCATATCGATTCACCAAGGCTTGATATCAAGCAGAATCCGCTCTATGAGTCAGATGAACTCGCGTATTTCGATACCCATTACTATGGCGGTATCAAGAAGTATCAGTATGTTACAATGCCTCTCGCGCTTCATGGAGTAGTAGTGAAGACTGACGGCACAAAGGTAAGGATCTGCATTGGCGAAAAGGATGACGATCCTGTATTCATCATCAGTGACATTCTTATCCATCTTGCCGAGGAGCAGATGAAGAAGGTCGTATCAACGGCAATAGAAGGCGAATCCCTTGATATCCTTGTCGGAAGCAAGCCGCTCAAAGGCAAAGATAAAGATGCTGTCAAGGAGTTTATACTTGACCTGCTGAAAAAGGAGTATGACATCGAAGAGGATGACTTTATCTCGGCCGAGATCGAAGCGGTTCCGGCCGGCAGGGCAAAGGAAGCGGGATTTGACCGCTCCATGATAGCCGGATACGGACAGGATGACAGATGCTGCGCATATCCTTCAGCTGCAGCGATGCTCGATGTAGCTGATCCTAAGAAGACTTCCTGCGGTCTCTTTGTGGACAAGGAAGAGATAGGAAGTGTGGGAGCTACAAGCATGGAGTCGCATTTCTTCGAAGACATGATGAGGGAGATCCTGGACAGAATGGGCATTTACAGTGAGCTGAATCTCGCAAGATGCCTGAGAAACAGCCGCATGCTCAGCTCAGATGTCAGTGCCGCTTACGATCCGCTGTATGCTGACAGGTTTGAAAAGAAGAATACAGCAAAACTCGGACACGGACTTGCCTTCAACAAGTATACGGGAGCAAGGGGAAAGTCCGGCGCAAATGACGCTAACCCTGAATACCTCGGTATCATCAGACAGGTCCTGGATAAGCATGATGTTGTCTATCAGACTTCAGAGCTTGGCAAGGTTGACGCAGGCGGCGGCGGAACGATCGCTTATATTCTGTCTCTGTACGGCATGCAGGTAGTAGACTGCGGAGTCCCTGTCCTTTCCATGCATGCTCCATGGGAGACTATAAGTAAAAGCGATCTGTATGAAGCATATAAAGGCTACAAGGCATTCCTTATCGAATGCTGATCAGTAGTATAACAGGGGGAATACTTGTTTAAGGCAGCTATAATTACATTTCTGATGTCAATGGTTCCGGTGGTGGAACTGAGAGGCGCGATTCCTTATGGTGTAATCGCCGGTCTTAGCGTACCTGCAGCATTCATAATTGCAGTGATAGGAAACCTTGTCCCAATCCCTGTTCTGGTCGTTTTCACACGAAAGGTCTTTGAGTGGCTGAGAACGGTCAGCAAGGGGCTTGACGGATTCGTCAGCAGGCTAGAGGCAAAGGCTGAGAAAAACAAGGAAGTCGTTATGAAGTACGAATTCTGGGGGCTGGTACTGCTTGTAGCTATTCCTCTGCCGGGTACCGGAGCCTGGACGGGAGCACTTGTAGCCGCGATGATGGATATGAGGCTCAAGAGGGCAATGCCGGCAATCATTCTAGGTGTACTGATAGCCGGAGTCATTGTAACTACTGTGACGTATGGAGCAGGAGCGCTGTTCTGAAAAACAATGAAAAAACCCGGTTGCTTACAGACCTGTGAGGCCTTCAGCAGAACCGGGTTTTATTGTGGCCTGAATTCTACTTCTTCTTTCCGAGCTCTTTTGCGCGCTCTGTCGATTTCACGACCGCATCGATGAACGCTCCGCGGACTCCGTGCTCCTCGAGCGTCTTGATGCCTACGATGGTGTTGCCGCCAGGCGAGCAGACCTGATCCTTAAGGAATCCCGGATGCTGACCCGTTTCAAGAACCATCTTAGCGGCTCCCATGACTGTCTGAGCCGCAAGATTCTGCGCTGTCTTGCGTGGAAGCCCCTTGGCGACTCCGCCGTCTGCGAGAGCTTCAATTACCAGGTAGATATATGCAGGACCTGCGCCGGAAAGACCGCAGGCTGTATCGATCAGATCTTCAGGCATCCACTCGACTATGCCGATGGACTCAAAAAGCTTCTGTGCGAAAGCTTTTTCTTCATCGGTGAAATCAGTGCCCGAATCAAGAGCGAAAGCACCCATTCCAACGAGGGCAGGGGTATTAGGCATGAGCCTGAGTTCCCTGAAATTGCCGCGTGTCATTTTGTGGATAGTTTCGCTGGAAACTCCTGCCATGATGGAAATCATTGCCTTGCCGTCGAGGGAGTCTCCGAGCGAATCGAGAGCTTCTGCAGCGTACTGAGGCTTCACGCACATAACAAGAATGTCGACAGCTTCACCGAGTTCCCTGTCACTTGATACAACATGGCATCCCATCTCAGCATATTTATCTGTGATATCCTTAAAAACATCATAAAGATATACGTCATCAGGCTGCAGAACGCCGGCTTTGACAGCTCCGGAAAGAATGGCACCTCCCATAGCGCCTGCACCAAGAAATCCGATTTTCATATTAATTGCCTCCATAGTATAGATTTGATTTATTGCAGTATCATTGTAACACTTATAGCATAGGCCTTTTCAAGTTATTTTATAAACTATTATGTGCTTTATTTACAAACAGATGTTCAAGTGCTATTATTTACGCGTAAAACACAATTTTCAACTCATATCGAAGACCGTTATAACAGGGATACAATCAGATGAAACAAGATTCTCCAAAGATCGGTCCTACGGTTACCATGTTTGTACCGTATGACTGTAATAATGCATGTCCGTTTTGTGTAAACAAGAAAGAGTACAGAGATACATCGGAATTTGACCTCCAGAGATGTTACAGGTCACTCGATCTGATGAACAGAATATTTCCGCATAATGATATAGTCCTTACGGGTGGCGAGCCACTGGCAGAGCTCGGGGCGCTGCAGGATATTCTTGATCATATCGAAGAAGGCCATCATATCTATATAAACACAACGATGCCGGTAGGAGAGGGGCAGACCATCGAAGATGTTGCTGCAGTACTCAATAAGTATGCCGACCGCATAAGCTGCATAAATGTGTCCAGACATTTAAAGCACTATGTAAAGGAATGTCCCGATGAAATATTCAGCTTGCTGAAGTTCAGAACAAGAATCAACTGCGTGGTATTCGAAGACGCGAAAGATCCTGCGACGAAGGAGAAACTGATAAAATTCCTCGACCGGTTCAGAGGCCATGAGATACAGCTCAGAGCTAATTATTCGTTTCTGACACTTGAGAACGTTTTCGACACGGAAAATGACAATCTCTTTAAACTGATATCAGAGATCTGCGAATACAAGTATCCTCTTGAGAGAGAGAAGTTCAGAACGGGATTCGTCTTTGAACGCGAAGGAAGCAAAATCACATATCACAAGACATTGCCGTTTGCTAAGGTAGACGGAATCGTAGGCGATATCATTATCAGACAGACCGGACGCATTTACGATGACTGGAACGAATACGGACATGAGCTGAATATAAATGATCTTGTTGATCATCAGTACAAATAGCGGAGGAAAGCCATGAAAAAGAGTGAACAGCGCCAGAACGACATCCTCGCATTTATGAAGAAGACAATAGCCTCCAAAGGCTATTCACCAACAGTAAGGGAGATCTGTGCAGCACTCGAGATAAAGTCCACATCTACAGTGCACAGTGACATAAAGGCACTGGAAGAAAAGGGCCTCGTCAGAAAAGACCCTGCAAAACCGAGAACGGTGCTTCCGGTAGAGAACGAATACATCAAAACTTCTGAAATTTCATATGATACCGTAGCTCTTCCTGTCATAGGCAGGGTCGCTGCGGGTGAGCCGATATTTGCGGAGCAGAATATAGTCGATGAAATGCCTGTACCGGCGCGCTTCATCGGATCCGGCAATAATTTCATCCTGACGGTTCATGGAGACAGCATGGTGAATGTAGGGATCAATGACGGAGACTATCTGATCGTACAGGAGTCACATGAAGCATCTAACGGTGAGATAGTTGTAGCGCTTGTAAACGATGATTATGAAACCGGCGCGACAGTCAAGAGATTCTACAAAGAAGCTGATCACATCAGGCTTCAGCCTGAGAACGACTACATGGATCCTATCATCGCGAAGGATGTTACGGTTGTAGGAAAGGTCAAGGGAGTATTCAGATACTTCAACTGATTCAGTTAAAGCAGTCCGCTGCCGCGGGCTGTTTCATCCCACTGTGCAGCCAATTTCCTGTACGGTGTTACAGCGGGCATTTGAGTTGTTCTCATCAGCCCGTTTTTTATGTATACTTTATTACATTCGAATGAGAAGGCGGATCAGGGTGATGCTGAGAAAAGAATACAAACAACATGATTATCTGATAAATACATATGGATCCTTCACAGAAGCAAGAAATGATAGGAATCATGTGGATGAAAGGCGTTACTCCGGCATGCTTAAGATGACTGCGGGCGGAACTTTGATCATGGGTATCTGGAGTCTCATCAAGAGTTTTATGGGAATGCTGGATGATATGCGAAGTGACTTCATTGCCGATCAAGTCCCGGTTTTAATAGCCATTTTCGGAAGTGTATTGGTATTTGCGTTTTTTTTCATTATAGGGATCTCATTCAGGTTCATGGTTTGGAGAGGTGCCTGCAGGGAAGCAGCGGGCGGAAAGAAGAGGAACGGATACATTGTATGCGCAATCATTATTTTAGCTTACGACGTATATGCCTTTGCATATTTCATATATAAGGTGATCAGAAGGGAAGCGGATGCACAGGATGTCCTTAAATTCGTTTTTGATGCTACCTCATTTGCTATTCTGTGTGAGCTGATATCTTCCGCATTCAGACTGAGAAAAGTCAGGAATGAGCTGAAAGCTTCGGAATCAGGAGGAGAACTCTGATGCAAATGGATTTTCACTATTTCGCTACATATGCGGCAGCATATCTGGCCGGATACAGCCATGAGGAAAGCATGATCATATGTTACAGCGCGCAGTTTGTGGATGAGTGCAGCAAGACATATCTCAAGGGCATAAAAGGGCCGCTTTCAGCCGCTACCACACAGCTTCAGGAGGAAATGGCAGATATCAGGACAGACCTGCTTGGCCTTCAGGATATTACGAGGATATGGGCCTCATTTCACTTCCTTCCCCGTGATCTGTACAGAAACCCCAGACGGCGCTGCTCGCGTGCTTACAGGAGGAAATACCGTCTTATATGCGGCCCCAACGGGGAACTTGCAGCAGAAACGGTGAGGCTTGCCAGGGGAAAGGGCCTTGAGGCTGCCGGGCTGGCCATGCACGTTATTGCTGACACCTGGGCACATCAGTATTTCGCCGGAACTCCTTCCCTTGTAATAAACAACGTAAGCGAATACTTCTATGAGATTATCTGCAGGGATGACAGGACGGAAGAACACAGAGTCAGGTTTAATCATAACCCCGCTACAGCTGATGATCCTGAGAAAATGGAATATACCAATACGGTGTTCCAGGACAACGAGAACTCCGTAATGAATCTCGGCCACGGAAGAGCCGGGCATTTTCCTGACTACAGCTTTGCGAGATACAGATACATGCCTGCATGGGCGGACTACAATGAAGTGGTCAAGGATAATCCTGCGGATTACATGCGGGCTTTCACACAGATGATATATGCCCTGAAATATCTCAGGGGAGATATCGAGGAGTTTGATGTAGAAAAATATGACACGGACACCATAGTTCCATACAGGGATGAGATACTCGGCATCCTTTGTAAAAGGCAGGTCGATGCCTGTGCTGACTGGAAGGCATTCGGAGAAAAGCTCTCGGGATGCCGGATCGGGGATTTTGATATCAGTAAGTATAAGGATGAATACCTGGCTGCAGATGAAGACAGCAAAAATAAAACGGTTATCGGCAGATTCATACTGGCCGCCATGTCTCAGAAGAGCATGGTGACTAACAGAATATACAAGTCCGGCAACAGGGCTGCCGGCTATTCGATCGACATCGGCGAGAAGGGATTCAGAGGCATAAAGGACTATGCAAGACTCCTGCAGGAAAGGGAGGGCGACTGATGAGTAAACTCCAGAGATTCAATTCCTTCATCGGAGGCCTGCTTTCGGTTCTTTTCGGGTTTGCTCTTTATATGGCTCCGTTTATGGGTGTTGACATAATCTCAGTGGTCATGACTGCGGGGCTCCTGCTTCTTGGGATCAAAAAGCTGTATTTCTATTTCTCGATGTCCAGACACATGGTAGGAGGAAAGAATTCGCTGATTTCCGGAATAATACTGATGGATCTCGGTGTGTGCGCATATATGATGCAGAGTTTTCCGCCGGTATATATCATGATATATTTACTGGTGATCCATTCCTTTTATGGCGCAACCGACATCATGGTGGCTTTGCGGGCCAGGCGTCTGAAAAGCAGATCATGGAGGATAAAGCTGATTACCGGTATCGGGAATATGACCCTCGGGGTACTGGCGATAATCTTCGGATTTACGGGAGAAGACATATTTAGAGTAATATACATTTATGCCCTCGGGGTTGCTTACACAGGCATAATGCGCATGGCAAATGCTTTCAGGAGGACGGCGGTACCGTACATACAGTAAATGAAAAGAAAAGTGATTCTGGCCTCGGGATCTCCGAGGCGTCTGGAGATAATGAATAAGCACGGGATCGATCCGGTCGTGATGCCGACGGACGCGGATGAGACCATTACGGGTGATCCTTCCATGACTGAAGTCGTGGAAGACCTGTCCCGCAGGAAGGCTCTGGCCTGCTACAACAGCATAAAAGAGGACGGCAGGTATGCGGGCTATATGATCGTCGCGGCTGATACCATAGTTTATAAAGAAGGGATAATGGGCAAGCCTGAAGACGCAGAGGACGCAAGGCGCATGCTTCGGTCATACAGAGGCACCTGCCACTATGTGGTAACAGGGATCACCCTTATAAATGTTGATAACGGGAACGAAGAGGTGCTCAGCGATGTGACCAGGGTCTGGTGCAAAGACTACACGGAAGAGGATATTGAGGATTACATATCAAGATCGGAGCCGTACGATAAAGCAGGCGCCTACGCTATTCAGGGATATTTCGGCAGATACATAGACCACATAGAAGGCGATTATGAAAATGTCGTGGGGCTGCCGTATTACAGGATCGAAAAAATACTTGAAAACTGTTGACATTGCAAAGTCCTGTGCATATAATAACCGAGGTCAAAGCAGAAGTTATCCGCTTCTCGCCTTACAGACTAGCGTTGGTAGGGCCACATAAGATTACAGAATGTCTTATTTGCGGATGCTTGTGCGTCCGCAATTTTTATTACGGACATAAAAGATTAAGGTGCTCTATTCGGAAAGGGAGGAACAGAACCATTAGCGCCAGGGATAATAAAAAGAATCAGACCCAGATCAATGATGAAATAAGGGCTGATGTTGTACGTCTCATTGACGAAGAAGGAGTGATGCGCGGCATCGTGAGTATTGACGAAGCTCTTTCGCTCGCTGAAGAAGCAGATCTCGATCTGGTAAACATCTCACCTAACGCAGATCCGCCGGTATGTAAGATCCTTGACTACGGAAAATACCGCTACGAGCAGCAGAAGAAAGAGAAAAACGCCAAGAAGAACCAGCACGTGACTGAGATCAAGGAAATCAGACTGAGTGCTTCTATCGAAGACCATGATGTAGAGGTCAAGGCAAAGGCCGCGACCAAGTTCCTTCAGGACGGCGATAAGGTAAAAGTATCGCTGAGGTTCCGCGGAAGAGAACGCGACTATACACAGCTTGGTTTTGACGCAATGAAAAAGTTTGCGGACATGGTAGCTGACTACGGCGTAATCGAGAAAGAACCAAAAATGGAAGGCCGCAGGATGAACATGTTCCTTGCACCTAAGAAAGACAAAAAATAAGATTTACATACAGGAGGATGACCCAAATGGCTAAGAACAAAATGAAGTCACACAGAGGCGCCATGAAGCGTCTGCACGTTACAGGCTCCGGCAAGGTCAAGAGAAACAAGGCTTACAAGAGCCACATTCTCACAAAGAAGACCGCTAAGAGAAAAAGAGGCCTTCGCAAGGCTACTACTCTTACAAGTGCAGATCTGAAGCGTATGCTGAGATCAATGGCTAAATAATCGGGGAGGTGTAACAAATGGCAAGAGTAAAGAA
>CACZAM010000011.1 GCA_902779185.1 uncultured Eubacteriales bacterium
TGTAGGACATACTCTGTGTGGAAGTTTTGGCTCATGGCACTGAGGACAGATCGAAAGTCCGGTCATGCTCTTCTTCATGTTAGCAGCCTTTCTGCCGCTGGTCTTAGCCTGTGATGTTTTCCTCTTAGGTACTGCCACTGTCGACACCTCCTTATATGTTCAAATTCTTTTTATATCTGTAATTATCTTGTCGCACCGATACATTATATTCACCGAGTTCTGGCTTGTCAACGGTTTTATATCGATATTTTTCACAGCTTTCAAAAAGTTTTTTATAAAAGTTTTTGATAAAAGTGTGGATTTACATTTTGTTTTGTGTTATCTTATCTTTGTTGCGAATATCGGGGTGTGGCTCAGCTTGGTAGAGCGCTTCGTTCGGGACGAAGAGGTCGCGTGTTCAAATCTCGTCACCCCGACCAACAGACCGCTGATTACAGATCAGCGGTTTTTTTATTCGTTGATCATAACAGGAAGCTGTCTGTAATCATTGCAGATATCCGTATTCCCTTTTGTCAGCAGGTTGTAGATATTCGCTGAATGTATGTCGAGATCCAGGAGTCTCTTAGCTTTCCAGTCCAGTTCCGCAGCATTCTTATTAACATTTGTGATCACAGGCAGAGACGCTGTTTCTTCGTCTCTCATCTCAGCTAAAAGCGCCCTTCCTGTTTTATTGAACCCCAGCACTCTTATATACTCAGGACTTTCCATATTATATTTCTTTCTGTTTATTGCCAGAACGAGCTGCATGCAGAGTCTTGAAAGCCTTGTGTATGTATATCTTTTTGACTTTATCCTCATTATGAATGAAGACCAGGATTCCGCGGAGCCTGCGCATTCTTTCATAAGATGGGCGAGCCCCTCTCCTCCGGACGGGCAGTCTTCGATAGTCTCTTCATCAGCCAAAAGCACCGCGTATCTGAGTACATCGAACCATTTATCCCTGTCAGGACCGGTCAGATGGCACTCCCTAAGGGACTTTGCCGTACATCCAGGAATGTACTTCGATAAATCCTTTCCGCTTAATGTTTGCTTTCTTATCGCTGAAGCGCTCTGATAAACAATGCTTTCATCATACGGATCGCCGTAACCTGCCCCTTCCCTGTGTATCAGCACCGGTTCTGCTTTCTCCATCGCCTTTATGTATTCTATCGCAAGTATGTCGTTTGCCTTTTCCAGGATGTGTATATCACCGAGTATTTCCGTATCATTATCAGGATCAGCACCTTTTATGGCTGCCCTTACTTCAGAGTAAGCCAGTGCTCTTGCCGCAGGATATGAGAAGCCCTTGTTTCTGATCGACTTTACAGAAGCTTCTATTGCCTCTTCGTTATCTCTTAAGGTATGCGCTATCCTTATCAGCGCGTCCTTATCTCCCGATTCGCTTCCGAATGAAATATGTGACACCTTTCCTGTAGCTTCCAGAAGATTTACGGCAGCCCTGGCATACTGACCGGCGTTGCCAAGACAAAAAAGCACCGGGATCTCTATCACGAGATCGGCGCCGCTTTTGAGCGCGTGCTCAGTCCTCGTCCACTTGTCAAGGATCGCAGGCTCCCCCCGCTGCACGTAATCACCGCTCATTGCCACGATCACTGTATCGCATCCGGTGATGCGTCTGGTCTCCTCAATGTGATAGACATGGCCATTATGAAGAGGATTGTATTCTGCTGTTATACCGGCCGCTTTCAGCATATTTTTCCTTTCAGAAAACAAGGGTCCGCCTGTACAGCAGACCCCGATTCAGTCACAGTCGAATCAAAGACTATTCTTCTTCAGCAGTTTCAGGAACTTCAGCTTCAGGCTGATCTCCAAGACGAACTCTTTCCGCGAGAGTCTTCATCTCCTGACGGTTCTGGTTCACCTTTGCGTTGATGTTGGAGAACATCTGATTGAAGTATTCCGTCATAGGCTGGATGTACGAACCGCTTACGCTTGCGATATCCGTCTGCATGTCGTAGAGGAGCTGATCGATGTATTCATACGACCTGTACTTCATGTAATTTGCGTGATTTTCAGCTTCCTTGAGGATAGCATCCGCTCTTCTCTGAGCATCCTTGTAAATATTGTTGTTGTTTACAAGGTATTCGACCTGATCCTTGGCCTCGTTGATCATTCTGTTGTATTCTCTCTTGGCGTCACTGATGATGCGGTCTCTTTCCTGATCGAGCCATTTAGCCTGCTGGATGTCGCGTGGAAGGTTTGCACGTATATCCTCGAGGATCTTAGTAGCTACATCAAGATCGATTATGCCCTTTTCAGAAAAAGGCATCTTACTGGATGAAGTAATGAGATCTTCAAGTTCTTCAAGAAGAGACATTAATTTTATGCTGTCGTCGTTCATATTGATTCCTCCATTTTTTATCAGAACCGGCAGAGCCGTTCCATATTATTAACCGAGTTTTTCTTTGATCCTTTCTGATACGTATCCCGGAACAAGTCCTTCAACACTGCCTCCGAATGAAGCGACCTCTTTTATGAGGCTTGAGCTTATAAATGAATACATAGGATCGGTCATGAGAAATACGGTCTCAGTCTCGCCGGTAAAGAGACGGGCATTCATCTGAGCCATCTGAAGCTCGTTCTCAAAATCAGTCGTAGCTCTGAGCCCCCTGACATAGGCTATGAATCCGTTCTCGTTGACATAGTCTGCCAGAAGACCGCTGAAAGTGTCTACGTTTACATTTGGAATGTGTTTAGTGACCTCTCTGGCGATCTCTACCCTTTCTTCAAATGTAAAAAAGCCCGTCTTGTGCGGATTGATAGCAATTGCCACAGTGAGTGAATCATACATCTTTGCGGCTCTCTCTATAATATTGAGATGTCCGTTCGTGACCGGGTCAAAAGATCCGGCATACAGAGCTTTTCTTTCCATAGGTAAGTCCCTCACTTAATACATCATATTAACAAAACGGGTCACGATTATCAACCAAAAACAGGTCCACACCGATTGATCCGTACTTCTTTTCTCTGAATTTTGAGAGCTTTCCGTAAGTATCGAATAATTTGTTATCGTACAAATGCTCGCAGACCACTACGCTTCCCTCGTCCACGAGACCAAGCTCCTGCAGCTTTATCATTGCAGTATCATAATAATCAGTTTTTTCATATGGAGGGTCAAGAATGACTATATCAAACACAGGCTGGTCTTTTCTGCCTGCTATCTCATTCAGAGCAGCCTCAAAACCCCTGCCTATGACCACAGCTTCTTCACCCGCTCCGCAGTTTGATATATTGGATATCAGCACTCTCTGGTTCTGGCGGTTTGCCTCCACAAAAGTGCACCTTGCCGCTCCTCTGGACAAAGCTTCGATGCCCATCGCTCCGCTTCCGGCAAAGAGATCAAGCACCTCAGCTTCAGGAAGCCACTGCATTATCATGCTGAATATAGCTTCTCTTACTTTTTCGGTCGTCGGTCTTATGCCTCTTGGCACCTCTATATTTCTGTATTTGTATTTTCCCGATGTTATCTTCATTTTTCAGATTATGTTTGAATTGTCGGACGCACCTGCCCTCATCATCATAGTGTAAGCATATTCAGCATCTGTAAGACAAGAGCCTGTCGAACGTTCTTTCATTACCGTATCTGCATCCTCTATCGCAGCTTCAAGTATATCCGTATATCTTGAAAGCATCAATACATCAGAGGCTGCGGTTCCGGACTGCATCGTGCCCATCACGTCTCCGGGGCCTCTCATTTCATAGTCCGCTTCACTAATTTCAAAGCCATCGCTTATCTCTGCCATTGCTTTGGCTCTCGCAACCGCGGTATCAGACCGGCTGTAGTTGATGACATAACAGTATGATTGCCTGCTGCTTCTTCCTACCCTGCCTCTCAGCTGGTGCATCTGGGCAAGTCCGAAGCGTTCACTGTTTTCGATTATCATGACGGTTGCTTCCGGAACATCTATACCGACTTCAATGACGATAGTTGAGACAAGTATCTGTATATCCCCAGCCTTGAAATCATTCATTATCGATGTTTTTTCATCGCCCGTGAGACGTCCGTGAAGCAGAGCCGCCCTGTAATCAGGGAATTTCTCCTTTATCTCTTCAAAAAGTCTCTGAACGGACATCATATCCTCATCATCGTTGTCAATGCTCGGAGCTATCACATACGCACGGTTTCCCTTTTCGAGCTCACGTCTCATATCAATATACGCGCGCTCTCTTGTGTTCTGGTCAAGAGCCCTTGTTATTATACGTTTGCGGTCCTTCGGCATTGATCTGATTATGCTGAAGTCCATATCACCGAAAACAGTGGCAGCAAGCGTACGAGGTATGGGAGTTGCGCTCATTACGCATACATTGACTCCTCTTCCCTTTTTTATCAGGCTTTTTCGCTGAGCAACACCGAATCTGTGCTGCTCGTCAGTTATTACCAGCGCCAGATCATTGAACGATACATCGTTCTGTATCAGGGCATGAGTTCCTATCAGTACATCGGTATTTCCGCTTGCCGCGTCATCTATCACCCTGCGTCTTTCAGCGGCTTTCATTCCGCTTACAAGGAGACTGCATTTTATTCCGTAAACAGAAAGATCCCTGCTTATAGTTTCGTAGTGCTGCTTTGCAAGTATGCCTGTAGGAGCCATCATTGCTGACTGCATTCCTGACATCGCACAGCGATAGATGGCCGCCTCAGCTACTGCAGTCTTGCCGCATCCAACATCGCCCTGTACAAGTCTGTTCATAGGTCTGCGTTTTCCGAGGTCGGTCATTATCTCATCGATACATTCTGACTGACCGTCTGTCAATGTAAACGGAAGGCCATCATAGAAAACACTCATGTCCTGTTCAGGAACAGAAGCATCAATACTGTCATCATCCGCTCCTGCAGCATTCATTCTTACAGCGAGCTGATACATCAGCAGTTTTTCATATATGAGCCTGTATCTTGCAGCTTTATAATGCTGCTCGCTTTCAGGAAAATGAATGTTGTTATATGCGAACTCCCGGCCGCAGATATTCCGCTTTTCAATGATATCACTGCCAATCCAGTCTGTATCAAGGTCTGTGAACGCAAGTGCTTCACTTATCCATTTTCTCAGGTTTGTATCTGTAAGCCCGGCAGAATGCCTGTAGACCGGGAATATACCCCTTATATCTCTTTCTCCGCCGGCTCTGCTGAACTCAGGGTTGGTCCATACTCTGGCGCCGTTCCTTATCCGCATGCGGCCAAAAAGAACATATTCTTCACCTGTTACAAGAGATTTCCTCAGATACGGCATGTTGAAGAAAGCAGCATAAAAAACACAGCTGTCATCTTTAAGCGTACATTCTGTCAGGGAACGTCCGCCGGTCAGAGGCCTCAGCTGTACTTTGATAAGTCTGCCGCATATCAGAGTGTCCTTATCCGTACCCGCATCCATAGCGCGCACCAGATGACGTCTGTCCTTATATTTTACGGGATAATAAGACAGCAGGTCACCTAAAGTCTCAATGCCTGCTGCAGTAAGCTGTTCCTTCCTTCTGGATCCGATTCCCTTCAGGGACGCAATATCATCGCCGAGTGTATATCTGGTCATTTGTATTAATAGTTTCTGACAATATCGATATTCCTTTTGGAGATCACGCCGTTCATTTCAGCGGCGATACCCCTCACCTTAACTGTTATATCCACCGGTTTGCCGAGCCTCAGCATTTCGAAGTCCTTCTCGACGGCATCAAATATCATGTCTGCCGTTTCGGTTATGTTCTTTCCGTTCCTTACGACTATATAGATTTTGACTCTTACCTGGTCCTTTTTTTCAGAGACCTCAACAGCATCATAATAGTCGGGATCGATTATAGGCGTAGGTTTCTCCTTTATAGGTCTTCCTTTCTTATTTGAAAGCATCAGAAAAGAATCCATGCCAAGCATGTCTTCTATTATCATGCGTTCCATAACGCCCTTATTGACCGCAATAGCTCCGTAGCTGTTTCTTACTATTATTGACATATTTCTTCACTACTGTCCAAAGAAGCTGTTATTTTCCTTTATTATGACATTTTTCAGGAAAAGAAAAAAGCCTCGAGCATCAAGTGCTCAAGACCATCCTCTAAAATATGCTTCTATCAGACGGCACGGTTGACCTTGCCCGATCTGAGGCAGCTTGTGCATACGGAAGCCTTTCTTACTCTGCCGTTATCGTTGATCCTTACGGTCTGGATATTAGCGTTCCATTTTCTCTTTGTATGGATGTTGGAGTGAGAAACAGTATTTCCCGATGTCTGACCCTTGCCGCATACTTCGCATTTTCTGGACATTTGCCGCACCTCCTTGTAGTTTCTTTGATTTCTCTGCTTTTCACAAGC
This sequence comes from uncultured Eubacteriales bacterium, assembly GCA_902779185.1. Taxonomy (GTDB): domain Bacteria; phylum Bacillota; class Clostridia; order Peptostreptococcales; family Anaerovoracaceae; genus Crickella. The sequence goes on from CACZAM010000011.1 coordinate 6,295, forward strand.
CTAGTTATAGTAACACAACAGATTTTCCAATGCAAGCACTTTTTTGCTCATTTTTCCGTGTTGCGCTTTAACTCCATATCTTCTTCAAAACATCATTTTATAAGAGTATAATATTATATGAATTATTATGTGTTCCGGAGTTGGCAAATGAACAAATTATTCAGCAACAATAAATTCAGAATAGCGCTCATACTGCTGGCAATACTGATAGCAGCGTCGGTATCTGTCTACAGGTCCAGAAGCACCACACTTATAGATAAGGAAGCATACTCCTCTTTCAGAACATCGGTCGAAGACTTCGCTGCGACAGATGCCGGAGGCTTCACTGATCAGCAGGAGCTTATGACATTCATCGAGAACTGGGCTGATGAACGCTCTCTTGAATACAAAGAAGATAAATACGGCAACATCATATTCAGCAAACCTGCAATAAAGCGCAAAAAAAATGTTACCCCTACCCTCATCGCTGTCAGCATGAATTACGAGACTGCGATCTACAACTCTCAGGTGCTTGCGGCAGCGGCTGCTATAGCGGTCTCGGACATCGAATCCGGACGCCGTACAGTTGTTTTCTTTAATGATGAACAGGGACTTGCCAAAGGATATAAAGGCATAAGCGATAAGTACATAAGTTCAAAGACCAAGGTAATATATCTTGACAAGGGCTCTTCGACATACCTTTCCACCGCGTCGTTCCAGCAGAGAAACACTGAAGTTATCATACCGGCAAAGATGGAGGATAACCCCTGCGACACTGCTGTAAAAATAAGTATCACGGGTATCAGATCCGATATAATAGGTCCCGGCATTGACAAGCAGCCTGATCCCGCGGCAGCTTTCAGCAGTCTTCTTACAAGGCTTAAGAGCAAATCGGTGGACTGCAGGCTGGCAGATGTTACTGTAGGCAGCAACGGCAGCATGTACCCTGTTTCTCTCGAGGCTACAATAACGCTGAACTCATATAACCTGTCATCATTTACCGGATATATTGACAAACGTATCAAGGCATGGGAAAAAGCCTATGGTTCTGACTTTGAGGATCTCTCCTTCTCATATGAAGTCATTGAAGATGAAGAAGACATGCCTGAAAAAGTCTTCACCGCAAAAACCACGGATAGGCTTACAGGCATTCTTTATACCATACGAAGCGGTGCTTACAGATACGCTGAAAGCGATTCCATTCCTGAAGGTAAGGATGTCGGAGACATATACGGCATCAACTGTATTGTTGATATCAATACCTCAGATTCTTCTATCAGGGTCCCTGTTATCATACAGGGAGTAAACGACTCGTTTACTGAAAGACTTATTAACGACAACAAGGCTGCTGCCGAACTCTATAAATGTTCATATACTCAGAAAAGCCTTACAGAAGCGTTCCTCAACAATAAGAATAAGTTATCCCGCACTTTCAAGAGTACCTATGACAAGGTCAACGATGAATCTGTGACTGATTCGTCCCTCAGAATGATCACAGATAATTACTTCACTCCTTGTTCTTATCTCCAGGCTAAAAACAGCAAGGCGGATATTATTCACATACGTACAAAAGGCTCTTCAGCTTCCGGCATAGCAAATACTATACTCTGTTACATCAAGGCTAAGGGCAACACATCAATCTTTAAATAGTAGATATATTATGCTAAAATAATTAATTAACTATTGCTTTTTAGGAGGATAACGATGAGATCAGACAGAGACGAAAGGACTGAAACAGAACGTGAAATAGACGACTTTCTGAAGAAGTTCGAAACCCCTGCTGACGAATTGTCCGCTGATATTACTACGTATATGGAAGAGCAGAAAGACGCCATGTCAGAATCCGCTCAGACATTTTCATGGAAAAAGGTAGTTGATCCTGAGTTTGTAGAAGTTAAGGAACATACATCCGTGACTGAAGATTCAGATGACAAAAAAGATATTATTGTCAATGAAGATTCTCAGGAAACAGATTCCCCTTCAGAAGAGAAAGCGGAAACAGCATCAGAGAAAGCATCAGAAGAAACGGCCGCAAAAGAGCCCGTAAAAAAAGGTAAAAAGAAGTCCTCAAAGAAAAAGAAATCTGCTGCTGCCTCATCATCCACTGCTAAAAAGAAAAAGAAGAAGGCAAAAAAAGGCGACCTGGTACGCTTTCTTTTCCTTACAAAAAACAAGAATTATGATCCTGATAAAGGTCCTACATATAAGAAAAACGGCAAAACCATACGTAACAAAAAGTACAGGTTCAGTTTTCTTAAATTGTTGCAGGATTTTATATTCGTAGGTGCGGTCTGCGCTCTTGCCGGTATAATTTTTTTCATTTCTATTGTCGCATCTGCTCCTAAATATGACTATAAGGATATCTATTCGCAGGTAGCCACTGCTTCAATCGTATATAACGATAAAGGAAATCAGATAGATAACATCTTCTACACTGAAAACCGCAAGGTCATCAAATATGAGGATATGCCGGAGAATCTTATTAATTCTTTCGTTGCCATAGAAGATAAAACCTTCTGGAAGCATCACGGTTTCAACTGGACCCGAATGATAGGCGCAGTTCTCTCCTCTCTGACCGGAAGCGGCCGCATAAGCGGCACGAGTACAATAACACAGCAGCTCGCACGTAATGTGTATCTTGCTGACATCAAAAGCGTACGAAGTATCAAACGTAAGCTTCTTGAAATGTATTATGCCAGCCGGCTTGAACATTTTCTGAGCAAAGAAGAGATTATCGAGGCATACCTTAACACCATCTATCTCGGGCACGGATGCTACGGCGTGAACGCAGCTGCCCGTACTTACTTCTCAAAAAGCGTCAGTGATCTCGATCTTGTTGAGTGCGCGTCTCTTGCCGCACTTCCTCAGTCTCCTGATACCTATGCTCTTCTCAAACTTGCGAGCGAAGCACAGGATGTCGTTGATTCAGAAGTTGTTGCCACCGAGCCGGATACTGTTGTAACAAACGACATTTCAAGAGAAAGACGTCAGCTTACTCTCGATCTCATGCTCGGGCAGAACCTGATCACCAAGGAAGATTACGACAAGGCCTATGACCTTAAACTAAATGAATTTATCAATCCGAATCTGAAATCAAGCAGCAGCATTTATTCATATTTTCATGAATATCTCGTCGATACTATCATTGCGGATCTCATGGATCAGTATGATATGGATTATGATACCGCTGAACGCACGGTATATACCAAAGGCCTTCAGATTTATTCCACAGTCAACAGCAAGGCTACCGAAGTTATTGCTGAGGAATTCCAGAACGGAGACAATTTCCCTTATGTTTCCGCTCCGGTAGACGGCGATGGAAACCTTCTCAATAATGACGGACATATCGCCCTTTACAGATACGGAAATTATTTCAATAACGATGGCGATTTCAGGCTTAAGGGCTCTGATGGAGATGTAACTGTCAATGCTGACGGAAGCTTCACGATCAACGCAGGTCACAAGCTTGAGATTTATGAAACTGAAGTGGACGGTGCTACCGACTACAGTATCGAGTTCAAGAACTACTACTTCTATGACGATAATGATATCCTCTACTCCATTGCCGGCGGATATCTGAATATTCCTTCATCGTATAAATCTGCTGATGGTAACGGAAATATCATCGTAGACAAGGCATATTTCGATGACCCGTATTATGAAGGTGCTGTCAAAATAGATGGTAAGGATGTCGTATTGACTTCAAAATCCTACACACTTTCGCCAAAACAACGTCAGCCTCAGGCAGCAATGACTATAGTCGGAGTCGGTACAGGCGAAGTAAAAGCAATGGTCGGCGGCCGTCAGTTCGGCGGTCAGAAAGTTCTTAACAGATCTCTGAATCCCCGTCAGCCGGGATCCTCGATCAAACCTCTCGCTGTATACGGTGCCGCCCTTCAGAAAAGCTATGAGCTCGCTGCTGACGGAAAGAAATGGAATTTCACTGATTTCCATATAGACAAGCAAGGAACAAAGGGCTGGGGAGATTATGTAACCGTCCACTCTTCTATTGAGGATGAGAGGACCAGGATCGAAGGCAAATACTGGCCGAATAACTTCAACAACTCATTTTCCGGCAAGAACACATTCAAGACAGCGATACAGAAATCCATTAACACCTGCGCTGTAAAGCTTGTTCTTCAGGTTGGAAGCGAGTACTCGATCGAACAGCTCAAGAAGTTCGGTCTTACTACCGTTCAGGATGACCTTAGCGACCCTGTAAATGACGCTAACCCGGCGGCTCTCGGACTCGGCGCTATGACTCAGGGAGTGACGCCTCTCGAGATGGCTCTTGCTTACGCGGCCTTCCCTGGCGGTGGTAAAATCAATACGCCTATATGCTATACCAAGGTTCTCGACCGTAACGGAGATACTCTTCTTGTAGGCAAATCCGAACAGACTGAAGCTATAAATGAAGGCGTTGCATGGATCATGCAGGAGACATTGAAATCAGTTGTAAGTTATAACAACTATATGTATGTCACTGATGTTCAGCCGGGCGGAAAGACCGGTACTACAAATGATCAGTACGATATCTGGTTTGACGGTTTTACTCCTACATATGCAGCATCCATCTGGATCGGCACGGATGAAAACGTAGAAATGTCATCCATGTCCACGCCTGCAGCAGCGCTCTGGGGCAAAATAATGAACCAGCTTAAAAAAGCCAAGTCCGGTGAATACTCCGCTGCACCTTCAAATGTCATACAGATTGGTGGAGAATACTTTACAAAAGGAACCGAGACAGGTCTTTCCTCCTGGAGCAATAAGGAACAGCAGAAGAAGAATCGTGAAGCAGCATATAAGAAATGGCTCAAGGAAAGAGCACATCACAAGAAGAAAGTTGTCGATGTAAAAGCTCATGATGAACCTATATATAAAGAAAGAAAAGTCAAAGTCAAAGATGCGTGGACAGAAGAGGTTCCTGGTAAGCATCATGATGCTGTGATAGAAAAAGTTCCGATCCTTGATGATGAAGGAAACGAGACCGGCGATTATGAAGAAAAGGTCGTCCAGGAGGCATATGATGAGGAGCCTACATACATTGAACATCCTGCTGAATACAAGACAGAAAAGGTTCAGGACGGAGTAAAACATGTAAAAGAAGTATGGCACTACGAATATGAGAAAGGATGGCGTGACGGGGATTTCAAATATAAAGGAGACTGATTATCAGTTGGGGTCTCTCAGAGGGCGGTGATACCGCCCTCTTTTTTAACGCTTGTTAAGCACGCCGGGATTGTTACCCTTTCAAATGATTGAAATTTGAAAGAAAATATGAAATGTGAAGATTTTGTGAAGATGCTTTCATATTGACATCACTTTTTTTCTTAGTATAATGGAATATGTATATTTAAGCATTGTGCTTTTATCATCTAAGGAGGTATTGTTATGGAACAACAAGCTAAGGGCAAATTTGATTCCAATTTTGGATTCTTAATGGCCTCACTCGGTTCCGCAGTTGGTCTTGGTAACCTTTGGGGATTCCCTTACAAGATGGGTCTCGGCGGAGGATTCGCTTTCCTTCTCCTGTACATGATCCTTCTCGTAGTTGTAGGTTATCCTCTGATCCTTTCCGAGATCGCTATCGGACGTAAATCACAGAAAGCTGCTATCGAAGCTTACAAGGAGATCCACCCTGGATTCACTTTCAACGGTGTTCTTCAGACAGTAGTACCGTTCTTCCTGATCGCGTTCTACTGCACATTCGGCGGCTACGTAATGAAGTACTTCTTCAAGTCGCTCGGAATGTTTGCAGGCAATCAGTTCGATCCTGGCGCTACATTCGGTGAAACTCTCGTTAATACATCATCTGTAGTATGGGTATTGATCTTCCTGGCACTTACAGTTGTAATCGTTCTTGGCGGAGTATCCGGCGGTATTGAGAAGTTCTGCAAGGTCGCTATGCCTGCACTCTTCATCATGCTCGTAGTAATCGTAATCAGATCCTGCACACTCAACGGCGCAGGCGAAGGAATCGCATTCCTGTTCAAGCCTCACTTCGAAGGTCTGAGCTCAATCGGCGGCTTCTTTGAAACACTGAAGCTCGCTGGTTCGCAGATGTTCTTCTCACTCTCGCTTGCTTCCGGATGTCTGATCGCTTACGGTTCATATCTGGATAAAAAGGAAGACCTTGAAAAGGACGCTGTAATCGTAGCTGTTGGTGATACTTGCGCTGCTCTGCTCGCAGGTCTGGCTATCATGCCTGCTTGCTCCGCATTCGGTATCGACTTCGGTGCAGGCCCTGGACTCCTCTTCGTATCCATGCCTACAGTATTCAATGACATGAAGGGCGGAGCGATCTTCGCATTCCTGTTCTGGCTCCTCGTATTCTTCGCTTGCCTCTCCTCCTCGATCGGCATGATGGAGGGCGGAATTTCCGCTATCCTCGACAGCCGCATCAAGGCCGGTAAGTCAGCAAACAGATTCGGAGTCACAATGGTAATGGCAGCATGGGCACTCATCGGAAACCTGATGACAACCCTCGACGGACTTGGTGAAAGAACTACAATGCAGTGGTTCCACCTCTTCGGAATTCCTGATGTACTTGACGTCTGGGATGCTGTAGCTGAAGGTATCCTGATGCCTGCTACAGGCCTCATCATGGCTATCCTGATCGGCTGGGTAGTTCCTCACTACATTGATGACGAAGTTGAGTCAAGTTCGGCATTCAAGAGCAAAGGCTTCTTCAACTTCTGCATCAAGTGGCTTGGACCTCTCTTCATGATCCTGATCGTCTGGGGACAGATCCAGAGTGTTATCAGCCTTACACAGGGCTAAAACATCAGCGGTTAACCGTTTTAATGACAGAGTTAAAAGTCCCGGTTCATCCGGGACTTTTACTTTACATGTCATATAGGTGTATAATAATCGTCAAATCAGAAAGAACGGAGGTGCTGTCATGATAGTAGACAAATATCCATGGCTGCTTGAGCCGAATCTGCTTACGATGGTCATACGTACCCTTCTGGCCCTGTTATGTGCCGGCGTTATAGGATATGAACGGGATGCGCACGGTTCGGCTGCAGGTTTGAGGACTCATATACTTGTGTGCTTAGGCGCAATGATCGCCATGAGCACGGGAATATTTGCCGTAATACATTACAGCGGAGATGCTTCCCGTATAGGTGCACAGGTTGTATCCGGCATCGGTTTTCTCGGAGCAGGTACCATCATGGTAAACCGTGGACATATAAAGGGACTCACTACGGCTGCCGGACTCTGGGCTTCGGCATGTATAGGACTTGCTATCGGTACCGGATTTTATGAAGCTGCCATTCTCGGAACCATTTCCGTATTTTTCGTTGAGCGCGGACTTAAGGTGCTGAAAAAGAAATTTATGAAAAATCTTGATGATGATTCCGAACAGGATGTAAAAGAGACCCGCATTCTTGACTGATCTCCCCCATCAATTCGATATCTCTGTATCAAAATCAATAATCGCTTGCAATAATGAAAATATAAGAATATATTGATGTCTGTAATGACATTTAAATCGAAAGTAAGGAGTGTTTACCGTGGGAACTGAAATAAAGAACTTAAACCGTATCGCATATTGCGCAGGCGTGGATCCTGAGGATTATAAGGCAACTTGTTTTGCTACACCTGATGCTTCTCATATCGACTATGCAAACTATGACAAGACTTATGAAGCAGTTGTATCCGGAGAATGTGATGCATGTGTGCTTCCTTTTGAGCGCAGCAGAAGCGGAAAAGTCAATCACACAATGGACCTGTTCTATCAGGGTGGTCTCAGCATAATCAAAGTATTTAAGTGGGATACCGGATATGAGGTCGTCCGCTATGCAGTCCTTGCAAGAGATGAAAATGAATCCGCCTGTGAAGACGGCTCGCGTTTCATGCTTATCTTTACAGTCAAGAACGTTCAGGGGTCGCTTGTTAAAGCTATCAACGCCATCAGCAGTCACGGTTTCAATATCCGTTTCCTGCACACAAGGCCACTCAGAACTGAGGAATGGGGATACTACTTCTATACTGAATGTGACGGCGATGACAAATCTCCTGAAGGACAGAAGATGCTCGCAGATCTTGAAGCAGTCTGTGAAACACTTAAGTTTATCGGACGTTATCCTTCCAAGTAGAACAACATTTTAATCAGGCAATCAAACAGGCTCTGAGGCGCCGTTATTTCGCCTCAGAGCCGTTTTTATATTGTTCCTGATGTTTCTTACACTTCCGCCCGGTATTCGCTTACATTAAGGATAGTCTCGCCGTCTATCTGGACCGCGCACGGTTCGGAAAATCTCACATGGATCTTCTTTCCGGTGATGACCTTCACCATGTCTGTCAGTTCAACATGCTTGCCCTCAAAGATCAGAGGGAATTTCATAAGTGATCTGAGCTTTGACTTGCTCATGTATACGATCACTGTCAGATAGCCGGAATTCCTGTCCTGACCCGGAGCGAGCATCATTCCTCCCCCGCAGTACCTGCCCTTCATCGCAGGAGCAAGCCAGCAGTTATCGAATTCATATTCCCTGCCGTCAACTTCGACCCAGGCGTGACGCGGCTTAAACGCATACAGAAGCCCTTTTATCGCTATGGCTGTGTAATTGATTTTCTTATTTGGTTTTTTAGCCTTTATCTTGTCAGCTTCTTCGCAGCAGTATCCGTCGATGCCGAAGCTCATATTATTTATGTATTTATACTTTTTGCCGTTTACTGTTGCTGAAGGAAGATGCTTCAGATAAGGGTTGAGCAATATCTCCTTGCCGGGTTCCTCGTTGATATCGTTAAGGAAGTCATTTCCCGTGCCGTTGCCGTAAAGATATACGTTGTTCTTAAGCGCGTCGGTGTCGATGTGGTTGATCAGATAATTGATCGTTCCGTCTCCTCCGATGAGAACCACCTCATCATCCTCTTTCAGTCCGGCAAAAAATTCCTGATAATCGGTCTTTGAAGCATCGATCAGCTGCGCGCCTTCCGGTATATGAGATTTAATGCCGTTATTGGCAAGCGGATTATAAAGATAGTATTTCATAGCTTTGCCCTCCTGCTAATTCTACATCGGATCAATCAGAGAAAGATGACTGGCTCTCACCTTCTCTGCGTTTTTATGTCTTACTCTTTGATCAGTTTAACTGCCAGAGCATCCAGCTGTTCATCTGTCAGACCGATGGAGCGCAGATAATCTTCTGCTTCCACTTTCAGATCTGCTTCCTCAAAGTTGTCAGTCTCAAAAAGAAGACTCAGAACTCTGACTATATTATCATTCAGAATGATGTCATATGTCTCGCTGCCGGGCTGAACGCCATAGAAATTGCTGTAAGTGATCATATAATCATTCATTACTTCATCAGCGGAAGCACCGGCAAAACATTCCAGGATCCCGCACAGCATTCCTGTCCTGTCCTTGCCTTCCTTACAGTGAATAAGATAAGGTCCTTCATTTTCCGTAATGAACAGTATGCTCTCCCTGACCTTTTCTCCGAATTCTTCACTCAGAAAGTCGTATGACATCTCCGGATTTATGATGGCACAGCTGCTGTAATAGCTTCCCGGATACGTGCTGTAGCTCTGCATTTCTTCCACGCTGTCATCAAGATTGATTACCGTGCGGATGCCTGCCTCCTCCATAGCAGCCATTGAATATTCATTTCTGCCAAGAGCGGGCTCTACCGGAGTACTGCTTCTGTAAAGGACGTTTTCTTTCATGCCTTTTACTGAGACCGCCCTGAAATTCGCAAATTCACTGTCAGTCAGATCCGGATAGTCCTCACGTTCGTCAGTGCGTGTAAGATTGCGCGCGTTGTATTCGTCAAGGTATCCTTCCTTTTCTTTCAGCGAGATCTTTACCTCACTGATATTGTATTCCCACTTGTATCCGGGATCCTCCGCTATTATCTGTTTGACTGCCGTGCCTGTTGTTTCTGCAAAGGAGCCGTAATTTACTGCAAGCACCACCAGATCGTCGTCCAGGTCAAAGCGGCAGATCATCTCTCCGTTCTTCACGTCAGTATATGATGTGCCGACCGGTAAATCATATTCTTTGTCGCCTACACAGACGGTGATAATGTCACCGACTTCGATCCCGGCAGCACTCATCTCGTCAAAATCTGTATCCAGGATCAGGGTGCCCGACTTATTGATGCGTTTGATTCCTACCGTCATATATCCGGCATCCGCATCCGGTTTGCATGTTGTTATTACAAAAGCTATGCAAATGCATGTAAGAATGAACAGCAATATCTTTTTCATCTCACTGTCCCTTTTCCTTGTAATTTCATAAGTCTGTGTTATACTACTAAATGTAAAAGGAAGGTATGCGAAAGCATGTTTCAGGAGGATTGGACAATCTGCATCAAAACGCATCTGAAACTGCAGCAGAGTAAGCCAGTCCCGTTCCGCCGGGCAAAATACCCTTCCTTTTTTTGTGGTTTTTTATAGGAATGAGAATGCCGAATGAATCCTCTGCACTAAATTCATTACATTTGAATCATACTGATCTATCACAGATCTGCACAGAGCAGGATCATTTGTGAGTATGGCGTCTACATTTAGACTTACGAGTTTTTTTATCGTATCCTCTTCGTTGACAGTCCAGACGAAAATGCGTTTCCCTGCCCGATGGATTCGGTCGATATTCTCATATGTCGCAAATGTTTCCTGTATGCTGATGATATCTGCAGCGTCAAGCGTGTCTATGTCACCGATGCCGATCGCTGATGTGTAAGCTGTCAATATCTCGGGATCGACCTTTCGTACATCCTCCAGCGTTTCGTAATCCTGAGATGTTACATCACAGTAGTCCATATAATTATTCTTCCTGATTATTTCAACGACCTTCTCCACGATACCGTCATCATGGCCGTTGCGCTTTATCTCGATGTTCAGATAAAGTTTATCATTCCCGTTACCTGCGATCCTTATCACCTCGTCAAGAGTCGGTATCGTAGTCCCGGCAAATGATTTATCAAAGAAAGCGCCGTTATCGAGATCCTTTATTTCGTCATAGGTGACTTCCCAGACATTTTTATCAACGCCCGTGGTCCTTTTAAGATTGTCATCATGAAGGAGTACAACCGTACCGTCTGCAAGCATCTGAACATCAAGCTCTGCGGCAGTGACCCTGTTATCTTTGCACATCTGAAAAGCCGGTATCGTATTTTCAGGAGCCTTCGCGGAGAACCCCCTGTGCGCCATTATCATTGCTGTTCCGTAATTCGTATTGAGCATCCAGCTGATCTGTTCATATCTTTGCGGACCTGAGAAGAATATACTGACCGCGCAGACAGCTATGAGCCACCACTTCAGCACAGGGTATTTGCGGAAGTACTGCGGAGCTTCAGTGTACGGATTGAGTTCTTCTCCCATCTGCTCTTTTCTTCTGCAGTACGCGCACTGATATACGGCAAATATGATCGGGGTCGAGATCCAGAGCAGGAACATATAGTAAACCATGCTGACAGGAACGAAGCTCTTTACAAAATACACATTGAACGGTTCCATCGCTCCGCGCGTGATCCACAGTGACAAAAGGTACCATGCAGCTATCAGCACAGCGGTTCCGGCATAATAGAAAAACAGTATAAGCAGTCCCCACTCAATCAAAAGCAGGCCAACCTTTATCTGATGCTTTCCGTTTGTCATTGCCGCACTTTTTCTGCATGCTGCCCTGAAGCTGATTTCATCTTCTTCGATCATGACCGGAACGACATAGATCCAGCGTATATAAAGATAGATGGCGATCAGCTGAAAACACGCAAATAAAGCCCCTTCCCATGGGCGCTTGCCGAAATCCTCAAGGATAAAGCCCGGTACATCGATTACTGAGATCACACTGGATATGTCGCCGGTAAGGGTCCCGAATCTCAGTATGAGTATCGTGTATGGTATAAATAACAGATTTCCGGCCGTAGACCTCTCAAAACAGCGTCCGAATCCGGCACCGATCATCTGCTTTACGGATCTTTTCATCCCGTATATTGAAGCGTACATGGTGTCATACAGAGCGAATTGCTCAGCCATTGTTGCCCATGCAAGCACTGCCATCATAAATAACAGCACGAACCAGGAAACAGGATTCTTTATAAAAGAACCCACATTATACCAGGCTATGACATTTGTTTTGTTGCCAACCAGCCACAGCTTTTCAGCCCACGAAATAACAGGAAACAGCACAAGAAAGGCCAGGACCCTGAAAATGATCTCATAGCCAACAAGACTCCCGAAGTTGTCCTTTATCAGTTCAAAAGGCTCAACAGTCGATCCATACCATTTTTTTGCCAGAACAGTAACTTTTTTCATTCTTTATTCCTTTGGGGACAATTGATCGAGCTGAGACTTCACTTTGTCATACCAGCCGTTCGAAATATGTTCTGAGACGCGTGTCAAGGAGTTTCCCGTTTACAAGGAGTCCGTTGCTCATTATGTCAATAATATCTTACCTTTTTCATATTGTTACTATTATAATAGAAAACAAGAATTTGTGGTACAAAACATTGCAGCTATGAAAATACGATCCGTACACCGCGATGAGTACCGGGTCAAAAGGATGGAAAGTATGAAAAACAAGGCAGTCAGAATCATTATTGCTATCATCATAGCATTGCTTGCGTTCTCTCCGGTTTCTGCAGAGAAAGCTTATGCATCAACTCAAAACGCTACGAAGGTTCCTGTTCTGGTGTACCATTCTGTAGGCAGCCGCGATAAGGGAAAGCTGCAGATATCAAAAAATAAAATCGAAAAACAGCTAAACTGGATCAAGAAATGCGGATATAAAACGCTTACGATGGAAGAGTTTGTTGAATGGTATGAGGGAGAAAGAACGATCCCGAAAAAGTCTGTTCTCATTACCTTTGATGACGGCTATCAGAATGTCGTGAAAAACGCCGTACCAATTCTTAAAAGGAATAAGCAGCATGCAACTATGTTCATAGCAGGTAAATGGGTCGGCCACAGTGGTTATGTAAGCAAGTCCACGGTCAGAAAACTGCAGAAAGGATCTGTGATAGATATCGAAAGCCACGGATACGCATTACATAACAGAGATAATAAAAAGATGCCTGCTCATAAGTGGTCTAAAGCAAAACTGAAAGCGGACTGCATCAAAATGACCGATCTTTATGACTGCACCGTGCTGTGTTATCCGTGGGGAGCTACGAGCAAAAATCTCAGAAATGCGTTAAAAGAAACCGGTACGTACCGTGTTGCCTTCACGTATGCGAGAGTAGGTCAATATCAAGGGACAAAAAACAAGTATGCTACAAAAGGCTACAGTAAATATACGATTCCACGTATCACTATTTCGGCCTATGATTCATGGACCTCAATTAAAAAGTGGGTGAAGCCCTGACCTATGATTTTCTGAGAAGGACTTCCTGTTATGACTTTTTAAGTACATGCTGCAGAGTGGTTTTCATGTCCGGGATATCCAGTGGCTTGGCGATATGCCCGTTCATTCCTGATTCTTCTGCTTTCTTTATATCCTCCTGAAACGCGTTAGCCGTCATGGCGATGATCGGAATACCGGCGAGTCCTGTATCAGGCAGACCGCGTATTGCTTTCGCTGCCGTGTATCCATCCATAACAGGCATCTGTATATCCATCAGTATGACATCATAGTATCCCGGTTCGGACGCAGCGGTCATTTCAAGTGCAATTTTTCCATTCTCCGCAGTTTCGATCAGGAATCCCGCCTGTTCAAGCAGCATCTGCGCTATTTCCATGTTGATCATATTATCTTCGACCAGAAGCGCGCGCATACCTTCAAATGATATATCATCGCTAACAGCGGAGCGGGTCTCATCCTGAGGTTCCGCAAGCGGGAAACCGACGGTAATAGTAAATTCCGTGCCTTTGCCCTTCTCTGTCTGTACAGTTATATTGCCGCCCATCATGTCAACAATACTTTTTGTGATCGCCAGGCCCAGTCCGGTTCCCTGGATCCTGCTGACCGTCGAGGTGCGTTCACGTTCAAACGGAATAAACAAACGCTCAGCAAATTCCTCGCTCATGCCGATACCTGTATCTTTTATGCGTATCTCGTAGCTGCCTGTTACGTCATTACTGTCAAGCTCAGTCAGAGTCATTGACACACTGCCGTTTTCTTCAGTAAATTTCCCCGCGTTGCAGAGCAGATTCATCAAGGCACGGTCCATCATTACCTTATCGCACATCACCCATTTATGCGAAATGTCGCTGGATACGGATAATTTGATATTTTTAGCTTCAAGCTGTGTCCGGACCAGATCGCACGCTTCCTGTATACAGCTTTCCAGATCCACGCTGACAGGTTCGAGACTGAACTTCCCGCTTTCAATGCGGCTCATGTCAAGTACGTCGTTCACGATTTCCAGAAGCTGGCGGCTTGCCATGTCTATCTTGTCAATATAGGCGCTTTTTTCCTCATATGTGACATCCTCCCTGTTTGCGAGCGTGGTATATCCGATAATGGCATTCAGCGGCGTTCGTATATCATGGGACATATTTGACATGAAAAATGTTTTGGCCTTACTGGCTTCTTCAGCTGCAAACAGCTTCGCCTCAAGCTGCTCATTCTCCTGTATCCTGTCAAATGTACGGCGGACAAGAAGAAGCATTACAAATACGAAAATGCTCCCGCCAAACAGGATGCCTGCCATGACCAGATCAGGCTTACCGAAGATCCCGACTACCAGATATCCGACGAAAAACAGTATCAGCAGCAGTATAGGAATATTAAAGAGCCTTTGCTCCTGATCCCAGTTTCCGTGCTTACGTACATCTCTGGAGAAGCACACATAACCGTATATGTTGTAAGCCATCAGAGCGCTTCCGGTAAATATCATCAGATTAAGAATAACGTCCATAATTCCTCCTGCAAAGCTACACTCTGGACAGAAGACTGATGCATTCCACGTGTTTGGTCATCGGGAAATTGTCATATGCCCTGATGGACCTTATTTCATAGCCGTTGGCGCGGAAACTGTCAAGATTGATGCACAGAGTTTTAGGGTTACAGCTTACATACACTATCTCATCTATACCGTATCTGCAGAGCATCGCGACTGCCTTGTCGTGTATGCCTGCTCTCGGAGGATCAACAACTATCACATCCGGTTTTTCAGGGATCTCGTCAAGCTTTTCCTTCACATCGCCACTTATGTAATGGCAATTCGTTATGCCGTTGAGTTCGGTATTTGAACGTGCGGCTTCTATAGAATCTTCTACGATATCGATCCCGTATACGTCCTTTGCCTTTGACGCCATCAGCTGCGAGATAGTGCCTGTTCCGCAGTACAGGTCGTAAACAGTCTTTCCGCTGACATCAGGAACCACTTCAAGCACATCTGAATAAAGCCTCTCGACCGCGTCGATGTTGGTCTGGAAAAACGCGAACTCATTTACCTTGAAACTGAGTCCCAGTATCTCCTCATTGTAGTAATCCCGGCCCCACAGCACCTTGTGGCTTTCATCTATGACTGCGTCGGCAAGGCTGTCATTGAACGTCCGCATTATTCCGATGATCTTCATGCCGCCCGTGTCGAGTCCAAGCAGCGCATCGCGGAAGCCGTCTTCGTCGAAGAATGCATTGGAGCCGTTTGCCTCACCATCACTGGCTGTAACTATGTTTACAAGGATCTCGCCCGTTCTGACTCCGCATCTTACAACGAGATTGCGAAGCAGGCCCTCATGCGTCTTGCGGTGATAAGGCCTGTAGCCTCTGGAGCGGCAGAAGTTGAGAGTTGAGCGAAGAACTGCGTTAAAAGCCGGAGGTACCAGCTGGCATTCGTCTGTCGTGATTATCGACATCCAGCGGCCTTTATAGTGCATGCCGAGCTCGAGCTCACCGCCCTTCTCCAGATCGCCGAAGGTGTACTCCATCTTGTTTCTGTAGCCGCCCGTGCATATCGCAGGCTCCATGCCGAGATATACAGATTCGTCTATATCGTGCTTATCCAGAAGACGCCTTACAGATTTGTCTTTCTGCCTGTACTGTTCGGCATAAGCAACGCCCTGATAAATACAGCCGCCGCAGTGTTCCGCCGCCGGGCAGAGCCTGTCTGCATATAAAACCTTTGTATCTTTAAGATCCATGTCTATTTTTTCCCTTTGGTTATCTTCCATGACGAGGCGAAAAGAAATCTCCTGAACGGAGTGTCACCGCCATCCCGCATGTCTATCGGGTCAGCATACTTTTTTACCCAGTTCAAAAAGAATATCTTATCGCTGATGTAAAAAGCAAGCGCATGGGAATAGATCTCATGCGCCAGCTGCAGTTCACTCATGCCGCTTAATTTTCCCTCGGAAATGATCCGGCTGGCTTCCTTCATGCAAGCGTCTTTATTGAGGAATTCTTTTTTTACTTCTATGGATAGTTTCTTCATTCGCTATTTCCGTAATACTTTGAGTAAAATTCTGATTTGTACTCCATGAACCTGTCTTCTTCAATTGAGGCTCTAATGTTCTCGCACATGTGTGACAGGAATCTCAGATTGTGCTCTGATAGAAGCATGTGTGAAAGCGCCTCTCCTTCCCTGAACAGGTGTCTCAGATAAGCCCGGCTGTAATTTCTGCAGGTATAGCAGTCGCACTCAGGATCAAGCGGTCCGAAGTCTCTAGCGAACCTGGCGTTCTTGATACTTATACGTCCCTGACTCGTCATCGCCATGCCGTGACGTGCTATTCGGGTAGGTTCCACGCAGTCAAACATGTCAACACCGTGCTCCACAGCCTCGAAGATATAGTCCGGAGTGCCTATTCCCATTACATAGCGAGGCTTATTCTCCGGCAGCAGATCAGGAGCATACTCGAGCACTCCTATATATTCCTCTTTTGTTTCACCTACAGATATGCCTCCGATGGCGTAACCAGGCAGGTCAAAGTCAACTATGGCCTCTGCGCTTTTTTCTCTAAGATCCCTGAAAAAGCCGCCCTGCATTATTCCGAAAAGTGCCTGCTTTTCAGTGTTTTTATGTGCCGAGATGCATCTTTCAAGCCAGCGTGTAGTCATGGCCTGCGATCTTTCTATATATGCATAGTCCGCGTCAGGCGGAGCACATTCGTCAAAAGCCATCATGATATCTGAGCCGAGATCGGTCTGTATCTCTATCGACTTCTCCGGAGTCAGCAAGTGTCTGCTTCCGTCGATATACGACTGAAATTTCACACCTTCTTCGGTGATCTTGCGCATGTGACCGAGACTGAACACCTGATACCCGCCGCTGTCGGTAAGAATCGGCTTGTCCCAGTTCATAAACTTGTGGAGCCCGCCGGCTTCCCTGATAATATCGCTGCCCGGTCTCAGATAGAGATGATAAGTGTTTCCCAGAATGATCTGAGCGCCGGTGCGCTCAACATCCTCAGGTTTCATCGCTTTTACAGTTGCCTGAGTGCCCACCGGCATGAAGACGGGCGTCTCTATAACGCCGTGCGTAGTCGTGATGCGTCCTCTTCTTGCCTTGGTTTTTGCGTCCTTATGAAGTAATTCGAAAATGAGTGCTGAATTGCCCATTATGTTCTCCTATTTGATCAGCATTGCGTCTCCGTAGCTGAAGAAGCGGTATTTCTCCTTTACAGCAATCTCATATGCCTTAAGTATTTCTTCCCTGTCGTAAAGCGCAGATATGAGCATAAGCAGAGTCGATTTAGGCAGATGGAAGTTTGTTATAAGCGCGTCAACTATCTTGAACTGATATCCCGGATAAATAAAAATGCCGGTGGAAGTCTCGCCTGCCTTCACCCTGAAGAGCTTACCAGTGGACTCCACTCCTGAAAACGGCTGGAACGGCATTCCCGCCATGCTCTCAAGCGTTCTTGTAGATGTGGTGCCGACAGAAATGATTCGTCCGCCCTGTTCGATGGTATCGTTGATAACAGCAGCGTTTTCTTCATCAATGGAGCACTCTTCAAAGTGCATCTTATGATCTTCTATGTTGTCGACCTTTACCGGCCTGAATGTACCGATGCCTACATGAAGTGTCACATAGGCTATGCGAACGCCTTTATCAGCAGCCTTAGCGAGGAGCTCCTTTGTAAAATGAAGCCCGGCAGTCGGAGCGGCAACAGATCCGTCGATACGGCTGTAAACCGTCTGGTACATCTCCTTGTCATCATCCGTAGCAGCTCTTGTTATGTATGGAGGGAGCGGCATTGAGCCGATCTCCTCAAGTCTTTCCATGAAGATGCCTTCATATTCGAACTCGACCAGTCTTGTGCCATTGTCAGGGTCATGTATTCCCAGGATATGCGCCAGAAACGGCTTCTCTATTCCGTTGACAAGTGTGTATCCTTCCTCAGGCGCTTCGCTGCCGGCCGGAACCGTATCCGTCTTGCCGGCGAGTATTACGGTATCGCCTTCATGCAGCCTTTTTCCGGGTTTTACAAGGCATTCCCATCTGTCACCCTCAATTCTTTTGATCAGCAGGAGCTCTATATGAGCGCCTGTGCCTTTCTTGAGGCCATACATACGGGCAGGAATAACTCTGGAGTCGTTAAGGACCAGACAGTCGCCCGGGTTTACATAATCCAATATATCGTAAAAACGACGGTGTTCAACCGTCTTTTCACGTCTGTCGAGCACCATCAGCCTGCATCCGTCTCTTTGCTCGAGCGGAGACTGGGCTATGAGGTCCTCAGGAAGGTAATAATCAAAATCTTCAAGTCTCATTATTCTATATCCATGCGGAGCTGCTCTGTTTCAGGCTCCCTGTAAAGCCCGAGCAGCCCCATGTGTTCATAAGCGGCGCGTGATGCTACTCTGCCTTTCTGAGTTCTGTAGATCAGGCCTGCCTGTATCAGATAAGGTTCGTTTGCGTCCTCGATAGTGACTCTTTCTTCGCCTATCGCGGAAGCTATAGTCTCGATGCCTACCGGGCCGCCGTTGAATCCTTTTATTATTGTCGTAAGTATGTCTCTGTCCAGCTTCTCGAGGCCAAGTTCGTCAACGCCCAGAGCTTCAAGCGCCCTGAGTGTGATATCTATATCGATGTTTCCATCGGAGATTACAGAAGAAAAATCCCTGACCCGTTTGATAAGTCTGTTGCCTATACGAGGGGTCCCTCTTGATCGCCTTGCTATCTCATCTAGCGAGGCTTCATCTATCGCCGCGTCCAGAACGTTTGCGGTCCGGCGGAGTATCTCTTTGATCTCTGCGGGTGTATAGAACTCAAACTTCTCCACGATACCGAATCTGTCCCTGAGCGGTCCTGACAGGCTGCCGGCACGTGTAGTAGCGCCGATCAGAGTAAACTTTGCAATGTCTATCCTGAGCGATCTTGCTGCCGGGCCTTTGCCGATGATGATGTCAAGCACATAGTCTTCCATCGCCGAATACAGGACCTCTTCCACTGAACGGTTGAGCCTGTGTATCTCATCTATGAAGAGCACGTCATTATCGTTCAGATTCGTAAGTATGGCAGCCAGGTCTCCTGCTCTTCCGATAGCCGGGCCGGATGTGATCTTTATATCGACTCCCATCTCATTAGCTATGATACCGGCTAGAGTGGTTTTGCCGAGCCCCGGAGGCCCGTAAAAGAGCACGTGATCGAGCGGCTCACCTCTCATCTTGGCTGCCTCAATATAAATCGATAGATTATCCTTGGCCGCTGTCTGCCCGCAGTATTCACTTAAATACTGCGGTCTGAGAGTCATCTCACCTGCCAGCTCTCCCGGTGTTGCTTTTGTCTGTGTCACTCTGTTGTCCATTCAGTCCACTTGATCCTTGTTGTGTGCAATATATATGTGATTCCTATAGCAGGAACTTCAGTGATTTCTTAACGTATTCTTCTGCGCTCAGGCCTTCATCAGGAACAGAGGCTACCGCAGTCTCTGCCTCCTTTTTGCTGTATCCGAGGGTAGTGAGAGCTATAACAGCTTCTCCTCTCTCTCCGCTTCCAGGTGCTGCAGCCGGCGCTATACCGCTGCTGATATCCGCTCCGTCGAACGGAAGTACCGATACCTTGTCTTTCAGTTCGAGTATGACTCTTTCGGCCGTCTTTTTTCCAACACCCTGCGCCATCGATATTGACGCCGCGTCTCCGGAAGATATAACTGATTTTATCTGGTTAGGCGTGCCGAGTGACATTATTGCCAGGCCTGCCTTAGGACCTACTCCTTTTACAGTAATCAGCTGTTCAAACAAAGCAAGCGCGTCAGCATCAGCGAATCCGAAGAGTGCCATGCCGTCTTCCTTAACCTGCATATAGGTGTAAACGCAGACTTCATCGCCCTCGCGCGCTGTTAGAAGACTGCTGGTATCGGATACATTGACCCTGAAGCCTATTCCGCCCGCAGTCTCTATGATCATAGCGCCTGATTCATAATAAAGATATTGACCTCTGAGAAATCTTATCATCTGTCTTCTTCCCTTTTTATTTATATATGGCTATCGCTTCTGAAGGGCTGCAAGTCTTCCTCCCGCATGATGCGCGTGGCATATCGCAGCAGCCAGAGCGTCAGCCGTGTCATCCGGCTTCGGTACCTCGTTAAGGTTCAGTATCATCTTCACCATTGTCTGGACCTGTTTCTTATCGGCTCTGCCATAACCCGTGAGAGATGATTTGATCTGAAGCGGTGTATACTCCGATATCTTTATTCCGGATTTCGCGCATGCAAGAAGAGCCATGCCTCTGGCTTCACCTACCATGATTGCCGTAGTAGCGTTTGTGTTATAGAAAAGCTCTTCTACAGATGCTTCATCCGGCTTGAATTCACCGATGATACGGCTGAGCTCGTCATACAGCACCATCAGTCTCTCCTCGTTCGGAGTATGTGCTTCGGTAGTGATAGAACCATATGCGACAGGCGTAAATTTGCTGCCTTTATAGTCTACTATCCCGTAACCCATGATTGCGTAACCCGGGTCGATTCCAAGTATCCTCATGCATTGAATTCTACCATTATTGCAGTATATTGTCTATGTTCGTTTTTTGTTCTTTTTTGTCGCATGTTCGTGATTTCGAATTCTGCTCACCTGCTATGCACCGCAAAACGCCGAACCCACGGTTTACGGCAAAAATTGCTTTAAATTAGGCAATATTGTCACTTTATTCTTTATTTATTCATCAGAGCGTATTTTTATGCTATAATAGTCGGGAATATGATAAGCCGTTGATTGGAGGCATATATGAGACTTTCAAGACAAAACAAGATCCTCGAGATAATAAAGACGCATGACGTCGAAACCCAGGACCAGCTCCTCAATCTTCTGCGGGATGCAGGCTATACTGTTACGCAGGCTACAGTATCGAGAGATATCCGCGAGCTTCAGCTCGTAAAAGGTCAGGGAAAGGACGGCAGATACAGGTATACTACGGGCAATTATGAGAACCGTCCTATATCTGACCGTTTTATAAAGATCTTCAGGGAAACCACCCTTTCATATGCCTGCGCTCAGAACCTGATAGTAGTGAAAACGCTGCCGGGATGCGCGGGTGCTGCCGGCGAAGCCATCGATACGCTCAGTCTTGAGCACATGGTAGGCTCGGTCTGCGGAGACAACACCATGCTGATCATTGTAGACAATGAAGAGAATGTTCCTTATATCACAGCAGAATTCGACAAGGTGCTCAACTCCAACGATTAACAACAGATGATAGACCGTATTGAGATAAACAATTTCGCGACCATCGAACACCTGTCTTTTGATCTGGGTGATTCTTTTAATGTGATCACCGGAGAGACCGGTGCCGGTAAATCAGTGCTCATAACTGCAGTCAGTACCGTGCTTGGTGACAGAGCAGATACTTCGATGGTCCGGACAGGCGCAGACAGGGCTTTTATACAGATCGCAGGCACTAAGAACGGCGAGGATGTGATCATTTCGAGGGAGATACTCGCAGGCGGTAAGTCAGTATCAAAGCTTAATGGTGAGATGGTAACGCTCGGTCAGCTTAGAAATTTCTGCAGCGACTGGATAGACATACACGGACAGTATGACAATCAGCAGATCCTCGATCCTGATAATCATATCCGCATTACTGACAGCTTCCACAGCGAGGTTCTCGCACCGGAGCTTGAGAAGCTGCGCTCCTGCTATGATGAGTACAAGTCAGCTCAGAAAGAGTATGAAGATCTGCTGAAAGCTGAGGCGAATGCCGTACAGCAGCAGGATTATTATAAATTTGAATACAAATACATCCAGGATCTTGGTCTTTACGCAGGCGAAGACAAGGAACTGCAGGACCGTCTCGCTATGATGAAAAACAGCTCCAGGATCTTCCAGAGTGTCCGCTCGTCATACGACCTTCTTCAGGGAACAGGCTACGAAGGCGGCCCTTCCCTGCTTGACGACCTGAGCCGCGTGGCTTCCGAACTCAGTGACATTGGCAGTTACAGTGATCAGATATCGACCATGGCTTCACAGGCGTATGATGCATATTATTCTCTTGAAGATATCGCGTCGGGTCTTCGTGACCTTCTCTCTTCCCTTAACTTCTCTGAGCAGGATATGGATGATATTTCGAGCCGCCTGGCCGTGATCGAAGACGCAAAGCGCAAATACCGCAAAACTGTCGAAGAGATCATTGAATTCAGGGATGAACTGCGCAGCAGGCTTGAGATTATGCAGAACTTTGACGGTGAGAAGAAGCGGCTGGCAGATGCAGCACATAAGAAATATGCCGCTCTCGAGGCTCAGGCTGAGCACGTCAGCGAACTGAGGCATATAATCGCAGCAAGGCTGGAATCAGCCATAATCAAGGAGCTAACTGATCTGGAGTTCGCAAATACGGATTTCAGGATCGATATCAGCAGGCTTGATGAGATCGGTCCGCTTGGATTTGATAAAGTAGAATTCCTCATATCCACCAACCCGGGAGACCCGTTGATGCCGCTTACAAAGATAGCGTCAGGCGGTGAGATCTCAAGGATAATGCTGGCATTCAAGCATATAATCGGTGAAACAGACCGCGTTGAGACCATGATTTTTGACGAGATCGACACCGGAATCAGCGGACATACCGCTCTTGTAGTCGGCAGAAAGCTCGCTGAAATAGCTGGTCACAGGCAGATAATCTCTGTTACTCACCTTCCGCAGATCGCGGCTTATGGTGACGATAATTATCTTATCAGCAAGTCTATAGATAATCAGAAATCATACACTAATATCGATCATCTTGATGATGAATCCAAGGTGCGCATGATTGCGGCCCTGTTCAGCGGCTCATCAGAGAGCGAAAACGCACTGCAAGCCGCACGTGAACTAGTCGCATCAACTAAGGCATAAAAAAGCCTGCCATCACGGGCAGGCAGATATCGCTATCAGTTCCAGGGCAACATCCTTATCGATGTTGCCGCTTTTTATGTCTCTGTCTGTGTTATAGAGCTCGGTAAGTATCTTTCCTATACGTCTTTTACTGTATCTTCCCGCAGCGTTGAATGCCCTCTTGAACCTGAACTCATTAACTCCCGTTTTTTTCGCCATCTGGGAAATGCTGTAGCCCCTTTCATTCAGTTCTATCGCATCATACATTATCTCGAACTGTTTTGTGAGCAAAGCGAGTACAGCCATTGATCCGTCCTCGTCTCTAATTATGGCCTCTGCGATCGCCAGTGCCTTTCCCCTGTCGCCTGATACGAGCGCGTCAACAAGTCCGAACACGAACCGGTCGCTGTCCCCTATAAGGATCTCCTCGATCAGCTGCGCGCTTATCGAATCTCCGCTGCATGCTCTTACTATTTTATCAATGTCTTTCTCAAGCTGTGCCAGATCGTAACGGCTTTCTTTATTGTAGTAGCCTGTGACATCGATCATATGCTCAAGCTCGCGCCTTGCGATCATCTTGCCGGCTTTGTGGACACGCTTGGTGATGAAAGCCTTCAGATCAGCACGTTCAAGGCGCGCAAATTCATATGCGCCGCAGGCCTTCGCAAGTTTCTTCCCATACGATGTGAGATCCGGTGAATATCTGCTTTCGACAACAAATATTACAAAAGATGACCCCTGCGGCATAGATGCAAAATTCAGCAGTTCATCTGCATTGACATCAGCAGCTTTTCTGAAAAGAGGAAGATAGTTGCGTACAACAACTACTCTTCTTTCAGAAAACATCGAATATGCCCTTGCCTGGGCCATGATATCAGCAGCCGTCACCTGTTCACCTTCAAGATGGATCAGATCAATGTCTCTGGCAGTCTCATCCACATAGTCATTAACTATGCTTTCGACAGCCCAGCTCATCAGAAAATCTTCCGCTCCGTAAAAGAGCAGAACATCCTTCAGGATCCCTTTATTTTTATCATTAACAAAATCTTTGTATGCCATTCCGCTTTGCATCCTTGCGGCAACGCCGTTTTCAATCAATGCAACATTTTACTGGAGGAGCTAAGCCTCCGTAGGTCAATGTTTGCATCCTTGCGGCAACGCCGTTTCAATCAATGCAACATTTTACCGGAGGAGCTAAGCCTCCGTAGGTCAATGTTTGCATCCTTGCGGCAACGCCGTTTTCAATCAATGCAACATTTTACCGGAGGAGCTAAGCCTCCGTAGGTCAATGTTTGCATCCTTGCGGCAACGCCGTTTTCAATCAATGCAAACATTATACCACACTCCCGCTCCTTCTATCCGTCCTTATAGTCTCGGTATTATCTCATTTTGTATTATTCCCTCTATGACTCCTATGTTCATATAAAACTAATATGTTTTATGTATCATTACCTGAACTGATCGACTGAGAGGCGGCTGTCGTGGATGTCGATGCCGACTGCTCCGGACAAATCAGTGCGAAAGACTTTAACACCTCGTTCTTCCAGCCGTTCCAGTGTCTGTTTATGCGGATGTCCGTAAAAGTTGTTGCGTCCGCATTGGATAACGGCGATCTCCGGCTTCGCTGCATCAAGAAATGCTTCACTTGAGCTGGATTTACTGCCGTGATGTGCGACTTTCAGAATATCGCAATCCAGCGTTTCTGTGCCCTGATAGTATTCGATCATTTCCTGTTCATCTGCTTCGAGGAGATCGCCAGTCACCATTACCTTTATGCCTTTGTAATTGATCATGTAGACTGTGTTGTGCTCGTTCGGATCATCTGCGGCAATCGGCTCATCAGATACTTCTATTGGCCAGATTACATCTATGCTCACATCATCAGAAATGTCTATTTTTGTATCCGGTCTGATATAGAAAGCTTTCATTTCTGAGTTTGCTGTCTGTCCCTTTTCTGTGTTTTCAGAAGAACTGCCATTGAGATTACCTGGGAAGCTGGCTCTGTAATCGGCCGGAATTCCGACCGCGCCGACGGGAAAGACTTCGGACAGTTCTTCTATGCCCTTGTAATGATCGGCATGCAGGTGCGTTACAAGGGCAACATCTACCGCGTCGGCGCCTCCATGCATCAGATATGGCATTAATATGCTTTTGCCAACATTGTAAGCCTGCTTTTTTTCATCGTCTCCGTACCTGGACTGCCCGCCGCCGTCTATGAGCACATCGTGTCCTTCTGACCTTATATGGACGCAGTCTCCCTGTCCGACTGAAACAAATACGATTTCATCATCGGATATAGGATCGTAAAGACACGAAAAGAGCATGGCGAGCGGCATCAGAAGCAGTATCCCCTGTCTTAGAACGGCCTTCAGCTCTTTTCGCAGGAGCATAACCCTTGCCCATTCTGTTGCAAGACCGAATACTATCATGTAGATGAATATGATAGCGGCGGCACACGGTCCTGCAGTCCTTATTGAAAAACTGCCTCCGAAGCTCAGGATGTGATTTACTTTTACTATTGCGTAGGAAATCAGCTCAGCCAGATCGATGCCTGCCGCCGCGACTCTGCCTGTAACGACTTCCATCATCAGCATCAGAATACAAAGAGGTACAAGTACAGAGGCGAGCAATATCACCGGAACGTTTATAAGTATGGATAACGGATTGATCCTACAGTATGAATACGCGATGACCGGAAGTGTCCCTGTCTGTACAGCGAGCATCACCGCTATCGCCTCTCCGGTAACAGATGATATCGGTCCGCTTAGGAAAGCGATCCCGCTCAGTGCCAGAAAGGACAGCTGAAATCCGGAGCTGAAAAGCTGATAAGGCTGATATGTAAGTATCAGAAACGCTGCCAGGCTCACAGAAGTAAGCAGATCCGAGCTTCTCCTTAAATGCGTCGAACACAGGCTTATTGTCATAACTATGCAGGCTCTGACCGTCGCGGGACTCCACATCGTCATCTCTCCGTAAAGCAGTATGACCGTCACGATCAGGCATGAGACAGGGAACGTCCTTTTGCGGGCAGTGAGGAACCGAAGAAGCCCATAAAGAAATCCTATATGAAGACCGCTTACTGCTAGAATGTGGCCGGTCGAATTGTTATTGAATTCTTCGAGCATGTCCTCATCTATACCGGATTTGTCACCGAAAATCACTCCCCTTATGAAGCCCTGCGTATCCGTGCTGAACCTTCCTATAAATGATTTTCGCGTTTGGTACAGGCTGCGCCTCAGTCTTGTTACCTGTGACACATGAGTATCGGTGATTTCAAGGATGTATGCATTGAATCTTATTGTTACTCCCTTGCTTTTCATGTAAAGGCTGTAATCAAAGCAGCCAGGGTCTTCTGCAGGAGACAGCTCCGCAAACTCACCTCTTGCCTCAACCATTACGCCCGTACCGGCCTGCTGCATGAACTGTTCTGCTTCGGACATGTCGAGAGTCACAAGGACCCTTGCAGGACCAGGCTCTCTGTTTTTGATTATCATCTTAACTTTTTCATCTTTGACTGATACGGACGTGACTCTGCCTCTTATATAGTTCTTGTCATGCACATATGACATGGCAGAACTATATGATAACGATCTGAACGAGAAGATAAGAAAACCGGCTAAAAACAACATGACCAATATGATTTTCTGCCTTTCAACAGCTTCCTTATTCAGGTTCATATGTTTCCCGGAAGATATGCTTTCGCGCCCTGTTCTTCGATTAAAAGAGACGGCTGTGCTGCCCTGATCCGTTAAAAAGACCGCGGCAATGACAGCAGCGCAAAAGCCCGCTGCCTCAATAGTCCGCAATCTTTCAAACATAAAAAAGCCGGCAGCGATACCGGCTATGTAAAGCAATGTGTATAATGCCAGTTTTCTTCTAAGCATTGCAGGTATCTCCTGCCGCTTATTTTAAAGAGTTTTTTTACTCAAAACTGTACATATTTTGATGTGGGATTAATGTTGATTTTCGTTGGATTTATGCATTTTCCGCGCAGCCTTTGATTGCAGCGATCTCTGCCGTCCTGTCCGCAGCCTTGAACACTGCCGAACCGGCAACGATCAGATCAACACCGGCATCTCTTACAAGATGCGCGTTGGCAGATCCGACACCTCCGTCAACGGAGATCACATAATCCAGACCGAGTTCCTCGCGCTTTGCTTTGTAATAAGCTATTTTCGGAAGACTGCTGTCCATGAATTTCTGGCCGCCAAAGCCCGGTTCAACCGACATCACGAGGATCTGATCGATATCCTTAAGGTAATCGTCGAGTACTTCAGGAACAGTTCCTGGCTTGATGGAAACGCCCGTCTTTGCGCCGGCCTCCTTTATATGACTGAGAGTGCGGGCAAGGTCATCGCATGCTTCATAATGCACAGTGATGAATTCCGTAAACGGCGTAACGAAGTTCTCTATGTATCTGTCTGGATCCCAGATCATAAGATGCACATCATAAGGTACAGTTGTGATTCCGTTGAGGCTCTTCATAACTGCTGCACCGAAGCTTATGTTAGGCACGAAAGAGCCGTCCATGACATCTATGTGGAGGT
Source organism: uncultured Eubacteriales bacterium (assembly GCA_902779185.1). Taxonomy (GTDB): domain Bacteria; phylum Bacillota; class Clostridia; order Peptostreptococcales; family Anaerovoracaceae; genus Crickella. Next base: position 33,967 of record CACZAM010000011.1, read on the forward strand.
AATCAATGCCTCTGTCGCAAATATCTTTCACATCCTCGCCCAGTCTGGCGAAATCTGCTGCAAGTATCGAAGGCGCTATCTTTGCCATTTTTTTACCTCCTCTGTCATTGATTTATATGATTCATATCTTGATATGGAAATCTTTCCCTGCTCAAGTGCTTCCTTTACGGCACAGTCCGGTTCATTTATGTGCATGCAGTCCGAATAGCGGCAGCCGCTGCCCGGCTCTCTGAACTCCGGGAAAAGATCCCTAACGGCAACAGGTTCGATCATAGGCATGTCGAGCGACGTGAAACCCGGGGTGTCATAAAGCATAGTTCCGTCAGACATCGGGAATATTTCCACATGCCTTGTAGTGTGTCTGCCCCTTCCCGTTCTGCTGCTGATGCGTCCTGTGGCAGCCTTGAGGAGAGCCTCTTCTTCCTCGGCGATCCCCGGTTCACCTGCGTGGAGAAGGTTCGTTATAGTTGACTTTCCGACCCCCGACGGGCCGGCAAGAGCCACATTTTTTCCGCTTATAAGATCACGAAGCCCGGAAATGCCGTCACCTGTCATGCCGTTCACACACACAGACGGGTATAACTTCGAGTAGATGGAGATCGCCTGAGACACTGCATCAGGGTCCGCCAGATCCGTTTTAGAAATGCATATCACAGGATCGATCTTCGCCAGTTCACAGCCTGCAATAAGTTTGTCCACAACAGGATAATTGACAGCAGGCTGAACTAATGAAAACACGACCACCAGGATATCCAGATTGGATACCGGTGGTCTTGTCAGATAATTCTTTCTCTTTACAATACGGTGGATGACACACTCGCCGTCTCTGTCGTTCTCATCGATATCGAAATCGACAATATCACCAACATATATAAGTTCTTTGTTTCTCTTGAGATTTCCGCGCGCCTTGCCCATGACGACAGAATTGCCGTCATATACAAAGTAGAAGCCTCCTATTCCTTTGACAACAGTTCCTGTCATATATAGTCCGTTCCGTCAGCCGTTGCCCAGATACTAATCCTTGTTATTATCTTCGTTATCGTCGTTATCGTTATTGTCATTATTGTTATCGTTATTGTCTTCGCCCTCTTCCTGCTGATCATCCGGCTCCTCCGGAGCAGGTTCAGGACCCGAACTTACCTGCAGATCGATGGCCGTCCCCTTGTCAAGCTGAGAGTTAGCCTGATACTGCTGATAAATAACATAGCCTTTTCCGATCGAAGAATCATAGTCATAGGTTATATTGCCTACCTGGAACCCGGCTGCTTCGATTGCCTGCTTTGCGTCCTGAAGTGACATTCTTGTTACGGAAGGAACGATGCTCTTCTCGGTTCCCTTACCATCGGATACTACGATATCCACCTTGCTCTCTTTGTCGAGAGTCGAACCGGCCGTAGGTGTCTGTTCAAGGACCTTGCCTTCCTTCTCAGGCGAGGTGGTTGTGTTTACATTGCCAAGCTGATACCCGTATGATTTCAGGTAAGCCTCGACATCTTCCTTCTGCATGCCCAGAACACTCGGAACAAGGCCATTTTTATTGCCTTTGGAGACATTTATCGTTATGGTGCCTTCCTTAGGCATTTCGACGCCAGGCTGAGGATCCTGCTGACATATCCTGCCCTCTGTATATTCAGACGAGTAAATGTCTTTGCCTTTTTTCAATTTGAAGCCCTGCGCTTCAGCAAGCTCCTGAGCATCATCGAATGTTTTGTCCAAAAGATCAGGTGCGGCTTTTGTAGCTGAAAAAGCGCCCATCTTCCAGGATATGTATCCGCCTGCCATGGCCGCAAGTACGACAAAGACAGCCGTTGCGATGGCGATCGCCTTTCTGCGCTTTTTCTTTCTGTCGCGTTCCCTGGCCTCTACGACCTCTTCTATGTCTTTCTCCAGATCCTGCTTGCGTTTATTGCGCTTCTCCACAACTGTGGTCGACTCAAATATCGAATCAGGAGCGATAGCCGTAACAAAGGACACGTTGTCAAGATCCTGGATAAGCTCATCAGCATTCGCGTACCTGTTGGTCTGGAACTTGCTGGTGGCTTTCATGACGATCCTCTCGAGCGCAGGCGGTATGCTCGGCTCGAGTTCCCTAGGAGGAGTGATCTCCTCGTTTATGTGCTTCAGGGCTACCGTAACAGGGTTGTCGCCGTCGAAAGGTACCTTGCCCGTGAGCATTTCGTACATAACGATACCGAGCGAATAGATGTCGGAACGTTCATCGACGTAATTTCCCCTTGCCTGTTCAGGCGAGAAATAGTGTACGGAACCGACGATCTTGCTGCCTGTTGACAGTGTCGCGTCGTTGACAGCCCTTGCTATACCAAAGTCAGCCAGTTTTACGACTCCGTCGTTGGTCACCATTATGTTATGCGGCTTGACATCTCTGTGGATGATTTTGTTCTTATGCGCTATCCTCAGAGCTGATGCCACCTGTTTCGATATATCGATAACCTTACGGTAATCCATAGGAGCTTCTTTCTCAATGATCTTGTTGAGCGTATCACCCTCGATCAGCTCCATTACAATATAGTTGATGTTGCCTTCACGGCCGACATCATAAACGCCCACGATATTCGGATGAGAGAGACCTGCAGCAGCCTGCGATTCTCTTTTGAAATTCTCAACGAATGTCGCGTCTTTTGTAAACTCCGGTCTTAAGATCTTGACAGCAATAAAGCGGTTAAGGAGTTTGTCCTTACCCTTATATACGACAGCCATACCGCCGTCGCCGATCTTCTCCAGAAGCTCATATCGCCCGGATAGTATCCTGCTTGCCATGCTTAATCCTCCAAATCAACGCAAATGACGGAAATATTGTCATTACCGCCGTTTTCGTTAGCCATGTAAACCAGATCCTCTGCGCATACCTTCATGTCATGGTATCTGTTGAGCACTGCAAGAATGGTGTCGTCGTCTACTTCATCGTACAGACCGTCGCTGCACAGCAGGATGCGGTCTCCCTTTTCCACAGGAACACTGAAGCAGTCAGGCTCGTTGTTTGCGTTGGCCCCGATTGCCCTGGTAATAACGTTCTTGCGTGCGTGGAGATGAGCCTCGTCTTTGGTAATGGCGCCCATCTTCACGAGATCATTTACATATGTGTGATCATCAGTGATCTGCTGTATCATGTCGCCGTGCGCAAGATATACTCTGCTGTCACCGACATTTGCGACAAACATCTCGTCGCCTCTTATATACGCAAAGGTAAGTGTGGTCGCCATGCCGCCGTACTGCGGCTTGGCACCGGACAGTTTTATAATGAACTGATTGACGTAGTTGACAGCAGCTCTGAAATATCTGAATACTTCATCGCGTGATCCAAGCCATTCAGGCGGGTTGTGGCGAACGAATTGTTCCAGAGCGTCAAGCGCCGACTGGCTGGCGATCTCGCCGGACCTGTTTCCTCCTACTCCATCTGCGAGCATGAAGAAATTAAGATCTTCACATGCTCTGAGTGAGTCTTCGTTAGTGGGTCTGCGTCTGCCTCTATCTGTCATATAACCAATTCTCATGTTAATCAGTTCTCCGTCCTGTCAAAAATTGCATTTTTCCCGATAATACAATAGTAAAATCCTACTTTGCCATTATATGGCATAAGTGTTGCCATTTCAATAATGCGGGCTGAGTTGCCTTCTTTACTTAATACTTGTTTAACAACCGATTCATTCTCATTTTTATTGAGTGTGCAGGTCGAATACTCGAGCCTTCCGCCCGGTTTTACATAGCGAAGCGCGTTGCTGAGTATCTTCTTCTGTATGTCGATAAGTCCGTCAAATTCGGAAGGATCGGCAGTCAGTTTGAGTTCCGGCTTACTGGCTGTAACACCGAGTCCCGAGCATGGAACATCGGCAAGCACGTAATCAAAAGATTCTTTAAGTGAATCGTCGTATACGGCAGCATCGCGCTCCTGCAGAGCGCAAATGCTCACGCCGAGCCTTTTCATGGCAGCCTGCGTGAGCATCAGCCTGTGCGGATGAACGTCACAGGCTGTGATGCTGCCCTCGTTGCCCATCAGCTCAGCCATATACCCGGTTTTTCCTCCGGGAGCAGCACAGAGATCGAGCACCCGGCTTCCCGGCTTTGGGTCAAGGGCTTTTACGGCTATCATCGAAGACAGGCTCTGAATGGTATAAAAGCCCTTCCTGTATAATTCACAGTTTACGATGCCGCTCCCTTTAGCAAGGATGGCTTCGCTGTTTTCTTCCGCTCCGCGGCCCTCGATCCCGTATTCAGCGAGTCTTCTGATCACCTCATCACGGTCTGCCTTGAGCGTATTTGCCCTTAAATAGACCTCTGCCGGCTCATTCAGCGCTTCTGCAATGCGGAATGCCTCGCTGCCGTATTGTTCGCTCAGAAGCGAAAATATGTCCTGACTTATGGAATACCTTAAATAAGGTTCAAGTTTATCCGGGGCAAACTCATCTTTCCGTCTCAGGTAATTTCTGAGCATGCCGTTCACGAAGCGGTCGCTTCCCTTCGCAACGGATTTAGCCAGCTCGACCGCCTCGTTCACGGCCGCGTGATCAGGCACGCTTCCCAGCTCGTCGATAGCATAGATACCCATCCTTAGAATTATGAGCGGTCTCTGCTTTATGCTGCCTATGCCCTTGCCCGCAAGAGTATCGATGATATGATCGATCCTTATGCTGCTTCTCAGAACACCCTTGGCAAATGAGCGAACGAAGCTCTCCCGCAGTCCCTTACGGCGCGAAACAGCTTCGTTGATCGAAATATTGGAATATGCTCCCTCGGTATATACGGCTTTCAGTGCCTCAAATACCGCAAGCCAGTCCTTGTTCATCAGGTACTATCTCCTCCTGCCCGCGATCACGAATACCCTGAGCAGGCTGGCGACAGCAGTGGCAAGAGCGGCAACATATGTCATTGCCGCGGCCTTCAGGACCGTTCTGGATCCTACATAATCTTCCTCGTTCACAAGTCTGAGCTCCCTCAGATTCTCGAGTGCGCGGTTCGAAGCATTGAATTCTACCGGCAATGTGATCAGATGGAAGAAGATGACGAAGAGGAAGCAGATGACTCCGATGAGGAAGAACAGGCTTCCGTACGGCGATGCAGCGGACATAACGAGTCCGAAGAAGATCATCGGCCATGAAACCATCTGTGTAAGATTGACGACCGGCACTATGCCGTTCCTCAGAGCCAGCGGAGCATAGTGAGTAGCGTCCTGGATAGCGTGGCCTACCTCGTGGCACGCTATGCATACCGATGAGACAGACCTCGATCCGTATACCTCTCTGGAGAGGTTCAGGCTCTTTGTCTTAGGGTCATAATAATTCACCAGTGAATTGCCGCCGTTGAGAATGTTTATCGCGACACCGGTAAGCCCGTTCGCATCCATCATGGCTCTTGCGGCCTCGGCGCCTGTAACGCCCGTGCTTACAGGTACCTGTGAGTATGTCCTGTACGCGCTGTTGATCCTTGCCTGTGTGAGCATTGTGAAAAGGATCGCCGGGATAAGGACAAACCATGAATAGTCATAATAGTAATACATTATATACCCTCCTCTGCGCCGAATCTGTCTCCGGCCGAGAGCTTATGCCCTCTCATGAAGTCACCGGCGCTCATTCGCTTTTTGCCCTGGAGCTGCTGCTCGAGAACTCTCAGCTTTCCGCTCCCGCAGTTTATGTAATAGCTCTTCTTATCTGTTCTGCTTACTGTTCCCGGCTCGCCGTCAGGAACCTCATCTATAACTTCCGCCCTGTAAAACTTTACCTGCTGTCCGTCAAGATAACTGTAGCATGCCGGCCATTCTATGAACGCTCTTATTTTACGCTCGATGCGTTCGGCAGACTCGCTGAAGTCCGTATATCCGTCTGTCTTTGAGATCATTCCGGCATATGTGGCTTCTTCATCATTCTGAACTTCGTAGACCGCTGTCCCGTCTGCTATATGCGGGATCGTTTCTGCCAGAAGTTCAGCTCCTGCCTCAGCCAGTATCTCCGAAACTTCGGTGAAGTCTTTGCCCTTTATATCACATACGCTTTTGCTTATCATGTCCCCTGTATCGAGACCTTCAGCCATACGCATTATTGTGATGCCTGACTCGTCGAAACCCTCAAGCACCGCAGCCTGCATCGGAGAAGCTCCCCTCAGTTTAGGGAGAAGCGATCCGTGAACGTTGACGCATCCAAGCCTTGGGATATCAAGTACAGACTTCGGCAGTATCTGACCGAAAGCCGCGACAACTATCATGTCTGGCGCGATCTCAGCCAGCCTTTCTATAAGCTCAGGATCTTTTTTTATCCTGACCGGCTGGGCCGTATCTATGCCGTGCTCGAGCGCCAGCTTTCTGACCTCGGACAATACCATTTTATTGCGGTTGCCTTTTCTGTCGGGCTGTGTAACCACGAGCGGTATCTCATAGCCCTCATCTATTAACTTCTGAAGCGACTTCGCCGCGAAAGCGGGAGTGCCCATGAAAACTATTCTCATCTACTGATTGCTTCTTTCCTTTTTCATTTCCCAGATCTCAGAGTTACCTGTGTCTTCATCATCGTCTTCGTGAAGCTCCTGCAGCTCATGGAGTATCTCCGAATATTCCTCGGCGGTCATCATGTCTTTCGCGATATCTGAATACAGTATGCCGTCAAGGTGATCGTATTCGTGGCAGAATACGGTCGCTTCGAAGCCTTCGAATTCGTACTCATGCTCCACGCCCTGAAGATCCGTTCCCTTTATCCTGATTTTATACGGCCTGTCTACAAGGCCCATATATCCCGGCACTGAAAGACATCCCTCACTGGATTCCTGGGTGCCTTCCCTGTATGTGATCTCCGGGTTGATCATTACATATATCCTGTCTCTTGTCTCCTCGTCTTCCGCGTCAACATGCGGCATGGCTATGAAGAATCTCTTCATGATGCCTATCTGAGGAGCTGCGATCCCCACTCCGTCTGCGGCCATCATGGTCTCTACCATGTCTGCGCAGGCTTCGGCGATGCGCGGAGTTATCTCTTTTACAGGTTTGCATTTTTTCGCGAGTATTTCATCGCCTCTGATAGTTATGTTTCTGAGTGCCATAGTTTCTCTCTTCTGTGATTTATACTGACCCGTATGGGTTTATATCGATTTCTATGAAGGCAGGAGCCCTGTTTTCGATCATGCGGTCGCGGAACGCCATATATTCGCTGACATATCCTGCCCGGCTCCCGTGCGGGGCTTTTATCATGAAAACCGCTCTGGCCTTACCGTCACTACGCCTTTCATCGGGCCTCGGCATCATTACAGACGCTCCCTCAGGCGCGGATCTCAGACCCATGAGCCTGCTGCGGAACGCGTTCGCATATGCCATGGCCGTATCTTCGTCGTCTGCTACAAGTCCGACCGAGATTATATCAGAGTACGGAGGATAATTCATAATTCTTCTGTGAAGAAGTTCCGACTCGTAAAAACTTTCGTAGTCACCGGCAGCTGCCTCGACTATCACGTCGCTGTCCGGCTCATACGTCTGTATGAGCACGCTGCTTTCGCCTCCGGTTCTTCCTGCCCGTCCCGCTACCTGCGTTATAAGCTGGTATGTGCGCTCCGAAGACCTGTAATCAGGGATATTGAGGCTGACATCGGCGTTTATTATGCCCACAAGCCCTACGTTCCTGAAATCAAGTCCTTTTGCAAGAAGCTGCGTCCCTACGAGTATGTCGGTGCGCCCCTTCTGGAAGTCATTGATCACCTTTACAGGGTCATCCGCAGCCGAAGCTGTATCTATGTCGAACCTGTCGACACCGGCCTCAGGCCAGATGCGCCGCACCTCTTCTTCAACCTTCTCTGTGCCGGCTCCAGCGTAGCGTATGAATTTGCTTCCGCAGTCAGGACACTTATCAGGAACCGGGAACTTCCTTCCGCAGTAGTGGCAGACCGCCGCGTTCACCGACTTATGGTATGTCAGCGAGATGCCGCAGTCCGGACAGCTCATTACGAAGCCGCAGTCCGGGCACAGGATGCGTGTGGAAAAGCCTCTCCTGTTGAGGAAAAGTATCACCTGCTCCTTTTTTGAAAGCGCGCCGTCTATCCTGCGCGCGAGTTCCCTTGAAATAACACCGGTGTTTCCTGCCGCGGCTTCCTTGCGCATATCTATGATCTCAAGCTTCGGCATGATGCTGTCGCCCACGCGTTCTTTCATCTCAATGAGCTCATAAATGCCTGTTTCTGCCCTGTAATATGAGGTAACGCCCGGAGTCGCGCTGCCCAGCACGAGTACAGCTCCGGAAAGAGAAGCTCTTTTGAAGGCAACATCAACAGTCTCGTATTTAGGATTGTGATCGGACTTGTATGTGCTCTCGTGCTCCTCATCAATAACGATAACGCCTATATCGTCAAGAGGAGCGAAGACCGATGTCCTTGCGCCTATTACTATCCTGGCTTCCCCGCGCTTTATCCTCAGCCACTCTGACAGCCTCTCCGATTTCTTCAGCCTGCTGTGAAGAGTAGCTATTTTATCGCTTCCGAAGCGTTCCCTGAAGCGCTGCGCCACCTGCGACGCAAGTGCTATCTCAGGAAGAAGTATTATCGCTGTCCTTCCCGCTTCAAGAGCGCTTTCGACAGCCTTGATATACACTTCGGTCTTGCCGCTGTTGGTAACACCCTTTATGAGGTAGGTCTTAGCTTCACGTTTTTCGACTGAGGCGCATATCTTCGCAGCAGCTGCCGTCTGTTCAGCGGTGAGCTCATAGCCCGGATCGGACGCTTCCGTGCCGGCTCCGGTCTTCAGAGCCTTCTCACGCTTGCCGTCCACCGCGAACATCTTTAGGCCGTCTATGTATTTTACCCCGTAGCGCCTGCGCATCCATATGGCTGTCTGCACCATCTCGCTGTTGAGCGAGCGTTCAGGATCATATGTATCGATCGCTTTCACCTTCGAGTCATCGAGCGCGCAGCTGACACCTGTATCCACGCAGTATGCATCGACGCTTTTGCTCCTTCTTGCGAAAGGCACAGTCAGCTTTGCTCCTACACTCACTTCATCGGGAGCCTTATAGGTGTAAAAGCTGTCCGTATTAACGCTCTTGTTGTCAATGACTATGTCGATATACTGCATTTAATGTCTCACGGTTTTACAGAAGGAATATGTTGTTCTCCGCGCACTTCTCATACATGTCTTCAGGCCATACCGATACCTGAACCTCGCCTATATGAGCCTTTTTGAGGAAATACATGCAGAGCCTGCTCTGTCCTATGCCGCCTCCTATAGTGAGCGGAAGTCTGTTGTTTATGATATCCTGATGGAATTTCATCTCTTTTCTGTCCTCTTTTCCATCCAGCTCAAGCTGGCGGATCATGGACTCTGAATCAACACGTATACCCATGGAGCTGATCTCGAATGCATCTTCGAGCACAGGGTTCCAGAGTATGATGTCTCCGTTGAGTTCCCAGTCATCGTAATCAGGGGCTCTGCCGTCGTGAGGCTTGCCCGATCTGAGCTTGCATCCTATGCGCTTTACGAAAATGGCGCCGAATTCCTCGGCCGCGAAGCGCTCCCTCTCCTTTGAAGTATTATCAGGATACCAGTTCTCAAGTTCCTGCGAATCGATGAACTTGATCTTATCCGGAAGCTCTATGCCGATGTGCGGGTAATGATCGTTCACGTAGTCGGCAAGATCCTTCAGGCACCAGTAGATCACTCTTACCGTATGCTCCAGGAACTCATCGTTTCTCTGGTCGGCTGTTATAACCTTCTCCCAGTCCCACTGGTCCACATATATTGAATGGATGTTGTCGAGTTCCTCATCGCGCCTTATAGCATTCATGTCGGTGTAGAGACCGCGTCCCGGCTCCACGCCGTATCTTCCGAGCGCCATTCTCTTCCACTTTGCGAGCGACTGAACGACTTCCACGTTCTGCTCATTCATATCCTTGATGGTGAACTCAACTCTTCTTTCATAACCGTTCAGGTTATCGTTGAGCCCCGTCTGAGGAATTACAAACAGAGGAGCCGAGACTCTTCCGAGGTTGAGATTGCGCGCAAGTTCCTTCTGGAAGTGATCCTTTATCCTTTTGATAGCTCTCTGTGTTTCCGTAGGATCGAGCAGCGGTTTGTAGTCTTTTGGAATGAATAGTTTGCTCATTGTTCTTTCTCCTTGATCTTAGTCCCCTGTATGTTACTTTGCTGCGTATCTTGCGAAGTCGCATCCGCAGAAGTTCTGCCTGTAAAGCCCGTATTTTTTTGACAGCTCCACGCTCCGGCCGAAACCGTTCTTCTTCTTGAAGTCGATATCAAGGAATTTTACTCCTGTCTCTTCTTCAAGTGCAAGACCGAGCGCTTTGATCTTGTCATAATTTTTGTGCGGACTCACAGACATTGTCGTTGTGAAATACTCCATGCCTAGTTCTCTTGCCATTCTTGCGGTCTCAGTAAGTCTCATCGCGAAACAGATGTCACAGCGTCTTCCGCCCTCAGGTTCATCCGCCAGCGGCGAGGCCTTTATTATGAAGCGGTCCGGATCATATGCTCCTTCAATATAACCTACTGTATAGATATCCTTGTGCTCCTCATTGAATGCTTCAAGAAAGTGCAGCAGAGTATCACGCCTCAGGTAGTACTCTTCTCTGTCAGTAATGTTTGGATTATAATAGTACAGTGTCAGAGCATAGTCTGCGGCTGTTCTCTCAACACATGATGTTGAGCACGGTCCGCAGCAGGCATGCATCAGGACTGAAGGCTTTTTAGGCATGAGTGCCACTCCGGAGAGTTCTCCGGATATAAGATTCAGTTCTTCGCAGCTCAGCTGCTGCATGATACCTGAAGTTTTTTCCAATGCTCTTCCCTTTCCTGCGTCTGAGCACTACGTGATACGCAATAATTCATTCTATTGTATCACAAACGGAGGTCCCTTTACACATGCAAGGTGGTGAAAGATATAATTCAATAAGTGATCATCTGAAGACGGAATTCGGCCGCAAAACTGTCAAGCTGAGTATCGATGCCGGTTTCACCTGCCCTAACAGAGACGGTACCGCCGGTTACGGAGGCTGTGCTTTCTGTTCTGAAGGAGGATCAGGTGAACTCGCTGCTCATGCCTCATCGTCAGATACGGATTATTCAGCGTCAATAAGCGATCAGATCGGCAGACTTTCGGAGAAGTGGCCTGATGCGTGCTACCTCGCCTATTTCCAGTCGTTCACCAACACATACGCGCCGGTCGATATTCTCCGTTCACGTTATTACGCGGCTCTTGACGATCCGCGCATCAGCGGCATTGCCATTGCCACCAGGCCTGACTGCCTCGGAGACGATGTGCTCGACCTCCTTGAAGAAATAAACCGCGATCATTTCATGTGGGTGGAGCTCGGTCTTCAGAGCACTCACAATGAGACTCTCGCCGCCATGAACACCTGCTACACCTATGAGGATTATGAAAAGGCGGCGGAAGCGCTGATCTCGCGCGGCATACGCGTAGTCACCCATCTGATACTCGGTCTGCCCGGCGAGACTCAGGAGATGATGCTGGAATCAGTCAGAAAGGTATGCAGCCTCCCTGTTTTCGGGCTTAAGCTGCACCTCATGAACATAGTAAAGACATCGCCTCTTTATAAGACGATGCCTGATTATGTGTCTTTTGATTCAATAGAGGAATATGTGGATCTCGTGATCCGCTGCCTTGAGATCATACCACCCGGCGTAACGATACACAGACTTACCGGTGATGTTCCGCGCAGGATACTTGTATCTCCTGAGTGGAGCTACCGCAAAAGGACTATTCTCAACATGATAAACAGCGAACTGAAAAAGCGGGATACCCGTCAGGGCGCAGCATTATGAAAAAAGGTCTCCGCATGGAGGCCTTTGTTTTTCATGGTAATTTTGTTGAAGCCGGCATGCCTTCATATATCGGTATCTCAAATACAAGCGGCTGATCCAGAATGCTGTACATCGTATACGAAGCTTTTGTTGATGCCGCTTCGCTGTACGGAGCCATGATGTTAGTCATGTACTGATGCGTACCGACCTTGTTTTCGCCGTTCCTTACATTGAATCTCTGATAATATCCTGTGTATTGCCCTTTGCTTATATAGTTTTTGGCAAGTTCCTGCGCACCTCCCTCAACTGCCTTTGCAGGAGTAGTCCACCCCTTGGCACGGGCATAAAGAAGTCCGTTATACAAAGGGTTTTTTCCTCCGAAAGCTCCTATATTGAACGGATTATACACCTTGGTGCCGAGCACCTTTTTGCCTGTAATGGCATCACTTCCGTTCCCTGTCTCCTGTCTTGCTCTCGAGGCCAGAAAAACAGGGCTGACATTTGATTTTTCTCCTGCCTTCACGAATATGCCTGCAGTAAATCCGTAATCAGGAAGCCTGCTCTGAGAAAGTATCGCGCCTACTGCAGATGCGGTCTGGTATTTCTTTTTATAAGTCAGATCCTCGAACATGTAAATTCTGCTCTCGTTGAGGAAGTTGCGCGGATCCATGTAGTAAGCAACGACTTTTTTATTCGCTTTATACCAGCCCTTTTCATACTGTTTTTTGCCGTCCCTGTATGAAGCCGGATATGAGCCGGAAACAAGAGATGTGCCTCCTTTTGTCTGTTTTGAAAGCGCAGTGCTCCACGATATATTCGTCTTATATCCTGCAAACACCCAGTTCGGATGCGCCTTATGGATTTTGCGGAGGCTTTTTTTATAGGACTCAGGAAAGCCTTCATTCGTAAGGTAGCTCTCGAAATCGCTGTCGCTCATTATATTGTCCGAAGTATCTGAGGATACGTTCTGTGTCTTATCTGAAGCTGCCGGCTGTGCTGCTGTATCAGCTGTAAAGCCTTTCAGCTTTGCCATGTTCGAACATATGTAATAGTATTTTGAGCCATATTTGATCTTATACCAGGTGCTGCTCGCTCCCTTAGCTGACCTTACCGGAGATGCCTTCATAACAACAGAGACTTCGATGCCCCTTTTGAAAGTACCGGCTTTTTTCATTTTTATTCCGGCGCCTTTGCGGTAATTTACGCTGGAAGTCGTTTTTCCCTGCACTGATCTGTATTTTATATGATCAACAAGGTCAGCTCTTACGTATCCTTTAGTGCCGTCCGCCGTTACGTAATACCACTTCTTATTTTTTGCAGTGCTCTTCTTTGATTTGAATACTTCCTTGTGTATCGTAACCGTGCTGTTATCTTTAAGTACAAGCAAAGCATCTGACCAGACAGAAGATTTCTCTCTGAGGATCGCTCCGTCTTCTGAATTGATCTGTCCTGATGCCGATGGTACCGAAGCGGCGAAAGCTGCTGCTGAGAACACCATTACAGCAGTCACAAAAATAAACGTAATGATGCATATATTAAGTTTTAAAGTAATGGCTCTTTTCACGATTATCTCTGATAATATATTATTCGTTAACAAAATACGGACAAAGCAGCACTTCCTCATTCTTTGTCCGTGATTCTATACCATTGCCGGCATCTTTTACAGCTTAATATCAAACATTTATAAAAAAAGCTCCGTCAGGAGCTATTTGAAGCGGTTTTCGTGTATGAATATCTCTTCGATCGGCATATCGAGCAGATAGGCTATATCCATTGCAAGTTCAAGGGATGGAGTACATCTTCCATTCTCGATCGAGCTGATGGACTGCCTGGATACACCAAGCTTTTCTACAAGGTAGTTCTGTCCTATCTTTTTCTCTTTTCTAATCTTTGCGAGATTGTTTTCCATAAGTCTCCGTAACGAACACTTGTGCATCTTTATAGTGTTATTGTACCACTTAATACACAGGTGTCAAGTATTCTTTACGTTAACGATAATACTGTAAAGAAAAAAGACCCGTCATCTCTGTAACGGATCTTCGTGGTGCTCAGGCCCGGAATCGAACCAGGGACACGGGGATTTTCAGTCCCCTGCTCTACCTACTGAGCTACCTGAGCATATTGGTGGGCCATCTTGGGGTCGAACCAAGGACCGACCGGTTATGAGCCGGTTGCTCTAACCTCTGAGCTAATGGCCCATGAATGTATTGAGAAAAGTTGGTCGGGGTGGCAGGATTTGAACCCGCGGCCCACTGGTCCCAAACCAGTTGCGCTACCAAACTGCGCTACACCCCGACATGCACTGATTAAATTGTAAAAGTTGGTCGGGGTGGCAGGATTTGAACCCGCGGCCCACTGGTCCCAAACCAGTTGCGCTACCAAACTGCGCTACACCCCGATTTAATTGGCAGGGGCAGTAGGACTTGAACCCACGGCACGCGGTTTTGGAGACCGCTGCTCTACCAACTGAGCTATACCCCTAAAAAAGGTGGCGGAGAAGATGGGATTCGAACCCATGCTGCCCTTATCGAACACTAACGGTTTAGCAAACCGTCCTCTTCAGCCACTTGAGTACTTCTCCATATGGCTTCTTGGCGGAGAGGGTGGGATTCGAACCCACGGTCCCTTGCGGGATCACCGGTTTTCAAGACCGGCTCCTTAAACCACTCGGACACCTCTCCGTATCCTTGGGATAAGGTGTTTTGGTGACCCATCGGAGATTCGAACTCCGGACACCTTGATTAAAAGTCAAGTGCTCTGCCGACTGAGCTAATGGGTCGCATTTGGCTGGGGTAGCAGGACTCGAACCTACGAATGACAGAGTCAAAGTCTGTTGCCTTACCGCTTGGCTATACCCCATCAGCACGAGACCGGCAAAAAGAAAAATGGTGAGCCCACAGGGATTCGAACCCCGGACACACGGCTTAGAAGGCCGTTGCTCTATCCAACTGAGCTATGGACCCACATTGCCCAACATGCCTTTTTAAAAAAAATTGGAGCGGATGATGAGAATCGAACTCACGCTATCAGCTTGGAAGGCTGAAGTTCTACCATTGAACTACATCCGCAAAAGTGGAGCGGAAGACGAGATTCGAACTCGCGACCCTCGCCTTGGCAAGGCGATGCTCTACCCCTGAGCCACTTCCGCTGGATTCGAACCATCGAAAGCAGTGCTAACGGATTTACAGTCCGCCCCCTTTGGCCGCTCGGGAACCCCTCGAAAAATATTGGAGCTGATGGAGGGAATCGAACCCCCAACCTGCTGATTACAAATCAGCTGCTCTACCGTTGAGCCACATCAGCGCATTGGCGACCGGGAACGGGCTCGAACCGTCGACCTCCAGCGTGACAGGCTGGCATTCTAACCAGCTGAACTACCCGGCCCAATAGTATTATGTTAAGGTGCTGCGTGCTGTTTGTTTTCAGACGCTTGATTATATTAGCACGATTGTATATTCGTGTCAAATACTATTTCGTTAATTTTTAGATTCTTTTTATAGTGCAAGATATCTTCCCAGAGTAACGCTTTCATTGAGCAGGACTGCCCTGCCCGATGTCATGTCTGACACAGCTGATTTCAGCCGGTCTGTCTCCTCCTTCGGACAGCTTATAACTGCACTGACAGAATCCGTGTATTCTATATCGCTCAGATCAAAGCCTTTATCGGAAGCGTAATTCGTTATCTTGCTGAGATAAGTGTAATCGAACGAGTACTTTAAAAGAGTGCTTTCTTTTACATCACATATGCCCGCAGCCTCTATGCCCAGCTTTGCTGCATGCGTATATGCCCGCGCTAATCCGCCTGTGCCGAGTTTTATTCCTCCGAAGTATCTGGTTATCACTATCGCCACATTCGTCAGTCCCTCGGCTGTTAAAAGCTTCAGAACGGGCATTCCGGATGTGCCTTGAGGCTCTCCGTCATCACTTGCCCACTGATGCTCGCTTCCTGCCCCGCACACAAATGCGGGAACATTGTGAGTCGCGTCCTTGTATTTCTCTTTTATACTTGCAACGAAAAGCCTCGCCTCCTCCGGCGTTTCAGCCGGGGAGACGTGGGCTATGAAGCGCGATTTCTCAATTATGTATTCGGCTTCTCCGTATTCATAAACGGATCTGTATAAAAACATTCGGCCTTGTTTACAGTATGTACTTGTCTACATCGACTTCCTTGATCTTCTCTCCGAGCTTGTCGAGTACGTATTCCCTGTCGATGCGGACATCCGTCATGTCCGGATCAGGGAGATTGTACGATATGTCTTCAAGAAGTATTTCAAGGATGGTATGGAGTCTTCT
Organism: uncultured Eubacteriales bacterium; assembly: GCA_902779185.1. Classification (GTDB taxonomy): domain Bacteria; phylum Bacillota; class Clostridia; order Peptostreptococcales; family Anaerovoracaceae; genus Crickella. Next base: position 50,015 of record CACZAM010000011.1, read on the forward strand.
TGCTCCGATGTTCTCTGTCTCTTCGTTCATAAGGAACGCGAGGTTTGCGATTTCGTCGATTGCGTCATCAGTGAACTCAACACTGACTCCCTCCGTCTCGAGCAGAGCTTTCTGCTGCTTTGTGACAGCGTTCTCAGGTACCGTAAGTATCTTTTTGAAGTCTTCCTTGTCGAGATTGCTGAGCTCAACGTTTATAGGGAATCTTCCCTGGAGTTCCGGTATAAGGTCGCTCGGCTTCGAAACGTGGAAAGCTCCTGCTCCGATGAAGAGCATGTGATCTGTCTTTACCGGGCCGTATTTTGTGTTGACGACGCTTCCTTCGACTATTGGAAGGATATCTCTCTGAACACCTTCTCTTGATACATCAACACCCGATCTCATGCCGCTTCCGGATGCGATCTTGTCTATTTCGTCGATAAAGATGATGCCATTCTGTTCTGCATTCTGCAGGGCTTCGTCGGTCACCTGATCCATGTCTATCAGCTTCTGCGCTTCCTGTTCCCTGAGTATCCTTCTCGCATCGCTTACCTTGCATTTCTTTTTCTTGGTCTTCTTAGGCATCATACTGTCGAAAATGTTGCCTATTGCGATCATTCCCTCATTCTGGTTGTCAAGCTGATTGGTCTTTGGTACGTCATCCACTTCTATCTCAACGATGTGATCCTCGAGCAGTCCCGCGCGGAGCTGCTCTCTCACCTGATCCCTTGCCATCTTGATATCTGCGAATTCCCTGCTGGATTCGTACTCTTTCTGCTTGTTTTCCTCGTATTCCTGCCTTTGTGTCTTATAGCCGAGGTTTCCGAAGATGTTGCCCAGCTGTACGCCGCCGTTGTTTTCATTCTTAGGTGAAGGTACTATGGACTTGACGATAATATCTTCCGCGATAACATCGGCCATCTCGGCATTCTCATCCATTCTCTTCTGTTTACTGAGTCTCATGGAAGCCTCAACCAGGTCTCTGATCATGGAATCCACGTCACGGCCAACATATCCGACCTCAGTGAATTTTGTCGCCTCGACCTTTACGAACGGTGCATCCATGAGTTTTGCGAGTCTGCGGGCGATCTCAGTCTTTCCTACTCCGGTAGGACCCATCATGAGGATGTTTTTAGGTGAGATCTCTTCTCTCATCTCTTCGGAGAGAAGGCTCCTTCTGTAGCGGTTTCTCAGAGCTATCGCTACATACTTTTTCGCCTCGTCCTGGCCGATAATGTATTTGTCGAGCTCCGCGACTATCTGTTTCGGAGTCATGTTTTTTATATTGTCTGCCATGTTCTCCTCCTAAAGCTTTTCTACTGTAATGTTGTTGTTGGTGTAAACACAGATGTTCGAAGCGATCTCCAGTGACTTTCTGACGATGGTCTCCGCATCGAGATCCGTATTTTCATAGAGTGCTACAGCGGCTGAATAAGCGTAATTACCGCCTGAACCAATCGCCACTACGTCCTTGTCCGGCGAAATGACTTCACCGTTTCCGGAAATAACGAGCAGATCGTTTTCATCTGCCACTATCATGAGGGCTTCAAGGCTCCTCATCGCTTTATCCGATCTCCAGTACTGTGCCAGATCGACAGCAGCTCTCTTGAGATTGCCTGCGTGCTCTCCCAGCTTGTTCTCAAACTTTTCAGTAAGCGAGAAAGCATCGGCAACGGAGCCCGCAAAGCCTGTGAGCACCTTATCCTTATAGATTTTCTTTACTTTCTTGGCGCCGTTCTTCATGATGGTAGTCTCCCCCATCGTTACCTGACCGTCTCCGCCGATCGCGATATCTCCGTCAGGTCTTCTGACCGCGCAAATCGTTGTTGCATGAAACTGGATCATTTCTTTTTCTCCTTGTATTTGCATTCAGGATTGGAGCACTTCACCGTGCCGCTCCTGCCTTTTGTTTTTACCAGCATCGAACCGCAGTCCGGACATATATCCCCGGTCGGCCTGTCCCATAATACCAGATCGCATTCAGGATAGCCGCTGCATCCGTAAAACAGCTTGCCTGACTTGCGGCCTTTCTTCTCTATGATGTCCCTGCCGCATTTAGGGCATTTTACGCCGGTGGATTTGATTATAGGCTTTGTGTTTTTACATTCAGGATAGCCCGTGCATGCGAGGAATCTTCCGAATCTTCCTTCCTTTATTGCCATCGGCTTGCCGCATAACTCGCACACTTCATCGGAAAGGACCACTTCCCTCTCGATGCGTTCAACTTCTCTGTCAGCAACCTTGAGCTCTTCACTGAATCCTCTGTAGAAATCCGCTATGACTTTCTTCCAGTCCTTCTCACCAAGCTCTACGCTGTCGAGATTGTCCTCCATCTCTCCTGTGAACTTGACATCCACGATATCCGAGAAATATTCCTGCAGTATACCTATGACATCAAATCCTAATTTTGTAGGCTCCAGGGCCTTTTTAACGCGTTTTATGTACTTTCTGTTGACGAGCACGGAGATGATGGACGCGTAAGTACTCGGCCTGCCGATGTTCTTCTCCTCCATCTCCTTTACGAGGCTCGCTTCAGTATACCTTGCCGGAGGCTGTGTGAACTTCTGCTCCTTGATGAGCTTCTCGAGGTCGAGTACCTGCCCCTCCTCCAGCTTAGGGATATTGACTTCGCCTTCCGGATTGGAAGCCTTGTAGACCTTCTTCCAGCCATCGAACGTCATGCGGGCTCCGTTTGCGCGGAACTGGTATCTTCCGTTGTTGATGAGTACCTGCATGGTGTCGAACTCAGCGGCTGCCATGCGCGACGCTACGAATCTCTTCCAGATCAGATCATAGAGTTTGTACTGATCCTGTGTGAGAGAATCCTTGATCATGGAAGGCTCAAGCGTAACATCGGACGGTCTTATAGCCTCATGAGCGTCCTGCATCGCCTTGTTCTTGTTGGCGAAGTAGTTATTGCCGACGTATTCCGCGCCGTATTTCTCCGTGATGAACGCGGAAGCCGCGGCGACAGCCTGTGACGATACTCTTACAGAATCGGTTCTGATGTATGTTACCAGACCTCTCGCTCCTATGCCCTTGAGGTTGATTCCCTCGTAAAGCTGCTGAGCGATCTGCATCGTCTTGCTTGTCTGGAATCCCAGCTTTATGGAAGCGTCCTGCTGCATGCTCGACGTGGTGAAAGGTGCGTAAGGCTTGGTCTTTCTTTTTCCTTCCTTGATGGAATTAACGATATACTCACCTTCGGCGAGCTCGGCTTCTATGGCGTCAGCGGTCTCTCCGTTCTTTACGGATGCCTTCCTTCCGCCTATTTTGCTCAGCTCCGCTACAAAGCCGTCACCGAAGTCGGCAGCAATACGCCAGTATTCTTCCGGTATGAAGTCCCGGATCTCGCGCTCCCTGTCGCATATGAGCTTAAGAGCAGCGGACTGAACTCTTCCTGCAGACAGTCCCCATGCGACCTTCTTCCACAGAAGCGGGCTTATCTGATATCCCACCAGTCTGTCCAGAACTCTTCTGGCCTGCTGGGCATCAACAAGACCCATTTCTATCGGCTTCGGATCCTTGATGGCTTCCTGCACTGTCTGCTTGTTGATTTCATTGAACATGACACGGCATTTTGTTTCCGGATCCATGTCCAGAAGATGCGCAATGTGCCATGAGATGGCTTCTCCCTCGCGGTCAGGGTCCGTTGCGAGAAGAACTTTGGAAGCAGCAGCTGCTTCTTTCTTGATTTCCTTGATGGTATCGCCCTTGCCCCTGATATTTATGTATTCCGGTTCAAAGTTGTCCTCGATATTTACGCCGAGCCTGCTCTTGGGAAGGTCTCTGACATGTCCTACCGAAGCGATGACTTTATACTTCGATCCGAGGTATTTGCTTATTATCTTTGCCTTTGACGGTGACTCCACCACCAGCAGTGTTTTATTGGTTTTTGCCGGTGCCTTTGTCGCTTTTTTTGAAGCTGCCATTAACTTCTCCTTTATATATAGATGTAGATTTTTTACAATTTGAAACTTTAGCACATATTGTCAATGTGTCAAGAGTTTTTTTCTTCACAAATCCGCAAATGTCACCTGCTGAGGTATATCCTCCCCGCATATGACTCTACCACTCCCTTGATCTCCATTACCGTTACAAGAGAGTTTGCCAGGCCCGGACTGAAGCCCGTTCCCCTTATGATCTCCTCCATGGTAGCTCCGCTCATTTCTCTTACAAGATCGAATATCCTTTGCTCATCTGAATCCAGATCGTTATCCGATATTTCCGTTTTATTCGGGGATGCTCCTATATCTCTTATCATGTCATCGATTATGATCAGCGGCACTGCTCCGTCCCGTATGAGCAGATTGCATCCTATGCTGGTCTGGCTGTTTATATTGCCGGGCACGGCATACACGGTCCGCCCCTGTTCGGCGGCGTGTTTTGCGGTTATGAGAGATCCGCTGTCGAGCCCGGCCTCCACTACAACAAGAGCCTCGGACAGTCCGCTGATTATTCTGTTCCTCGCCGGAAAGTTGCCTTTAAAGCCCTCCTCTTCGGGAGGATACTCACTGACAACGAGTCCTCCGTTATCCAGCGCCCTCATCATGAGGCCGCGATTTCGCATCGGCGTCATATGATCGATCCCGCTTCCGAGCACGCCTATGACCTTTCCGTCTGCTTCAAGCGCTCCCTCGTGAGAGTATCCGTCTATACCGAGCGCGAGGCCTGAGGTCACCACAAGGCCGCTTTCTGCCAGTCTTCTTCCTATCATCAGCGCCACGTTCTTTCCGTACACGGTGTTCTTTCTGGCGCCTACCACTCCTATCGACCTTTCCTTCAGGAGCTCATAATTCCCCGTGCAATAGAGCTGTGCCGGGGGATCCGGTATGTTTCTGAGTTTCTCCGGGTATTCGACCGAATTTATATCTATTTTTACTGTTTTCAACATTGTTCCATTACTCCTGCAGTCTATATCCGAGGGCCTCGGCAATATGCTCCATCTTTATATCATCACTGGCATCGAGGTCAGCTATGGTCCTCGCCACCTTCAGCGTCCTCTTATAGGCTCTTGGAGACATGGCAAAGGCATCGTATGCCCTGTTCATGAACTTCGTCTCCTCCTGCCCAAGATGGCAGTATTTATCAAGATCATGGTCAGGAATCTCAGAATTGAATATGGTGCGGCCTCTTTCAGCCGCGTACCTGAGCGCGGATTCCACCTGATCTCTCATTTCCCTTGTCGTAAGGCCCTTGCTTCCTCCCGTCAGTTCGTCATATCCGACTTTCTTCAGGCTGATCTTCATGTCTATCCTGTCCATTATGGGACCGCTGAGCTTGCGCCTGTATCTGTCGAGGTCGGCCTGCGTGCATGTGCACTCCCTGTCAGGATCGCCGAGGAATCCGCATGGGCACGGGTTTGCCGCCATAACGACCTGAAAATTGCATGGGAATGTATAGGCTTCGCCTTTCCTGAAATGCGTTATTCTTTTGTCTTCAAGAGGAACCCTGAGCGATTCGATGACGTCCCTGTTGAATTCGCATATCTCATCAAGAAAGAGAACTCCGTTATGAGCCAGAGTGATCTCTCCCGGTACAGGATACGATCCGCCTCCCACCAGCCCGGCTCTTCCGATAGTATGATGAGGAGCCCTGAAGGGTCTCTTGTATCTGAGACGTATGCTGTCGTATCCGCGGCCTGCGACCGATCGCACGATGGCCGTCTCAAAAAGCTCGCGATCGGTCATCGCGGGCATCACGCCGGCCATTCTGCCCGCGATCATGGTCTTTCCGCATCCGGGACTTCCGACCATGAGCAGGCCGTGCCTTCCTGCCGCCGCTATCACTACAGCCCTTTTGGCGTTCTCCTGGCCAGCTATATCCGCGAAATCAATATCGTCCGCCGCGGCTTGCGCGCCTTCTTTCTCCGCCTCCAGGATATCCATCGCGTCCGAAGGTCTTACTTTGCTCACAAGCTCTCCTGAATCCGCCTTCGCGTCAGCTTCCTCAGGATCCATCGACAGGAGCATGGCGCATTCCCTTAGACTGGTGACAGCATATACATTGCCGCCTGCCAGTGCTGCCTCCGTCCTGTTGGCTTCAGGGACTATTATTCCTTTCAGCCCTATGTCTTTCATATGAAGCATCATAGGAAGAGCTCCCTGCACGCCAAGCACCCTGCCGTCAAGCGCCAGTTCTCCTATAATGCCCCATTTATCAAGCATTCGTGTCCGTATGTATCCTTCGCTTGCAAGTATTCCCGCAGCGATAGGAAGATCGAGGCAGCTGGAGTTCTTCCTCAGGCTCGCAGGCGTCAGATTTACGGTTATCCGTCCTTTCGGGAATTCATATCCCGAATTGATGACCGCGTTCTTTATCCTCTCCCGCGACTCCATCACCATGGTCGACGCAAGGCCTGACATTCCTATGCCCGGAAGTCCTCTTGTTATATCCGTTTCAACAAAGACCTCACGTCCTTCCATTCCCATACAGACTGCTGATCTTGTTCTGCTGTACATGACCGGCCTCACATGCAGTTTTCTATGAGATCAGTCATGATCTCATAGACGTCAAACGACAGCTTGTTCCATTGCATCCTGCGGCCCTGAAGGTATTGCTCTGCCGCTCTTTTGATGCGAAGCTGTTTTGCTGCCGTCACAGACTCTGAAGGGTATCCGTACTGATCTCCATTCCTGGTCTTCACCTCAATGAAGTGAAGGACTCCGTCTTTTATGGCAATAATGTCTATCTCGCCTGCCTTGGTTCTGTAATTCCTTTCTATAATCTTATAGCCGGAATTCGTCAGCAGATCAGCCGCAAAGTTCTCCCCTATGTCACCCACGTTCTTCCTGTATCTCATACGTAATGCCTCCTTAAGTTTATCGTGCGATAATGGTAGCAACATGCCGCAAAACTGTCGAACGAAAAACGCACTTATTCCAACAAAAAATGACCTTTTTCAGGTCATTTTCACGGTTTTTTGTTTTTGCCTCATGGTCAGCGTTTAAGAACGAACTTCTCTATTGCCAGGGCTACTCCGTCATCGTCATTGCTTGCAGTAATGTAGTCTGCATGGTCTTTAAGGCCTCCCCATGCATTGGCGACCGCTACGCCTATACCGGCCAGCTCCAGCATCGCCATGTCGTTAGGAGCGTCTCCGCAGCACATGAGTTCATCTGTGCTTATCCCCAGCCGGTCAGTCAGCCACAGCAAGGCAGTTTTTTTGCTGGTGTTCGGTCCGCCTACCTCGAGATTGCTCAAAAATGAGGATGTGATACTCGCGTTCTCTATCGCGAAAACTTTCGGCTTTGCCTCATCCAGCAGTTCGAGAGTCCGGAATACAAAATTTACATTTTCTATCGCATCCTTATTTTCAAGCATCAGAGCAGCCACGTCAGGAACAGGTCTCCTGCTCCATAAAACGTAATCCGCATTCCTGAACTCGCATCCGTTCTCCTTTACGTCTTCATAGTACGACTCGTCTACATAAGCCCTTCCGTCTATGAAGACTTCGATGTCCGCACCGGTCTCTGCCTTGAGTTCAGCAACTCTTTCCACAGCATGAGGATCAAGAAAATCACTGTATATCTGCTCACCGCTGTGCAGCAGGTTGACATGCGCGCCATTCGAGGTTATGGCATACTCGATTCCGGTTACTTTCTTTAAATGCTCAGGGAGCGATGCATACGAGCGCCCGGTCGACACAACTATATGCGCACCGGCTGCAGCTGCCTCCTCGAGAGTCCTTGCAGTACGCTCGGAGAGGCTCCCTGAACTGTCAAAAGTGGTCCCGTCAAGATCTAAGGCCACCATCTTTATATTCTTTTTTAACAGATCCGCTTCGTTTTTCATAATCTAATAATCAGTAAATAGCCGCACCCTAAAGGATGCGGCTTGTATGGGTCCTATTATGGAATAGTGACTATTCCTCTTCCTTTGCCTCTTCAGCTACCTCTGCCGGTGCTTCAGCAGGTGCTTCTTCAGCTGCAGGTGCTTCTGCAGGAAGAGTAGCCTTGATGCTCAGGCTGATCCTTCTCTTGTCAGGATCGATCTCCATGATCTTGACATTGACAGTCTCGCCGACCTTGAGTTCGTCAAATACGTTCTCAACTCTCTTGTTAGCGATCTCGGAGATGTGTACAAGTCCGTCCAGACCTGCTTCGAGTTCAACGAATGCACCGTAATCCTTGATCTGAACTACCTTGCCTTCGAGTACATCGCCTACCTGGTACTTCTCGCCTACGAGTGTCCATGGCTCAGGCTGGGTCTGCTTGAGACCGAGGCTGATCTTGCCCTTCTCTTCGTTGAGTGAGAGGATCTTAACATTGATGATATCACCGATCTTGAGAACTTCCTCAGGGTGTTTGAGCTTGCCCCAGGAAATCTCAGAGATGTGGAGAAGTCCATCGACTCCGCCGATATCTACGAACGCGCCGTAGTCAGTAAATCTCATGACCTTACCTTCGACGATATCGCCGACATTCAGGTTCTCCCAGATCTCAGCTACAGCTTTGCGTTTCTCATCAACCAATATGGCTTTTCTTGAGAATACTGCTCTGTTACGCTTGGTATCTACTCTGATTACTCTGACATCGAAAGTCTGACCGAGGAACTCTTCTGCGTTTTC
>CACZAM010000012.1 GCA_902779185.1 uncultured Eubacteriales bacterium
AGCATTTGCAAGACTTTCAGCTTTGTAGCATCAAAACAGCCCGCCGTTAGGCGGGCAAGTTAAGAGGCTGCCACACTTTTTATTGTGCGACAGCCCCTTGCTTGTTTTTGTTCGATTTTACTTTAGTCCCCTAAAGTTAGCCCCCAACTTTACTGGCTGAAAACGGCAGCCCCCAAATTTAATTTCATTTTTCGATTGCCCCCAGAAAACTTTGGATAGCCCACAGAAATATGCGGCATCCTGTTTTATTGGCCTTTAAGATCATTGACCTGTGCAGTGATACAAATGTAATGTGCAGTGATACAAATGTAATGTGCAGTGATACAAATGTAATGCTCAGAGACATAAGAGGCCTTTATATGGTAAAATATTAAGGACTATGGATCCAATTAAATCGATCAAAAGAAAAATCAAATACTACAGAAGTGATGAGCGCATATACCGCGATCTGTGGTATTCGTGCGCGGTTGATGAGAAAAGCATTCTTATCGAGTCCGGGCGCGGAGAAACTGTATCGGGCAATATGTTTGCTCTGCTCAAAGAGATTGAGACCGGTCCTGAATGGGAAGAGTACAGGCCGTATTTTGTTGTGACTGAAAAGACCCGTAAAGAGGCCGCTCTCAAATTCGATTACTACGGATTCAAAAGGGTATGCACTGTCGACAGGATGAGCCGCGATTATCTGAAACTGCTGGCATCCTGCAAATACTTCTTTACTGACAACACATACCCTGTATTGTTCTGCAAAAAACCGGAGCAGGTTCTGTGCAACACCTGGCATGGCACCCCGCTCAAGCATATGGGCAAGGCAGTCCTTGAGGGAGCCCGCGGCATAGGCAATGTGCAGCGCAACTTCTTTATGGCAGACTACGCGCTGTTCCCTAATGACTTTACCCGCGATGTATTCATGGACGACTATCTGCTGAGGGAGCAGTTCTCCGGCAAAGAGGTGATGCTCGACTACCCGAGAAACGATGCTTTTCATGATGATGAAATGCGTAAAAGGGTTCGCAGCGAGCAGGGCCTTGAAGGCATGCGTGTATACGCATATATGCCTACATGGAGAGGCGGCGACTCAAAGAACGTGGACATGGAGGCGCAGATCACGGAGATCGCTTCATATCTTGAGAACTTCGACCGCGCGCTTGGGGATGACGAAGTGCTTTATGTGAATCTGCATCCGTTCGTCGGAAGACACCTCAACTATGAGGGGTATAAGCACATAAGACAGTTCCCTGCGGAATACGAGACCTATGATTTCCTGAATGTCTCGGACGCGCTGATAACTGACTATTCGAGCGTGTTCTTTGACTACGCTCAGACAGGCCGCAAGATAGTGCTCTTTACCTATGATCTTGAAGAGTACATGCAAAGCCGTGGCACATACATGGATGTAAGAGATCTTCCGTTTGAAAAGTGCCTCACAGTGGATGAGGTGATAAGCGCGCTAAGAAGCGGGAATGAGCAGCCGACCGGAAGCTTTATCGATAAATTCTGCGCTTACCGCGAAACCGGCGGGAGAAGCTGCTCGAACAGACTCCTCAGGATAGCTGCAGGTAAGGAAACTGTCGCTGAAAGCACAAGATCCGTTGCGCAGACGCATCATGTCATAGGCACCACAGGGCTTGAGAAAGGCATTCCGGATGAGCTGAAGAAGCTGATACAGAGGTATTCCCTTGACGGCGGACATATAAGCGTTCTGTTTGACGGCGGAGTAAAGCCTGAAATCATAGAAGTTCTCAGAGAACTGGAATCATATGAGAATGTAAGCTGGTATTCCGTGCCCGGCGGGATCAGGGATGAAGACATACCGCGCGAAATGAGCCGCATGATGCCAGGATGGCGCTTCGACAGCTACAAAGCCGTAGGAGAGCTTAAAAGAAATTACTTCAGACTCGTCAATCACATGATACCTGTGAAGATCTACTCGCTGAAAAACAGAGGCGAGTCAGTAGTGATCACTTTCAGGCAAGGCAGGCTGACAGGCCTGTGCAGTGCCAAGGTCGGCGACTATGACTGCGTGCTTGAGAAGAACGGGGATAAGTACAGGCTGGAGATCCCTAAGGCAGCGATGCCGGGATTCCTTTTCAGAAACCGTATCACTCTTTTTGATGAGACCGGGAACGAATTCAAAATAGTTGCCGGACGCAGGCTTCCTAAGATATGGAACATTGCGCACACAAAAGTCATAAAGCTGAAAATCAACAGCACTTCCGATGATGCCGAAGACACATCAGATTCAGGCAGCGGAGGCTCGGTCTGCTATCTGCAGGAATACAAAACGCGCACGGATCTGCTCGTAAGACCAACGAATTATACCGACAGCGCGGTTGAAAGAATAAAGATAGCATTTGCGTATATCGCGGCCAGATTAAGCAGGGGCGGTCAAACGCCGATAATCCTGTATGAGAAAAACAGTGAGCGGTACGAGGAATCCGCGTCTGTGCTCTACGAGAAACTGCTCGATATGGGATACGGCAATGTCTATTACGTGATAAAAAGGGACTGCCCTGCGTGGAATGCTGTTCCCGGCCCTTACCGCGCAAACCTGCTTGCAAAGTACTCATTCCGGCATTATCTGACTTTCTTCAGATGCAAGACCTTCATCGCGACTGAAAGGATAACCCATAACATAGACCTTAGGCCGCTCAGCCCGTTCCTGAGGTACTGGCTTGCACATGCAGGATACAATTTCGTTTTCCTGCAGCACGGGGTAATGTATATGGTTTCGCTGGATTCCGAAAGACGCGCTTTCTTCAGGCTGCGTGAGAAACCGGGATACAAAAACAGGATAGTCGTCTCTTCAGAACTCGAGGCGGATCACTTTGTTAAAAGGGGCGGATTTGACAGGAAGGAACTGTATGTGTGCGGCCTTCTGAAGTTTGACAGCGCGGAGAGAAGGGAGATCCACGACCGCATTGTCATAATGCCTACCTGGAGACCGAGCGAAGCAAACCTCGCTGCAGAGAATTTCAGAGAAACTACATACTATAAATTTATCAGCAAAATATATAACGCGGTACCGGATGAGCTTAAGGAAAAAGTCATAGTGCTCCCGCACCCGCTTATCAAAAAGAGTGCGGTGGCGGCATCACAGGCTGCCGGAGGAACATCGGATGATGATGTAATAAAGCTCATGCTGCCTGATCTGACCCACGAAGAAGTGCTTAAGATGACGGATACTCTCATTACGGATTATTCCTCTATCTCTTATGACGCGTTTTACCGCGGGGCAAATGTCATATTCGACTGGGAAGAAAAAGACCAGACGATCGCTTACTATGGCAGGTCTGCGAAGCTTATGCTTACTGAGGAGCTCGCGTTCGGTGAAGTCACCTATGACAGTGATGGGCTGAATGCCGCTATAAGGAACGTATACGGCAAACCGCATGACAGCATTCATGAAGAAAGGTTCCGCAAAATCGTCACTTATCATGACGGCCATAATACCGAAAGGTTTATAGAAATGGCAAAAGAAGACGGACTGATATAGAAAACAAAGGCCAGATGGGAACAAAGCAGAAGAAAATAGCAATAATAAGCCGCGAGAGTGACAGCAAAACGCTCGATGTATCAATGCTTGAGGAAGAGCTGCTGCGCCGCGGATGCAGGGTAAAGGTTCTCAGCAAGCTGCTCACTAAAGAGAAATCGATCAAAGCGCTTGGCTATATCGGGCATGTCGCGAAACAGCAGGCGGCCATAATGGCGTCTGATGTTGTGGTGCTCGACACATACTGCATACCGGCCAGCATGATCCCGCACGGCAAGGGCACAAGGATCGTGCAGATCTGGCACGCGCTTGGTGCGGTCAAGAAGTTCGGCTGGCAGACTGTGGGCAGGGAAGGCGGCTCGTCAGAGAAGGTCGCGCGGCTGATGCGCATGCACCGCGGTTACGACTATGTGGTGAGCCCTAGCGACATAACCGCGGAGTACTTCTGCGAAGCCTTTGATACCGATAAGGACAAGGTGGCTAAGTACGGGCTGCCGCGCATCGACTACATAAAGAGCGTTGCGTCAGGCGAAAGGCAGGCGGACATGGAAAGACGGATACTGTCGCAGTATCCGCAGCTTGCAGGCACAGACAGAAAAACGATGCTTTATGCTCCTACTTTCAGGCGCGGCAGATCTGTAGATCTTCAGAGCCTGATCGGGGCGCTGGATCCGGCAAAGTATGATCTTGTGGTAAAGCTGCACCCGCTTTACAGGGCCGGAAATACTGGCCCGGAGGAGGCATCTTCCGCCGGGAGCGGGCAGCTGGATGTCATTTATGACGAAACGTTCTCATCATATGACTGGCTGTCGGCAGCAGATATTATAATCAGTGATTATTCTTCGCTGGTGATTGAGACGACCCTTACAGACAAGCCTCTCTTCATCTACGCATACGATCTTGAGGAATACAGCGAAAACACAGGTCTCAATATGGATTTCTACAGTGAGCCGATAGCTCCGTACGTGTTTAAGGACGCGGCTTCACTGGCAGCCTGCATCGATAAGACCTGCGGCAAGACCGGCGCGGATGGTCAGGGCTATGATATGGAGGCTCTGCACGCGTTCAGGGACCGCTATATAGATATAGACACGGATAACTGCACTGCCGCTCTGGCAGAATTCATTATTTCACTTGCATAGCCTGGAAGACTGAAGTCGTATAGTTATTTTGAAAAAGAAAAACAACTGAGGATAATGATGAGCGTAACAAAGACATTCAAAAAGGTTGTATTCGATATTGCGAAGAAGAACAAGGCGTTCAGGCTGCTTTTCAGAGGGAGCAGGGACGCTGCTTACCGCGCCAAGATGACGCTCGATGATCCGTTCGGAAAGATAGATGACAAGCTGGTATACTTCCAGACCTTCTCGGGACGCGGATACAGTGACTCGCCGAAAGCGATGTATGAGTACATGCTTACCGCCCCGGAGTACAGGGATTACAGGTTCATCTGGAGCTTCAAGGATCCGCTGGAGTACTCTTACCTGCTGCAGAATGACCGCACGAGTCTGGTGAAGTTCAGAACTAAAGAAGACAACAAGGCCCTGCGCATGGCTAAGTACTGGATCACAAACTACCGCATGCTGAATTACCAGTTCCCGCGCAAGGGGCAGATCTACGTGCAGTGCTGGCACGGCACTCCGCTGAAGCGTCTTGGCTATGACATCGCGGAGAGTGACAACGCCATGAATTCTCTCAGCGAGATCAAGGAAAAGTACAGGAGCGACGCGGAGAAGTTTTCATACATACTCTCGCCATCGCCTTTTGCGACAGATAAATTCGCCACAGCCTGGAACCTGAATGAGACAGGCCAGCGGCACAAAATTATAGAAGAGGGCTACCCTCGCAATGACAGACTGGCAGTCGCGACCGAAGAGGAGCGCGCTCGTCTCAGAAAGCAGTTCGGTGTAGAGGGCAAAAAAGTCATACTGTACGCTCCTACATGGAGAGACAACCAGCACACCAGCGGTGAGGGCTACACCTACAGGACAGAAGTGGATTTCGACAGGCTTCAGAAGGAACTGGGCGATGAATACGTGATACTCTTCAGAGCGCATTATCTCGTTGCCAACAGCTTCGACTTTGAACGCTACAGCGGTTTCATCACGGACGTCAGCTCATACGGCGACATCAACGATCTGTATATCGTTTCCGATATCCTCGTCACGGATTATTCCAGCGTTTTCTTCGACTACTCTATACTGGAGCGCCCGGTCGTATTCTACATGTACGACCTTGAGCAGTACGCGAATGAGCTGCGCGGATTCTATCTGTCGCTCGACGAGCTGCCGGGTCCGGTCGTTAAGGACGAAGACGGCCTCATAGAGGAGATCCGGAAAACCGCTGACTGGCAGGTGGACGACAGATACAGGGAATTCAAAAGGCGCTTCAATCCGTACGAAGACGGACAGTCGTCAAAGCGCGTTCTGGCAAAGGTCATCAGATAAGATCGGAGGGTAATGATGGACAAGATAATCATTCTGGGAGCAGGGCCTTATCAGCTGCATCTTATTGAGCAGGCGAAAGCGCTCGGCAATTATGTAATAACGATCACTCCTGAGGGAGACTACCCTGGGATCAAGGTCGCTGACAAGACATATTATCATGATGCCAAGGATGAGGAGTATGCTCTGTGGGTGGCGCAGACCGAGAACGTGAACGGTATCATATCCGATCAGGGCGATATTTTTGTGCGTCCTGTGGCATATGTAGCCGAGAAGATGGGACTCCCGGGCAACGGTTACGAGACTGCGAAGCTCTATACCAACAAGTACAGGATGCGCCAGAGGAGCAAGGAGCTGGGTCTTGCAACCATTGAGAGCAGGCTTGTAAGGACTCTCGATGAGGCAAAGCAGGCATACAGGGATCTCGGCGGAGAAACTATCATCAAACCTGTAGATGCGAGCAGCAGCCGCGGAGTATATAAGGTGTTCAGCGAGGATGAGCTGATCGCCCACTGGGATGAGGCGAAAGAGACCTCCAGAAGCGGTGATGTGATCCTGGAACAGTTCATAAACGGCCCGCAGTATGAGGTCGACTCCATCGCTGTTAAAGGCCATGTGGTGCCGCTGATGTATGCGGACCTTAAGGAATTCAACATCCCTAATGTCTTCTCATCGGCAACGAGGCTATATCCGTCGGTTGCTGATGATGAAACGGTAAGGCGCCTGCTGGAGTACAGCAATAAGATAAATGAAGGCTTCGGAATGATCCAGGGCATCTCGCACAACGAATACATAATTGATGAGAAGACGGGCGAGATATATCTTATAGAATGCGCGCTGAGAGGAGGCGGCACGTTCATCGCGTCGGATATAGCGTACCTTTCGACCGGCATAGATACCGCGGACTTCCTCGTGAAGGTGGCTCTCGGCAAGCTCGACGATGTTCCGGAATTCCGGATGAACCGCTGCCACTGCGGATACGCAGCATTTTACATGCCGGCGGGCGAGGTGCTTTCTACCGAGGGTCTTGAAGAGGTTAAGGCTCTGGACTATGTGGTAAATATGAAGATGAACGGGATATGCGTCGGGAAGCAGCTCGGCGCAATGGAAGACAAGAATCAGCGCCATGCTATAGTGCTCTACGCGGATACAAGAGAGGAGCTTCTGGCGAGGATCGAGCATCTGAAAGAACTTATAAAGTTCCGCGTAAAAACAGATAAGGGCATTGAAGGCCCTATCTGGGAATAGATCAGGAGGGGCGATATGGCTTCAATTGTAAAGAAAGAACTCAAGAACGTGATGACACTGTATTATCTGATGAAACTCGATAAGAAGGTGCCGCAGGATAACGTGAAAATAAAAGCCAGGCAGAACCGACTGGTGCATAAAACGATGAAAAGGGCATATAAGCATGTGCCTTATTACCGCGAGAAGTTTGACAGGCTCGGCCTGACACCGGATGACTTCCACAGCGCGGAAGACCTCGCGAAGTTCCCGGTGATGACAAGAAAGGAACTGCGCGAGTGGATGCAGAACGAATTCAAAACGCGTCCGAAAGAAGCTGAGGACTGGGAGGTGTTCAGCACTAGCGGCTCGTCCGGGGTTCCGCTTAAATTCGCGCTCACTCACAGAGAGGCCGCCTGCATGAACGCCAACTGGATCCGCGTTCTGATGTTTGCGGGGTATAAGCCGTTTACGGGCAAGATGCTGTCGTTCCTTACGACCCACTCCAAGGTCGATCCTAAGAAGGGCGACTCGTGGGTCCAGAAACTGGGCATCATGCGCCGCCGCATCGTTCCTGAGCATCTTTACGTGGGCGAGGGCATGCGCGATCTGATCGAACTGGTAAACGACTACAAGCCGGACTGCCTGTGCTTCCGTAAGAATGTCCTGGTAAGAATGGCTCTTTACGCGAAAAACCACGGAATGAAGATTCACCAGCCTAAGGTGTACACACCGGTGAGCGAGATGGTAGACGAGATCACGCGCAAGCTGCTTCTGGAGACCTATGGACCTGGTCTCATGGACGCTTACGGGTGCAACGAGACCGGAAGCTGCGCGGTCAGACTGCCGGGCAGTGACCTGTTCTACATATATTCCGATACGCATGTGCTGAATCTGATCGATGATGACGGCAAACTGTCAGATGAGGGCAGGGTAATAGGAACGACTCTGTACAAGAGGGATTTCCCGATCATCAATTATGAGATAGGCGACACGGCAACATCAGAGACCATCGACGGCGTCAGGTATATCAAGACGATCAAGGGCCGCACCAATGACATGGTGAGACACGCTGACGGTACTGAGACATCGGCGACTGAGCTGATGAAGATACCGAACGGAATAACGGGCGTGGCTCAGTTCAGATATATACAGACGGCGATAGACGAGATCCACATCCTGCTGGTGAAAGATCCGGGAGATGACAGTCATTCAAAGGAGGAGATAGAGGAGTTCTACTCGTCCAGGATAGAAAAGCTCTATGGCAGGCCTGAATACAGGCTCGTGTTTGAGTGGATGGACGAGATCCCGCCTGATGAAAACGGAAAGATGAGATGCTTTGTGTACAAAGCAGATAAATAGGTCGGTTCTGAATGCTCAACTGGATATATAAAGTATTAGAAAAAACAAAGAACGCAACGCGCGATGCCTATCTATGGAACGGGGGGAGCGCTATCACGATGGCTCTGCAGAGCCCGGTCATCCTTGCGGTGGCGAACCGCACCAACGGAGCCGAAGACGCGGGTATATATTCGATTGCCATCGCGGTGGCGAACCTGATGCTCTTTCTGGGGCAGTACGGGCTCAGGCGCTATCAGTCCTCCGACATAAAGCAGGACTTCTCTTTCAGTGAGTACCACGCGGTCAGGCTCATCACATGCTCGCTCATGATGATCAGCTGCCTGGTGTACTGCATATTCGGAGTGATCTTCAGGGACTATTCGCGCGACAAGTTTATCATTGTGTACATGGTGTGCCTGATCAAAACAGTTCAGGCGTACGCGGATGTGCTGCACGGGCACCTGCAGCAGAGGGGCAGGCTCGATATCGCCTGCAAGGCATCTGTAGTCAGGTATCTGGCCGAGCTTGGCACATATGTCGTCGTTCTCATTGTGGCTCACAACATGGTGCTGGCGGTCTCCATATGTCTGCCGGTCACACTCGGACTGCTGATGATCACATCGTTCAACGCAACGACGCATTATACCGACACCATGAAGCCGGCGATAAGCAAAGATAAGTTCAGGCTGCTCATGATCGAGGGTTTCCCTCTCTTTGTGAGCATGTTCCTCAACATGTATATAAGCAACGCGCCTAAGTACGCGATCGATGCATATCTGACCGACGATATCCAGGCGATCTATAACATGATCTTCATGCCGACATATGTGGTGCAGATGGTGACGCAGTTTATTTTCAATCCGGTGCTGACCGTGTATGCGGAGCTCTGGCTCTCGCACAGCAGGGAGAAATTCCGCAGGCTGATAAAGATGATAAAAAAGATGTGCCTGGTGATACTTGGGCTGGCTGTTCTGGCGATAGTGATGGCGGCTACGATAGGTATCCCTGTGCTGTCGGTCGTATTCGGAGCTGATCTTGCTGAATACAGAAAGGAACTCTGCGTGATAATGGTGGCGGGTGGTTTCCTGGCATACAGCATATATTTCAGCACCATCATCGCGGTTATAAGAGCGCAGCGTCCGCTGATCATATGCTACGGAGCGGTTGCTCTTGCAGCCAAGCTGATGTCGGGATTCTTCGTATCACGCTACGGCGTGATGGGAGCCGCAGCATTAAATGCGACACTGATGCTGGTGCTTTCAGTGTCGCTGCTGGGAGTATGCGCTTATGCATTAGGTAAAGAAAAAAAGAGGCTGAAGGCGTAGCGTGAAATACACGCCAGACCTTCAGCAGGTACTCAGCTTTTACTCAACTGTTATATGGATCTTATCGAGAGCTTTGTGGAGCAGATCAACTGCTTCGTCAAGGCTCTCTCCTTTTGTGATAACATGACCTATCCTGTGCGGTCCGACTCTGAAGGCGTGGACCTTGTCACCAGGTTTGTAATCGAACTGAACTTCGACAATGTCAGGGTCAGGTTCGTTCAGATCCTCCTGGGAAACGATCACACCGTCTTTATCTGACATCAGAAGCATGCTCGCGTTGGCCACGCCGGAAGCCTCGTCCTTGATGAGCGAGTCGAAATCGACATGCTCGCCGGTGGCCACTCTGATGATCTGCTCGTAATAATCAAATCCGTAGAATATGGAGACCAGCTCTGCGAGGCATGTGGCTCCTGACCTTCCGCCCAGCTCAAGAACATAAGTCTTTCCGTCCCTGATTATGAAATCGGCGTTTATCGCGCAGTTGTTGAGGTTCATCGCTCTCACCGCGCCGGTCAGCTGCTCGCGGGCATCTGCGAGGCTTTCTGCGGAGAGGTCAAAAGGTGCGAAGTGACCGACAGGAACACCTGTGTCGCCCTTAAAGACATAGTCACCGTGAGGAAGGATGAATTCGAGCTTGCCTTCCTGTACGAATGCCTGCGCACCGAACTCCTCGCCTTCGATGAACTCCTCAACGATGAAGTAGTCTGAGCGCGTGTTTTCGAGCACGACTCTGCGTGCAGAATCGAATCCCTCAGGAGATGTCACCTTTACTATACCGCGGCTGCCTGACGAGTCGACTGACTTGAACATCACCGGCAGTGTCAGATCCGAGATGATGTTTTTATAATCCGGGTCGTCGAAGAAGATCTTGCGGAATTTTGCGCTCCTGACACCGTGCTTTTCATACTGCATCTTCATGAGGAGCTTGTCGGTCGCGATCTCAGCGGCTTCAAACGAGAGACCCTTGAGTCCCAGAGCGTCGCAGACCTTTCCGATCGTTATGACGGCAACATCCGTGCCCGCGGTCACTATGCCGTCGACCTGCTCATGCCTTGCTATGCTGAGGATCTTCCGGTAGTCGACAGTGTTTTCGTAGTATACTTTGTCGGCCAGTTCAAAACCCGGGTAATTGCCGTAAATGCTCGACACTATGGTGTAAATGCCGAGACGCTTTGCTGTTTTGATGAGCGGCACCTGATATATGCCTGCTCCGAGTATGAGTATCTTTTTCATGATTATTGTCCTTTGTCTGCAGCTGCTGTATCAGGAGTATCCGCGGCCTTGCGCTGAATTCCCCGGTCACGGTCGCCCGTGTAAACCTGCCTCACGACAAACTGCGGGTCGGCTGTCTGATTCTGGAACATCCTGCCCAGATACTCTCCGATGAGTCCGAGGAACATCATTATGAGTCCTGACAGGAAGAATATGCTCACGATCAGAGAATACCAGCCGACAGCACTTGTCGGTGCAACGAGTTTTTTGATCACTATCGCGACAGCGCCGAGTATGCTGAGTATAGCGAAGAAAGCGCCTACTCTGGTCGCGATCCGGAGCGGTACGATCGAATATCCCATGATGTTCGACCACAGGCTGATCAGCTTATGCATATTGTAGCCTGATGAGCCGTACTCCCTGTCGAAATGCTTTACCGGAACCGAAGCTATGTTGCGTGAGGTGCGAAGGAACAGACCCTGCAGGTGCGTGTAGTGGCTCCTGTACTGAACTACGTAATCTCTTACGAAGCGCTTGATGATCCAGAAACTGGATGTTTTGAGCTCCTTCGGCTTGCCGATCAGTATCCGCACGGATATATAGTTGAGCCAGCTGCCGAGATTGCGGAAAGAGCTGTGGTGCTTCTCAGGATAATATCCGTAAACTATATCGTAGCCCTCATCGAATTTCTCAAAGAGAAGAGGAAGCTGCGAAGGGTGGGTCTGCATGTCGTCGTCCATTGCGATCAGCACGTCGCCTTCGGCATAGTTGAGACCTGCCATGACGGCATTATGCTGACCTGCATTGCGGGCGAGTTCGACCGCCTTTACAAACGGATACTCATCTGCAAGAGCGCGAAGTTCGCAGATCGTCTCGCCGTCATCCGGCGAGCAGTCGTCTACGAGGACAAACTCGTAAGGCGTTTTTCCCATCTCTTCAAGCTTCTCAGAGGTCATTTCCACGACCTTGCGGATAGTGTGTGCTGACTTATAGCACGGCACGATAACTGAATAAAGCATAGCCATTCCTTTCGCTCATAGTTAAGAAAATTTTAGTATATTTGACTGGCTAAATCAACCGCAGGCGGCCGGGTGTTGCATATCGGCTCTGCTTAAAGAATGTACAGTTATGTTGACCGTCTTAAATTGCAAGCCATATAATACACATGTATCTTTATGTTTAACGTTGACGAAAAGGAGCAGAGATAATGGCTTCCCGAAAGTCAGTACGCTTTTTAGCGCACCTATTAATAGTTGTCATGCTTGCCGCCTTGCCTGTTGTGCTGCCGGAGATGTCTTTTGCTGCGTCTTCAGCTTCCACAACAGCGACGGGAAAGGTCGATTCGAAGGAAGGCGCTTTCCTGAGAAAAAAGGCCTCAAAAAAGAGCGACAAGGTCGTAGGCCTGGATAACAACACGGATCTTGTGATCATGAAAGAAGTCTTTGTTACAGTGAGAAAAACAGCGCGGGCAAAGAAATGGTATTATGTGAAGGCCGGATCAAAGAAAGGTTATATCCGTGCCGATCTTGTAAAGAGCATTAAATATTCCCCGCTCAGCGCCACTGTAAAGAAAAAGACAAAAGGCAGATCCGGCGCAGGAAATCTCATGGCCAAAAAGGGCACACTCAAAAAAGGCAGCAAGGTGACTGTGCTGCTCAAGGCAAAGGCGTACGGTTCTTCCAGAACATGGTATAAGATCAAGAAGGGTAAGAAGCAGTACTATGTACCTGCTTCCAGCCTTAAAATAACTAAGGCCAAAAGCAGCACCGCATCAAAACCAGCTTCTTCCAAGCCGTCATCATCAAAACCTGCTCCATCCACCCCTGCTCCATCCACCCCTGCTCCATCCACGACGGATTCTGTCGAGGTTATTTCTGCGGGGCCGGTAGAGTTTGCACTTAAAGATGTAACTTATCCGGAAACGATCGGTGAAGGGACCCCATTTGTGCTCAAGGGAACCGTCAGCTGCACTAAAGAGATCGCTGCGGTCAAGGGCGGTATAACCAGACGTAACGGATCATGGGTCACTGCCGCGAATGTTGATGTGAACGATGAGGAATTCAACATCTCGGAAATAGATATGCAGATAAAGTTCGGAGATCTTGCTAAAGGGCCTTATGTCTACAGGGTAAATGCATATGTGGACGGCAAGTGCTATACACAGATAAAGAAAGATTTTACGATAGTAGAACCGGTCAGAGCTAAAAAGGTCTCAGCCAAAGCGTTTGAGCTCTGCTGGCCTGCAGGGACTCCTGCGAGCAGTTATAAGTACGGCAAATCCGGAGCGGCTACTGAGGCATATACCTCGGCAATCGAGATGGCTTATCCTGACAGAAGTGACTGGGGGGCAGCGCCAAAAGTAGGCGCCAGCTGCGATGTATTTGTCGGAACAGTGCTGAGAGCGAGCGGGGTCGACCCGGATGCGCCGAGAGGTCTCGATGAGCAGATACCTTATTACAGGAAGTCCGGGAAGTACACGCTTCTCCCATACACCGGTGACCGGAGCATGCTGCAGTCGGGAGATATCGTGGTATTCAAACGGAAAGCCGGAAATACTCACACCTGCATTTATCTTAAGAAAGACGGTGTTGAGTATATCGCGGAAGCAAATTATAAACATACCTATGCGTACATAACCGGCAGCGCATCCGCTGTCAACAGCAAGCTCAAAACAAGTGATAAAAAATATATCTACGTTTACCGTATAAATGAAGGTGCGATCACAGCGCCTGCACAGACGAACTGATAGTCTGACTGCCGCTATCCCCTCATCAGAAATGGTGAGGGGTTTTTGCTTTATTGCAATAAACGATATATACTCACAATATGGACAACAGATACGAAAACAAACACAGTGTGACAACTGAAAAGAAGAGGTTCCCGAACCTGCTGACCAGTCTGATCATCAACGCGGTGATCCTGGCGGCGTATCTTGTGACGACGCACATGTCATATGAGACGAACGATGACTACGCGATAGCGTCGAGGATAGTCGACGGCTGCGCGGAAGTCAACTTCGTTAATTATTATCTGTGCAGGATACTTGTGCCGCTCCAGCAGTCGGCCGGCAGCATAAATGTATATGTGATCGCGCAGCTGCTGTTCTCGTTCATCGCTTTTACAGTTATGCTCAAACTGATCATGGACAGGACGGACAGCAGGCTGACCCGGGTCGCGGCTGCATTCGTGATCGCGGTGTTTGCCGCGGATCATTACTGCAGTATACAGTTCACCAAGACTGCGGCGCTTCTGATCATCACGGCGTCGATAGTGGTAGTCGACAACATGGTGAATGAGGGAAGCGTGCTGAAGTATATCCTGGGGCTGATCCTCCTGTATGCCGGCGTGGCTTTCAGGGTAGACGGACTCATTGCTGCCATAGGCTTTGCGGGACTTTATCTGCTAAACCGTATCATCATCTACAGGCGCAGCCTCAAAGATGACGGCTACCTGTCCGCCGGGAAAATAGTCACGTGCGTGATCGTGATGCTGGCCGTTTTCGGCAGCTATGGTTTCGACCATATGTCATTCAGAGCAAACACCGCTACTGACGAGCTTAAAGCATACAAGGACTACAGCAATCTCAGATCGGCCATAGTGGACTATCCGGTCTATGACCGTTTCGATCTGAACTACGAGGCATATCAGAAGGCGGGCATATCCGAAAATGATCTCTACCTCATAGATCACTGGTACTTCGATTACAACGGGGCGGCCAGCACTGAGAATCTGACGGCCATCATAGAAGCGGATGCTTCAGGTGAGAAAGAAACCTATACCATGAAGCAGGCTGTTGAAGACTGCATAAAAAGCACGATGAAGTCAGTACGCAAGACCGACAGCACAGGCATACATATAATACTGCTTGGCGTGATCTTCATATGGGCGCTGTTTGCGCTCAGGCCGCGAAGCTGGATCTGGCTCATACTTACCGCAGGCCTGGCTGCCGCTCTATATACGGCAATATATTACATGCAGAGACCGGCGTACAGAGCGCTGTATATCGCGGATATAGGTGCAGCCTTCTGGATGCTTTATGCGATAAGCGCAGGTGACGACCGTCCGGATGACAAGGCGCGCGGGCATAACAGAAGGGCTCCGGCAGCAGTTATCGCCGTATGTGTTATCATCGCGTCGGCTGCTCTCGCGCTTCCTATTTACAGATGCTGCGGATCTGCATATAAGGCTGCTTCAAAAAAGCCTATGCCGGCGGAGCTGGCGGAGTACTTTGAGGAGCACAGCGACAGCTTCTATGTGTGGGGAACTTCTGAGAAAAAGTCCGGGGCGAATTATGTGAAACCGTGGCTGGCTCCTGATACGGAGGCTGAAAAGAACGTCATAGGCACGGGGAGCTGGGGGACTATGTCGCCGTACGTGCTCGGCAAGATGTCGGCATATGGTATATATGATCCGGTAAGCGACATCATAGACAACGAAAATGCGTACTATGTAGGCAACAAGAAAATCAAACGTCTCAGGGAATACTACAACAAATGGTATGGCGGAAACGGAACGGAAATAATCATGGAGAAGACCGGCACTGTCGGCGGCTATGACATATGGAGGGTGTTTGCAAAGAAAGACACTAATTGATATAATTAAATATCTGTAAGTATTAGCGAGTTAAAAGAGATGATAAGGGAAACGAGACTAATATGAAAAGAACAAAAAGAAGTATTTCGATCCTGCTCATAATGACGATGATACTCACAACCATGGGGTTCAGCGTGTTTGCGGCAGGAGAGACCCCGGCCGCCGATACCGCGCAGGCTGCGGAAGATTTTTCCGATAGCAGCGCTCCTGAAGCTGCGGTTGAGGAAGCAGCCGCAGAGACAGCTCCGGCCGCTGTAGAGCAGGAGTACGAAGCAAACTCCGTTATGAATGCAGGCGGAGAGAGCAATACGGAGACTCCGGTCGAAGAACCCGTCAGCACTGAAGAGCCTCAGACCGAGCCTGCACCTCAGAATACTCCGGCTGTCGAAGCTTCGATCACCATAACAAGGGCAGAGCTTGTAGATTATGCAGGAGGCAAGGCCAATATCGTTGTAGAGTGGACATCAACAGGTGTTCTTAATGGTTTTGCTGTTACTTCAAGCTCGGGAGATGCGCCTGTAAGCATCACTGAAAACAGCGCAAACTTCGCACTGACACCGGGCGGCAAGTATACATTCCAGGTATCTGCCAAACGCGAAGACGGCTCGGAGATCATTTCCGGGGAGTCTGCTGAGGTCGTTACAGAGGAGCCTGTAAAACCTACGATCACTATTACAAATGTAGAGCTTGTCGACTATGCAGGCGGCAAGGCCAATGTCGTTGTACAGTGGGAATCGACAGGCATTCTCAGAAACTTTACTGCTAAAGCAAACGGGTTATATGATCCGGTGAGCGTGGATGAAGCCAATAAAACTGCATACTTCGCGCTTGATCCGGGCAGAGAACCGACTAAAAAGAATAAGAGTAAAAAGAAATCATATACATTCAGAGTATTTGCCATAGGCGAAGACGGCACGAGGTTCAAGTCTGAAAGATCCGAAAAGGTCTGGACAGAGAAGGTCATGGTTGAGAATCTGGAGTCACACCCTTCATACAATGCGGTAGTGCTCGACTGGGACAAGGATGATGTCGCAGACCACTATGTAGTTTACAGAGGCACAAAGAAAGTAGCGACAGTCACGAATGACGGCAATACGAGCAAGTATGACGAAGACCGTGTTCTGTACGAAGTGAAAAAGCTCGAAGAATACAAGAAGTACACCTTCAAGGTAGTGCCATACTATGATGAGACCTCTGATGAGGAAGCTGCGGGAGAGATGGCTAAGGTAAAAGACCAGCCTGTCCGTCCGATCTCATACAATCTGAAGATCAAACAATCTGTTCCGTACGGCACTCTAAAGAGAAAGAACGGAAAAGGACCAAAGAGTGTTGCTCTCAAAGCGGGGGAGACTATCAAGGCAGTCGGCTTCAACTCGGGCAAATATGTTTTCGAATATAAAGGAGCTGTTTTCAATATCGTAAAGCAGAGGATCAGCGGTGTAAGCTGCACATACAGCAAGGACATTACATATGACAAGATCTCGGCAGAGGCGTATGTGAACGGGAAAGGCCTGACGAGCCCAACCAAGCAGCTTATCTGGGTAAATACATACACACAGGAGCTGTATATATTCAAGGGCTCAAAGGGCAAATGGAAGCTTAACAAGCACTGGCCTGTATCCACCGGCAAGGCATCTTCACCTACTCCTACCGGCAACGACGGCATCAAGGAAGTATGGAAAAAGCTGTCGACAAGGCACAATCTTAAATGGTGGACGTGCTTCTCGACTATGAACGCGTTCCACGGCCTGTTCGACAGCTGGAGAAAGAAGCTCGGAAATCCGGCGTCGGGCGGATGCATAAGAAATGAAGTTAAAAACGCAAAATGGATATACGATAATATCAAATATAAGACCACAGTGCTGATCCGTTGATGGCAGATCGATATAAATAACCACTAAAGAGCGCCGTGAGCGCAAGGCTGTTGAATTCGCTCACGGTGCTTTTAATGAAGCGAAGAAGGGGACTCATCATATGGCTAAAGAGAAGATCATGATAATCGGCGCAGGCAGATACCAGGTGCCGATCATAGAAAAAGCTAAAGAAATGGGATATGAGACAATAGCTGTTTCACCACAGGGCGCGTATCCGGGACTGGATATCGCAGATAAAGTGTATTATCTCGATGTCAGGGACGAGAAGGGAATACTGAATGTTGCGCGCGGAGAGAAGGTTTCCGGTGTTACAACTGACCAGACAGACATTGCCGTAAGAACTGTCGCGTATGTTTGCACTCACACCGGTCTTTCCGGCATCGATTACGATACAGCGACTCTCTTTACAAACAAGCTTATGATGAGGGAGAGAAGCCGGCAGCTTGGATTGCCTACGATACGCTATAAACTCTGCCGCTCGCTTGATGACGCAAAAACCTTCTTTGCATCTTTAGGCAGGTCCGCGATCCTCAAGCCTGTGGATAATCAGGGCAGCAGAGGCGTCTATATGATAGAGTCAATGAAAGAGCTTGAGAAAAGGTTCTATGACACTCTGACTTTTTCGCCTACAGGTCAGGCTATAATCGAAGAGTATATTCACGGCAGGGAGTTCGAGGTGGACTCGATCGTTGTAAACTACGAGGAAAAGACCCTCATGTATGCCGATACTGATCTTTACAGCATTCCGAATGTGTTTGCGTCAAAGACACGTCTTTATCCGTCTGTAGCAGACAGTGAAAGCATCGAAAAACTCCTCGATCTCAATCACAAAACTATAACAGGTTTCGGGCTTAAACAGGGGCTGACTCACAGTGAGTATATACAGGATGAAGAGACAGGTGAGATATATCTGATCGAAGCGGCTGCAAGGGGAGGCGGGTCATATATTTCCTCTCATATTGCCGAGCTGCAGACGGGAGTCAATACTTCAGAATTTCTCATAAATCTGGCACTCGGGAAGGTAAAGGAAATGCCTGAATTCGAGACAGGGCGCTGCCACTGCGGATATGTTACGTTCTATCTGCCTGAGGGCGAGGTCATTGATGTAGGTGAAATCGATAAAGTCCGCAGCTTCAGCTTTGTAAAGAAAGATACTCTGGATGATATCTATCCGGGGTTAAAGACATTGTCTTTCAACGACAAAACCGCCAGAAATGTAGTGATAGTTGACGCCGGCTCGCGTGAGGAGCTGCTTGCCAATATTGAGACGATCAGAAAGACACTCAACACAAAAGTAATGACCAGAAACGGGATAGAGGGTCCTATCTGGAGATAAAGAAAGGGTTTATTATGCTGATATCATTTGTCATACCATGTTACAGATCCGCGAAGACTATAGGAAGCGTAGTTGAGACCATTCAGGAGACTGTGGCATCCAGAGAAGGCTTTGATGCCGAGATCATTCTTGTGAACGACTGCTCACCTGATAACACCTTTGAGGTCATTCAGGGACTGACAGAAAAGTATGATAATGTAGTCGGCATAGACATCGCGAAGAACAGCGGCCAGTCCTGCGCTACCATGGCAGGACTCAGATATTCGAGGGGAGATCTCGTAGCAGTAAGCGATGATGACGGACAGACTCCGATCGAGACCGTATTTCGTTTTTACGAAAAGATGCAGGAGGGCAATTACGATGTTGTCTGCGCAAGGTACGGGGAACGCGGCAACAGGAGCCTCTTCCGCAGGATGGGCAGCAAGCTGAATGATGCCATGATCAAGTACTGCCTTGACAAGCCGGATGATATCAACACATCGGTATACTTCCTGGCGAAGAGGTTCGTGGTTGACGAGATGGTCAAATACAACAACGCCTACCCGCATATGGGCGGCTTGCTGCTGAGGACTACTTACAACATAGGAAACGTCGACCTGGTGCAGAAGGACAGGCTTGAGGGCTCTTCGGGATACAGCCTCAAAAAACTGCTCTCGCTGTGGGTCAACGGCCTTACAACATTTTCCATAAAGCCGCTCAGAGCCGCAGTCTTTTTTGGCGGGTTCATGGCTGTTATAGGATTCCTTACCATACTGGTTTTAGTGATACAAAAAATAGCCGGAGCAGATATTGCTCTCGGCTGGACGTCACTGATAGCGACCAACATACTCGTTGGCGGCATTATTCTCATAGTGCTGGGGATAATCGGCGAGTATGTAGGAAGAGTTTATCTCTGCCTGAACCAGACCCCGCAGTATGTTGTCAGGTCCGTTATTGATAATACCGGCATAGAACGCCGGAGCGATCAGGCCTAGTCCTTAGACAGAACTACCAGATCCTCAGGGAATGTGTGATCCCTGAACATCAGCTGGCCGTCTTCCGCGAAGAAGAGATCGCAGTTGACAAGCTCACTTTCAAGGGTGATATATTCGCCGTTATATGACCATGTTCCCGAATAGTCTTCTTCGGTGATGTTTCCGGTCCAGCTGCCGTCTTCCTTGATATCCAGATTGATATTTCCGTACAGGTAGTGAGCGCGGTTTGAATTGGCGACCCATTTACCGTAGAACGCATTCTCATCTGCGGTAGTCTCATTTACAACGGCGTCTTCCTGCTCGTTATCATACGCCGGGTTGTCGTAATCATTGCCTTCTTCCTCTATTTTAAGACTTTCGATCTCCTGGTCGATTTCCTGATCAAAAGTAAGATCCTCTGCTTCGTCAGAGGTTTCATTTTTTTTGTCCGATCCGGATACAATGAAAAATACAGCAGCGGCTGCAACAGCAAGCATCAGTGCTATCAGGATCCATTTTTTTGTGTCTTTCATAGTCTCAACCTCCTGAATCGTTATTGAGTCATTATAACATTGCATAGGTCTTACGGAGTGTTTTTTTACAAAATATTGTGCTATAATAACTTGCAATTATTGTTGAAAAGGAAAGGGACAGAAGTGCAGAACGAAACAGCCGAAAGCAACACAAATGAAATAAAAAAGAAGAAAACACCGGCTTATAAAAAGATCCTGGTTTCGACTCTTGTGGCAGCGCTTCTTATGTCTGCAGGCATAGTGGGAGGAGCTAAGTTCCTTGCGCTTTATCCTTATGCAATAACGAATGCGGACGACGATGTCATTTGCTATGTTAAAGATAAGGATGCGGCAGGGAAAGCAGTCCGTAATGCTGTTAAAGCTCTTAATAAAGACAACGGAGAGATGCTTGTTGTATCGCTCGGCGACAGCATCAAAGTCGCAAGGGCGGACAGCCTGAGCAAAAGGGATGATGTCGTAGCCTCCAAAGAGGCAGCAGAGCGCATTATCAAGAGCACAAAAGATTCCGGAAGCAGCGAGGACGGACTTAAGATCGTTTCGCTGAAAAAAGAAAAGCGCAAATTCATGCCTGACACTATTTACGAAAAGGGCGAGACAATGCTCGCAGGCCAAAAGGAAGTAAAGGCAGAGGGCAAGGAAGGGCTCGAGGAAGTCACGGTCAGCGTGACAGCGGTAAACGGACGAGTTGCTGAAGAAGAGGATATCGATTCGGTAATGCTCGATAAAGGAGAGAACCCGGTCATAGTAAAGGGTGTCCTCGGAGTGCCTGAAGGAGAAGACTGGAGAACCTATACGGGAGATCCGGTAGCGAAAAACGGCGGCGAAATAATAACTACCGCTCAGGAGTACATAGGACAGGTCAGGTACAGAAGAGGGGGCGTCAGCCTTGAGACCGGTGTTGACTGTGTGGGCTTTGTCAGAGCAATTTACAGGCTGTATGGTATAGATCTTCCTGCCAGCCTGCGCAAACAGGGAGTACACATATCATACTCCAATGCCCAGGCAGGAGATATCATATGTTATCCAAAGCATTACGGCATATATATCGGTGGCGGAAAGATGGTGCACGCCACAAGCGGCAAGGGAGTCAGCATCGGAAGCGTAAACCTCAAGAAGCTGACTGATGTCAGAAGAATCGTTACAGAATAAGCGGACAATCTGTTTTACTGGTTTGAAGAGAAAAGAAAGATATACAAAATTATTAATCCTTGCGGTGCTTACAGCGCTTACTGTGATGATGTGTCTGACATCATGTGCAGGCGGCGCTGAAGAGGACACCGGTGCCGAAAGAATACCGATCCTGGCATACCACAAGATAGTTCCCGCGGGTACCGAGTTCGAGAGCTCTTTGCTGATTGCAGAAGACACTTTTGAAGAGCAGATGAAGTACCTCCATGATGAAGGGTATACTACTCTTACTCCTGATGAACTGTGCGAATGGTACGACGGAAAGGAATTTCCTGAAAAAAGCGTCATGATCACTTTCGATGACGGCTATTACGGAACATATTATCTGGCCTATCCTATAATCAAAAAATATGATCAGGCAGCGACCGTGTTCTGCATAGGACATCATATCGATGAAAAAACGGCGGAGTGGGACAGCAACGCGTCCGAAGACCATTATATAGGTGCTGATGTCATCGAAAAGATGCGTGAGGAGTATCCGAGATTCCGCTTTGAGAGCCACACTTTCGATATGCACAGAAAGATCGACAACGAGCATCCTGCGGATATCTTCACATATGACCAGATGGTCGAAGATATTAAAAAGAATGAGGAATACGGTTTTACCTATCTTGCATATCCATGGGGAGACCATAACGAAACATTTGAGAAAGCGCTGGCTGACAACGGCTATAAAATGGCGTTCAACTACAGGCCGTATTATTACGCGACCCGCAGCGATAACCGATATGCGGTGAACAGGATCAAGATCAGCGGCAAAATGGGAATGAAAAAGTTTAAAAAGATAGTAAGCGGCAAGTCAAAGGATCATATCAATCCGGATGTCTGATAAGAAAAGGGGTGCTCAGGAAGCATCCCTTATTTCATATATATCTATTTCATCATTACTGTAGCAAAGATCGTAGTCCTCGTTTTCAAGACTCGGTATATCAGTGAAGCGCTTGGATACTACGACATAATCGACGCCCAGCGCGCGGGCGTCATCGCCCCTCTCTTCGTTTTCGACGTCATACAGAGCTTTGTTGTTGTCGAGCATCTCTTTTCTGAGCTCATACTCGCTGGCCTTCATATTATATCCCGAGCCGGCGATATAGCAGAAGCGGTTCGAATATGTGCCGTACAGGAAGAAGCGGTTATCCCAGCGGTTATCAATGACATATTTTTTCAGACTGACGCTGTAGTAGCGGTCGGTAGCCAGCAGTGATGACTCCGGAGTCTCCTCCTTGAGCCATTGCATGGCCACATATTCCTGATTGCTTATGCTCGTGTACTTGTCATATTTCCTTGTCGGATCAGCATGCCTCACGCAGTCAGGGTATACCTTGTAAATGAAGGTCCCGAGAAGGACAGTCGTGATAGCGATCGAGATCACAAAGACTGACTTCAGCGCGGTGAGCAGGCCCTTTCTGACACTGCCGGAAGGGAAGCTGCATTTATCCAGATCTTCAAACAGCCAGAAGGCAATCAGCGGCGCAAAGAAGACGGACACAAGACCAAAATATATCTGGCTGTGGCCGCTGTAGTTCAGTATGAACATCGCCACAAAACCGACCATGAAAACGGCATATATGAACACCCTGTAAACTTCGAATTCCTTTTTGCCTGAAAGCACCAGAATGAGCTCCCTTACATACCCGATGCAGAACGGCAGGAAGAACGCTGTAAGGTAGAAGACAAGGAATACCAGAAAGACTATGCCGAGACGGATCACCGAAGGCACACCCATTGCCTTGAGAGAGGCTATGAGCGGCTTCTTCCAGAAGCAGATATTGGTAATATTTGCGAGCGCGAAGATGGAATCTCCACCGCCGTTTGTCTGGCCTTTAGACCCAAGTATCTCAATGTATATGAATACAAAGCCTACGGTTATAAGCATAAGCGGCACAATGTATTTAAACGGAAGCTTTTTAAGGATCCAGCCGAGCATCATGGTGCCCCAGAGCGCGCAGATCAGCACGGCACCGATAGGGCCTTTGATCCCGGTCGCCAGCATGGCTGTGACCGCGAGCAATATGGCCGGCCGCATGCTCCTGAAATCCGGATCCCTGCTCTGTTTCTCGAAGAGTTTAAGAAGTATCGCGAACAGGAACGCTGCCGCTACACCAAAGCCGGCCGCGTTGTCATTCGTAATGATGAATTTATAGGCGATGGAGTTGTAGTAAGAGCGCGCTATAAAAAGGTCAGCCAGTATCACAAGCAAGGAGTATAATCCGGCACGTTCAGGATGATCTGACATCTCTGAAAAAAAGCTGTAAAGAGACACGCTGAAAACTCCGGCCGTAAAGAACGGACCGCACGACAGCAGCATGAAATCGGCATCAAGATCAAAGAGCCTTACCGGGATCGAGTAAAGCATCTCCGTGAAAATGTGGTAGTTTATCTGTCTCCCGTCTATCCAGAGGCTCATTAAAGGATAATCATGTGAAAGCGAGTCGATGAGCCCCATATGGTAGGCCTTGTCAGGGTTGACATGGATGAAGTCGCTGAGTGAAGGCGCCAGATATAGATACTGAGTCGTCATCATCGCGTACAGAAGCACCAGCAGAAAGAAGACCCAGGCGCAAACGGGAACGGATCTGATCTTTCCGGAGAGATCCCTGAGCTTATCCGCAGGATCATTCCTTAAAACCAGCACTGCAAAGGCCAGTGACATGAGCGGCCCGCATGCGTAGAGCAGTATGTTTGTGCCGATGACATCCGTAATGAAGTAAAGTATCAGCTCGAAAGCCCAGCCAGTGAACACTCCTGCGGTGAGGTGCGTTGAGAAGCTGTGATCGCCAAGCGGAACATACCGCAGTATCAGCAGCCCCGGGAACAGAACATAGAACAGCACAAAACACAGAAAAATGAGCAGGCCGGGAACGCTTGCGCCATAGATCCTAACGCCGGTCAGGGTCAGGGCAAAAACTGCCAGTACGCAAAAAACCGGCATTATGCTTCTTATTCTGCTGAACCTTACTGCATCCTGCAAAACCGTATATCCTCCCGCCGCCGTGATCTTACCTACAATGTATATATACTTTTTACATCATGTGGATGATAAACTCAAGAAATAATCATTAATAATTGATGCGAAGAAGCCTGTAACGCGGTATAATACAGTGATTAGACCTTTTATGAAAACCCGCCCGTAAGGGTGCTTGCGGAGACAGGATGGAGAACGGTTCAAAGGGGAAAAAAACGCTTAAAATAATACTGGCTGTGCTGATGATTCTTATCATTGCATCGGCAGTTTTTGTTGTATACAGAGTTTATTCCATAAAGAATTCCCTGTCGCCGGTCGGGTACTGGGTCGTGACTACAGCAGAGTATAATGATGTGACCATGACTGCCGAAGACGCGGACGCTATGGGCTATAACGGCATCGGATCATTTACTCTGAAGAAGAGCGGCGAGTGCGAAGTGACCCTCATGGGTAAGGATTATACGGGAACCTGGAAGAAAAAAAAGAGCAGATCACTGACCATAGACTGCGGAGAGGACTGCAGGATAACGGCAGAAATCAAAGATGAAGACGGCCCCGTAATGGAGGCTACGGATGAAAACTACATCGAGTACAGGCTGGAAAAATAAAAAGACAGAAAGGATAGATACACTTATGAAGATCCTTGTTACCGGCGCGGCCGGATTCATCGGAAGCAATTTTGTTTTTTATATGCTTAAGGCACATCCTGACTATGAGATCGTCGGGCTTGATGCTCTTACATACGCGGGCAACCTTGAGACTCTCGCGCCTGCGATCGATGAACCGAATTTCAAGTTTGTAAAGGCGGACATTACGGATAAAGAGGCGATAGACGAGCTGTTTGCGGCAGAAAACTTCGACATCGTTGTCAACTTCGCAGCTGAGTCACACGTAGACAGATCCATAGAGGATCCGGGACTGTTCCTCCGCACCAACATACTGGGAACGCAGGTGCTGATGGACGCCTCCATAAAATACGGAGTCAGCAGATTCCATCAGGTGGGCACAGATGAGGTATACGGCGATCTGCCGCTCGACAGACCTGATCTGTTCTTTGTCGAGACGATGCCGCTCACGGCATCGAGCCCTTACTCAGCGAGCAAGGCCTCGGCAGATCTTCTGGCAATGGCATACCACCGCACATACGGCCTGCCTGTCACTATCAGCAGATGCAGCAACAATTACGGACCTTACCAGTTCCCTGAGAAACTCATACCGCTGATGATAGCGAATGCCCAGGCAGATAAGGCGCTGCCTGTATACGGCGAGGGCCTCAACGTGCGCGACTGGCTCTACGTAGAGGATCACTGCAGGGCCATCGACCTCATACTGCATAACGGCAGGGTCGGAGAGGTGTACAACATCGGCGGGCATAATGAAAAAGCCAATATCGAGGTCGTAAAAATCATTCTTGAACAGCTCGGAAAGCCGGAGAGCCTCATAACATACGTAACGGACCGCAAGGGACATGACCAGCGTTACGCGATCGACCCTACAAAAATACACAACGAGCTCGGGTGGCTTCCGGAGACCAGGTTCGAGGACGGGATCCGAAAGACCATCCAGTGGTATCTCGATAACGAAGACTGGTGGAAAAACATCATCAGCGGCGAGTACCAGCAGTACTACGAGAAGATGTACGGCAACCGTTAAATAACTGTGCTTCAAAAAAGGAGATTAGGGAAATGATCAGCTTCAATGTGCCGCCTTATGTCGGCAGGGAGAAAGAATACATCAACGAGGCCATCGATTCGCACAAGATTTGCGGAGACGGAGCGTTTACAAAAAAGTGCAGCAAGTGGTTCGAGGACAGGACCGGCACAAGCAAGTGCCTGCTCGCGACTTCGGGCTCCACGGCTCTTGACATGGCAGCGATGCTGACAGAAGTTGGCCCGGGAGACGAGGTCATTCTGCCATCGTTCACATTTGTATCGACTGCGAATTCATTCGTTGCGAGAGGCGCGAGCCTTGTATTTGTGGATATCAGGCCGGACACGCAGAACATCGATGAGAAACTGATAGAAAACGCGATCACAGATAAAACAAAGGTGATAGCGCCTGTTCACTATGCCGGTGTAGGCTGCGAGATGGACACTATCATGGATATCGCAAAGAAGCACGGACTCCTCGTTGTAGAGGACGCTGCTCAGGGAGTCATGTCCGAATATAAGGGCAGAGCTCTCGGATCGATAGCGGATTACGGCTGCTACAGCTTCCATGAAACAAAGAATTACAGCATGGGTGAAGGCGGAGCTCTTTTGATCAGAGATGAGGAAAAGGTGGACAGAGCCGAGATCATCAGAGAGAAGGGTACCGACAGGAGCAAATTCCTCAAGGGAGTCATAGATAAGTATACATGGGTAGACATGGGATCGTCGTTCCTGCCAAGCGAGCTGAACGCTGCCTATCTGTACGCGCAGCTCGAAGAAGCAGATACTATCTATAACGACAGGATGGCAAGTTGGGATGCCTATTACGAGCTGCTGAGCCCTCTCGCGCAGCAGGGAGTGATCGAGCTTCCGGTAATTCCTGAAGAATGCAAGCACAACGCGCATATGTTCTACATAAAGACTAAGGACATTCAGGAGCGGTCTGCTCTTGCAAAGTTCCTCAAGGATAACGGGATACTTGCGGTATTCCATTACGTTCCGCTCCACAGCGCTCCGGCCGGATCAAAATTCGGCAGATTCTGCGGAGAGGACAGATATACGACCAACACATTCGAGCGTCTGCTGAGACTGCCGATGTATTACGGACTCGGCCTCAACAATGTAGAGTTCATCGCGGATAAGATCAGAGAGTTCTATAAAAAATAACTGATACTATGCCTGGAGTAAGCTACTATCTGAGCAAAATAATTGAATCTTTGATCATAAGTGTGGTGGTCGCTTACGTGACCAGCCCGCTTAGCATACGCATTGCGCATAAGCTCGGTGTGATAGACAGGCCGAAGGATGCCAGGAGAGTCCACAAGAAACCTATCCCGCGCTTCGGAGGCATGGCGATATTTCTCGGCTCAATGGCGGCAATGGTGATACCTGCCGGCATGAACAGCAGGATCAAAATTGCCATGATCGGCGGCATACTGATGTACCTGCTCGGGATCACCGATGACATACGAGATCTCAGGCCGATATACAAATTCCTCGGACAATGGGGCATAGCAACTCTGGTGTATGCCCTGGGAATAAGGATCACCTTCATAAGCGATTTCTTCGGCATTCCTACTGCAGATCCGCATGCGAATCTCATTCTCAGCACCGGAGTCGGATATATAATCACCGTATTCTGGATAGTCGGCATCACCAATGCGGTGAATCTCATGGACGGACTTGACGGACTGGCAGCGGGCTGTGTGGCAATAATGTCGCTGAGCCTCGCGTATGTGGCATACATACACGGCGCGAGACTTGGCTCCATGCCTGTATGCATAGCGCTCGTGGCTGTGGCCGGCGGATGCATAGGCTTTCTTCCGTTCAACTTTTCTCCTGCGAAAACATTCATGGGAGACGGCGGCGCTCTATATCTTGGCTACATGATAGCAGTCCTCTCAGTGATATCTCCTCTGAAGCAGGCAACTGTTGTAGGCGCGCTGATTCCTATGCTGACTCTGGCAGTCCCTATTTTCGATACATCACTTGCCATGCTGAGGCGTGCGCTCAAACATGAATCAATAATGGCTGCAGATAAGGGTCATCTTCACCACCATCTGATGGCCGCGGGATTCGGACAGAGGAGATCGGTCCTCATCATGTACGGCATAGTCGGCATAATGGGAGAGGTGGCGGTCCTTATAAGCCGTGAGATCTACAAGGATGCGTTCGTTCTGTTTATGATAGCTCTTCTTTATCTGTGCATAATCATCGTGCCGAAACGCAAAAAGAAGGGGCTGAAAACCATAATCACCCAGGACATGAGCGAGATAGAAAAGGAAAACTTCGTGGATTACCTCAACTATGAGCGTGAGCGCAGGAAAGAACTCCGCGCGAAGGCGCAGCAGCAGGTAGACGAAGAGATCGCAGCTGAAGAGAGATCCGAGCAGATAATTGATAAGCATGTCGCCGAGTATTTGGAAAAGATGGAAAATCAGGACTCCGGAAAAGACAGCTGATATGGGGAATAAGAGCAAAGAAAAACCTAATAAGTCAAAGCACGCGCAGAACAGTAAGAGAAGATTCTTTCCTTCCAGAAAGCCATACGTCATTGCACTTCTGATAATGGCTGTGGTTACTATCGGCTTTTTTTGCATAATGATCATTGCCGACATACTCCCTTCAGACCTGACAGTCATTCTTTCAGTCGTTGCTGTTGCTTCGCTGGTCCTGACATGCTCCCTGTTTGCGAGCAGATACAGATGGAAGAGGATCATCGGGATCATCTTCGCGGTATGCTTCATCGGAGTGCTTGCCTTTGTTACTAATTTCATGGGAAGCACTTACAACATGTTAAACAGGATAGGCAGCAGCACGGCCGAGGCGGTTGGTCCGGTATCAAAGGGTGTCGATGTGACAAGCACTCCCTTTAACGTATATATCACGGGAATAGATCAGTGGGAGAGCGAAAAGGGCCTTGATCTGGAGAGAAGTGATGTGAACATGATCATGACTATAAATCCGTTCACAAAGAAGGTGCTGCTGACATCGATCCCGAGAGATACATATGTAAAACTGCATACAGCTCAGCAGATGGATAAGCTGACACATACCGGTGTTTACGGGGTGGACGAGACGCTCAACACGGTCGAGGACTGGCTGAACATAGATATCAACTATTATGTAAAGATGAACTTCACCGGCGCAAAAGACATAATAAATGCCATGGACGGCATAAGTGTCTATTCACCGGTGGCCTTTGAAAGCAGTCTCAAAGGGTACAAGTATAAAAAGGGATGGAACAAGATGGGCGGCAGCAAGGCCCTCTACTTTGCCAGGGAACGCCACGCGTTCGAGGGACAGGATTCCATACGTGTAGAGAATCAGCAGAGGGTCATCAAGGCTATCATCAAAAAAATGACCTCCTCCACTACGATGCTCACAAAGTATGGAGACATCATGGCTGCTGCAGGCGACAATCTTTCAACAAACATGTCCCCGGAGGAAATGACAGAGCTTGCGAAGATGCAGCTGACTGACCTGAGTCCGTGGGATGTTGAGACCCAGAAGATAGAGGGTGAATACGATATGGACTATGTTGCCTCTCTCACGCAGTCACAGATGTTTTCGGTTTACCGGGCAGACCCGGCTTCCGTATCGAAATGCACGTCTGCGATTTCAGATATGATGAATCCGACAGTCAGTGAGATCGAGAACGCGGAAAGAGCAAAAAGCAAGAGCTTCGTGATCAACATGATAAACAGCGCAATACAGCGGATAAAGAATCGGAATGAAGATACGGTGAGCTAAAAATGAATGAAAAAGCAAAATACATGCACAGATCGATCAATAACCGCAAGGTAGCAATAATAGGAGCGGGTTTTGTAGGCGCTTCTATAGCATATGCGCTTACGATCAGAGACCTGGCAAGCAGGATCTGTCTGATCGACATTGATACCAAAAAGGCAGAGGGGGAGGCTGAAGATATTCAGCACGGTATCCCGTATATGGGAACATCTTCCGTATGCGCGGGCACTTATTCCGACTGCGCAGACTGTGACCTGATCATCATAACTGCCGGCCGCAACAGGAAGCCGGGAGAAAGCAGACTCGACATGATCGCGGACAACATCAGCATCATGAGACAGGTTACCGACAATATCAAGGAATATTACACCCGCGGTGTTATCATGGTGGTTTCGAACCCTGTAGATATCCTGACCTACAAAGTGGCAGAATGGATGGGTCTGCCAAACGGGATAGTTTTCGGAACAGGATGCATACTTGACACATCCAGGCTTGTCAGAGCGATCTCAGATTATATAGGCATAGGAATACCTGCCATTAAATGCAATATAGTGGGTGAGCACGGTGATACCCAGTTCCCTTTATGGAGCAGACTTTCCATCGCGGGAATCCCGATGGAAGAATACTGCGAGAATGTCGGCCTCGAGTGGGGCGATGAGCAGAAGGAAATGCTGTATAAAAAAGTGAAAGGCATGGGAGCCAGTATCATAGAAGCCAAGGGAAAGACCCACTACGGGATCGCAACATGCGTATGCTCGCTTGCTGATGCCGTGCTCAACCAGAGACTGACGATAGCGCCGGTGACATCAACACTGCAGGGAGAGTACGGTATTGAGGATGTGGCGATCAGTGTGCCTTCGATTGTCGGTGTAAACGGTGTTGAACGCAGACTGGAGGAAAGGCTGACCGCAGAAGAGCGGATGAGACTCCTGATAAGCGCGACAAAAATGCGTGAATCCCTGGATTCGATAGAATAAGTAATGGTTTTTTCAAGTCAGATATTTCTGTTTTTCTTTCTTCCGGTCACTCTGATCGGATACGTATTATGCCGGCAAACACAGCTGAAGAATCTATGGCTGCTGCTTGTCAGCATTTTGTTTTACGCGTATGGAGCTCATCTGGTAGTGCTCGTTCTGGCGTTCTCGGTCATCGTGAACTATGTCATCGCGCTTCTGCTCACTAAGACCGACAATGTGCTTAAGCGCAAACTCCTGATGACGCTTGATGTATTGCTCAACCTCTCATATCTGTTTTATTTTAAATATTACAACTTTTTCAGGATAAACCTCAGCGCGCTGACCGGAAGCAGCACTGATTTTGAGCGGGTGGCGCTGCCTATTGGAATATCCTTTTTTACATTCCAGGCTCTGTCATACTGCATAGATGTATACAGAGACAAGTCTCTCGTTCAGAAGAACATCTTTAACGTTGCTTTATACATAACGTTCTTCCCGCAGCTGATCGCGGGTCCAATTGTAAGGTTTTCCACTATTTCAAAAGAGATCGGCTGCAGGAGCGTATCTGCCCGTGATCTGAGCGAAGGCGCGAGCAGATTCGTATATGGCCTGGGCAAAAAAGTGCTGATAGCCAATCTAATGGGAATAATGGTAGACAGCATCTACGCCATGGACAGCTCGCAGATAAGTGTGGGAGCGGCATGGCTTGCTTCCATAGGATACAGCCTGCAGATATTCTTTGACTTCTCGGGATATTCCGACATGGCAATCGGCCTCGGCAGAATGTTCGGGTTCCACTTCCTTGAGAACTTTAATTTTCCATATATCTCCCGTACTGTCAGCGAATTCTGGAGAAGATGGCATATATCCCTGAGCAGCTGGTTCAGAGACTATGTGTACATCCCGCTCGGCGGCAACAGAAGGGGGCTGAAGCGCCAGATATTCAATCTTGCCGTGGTATGGCTGTGCACCGGAATATGGCACGGAGCCAACTGGACGTTTATCCTGTGGGGCGTAATTTATGGTATACTGATAATTCTTGAAAAGCTGACCGGCTTCGAGAAAATGAAGGTACCTGCGCTCATCTCGCATGTTTATACGCTGCTCGTCGTAAACATACTGTGGGTGCTGTTCAGAGCTGATGATCTGGGAAGCGCGGCCGCAATGATAAAAGCCATGTTCGGTCTGGCCGGAAATCCTCTCTGGGACAGCACAGCGTCGTTTTATCTGGCAGAAAACTGGACTACAATGCTCCTTGGCGTGATCGTGAGCGTTCCTCTGCTGAAATACTTCACAGAGAAGCTGATACCTGAAAAAGCGGCAGACGCGATAAGACCGTTTGCCATAGCGGTGATACTGCTTGTGTCAGTCTCGTTTATCGTCAAGGGATCATACAACCCGTTTATCTATTTCAATTTCTAGAAGGGTAACAGAAGGTGAAAGACCGTAAGGAAGAAGCGCAGAGCAATAACAGATCAGGAGGAGCCATACTGAAGCTTCTCCCCGGCGCGATCTTTATGATCGTGGTATTTGTGATGTTTGCGTTCAATATTGCAGAGACTTACGGGAACCTTTCGGAGCAGAGCGGAAAAGAAAGGCTGCGCGCAGCGGCGGCTGACGTTGAATCCGTAGACAGAGTGACATATCCATTCATAAATATAAACGGCTTTTATCAGGGCGTGATGCAGAGAGACTATATATATGACGTTGATCCGCAGAACGATACGATCAGAACGGGCAATGGCAAGGTAGTCTCGGTCAGTTCGACAGCGTCAAAGAAAAAGATGAGGAAAGCGGCGGCGGAATTGAAGAAAACTCAGGACTGGCTGAGCGAACGCGGCATAGCGAGCCTCTATGTGCAGGCTCCAAGCAAGACCTGTTTTTCAGAAGAGGATCTGATGCCGGGGATCAGCAACAAAACCTATGACAAGCTGGAATTCTTTGTCAAAGAGCTGGATAAGCAGAATGTCACTTATGTTGATGCCAGGGAGTGGATAAAGGATAACGGTGCGGACGGTTTCTATAAAACGGATCATCACTGGACGACAGAGACGGCGTTCGACGTGGCAGTAAGTACCGGGAAACTGCTGAATGAAGATTACGGGTTCAATATCAGCAAGGAGGTACTGGATCCTTCAAACTATGATTTCGATACGCACAGGGACGCGTTCCTTGGCGCGGAGGGCCGCAGGACCGGCAGGTATTACGTCGGCCTTGATGATTTTACTGTGATCACGCCGGCTTTCGACACGGATTTTCATGCCGGGATCGACAGCAGTGAGACGGGCCATTCGGAAAGAGACGGCTCATTTGAAGAGACCGTCATGGACATGGAGAAAGACACTGAGCATTACAGCTTTGACGACAGCGCGTACTATACATACTGGGGCGGAGACTACGGCAGAGCTGAGACGATAAACAACAATGTGGATGATGACAGCAGTGTGATCATCTTTAAGGACAGCTACGGAATACCGGTAACTGCTTTCATGACAAACATGTTCCACAGGGTGAATGTCATAGACAAGAGGTATTACGAAAGCAGTGAAACGCTGAAGGAACTCATAGAAGAGACGGACCCGGATCTTGTGATGTTCGTATACGGACCGGGCTACCTCGGAAAGAAGAAAATGTTCTCGCTGAATTAGAAAGGGTGCATGTTTGGGGACGGGTAACGCTCTGAAAAAAGAGAGCGGCGGCAGACTTCTGCTGCAGTATACACTGCTGTTTGCTCTGTTTACAGCAGGACTCTTTGGAGTGCTCATAATCACTCACAGGAGCTTCATGCAGTTCCATGACGCATTCAGGCAGGGAGCTTTCAGGCTTATCGAGATCAGAAACCAGCTAAGTAATATAGCATCCGGAGAGGGCTTTTCATGGTGGTCGTGGTATGAAGGGACGGGCCTCGACGAGCCGCTGGAGAATTTTGTCGATCCGTTTTCGATCATAGGAGCGATGTTCCCTATCCGGTATATTGAGCTCGGATTTACGGTGGCCGCGCTTCTCAGGCTGTATTTCGGCGGAATAGCTTTCCTGATCCTTGGAAAGGAAGTGGATCTGAAGGAAGACCAGTGCCTTCTCGGTGCCATCCTCTATGTTTTTTCCGCGTGCTTCGTGGGACTCGCGCTCAGGCAGAGCGAAAATCTGAAGAACATATTCCTGTTCCCTTTGCTTGTGACATCGGTGGAGAGGATATACAAAGGCAAACGCCCGGTCATGTACATCCTCATGGTGGCGTATTACATGCTTTTCACCTTCTACTTCTCGTATATGTCGGGGATCACCATCGTCCTTTACATAATCCTGAGGTACTTCGCGTATAATGAGAAATTCAGACTGAAGGAATTCGCGCCGGTCTTCGGCAGATTCATCGGTTACGGTACACTGGGCATCATGCTGCCCGCTTTCAGCTGGCTGTTTGCCGTGTCCACGCTTACAAGGGCGTCTACCGAGAGCACCAATGCCGTGTCATACGGACTGGTGCCGGACATGGACATGCTCAGCTCTTTTGGAAAAATACTGCTGGGAACAGGCGCCTCCTATGATTATGAAGACATAGGCCTCGGCATTCTTATAATAATGCTGCTGCCTGTCGCGATAAGGCATTGTACCAGAAAGAACACCAACACGATCATGACCGTGCTGCTTTTGATAATGATGCAGATCCCGGTGATTTGCAGCATGTTCAACGGCTTCAGCTATGTATCCTACAGGTGGTCCTATACAGTGGTCCTGTTTGCCGTATGGAGCGCAGCGGAGCAGTTCGATACGGAACGGCTGAAGGAGAAAGGGAGCATACTGCTGGCGGCTTCAGGTCTCGCGCTCATCGCAATATGGACGGAGGGGCTTTACAAAGCCGGTGCGGTTTCCCTGGATAAGGCGGGACGGGTCTTTGTGCCTCTTCAGCTGGCGGCCGGGTTGGTGATACTGATTCTCTTTGCCGTGATAAGAAGAAAAGAGAAGATGAGCCGGGCTGTGCTTGCCGCGTTCTTTGTGATACCGCTCATATCGCTGTCGCTTGGCTGGTCATACGGCATCGGCACGCGCATCGACAACTTTGCGAGGAACGCGTCCGTATATAACCATCTTCAGAGCTCGCCGCTGAGGGCAGGCAATAAGATCGAAGACGAAGGTTTCTACAGAATAGACTCCGTTGACGGGATGCTGAGGCATACAAGACTGATATTCCCGGCAAATGAAAGCATATGGTGGAAGACGAACAACATATTCATATATAACAGCCGCATACCTGAAAAGCTCACTGAGTTCAATATAGATCTGGGTAACAGCTACGGATACGCGAGGCGCGTTTACATGCTTTCCAACGGCAACCGGATGGGATTGGATTTCCTGTTCGGTGTCAGATACTTCCTGGGAAGCGATTCGAATAATTCTGAAACCGCAGATTCCGA
This sequence comes from uncultured Eubacteriales bacterium, assembly GCA_902779185.1. Classification (GTDB taxonomy): domain Bacteria; phylum Bacillota; class Clostridia; order Peptostreptococcales; family Anaerovoracaceae; genus Crickella. The sequence continues at coordinate 35,246 of CACZAM010000012.1, forward strand.
TAATTACGCAGGATACGGTTTTGAAAAGACAGGGGAAATAGACGGAGTATCCGTATTTAAAAGCAAATACGACGCAGGCCTTGGATTCGTGCTGAAAAAGGCGATCACCGAAAGCGATTTTGATACTCTGAACAGGCTCGAAAAGGAGCAGGCGCTGCTTCAGGCCGCGGTCATACCGGATGAAGAGGCTTCAGAATGTGACATACCGCTTGTCAGGACAACAGATCTGGATATCGACATAAAGGATGTGCCGTATGAGGTCATAAAGACTGACGGTGTGGAATTCGGAAAGAACAGGATAAAAACTGATAAGGGAAACGCGTCCTTTACAATTGCTGTGAAGGATGTTCCGGACAGCCAGCTTGTGGTTTCTTTTGACGATCTGAGGCGCAACGCTAAAGGTGATGGAGAAGGCGGATCATACCTGCTGTACGCTGACAACGGGACTGTGGAAAGTGAAGTGCTGAATCAGCACAGCAGGCAGGGGATAAGCGGTCTGGTAAATCACGATCTCAACATGGGCCATTGCTCCGGGGACTATGAGATCACTGTAAGCCTGCCGTACAAGGGCGATTACACATATGACAGGCTGTACGTATCCGCGATGAGCACGGCTTCTTTTGACAGGCACGCGTCCGAATGTGTCAAAAACGCGTATGAAGTGACTGCCTATAATGACAAAAGGGTAGAGGGGACGATAGATACGGACGGGGACGGCATCCTGCTGATCTCAATACCCGAGCATGCCGGCTGGGATGTATATGTGGACGGAAGCAGAGCAGAGGAGATCAGCGAACTGGACACGACATTCCTCGGAGCGTATGTTCCCGCGGGGAAACACGAGATTACATTAAAATACAGTAACCCGTTTGTAAAATATGGTAGTATTATAACGATAATCGGGTTTATCATACTTGCGTGGGTTTTGAAAAGAACGGGCAAAAAAAAAAATAAAAACATAACGGAGGCATACAGATGCGTGAAGAAACTGTAAAATCCATACATCATGCGACGCAGTCGATCGAAGAGGAGATCGGAAAGGTAATAATCGGTAAGAATGACGTTATCAGGAAGGTGCTTATGAGCATACTTGCCAATGGTCATATTCTTCTCGATGACGTGCCGGGAGTCGGCAAGACATCACTGGCTGTGGCGCTGGGAAAAACACTTGGACTTGAGTACAACAGAATACAGTGCACACCGGATGTGCTTCCGTCAGACATTGTCGGATTCTCGGTCTTCAATAAAGAGAAGGACGCTTTCACCTACATGCCGGGAATCATCAATAATACCAATCTGCTGCTGGCTGATGAAATAAACAGAACATCGAGCCGTACTCAGGCAGCCCTTCTTGAGGCAATGGAGGAGCGCCAGGTAACAGTAGACGGCGTCGTCCACTTCCTTCCTGATCCGTTCATAGTGATCGCCACAGAAAACCAGGTAGGAGCTGCCGGAACACAGATGCTGCCGCATGCGCAGATGGACAGATTCCTTGTTAAGCTGGAAGTAGGATATCCTGACAGGGAAAGCGAGATCCGCATTATTCAGGGAAGGCAGACTGCCGACCCTTATACACAGATAAGAAAGGTTGTTACTGAAAAGGCGGTAAAGACCATGCAGTCAGCTACTCTTATGGTGACCATAAAGGAGCCTCTGGTAGCGTATATTACCGACCTCGTAGAAGCTTCGCGCAGCATCCAGAGCACAGAGCTGGGCATAAGTCCGCGTGGCGCGATCGCGGTAAGTCACATGGCAAAAGCTTCCGCGCTGATGAACGGCAGGGACTTTGTAAAGGAAGAGGACATCAGAGACGTATTCATTGATGTGTGTTCCCACAGGATCATTCTCACACAGAAGGCGCGCGCTGCCGGGACAACTACTAAGGATGTGCTGGAGCAGATCCTCAGCAGCGTGAAGCCGCCTTACAGTATCTGATCGCCGGAGACAAAGATGCGCAAAAGGATCATAGCGTGGGTGCTGCTGGTATTATCCGCGGCAATAATGTACTTCTTTTCAAACGGAAGCGTTACGCTTGCGCTTCTTGTCGCGCTCATCGCAGCTCTGCCGCTGTCCTATGCCATGCTCAGGCTCACTGCGGACAAGACCAAACTGTCAGTCAGTGAGGCAGTAACGGAAGAAGGCAAAAGGAAATACGTGCTGAGCTTCAGAAACAAAGGAATACTTCCGGCAGCGGCCGTAGAGACGGATGTGCTCTGCGCTAACCTGAGAAACGGCGGGACCGATACGCATCACATAAACATGAGCCTCGGGCCGCATGCTTCCAGGAACATAGAGATAGAAATGGATCCGCCGCATGCCGGCCGTTATGAGTTTACTGCCGGACAGCTGCGCATAATGGATCCTCTCGGGATATGGAGCCGCAAGACGGGAGCAGAATACAGGACAGGCTTTACTGTGATGCCTGACATATATGATATCCGCATGGCATCCGCCGCAGTCGCGGCCATGCCTGAAAGTGACATGGAGTCGAACAAGACAAGAGGCACCGTGTCGGGAGATACCGTGGATATCAGGGAATATGTACCCGGTGATCCTGTAAGCAACATACACTGGAAGCTTTCGGAAAAGACCGACAAGCTTCTGGTAAGAGAACTCGGCAGCCCTCAGTCAGACCAGTATCTTCTGATTCTCGATAACGCGGCGGATGCGGCGCATGACACCGAGGCTCTTGATGCTGTGGCCTCTGTATATGCATCTGTTATACATGCACTCATACAGAACGACATGGTCTGCTATGCCGCATGGACCGATCCGGAATCCGGGCGGGCAGTCATCAAGAGGGTCGCCGATGAGGATGAAGAGAACGAAGCCGCTGACAGCTATCTGTCAATGCCGGTATCGCTTCCGAGCGCGTTCGCAAGCATCAGCCGCGATCTGGCGGATGACAGATACGTGCATGTTGTAATAGTGGGATCGCGTATCCCTCAGAACATCGATGTATTGAGCAACGGCTGTCAGGCAACCGTACTCAGATACGGCGAGCAGGGGACCGTCACCGAGGGAAGTCTGACGGTGGTGGGATTCCAGACATCAACGTATAGGGAAGACACGGCCGGAATCGAAATATAATAGATGAAATTGAACATAAAAAAGCCAAAACTGAATTTCAGGGAGAAAACTGCGAAGCATAGCCGCCGGTTCCATCTGCCGCGCTTCAGGGGCAAAATGCCCGCTGCTGCAGAGGCCGGTCAGGGTTTTGACGTGGTGGTCAGACCTTCTGAACCGATCATGACGGTCAGTGCTGAAAAAAAGCATGCCGGCTGGCAGAACGTTCTGCTGCGCAACCTTTCATGCGCACTTCTGATCACTTCTGCGCTCAGCATCTTCTGCATGTGCATATATGAGCCGGTGCTTATACTCTGCGCTCTGCCGTGCCTTGTGGTATTTATGGCAATAACGACTGCGGAATATCTTAAACCGGGGAAGCTCAGGTTTATAATTGCCGCGGTTCTCGCTGGAATACTGCTGATCACACTCATTATATGGCGCAGCACTATACTGGGCGGACTCGCCATGCTGATAAACAGCTTTTATGATGTTGCGGAAGAGGCTCAGGCATATCTTTATGACAGGGTGCCGGGAGGTGACTACGCGTCCGTTGCAGGCAGCCGCATAGGGATGGCATGGGCATCCTGCCTCATAGGACTTCTGACAGCGCTGCCTCCGCTGAAATTCAGACGTGTGACAGCTTTTGTGACTGCTGCCGCGGTGATGCTGGCTCTTGCGTATTACGGGCTTCTGCCTGCCATACCGTGCGTGGCTGTCTTTGCTGCCGCTGTACTCATATCCATGTCACGAGGGGGAGTGCTGTCCGTACTGCCCGTCATGCTTGCCTCTCTTTTGCTGTTTGGCGCAGTAATACTTGCAGATCCGGGCGAGATCTACGGCATCTCGCAAATGGATGAGAATTTCAGAGACAGATTCGCGTTCAATACTGCACTGATCGAATCCGGCGATGAAATGGAAGAAGATCTGTATGATGAGAGCGAAGAATATGATGAAGAGTACAGCGAGGAGGAAGAAAACGAATCCTACGAGGAAAGCGGTAACGGCAGCTTTGTGATCATCGGTTTTATTATAGCAATAGTCGCCGCTGCGGGAGCGGCAGCGTACCTGATACACAGGAGGCTTGCAAAACGCCGCGCGTTATACCGCAGGGGCATAACAAGTAAGGATCCGCGTGAGGCGGTGACGGCGATGTTCCCATATACGGTGCGCTGGCTTCAGGGCTTTGGAGTGGATCTGCCGGAGCCTGCGTTCACATCCATGATACCGTCCGTAAAGGAAAAGTTCGAAGAATCATATTTAAACCGCTTCACGGAAATGTATGAACTGTGGAGCGAGGCGGCGTACAGCGACCACCAGGTTTCTGAAGACAGCCGCATCCTCATGAACGCATTCATGAAGGATACTATCAGTACGGTAAAGAAGAACAGCAAGCTTAAGGACAAGCTCAGGATGCATTTCAGATATGCGTTATAACATGCCGAAAATGAAGAAAAAGAACGCAATAATATCAAGAATACTCATACTCGCCGCATTCATGTTCATGATGCTTCTTTTGTGTGGCTGCCGTGTCCGCGTAAGCAATAACAGTGAAGTGCTTTCCACTCTTGAAGATGACGGCGGCTGGCTGCAGGAGACATATCAGGAGCGAAGAGACGAACTCGGTATCCCGGTCGCGAAAGAACCTCTTATCAACAGAGACAGTGGAGAGGACTACGACAGTGAGGATTACGAAGACGACGAATACTACGACGAGGAAGATGAAGAATACTACGAAGAGGAAGACGAAGAATACGACGACGAATACGACGATGAAGATGAAGAGGATGAAGACGGCGAAACATACAGCCCGGCCAGAAGAACAGCAACGGAAAGAACTCTTCCTCAGGTAAGAACGCCGGTCCAGCAGCAGAGGACCCCGATAAGGAGACCGGCGACTCCGGTCGTTGTCGGCGTAAGGGTGACATTTGATCTGAATGCGGATGACGCAAAGTGCAGCACGACCGGCATGACCGTGAGAAAAGGTTATACTTACGGTACTCTGCCTGTGCCGACACGTGAAGGATATGACTTCAAGGGATGGTTTACGGCCAAGAGCGGCGGCAAGGAAGTGACATCAAAGACTAAAGTTAATGATGACAAAGCCCATACCCTGTACGCGCACTGGAAAAAGGCTGAGAAAAAGAAGTATAAAGTCTCATTTGTCAAGAATGTCCCGGAAGAGGATGAAGACAAAGTCACTCTGGATAAAGACGAGATCAAAGTTGAGGAAGGCGGCAAATACGGAGGCCTTGAGAAGATGCCTTCGCCGAAATGGGACAAGCATAAATTCGAAGGCTGGTATACAGAAGCAGATGAAGGTGCCGGCACAAAGGTCAAATCAAGCGACAAATTCAGCGGCACAAGCGATCAGACTCTGTATGCCCACTGGAGTGACGACACTCTGGGATGGTGGAACAAAAGATTCGAAGAGACTGCAAATAATATCGCACCAGAATCAAAAGTCATAATCGCTCTTGATGAGGGTGATGATCATGATAAGAAGCTGGTAGATGAATGCAAGGGAAAGCTGGCAGAAGAGGGTGAGACTCCGGAATATATCGTAAAGATCATAAAGAACTACAGCGAGGAGTCGGCAAAAACAACAGCAGAGGAAGTCTATAATACAGTTTCTGCGGAGAAACCGGGTGTAAAAGTTATTATACTGTCCGATGAGGTACACAAGGGCAGTGATGAGCAGAAGCTTCTGTATAAAATGATGCTGATGGATGCCATTTACGGCAGCTTTGGCAGCGATTTGGACTCAGCTGCGGCAGACCTTGACGCCACTGTATTTTACCCGTATGTTTACTCGAAAGATGCCGGTGCAGAGGAGCCGGGCATAGAAGAGATAGACACAGAAGAGCAGGGAACACAGGGGACAGAAGAGCCTGGAGTAGAAGTGATAGACACAGAAAATCAGGGCGTAGAAGAAATAAGCACAGTAAACTAGGTTGAAGCAGAGGATATACAGGTATGACAACGTTAAAGCGCTGCTGATATTTCTGGTGGTGCTGGGGCATATGACGACTGACTATGTATCAGACTCGCATCTTATAAGATGGACGACGTTATGGATATATACATTTCATATGCCTGCTTTTATTTTTTTGTCGGGGCTGGTGCATAAGCAGTATATTACTGATGAAAGGGCATCCGCCGGGATAAAAGGCGAGACCCGCCTGCGACTTGACAAGGTGCTGGGGTTCTTCCTCTGCGGATACGGACTGAAGATATTCCTGCAGTTTACGCGCACGCTCATGGGCCAGAATCCGCTCTGGCACTGGATAGAGGAGCCGGGAATTCCATGGTATCTCTTCGTGATGGCGGAATACGAGGCTCTTTTCTATGTGATGCGAAGGATCGATGAGAAAGTGAAGCCGTGGATGATGATCACGGGAGCTTTCGCGCTGAGTGCGGTGATCGGTTACTTCCCTGCAGTCGGCGACACATTCTGCCTTTCGCGTATGATAAACTTCCTGCCGATATACATGCTGGGATACTACCTCGACATGAAGAAGTTCGACGCATTTATTGAGCAAAAGCGGTTTAAGATCGCCGGAGCTCTCATGATAGCCATCTCGCTGATCGCGTGCAGGATGCTGCCATGGGGAGGCTACAGCCTCCGGAAATGGTTTACGGGAAGGCGTTCATACGAATTCCTTTCGGACTTTTTCGGCAGCGCCGCTGTCAGCTATGGCTGGCTCATCAGGCTCGCGGTGTGGGCAGCTGCCTTAGTCATTACATTTTCAGTCATAGCCGTTATTCCGGATAAAAACTTCAGGTTTATAACAACGACAGGATCACGCACGCTGAATGTTTACTTCTGGCACAGACCGGTATGCTACCTGTTCCGAAACTGGGCAGTGCTGCCAAAGCTCTCTGTGCTTTTCGGAGGCACATACAATGCTTCCGTGGCAGGGCAGGTGAAGGGGCTGGCGTTCAGCGGCAGCAACGCCTCGATAGCAGGCGCCTATGCGGTGTATATACTGATCGCCGTGGCGATGACCGCGTTCTTCAGCCTGAAAGTATTCGAGCATCCTTGCTCAGATCTGATGAAGCTGGCGGCAAGGTTGACAGCACACGGACGCAAAGAAGTTTAATAGCTCTTTTTTACGGACATAGTTAGCATAACCAGTTAACAATATGTCCGTTTTTATGTGCATATAGCTATCGACAACAAAAGGCGCAACAATAATGATACAATAACCTTAACAAACGTTAATGTTCTGCAATTTTATTTTTTTGGAGGTTATATCTCATGAAGCTGAAGAAAAGGATGTTTTCCGTTCTTCTGGTACTGGCAGTAATGGTCACATTCATGCCGGCAGCTACTCTGAGTGCAGATGCTGCAAGCAAAAAGACCAGCAACAAAGTATATACAGTCAGTTCAGAAAAGAACGAAATCGGTGACAACACAAAATATACGTATAATAAAAAGGGATTTGTCACCAAAGCTGTTTCAAAGTATACGACTAAGGACTCACACAGTGACACTGTGGAAACTGTCACAACTACGTATAAGTACAACAAGAAGAACAGGATCACTAAAAAGACAACGACCGATGTCGAAAAGGTGACTACCTACAAGACAAACAGAACAACAGGCAAGTCCACTGGGCAGAGCCTCGGCACTGTAACAACAACTACCAAAGACGTAACGGCTTATACATATAAGAATGGCCGTGCGACAAAGGCAGTCACAACTTCAACTACGGTCAAATCCGGAAGCATGAAGGAAGAAAACGTTTCGCTCCACCTTGGGGATTTTACGGAGCTCAGCAACGGAAAATTCATTGCAGGCTTTAACCACAGAAATGCGGATGGATCCAAAATTGACGAGGACACATCGGCAAACGCATATTACTACACAGGTAATATCAAGGCTGCTGAGTATAAAGGAACCACAACAATCACATATAAGGATAACGGAGATGGAACATATACCGTGACAGAGAATTATGTTTCCGACTCTTCAAATTTCACAGAAACACCGAAAGAGACTTATTACAAGCTTGATGACAACGGAAAATATGTAGTCTGCAATAATGAGGAAGAGTCGGCCTTTTCAATAAAGGAATCTGTTGAAGTTGCTGTAAATGCAAACGGCACCAGTAGAAGCTACAACAATACACAAACAGATGTGATTACCGATCAGACCGTTACAACAACTGTTTTCAAGTATGATAAAAAGAAAAGAGTAAAACAGGCAAATATTACTACAGTAAAGACTGAGGCTACTGAAACGGCAAAGACAGATAGCAGTACAGAAACATACAAGGATTCAGATGAAGATTATGATGAGGATACTGGTGAATCTAAGACTGTTGAAGGTACAACTACAAGCAAAGAGTCCTCATCGTGTACATCAAGCGAGTCAGCTACAGAAACGACTTCTCAGGTCGAAAAGTACACATATGATAAGAAGAACCGCAAGACCAAGAAAGTCGTTACCGATAATGGTGTGATGAACAGAGTTGAAACTAATGTTGACGGAAGAAGAGACTCTACTGAAGAGACTCAGCGTGTCTACAAGGACGGCACTAAGTCATCATACAAAGAGACAAGCACTTACAGCGGGGATGCTGATACAACCACTACTGTATACGCAAACGGAACCAGAACAACAACTACGACCTATAACCCGTATACAAGTACTCGTGTTGTGAGCGATACCTACAGAAGCGGAAGATCGAGTAATTCTGAAACTAAAACCGACTATACATACTTCAATAATGGCGGCAGTATGATAAAAACTGTCGAAAAAGAAGACACAAAGTATAAGGATGGCACAACAGACTTTACGAATAATGAATACACCAGATACGAGTATGATAAAACCGGCGACAAGTACTCTTATACATCGTCTTATACTGATACATACACTCCGAAAGAAGGGACTCCTTCGGTTACTAAGACAACATACTCTTGCTACAATGATGGAACAGGTGAGAAGGAATACTATTACAAGACCCAGTATAATGACGAAGAAGCAGTAGAGTATACTAATGATGATGCTCTGAGGAAGACTGCTGAAGCCGCAAACGATGCCCTTCTCAAATATGGTACGCCTTATACAGAGACAAAGAGTAAAGCAATAAAGGCTAAGCCAAGCAAAGAAACAACGAATTACAAGTATGACAAGCAGGGCAACCTGAAGTCCGCTAAGACAAGTGAAACAAGGTCTAAGATTGAGACTCTCCGTAACGAGACATACGGAAATGCTGTCTATCAGTTCGATTCAAGCAACGAACTTGAAGAAGTAGAGACTGTTGTGAGCCATACTTATAAAAGCAACAGAACAAATGAGAATACAGTAAAGGACGGATCGAACAGAGTTAAATCCGCGATGTCTGTAGAAACTCGTTCAGAGGATCGCGCAACTCCTAGCTATTACGCAATCGACGGACGTGTTACATACACACTCAAGTCAAAGACTATTGCTAAGAAGTCAGTTCGCGAAGACGTAGAACTCCAGCAGTGGATCATCCAGAACCCTGGATGCGGAAGCGTAGCAGGACTGTTCTAAGGCGATGCGTTCCTGAGGGGATTGCAGATAAAGCAATATGATCAAAATGAAGGAGGCAGCACTTTCAGAGTGCTGCCTCCGGTGAGACTGTGAGAAAAAGTCTGTAAATGTTAACTGAGACAGCCTCCTATGGTAGCATAAGAATGTACCATAGGAGGTTTTGTTATGGCACGCAAGAAAAAAGATGTATACCATGTAGGTCGTAAGTGGTAAACCAGTAGTGTGATTCACACGAGCTTTCGAAGTTGGGATAATACTTGAGTAACAGTTTTTCAAGTTTTCCCAAGTTGTAAAGGATGTTCACAAGTGGACACACGTTTAGCAGCACAGCAGATCAGACTGACTGAATGGGCCGGAATAATACATGCCCGCAACGAAAGCGGCCAGACTGTAAAGGAATTCTGCCGTCAAAACGAAATCACAGAGACGCAATACTTCTACTGGCTCAGAAGAGTGAGAGCGGCTGCGCTCCAGGAGCATGCTTCGAGTTTTGCTGAGCTCCCGGCTCCTGCGAATTCTCCAGCTCCTTCGCCTGGTGGCACCGATGTCATCATCGAAATTGGCAGAGCCAGAGTCAGAGTCAGTAATGCGTGCAGCCGAGACACCCTGTCAATGGTGATGGAGGTGCTTGGCAATGCTTAATGACGCAACGGGCTTCAGGCATGTATATATAGCATGCGGCTATACAGATCTCAAGATGGGCATTGATGGACTTGCAGGTAAGATACAGCAGGAATTTCAGATGGACCCGTTCGAGGAAGGAAATCTGTTCCTGTTCTGCGGACGCAGAACAGACCTGATAAAAGCACTGCTTTATGAGGGAGACGGATTTCTTCTGCTCTACAAGCGCCTTGCAGACGGAAGGTTCCGCTGGCCGCGAAGTGTGACCGAGGTAAGGGACATAACGCCGGAGCAGTACAGATGGCTCATGGACGGTCTGGAAGTACTGCAGGAAAAGCGTATACGTAATGTGCGGCCGACTCATGCAGTGTAGATTTTTGGAGGTGACAAGACGGCTGGAAGCATTGAAAATACTTAACTTCAGCCAACAAAAAGCTTTTTTTGTCCTTGCATAAATGGTAAAATTAAGCTATGGAAAGCAAGGCTCTGAATGCGGAACAACTCAATAATATTCCACACGATGTGATGATCTAGATGTATCTTCAGCAGGCTGATGCATACAAGACTCTGATGGATCAGAACAGCCAGCTGATGAAGCAGGATGCAGAGCTCATCAGGAAGGTCGGGACTCTTGAGGAGAATATAGCTGTATTGAACTACAGACTGTTCGGACGCAAGACCGAGAGAGTCAAAGACATGCCGAACAGCGATCAGATGAAGTTCAACTTCGACCTCGATGACCCGCTTGCTTTCAACGAAGCAGAGGCGCTTGTCGAGGATGGCATCCCGGAAGAGCCGGAGATCGAGACCGTCATCATCCGCAGGAAGAAGACCAAAGGCAAGCGCAAAGAGGATCTTTCTCATGTAGATGAAGTCACAGAGGATATGCATGAGCTGTCCGAGGAGGAGCTGGCAAAGCTCTTTCCTCATGGATATGACCGGTTGCCTGATGAAGTCTATTCGGACATCGAATAACAGAGAGCGAAGTTCATCAGGCATGATCACCACATAGCTGTATATGCCGGCAAGCATGGTGAAGTCGTTGTCAAGGCACCAAGACCTAAAAGACTTCAAGGGCATCCTGGTGACAGACGGATACCAGGTATACCACAAGGTGGCAAAGGAGCGGCCCGATGAACTGAAGGTGGCCGGCTGCTGGGAGCATGCGAAGCGGAAATTCGCAGAGCTTGTAAAGAGCCTGAAAGGCAAGTCGCTCACCGGCAGCGTTGCGGCGGAAGCAGTCAAGCGGATCACCGCCATATACCATGTGGACAACATGGGCAGGAATATGTCTGATGCAGAGCGGCTTGAACACAGGCAGAAAAACGTGAAGCCACTGGTAGATGCATATTTTGACTGGCTTGGTAATATTGAGACCGCATCATTGGATAAGAGCGGGCATCTTTACGGTGCGATCATGTATTCTCTGAACCAGGAGCAGTACCTGAGAGTGTTCCTTGATGAACCGATCGTTCCGATGACCAACAACGACGCAGAGCAGAGCATAAGAAAGTTCTGTGTTGGGAAACACAGCTGGCATATTATCTCAACAAAAAAGGGCGCTCAGTCCAGTGCCGTACTGTACAGCATTGCTGAGACCGCCCGTGCGAACGGACTCAAACCGTTTGAATACTGTCAATATCTGCTGGAGCAGATCCTAGAACATGATGAGGATCCGCCGGAGGAATATCTGGACGACCTGATGCCGTGGTCAGACAAGATCCCGGAATACTGCAGAAAGACAGAGTTCAAATACGAGTAAGAGTCGTAAGCCTAAGCAGCCTACGGCTCATATTTTTAGGACCACACGTGTGGTTTACCACTTACGGCTTTTTTTTAGGCAACAACTGACAAGCTCAAGCGAAGCATTTCTCGACGTAGCCAGCCCACGCATTGCCGTGATACAGTGCGGCCGAAACAATTTCTGCAGGCATCCTCACAAACAGACACTTGAACGTCTGGAAGCTCGCGGCATCAGGACGTTCCGTAACGATCTTTCAGGCGCAGTAAGCATCGACATACACGCAAGCAGGATCGCTATGGATCTATATAAAAAAAGAAAGCGCTAAATCCTGAACAATTTGGGCACATTCTTATGATACAATTTATGGAACAAACAATACTGAATTGATTATCAGAGACAGATATGAAAAAGCGGCAATATATCTGGTTGCCGTAATAATCTTGAATACTAGGAGGAAAAAGATATGAATCCTATAGCACGCGCGTCATTGAACCACATTTTGAAACCGGTGATTATAATTATGGCAGTAATGCTTTGCATTGCGGGATCCACACAGAACGCTTCTGCAAAGGCCACTGAATACACATATGAGGATTTCTCATATATCATCGATACCGGCGCGATAGAGATCACAGCGTATAATGGAAATTCGGCCAATGTTGAGATACCTTCCACAATAGATCATGACGGAACTTCATACAAAGTCAGATCGATCGGACGTTCGGCATTTGCCGGTAACGAAAAACTGGAAACAATAGTTATTTCTGAAAATATAGCTGAGATAGGAGATCTGGCTTTTAAAGACTGCGTCAATCTAAGCTCAGTTACTGTGAACGGAACGATAGATAGAGTCTCTAATGGCGGGCTAAACAATCCATTTGTAAATGCAGGTTCGAACTCGGATTCACTTACGGTAGAATTCGGCAGCGGTGTTAAGACGATAGCCAGAAACATGTTCAATACCAACGCGAAATATGACAGCGGGAATGGACGCTATGTGCATGTAACGAAAGTTACAATAGCTGACAGTGTGACAGTGGTAGGGGATTCAGCATTTTCAGGATGCTATGATCTTAAGGATGTGTCCTGGGGAAGCGGACTTACCGCTATCGGACGC
>CACZAM010000013.1 GCA_902779185.1 uncultured Eubacteriales bacterium
GCATTTGCAAGACTTTCAGCTTTGTAGCATCAAAACAGCCCGCCGTTAGGCGGGCAAGTTAAGAGGCTGCCACACTTTTTATTGTGCGACAGCCCCTTTTTTCTTTATGTTGCTAAAGCCCGAGTTCTTCCATCTGTTTTTTTATCGCGATGTCTCTCTCATCAAGAAGAAGGCCTTTGTTATGCCTGAAATATTCATCACAGCCATATATGCTGATGAACGAAACACTGTCAGGATCAGCCGTGAGTTCCGTCGCAGCCATCAGCATCTCCTTTTCTTCGCCCCAGCACTTCTCAGCGAACCTGAAAAGGTTGTCCATCCTGCTCCGGGTATGTTCCGCTTTCTCATTGTGAGCGGCAGCAAGTTTTCCGTAAGCCTCCCGCATGGCCTCAAAAGAAGCTTCATAATCAGGAACTTCCGACACAAGGTCTGCCATATCATACAGGCACGATACAGTTCTCAGCATGCGGTCTGACTCTTCGCGTGTGAGCGAATGGGCTTTCAGTCCTGCCTCACGTCCTGATTCGATCCGGGCGATAAGCCGTTTGATATTATCCGCCGGCGCCGTGTCTTCTGAGGCTGCCGCCTTAAACTCCCGGACGCACAGCTTAACGGATTCGAGCAGACGGCGCTCTTCCATACGTTCACGCACTTCTTCCTTCACATTGCCCAGCAAAAGACCGATCAGCGTGTATACCTCGTCGAATCCTGCTTCGGAAGCTCTTTCCGCCAGTCCTTCAGGGATATCCCCTTCCAGTATCGAATCTACAGGGTATTCCTCTTTGTACTTGTTGAAAAGATCCAGATAGACCGAGAATTCCTTTGCGGTCTTTGCGTTCTGAAGATACTGAACTATCAGGTCCTCATCCGCAGTGATCCCGTTCGCCTCGTACAGAAGAAGCATTTTGCTCAGATCTTCCCATCCTCTCGGGGTCACAATGGATTTGCCGCTGGCAGTGGTCTCAACGTGATAGAAGTGGTTCCTCTTATTCTGAAGGAAAGACATGACAGCCGGGTGCATGTGAACTGCGGAAGCGTATTCCTTCCATGCATCGAAATCCGGCTCGACTTCTATCTTTTTCAGTCTGTCAAGAGTCACGATGTCGAACTCCCTGGCTGAATCATTGTACTCGGACGGATTGCCCGCCGTAACGACTATCCATCCCTCAGGCAGCCTGTGTCCGCCGAATACTTTATACTGCAGGAACTGCATCATGAGCGGTGACAGCGTCTCGGATACGCAGTTGATCTCATCCAGGAATAGAATGCCCTGTCTGACTCCCGTCGTCTCCATTAGGTCATATACCGAAGCTATTATCTCGCTCATCGTGTATTCGGTGACATCACATTCCTCTCCGCCATAGGACTTGCGGCTTATGAACGGGAGCCCGATAGCGCTCTGACGGGTGTGATGGGTCATCGAATAGGAGATGAGGCCTACGCCGAGTTCTGACGCGAGCTGCTCCATTATTGCGGTCTTGCCTATTCCCGGCGGGCCTATCAGGAGCACCGGTCTCTGCTTTTCGACCGGTATGACATAATTGCCCAGGTCATCCTTTGTGAGATACGCTGTGATAGCGTTTCTTATCTGTTCTTTTGCCTTGCTGATGTTCATGTCTTTGTCCTTGCTGAGTACAGCTATTATACATGTTCAAATGGTATCACAATTCGTCAGGTCTGAGCACGACTTTCATTGCCCATACCGGCACTTCAGGCACATTGTACCCGCTCTCCACGAATACGAAAGCCGTTTTGTAAGCCGGCTTTGAAGCAGGATAGATGCCAAGCCCGTCAGTGAAGTAAATGAGCCCTTTCAGATCGCTGAACGCCCCTTCTTTCACCAGCCTGTCCATATAATCGAACACAGGTCTGAAATCCGTGCCGCCGAGGCCTCTTATCTCCATGTTTTCGAGATATCTGTCGAAGTCCTCCGGGGAAGTGATGACCTCATCGGACTGTATCTGTGCGTCGCACTGAATTATGTGAACGTTTATCCTGTTATGGAACGATTCGCGGCTTTTCAGGATGTTGTAAGTTTTCTGAAGAAATGTCTGCACTTCCTCACCCGCGACCGATCCGGAAGTGTCTATCGCGATCACAAAATCCCTTATCCGGCTGTCTTCGCGGTATTCGAGCGGCTCTATGAGCGGCATCTTATGATAATGCTGAAGTCCGTAATTGTAGTATATGTAATCGAACTCATCGTCCGAGACTTTTACTGTTTCGTTGATCGCCGCGAACTTTCTGAGAAAGCCGGAGTAATCGTATTTTTCACGGTTCACAGCCCTCAGGTTCTGAACCAGGGATGAGGCGAATCTGCCGCGGATCTTTGCGAAGGTCTCTATCTCCATCTCGATCTGTGCGGCTATCTCCTTCCACTCGCCTTCCGTGCTGATGTCATCCTGTTCAGGCATAGATTCACCTGATAATACTGTCTGAACAGCCGGAGGCTGCTCCTCTCCCCTGTACCACTCCGAATGCTCATCCGCCCTGAACAGGTCTTCGAGCTGCTTCAGTTTCTCAGGAGTGTCCACTGGTTCCAGTTCACACTTGCGGAGTGCGCTGTAGATCTTTTCAGCAGTAAGAAATCCTGTTTCCCTGCGTATCTTCCTCAGAACGTCACGCCTGCTGCCGTCTTCGTCCGACCTCGTGCACGGGAGATCGAGTTCACAGATGACCGACTCAGCTGCCATATCGCAGACCAGATCCCACAGTCTTCTGTCCGTATCAGGACCAACAAACGGATGGCAGAACACGCAGTGGAGCACCAGATGAAGATAGGTCCTCGTCAGCATCTCTCTGGATTCGCGATATGTCCTGAGCACAAAAGCCGGGTCATAATAAAGGACGCGTCCGTCTGTAGAAAAGCTTCCATGATACACCTTTCTGTCATGAAATGTCAGGGCGACATCCATGTACCTCAGGTTCACAAGCAGCCTTCCCCTGGCTAAATCCAGAACGTCCGCGGCCAGTTCCTCCAGTTTTGTTTTATTATTTTCGAAGCGGTTCTCTTCAGTCATCTCTCTTGTCGCCGAGCAGCTTCCGGAAATACGCTGACGCTTTTGCCGTAAGGCTGTGATCTTCTCCGGATGATGTGACGCCCACAACAAGCGGATCCTTTCTTGCTATCCCCGGGAAATAAAAATCACATATCGTTTTATCGCTGGCTGCGTTCACCAGTATTCCACGGCGCCTGCACATGCCCGCTATGCGCACATCAGTGCCCGCGTGTCCGGTCGAAGTTATAACAATATCCGCACCATCCAGGTCTCTCTCATCGAACCTTCTGCGGTGCAGCGAAATACGCCCCTCTTCGTCCAGCGCAACGATGGACGCGTCGGCCTCAGGTGAAACCACCTTGATGCTCCCCACAAAATCGAGCATGGTTTTTATCCTGCCGGTGTTGACACGGCCTGCGCCAACGAAAAGCACATTCTTTTCTGAAAGATCCATAAACAACGGAAAATACAGACTCATTCGTAATACCTCTTTTTCACGAAATGATTGAGGACACCGCCCACGGCTATTATAGCCAGTGCGATATATATCACCTGCAGGGCCGCATCCTGAGTGTCAGCTATAGTGCCGCCATCTTCATTCAATTCTATCATAACTGTACCGTCCGGCAGACTGTCAGCCAGAAATACTATATTTCTGTCATACCATTTCTGCTTCTTTTTACTGAAAGCGGCGCATGGGATCTCCTTGTTGAGCGCTTCAACAGAGATGCTGAAGCTTCCGTATCCGTCCTTCTCATCTGCGGCTATCCATTCGCTGCTGTCAGCGGCGGCCGCCTGCTCCGCTGTTCCCTGGAATACATATGCGTAGCTGGTGCTCGAGATGGTTATGACAGCGTCCATTCTGCCATCTTTATTGATAAGATCAGAATGGATGATATTGAAAAAGCGCGAGTCAGATATCACGTCCGGCTCATAATCGCCCTCCCGGACATCTTCAGGGTACACTGGAGTCATGCTGTACACCAGGGTCCCGTCCTGCAGGCTCCTGTCCCTCTGAGGCGCAGATCCGCTCTCTTCGACACCTATCCCCTTTGATTCATCCTTGATAACTATAGGCTCAGCAAAAGCATCCCATATGCCGCCCGGCACAAGGATCACAAAAGTCATTATCAACGATGCTGCAATTGCTGATACGCGTTTCATCATCAGAGGTTCTTCTTGCGGTAAATAAATACTACTGAAATCGAGCCGAGGATCACGAGCCAGCCGGCGATCACCGCGAATCCGATCATCTCCGGCGCCTCTCCCTGAGCTATGCTT
Source organism: uncultured Eubacteriales bacterium (assembly GCA_902779185.1). Classification (GTDB taxonomy): domain Bacteria; phylum Bacillota; class Clostridia; order Peptostreptococcales; family Anaerovoracaceae; genus Crickella. The sequence continues at coordinate 4,281 of CACZAM010000013.1, forward strand.
CTTATCATGCCGCTTGCCTGTGACAGCGGTATTATCTCGATGATCTGCCTGAATCCGTCAGGTATCTCCTCAGTCGAGAAGAATGTGTTGCACAGGAAGGTCATCGGCATGATTATGTATGTATTGAATCTCGGAGCATCTGAGTATGTCTTCGCCAGGAATGACAGCACAAGGGCAAGAGTCGCGAATACCATGCCGTTGAGCAGCATGATAAAGAATGACAGCCCGTTGAACACCAGCCCGTGTCTCACAGGAGTCGTAAGCACCAGGATCACACAGGCCGCGTACATCCCCCTGAGGCTTCCGCCGATTATCTGTCCGAGTATGAACTGCCACAGCGGAGTCGGCGATACCATCACCTGATCGAGCGCCTTCTCATATAATCTCTGCACGCTCATGTTCTGGGCGATAGCGCTGAAGCTGCCCGTCATGGTGCACATTGCCACGAGGCCCGGCACAAGGAACTGTATGTACGGCTGCCCATGGGAAGTGACTCTGATGCCGAGCCCGAAGATTATCAGGTACATCAAAGGAGAGATCATCGCCGCAACGGTGATCTTATAGAAGTCTCGTCTGAATTCGACCCATTTTTCCCAGAGTACTGTAATTATGCCCATCTCTTTTATTGCAGTTTGCGTCCTGCGACGTCTATGAATACATCCTCAAGCGTCGTCTGTCTGAGGACCGACCCTGCTCCTGTGTTTTCCAGGTAACGGATCGCTTCTTCCCTTGTAGCAAAGTGTGAACTCTTAAGGTCACCTTCACCGGTCTCATCCACTGTGAATTCTCCCAGCTCTTGAATAAGCGCCTGAGGAGAATCGAGTTTCTGCAGTCTGCCGCGGTTGATCATGGCCACCCTGTCGCACAGAGCCTCCGCTTCTTCAATATAGTGAGTCGTAAGGAGAATGGTCATGTCCCTGTTGTTGACCTGCTTGAGAAGGTTCCACATCTGACGCCTGGACAGCGCGTCCATGCCAGCTGTAGGTTCATCGAGCAGAAGTATTTCAGGCTCTATAAGGAGTGCGCGGCATATCATGAGCTTGCGCTTCATTCCGCCCGACAGATGTCTGACCGTTCTTCTGTGGTAATCTGACAGCCCCGCAAATTCGAGCAGCTTTGCGGAGCGCTCTTTGATCTGTTTGCGCGGCATATAATAAAGGCGCCCCTGATATTCCATGACCTCATCCATGGTCATATCCTGACGCATCGAATACTCCTGTGTTATGACGGCGAGCTTGCGCTTCTGCTCGGAAGCGGCTCTTGTAAGCTTAGTTCCGTCGATATATATCTCGCCCGAACTCGGAAGCAGCACGGTAGACATCATGCTGATCGTGGTGGTCTTGCCTGCGCCGTTCGGCCCGAGCAATCCAAAGAACTCTCCCGTTTTTATCTCAAAGGAGAGTCCGTCGACAGCGGTGAAGTCACCGAATTTCTTTGTCAGCCCGCGCAGTTCGATCATCAGATGCTGCTTTCTTTCTTTTCTTTAGCGATTATCAGGGTGAAGTAGCCCGCTTCATCCGGTATCTCATCGACTGACCTGTAGAGCTTTTCGTTCTCCATGCTGCAGTTTTCAGCCGCGATCACATCATAGCCCGATGACGAGAGCTTTTTCTTTACCTCAGGCATTCTGCTCGCTGACTTCATGAGGACGTAATTGCCTGGCCATTCCAGAGCGCCTTCATGCGTATTGTGAAGAGCAGGCATCACATGCAGCGATTCATTCCACTCCGTGAGCGATGTTCCCAGCCTTGCCGCCGCCGCGCAGAACGAAGGGATGCCGCTGACCAGCTCCACATCGTATCCGTCAGCCTCAAGTATATGCTGTATATAGCTGAATGTGCAATAAATCGTCGAATCACCGAGTGTAAGGTAAACGACATTGCGACCGGAATCCAGATAACACTTGATCAGAGCAGCCGCTTTTGCATGGCTTTCCCTTATGACCTCCCTGTCCCTCACCATAGGCATATAGACAGGCACCAGCTCCTTCTCCGCGAGCTCAGGCACAGCCTGCACCGCAATCTTATACGCGACCGCTTCCTGCGGAACTTTTCCCGGCACGGCGATCACATCATTCTCACGTATCAGCCTGCATGCTTTCAGCGTCATCAGTTCCGGGTCTCCCGGGCCTACGCCTACGCCATACGCAATGCCCTTTTGTTTTTTATCGTTCATTTGCATCTCTCCTGTATTTGCCTGCTTAGCTTTCTTTACCGGTAAGTTCTTCACTTGCCTGCATAAGCCTTTCTGCCAGAGATATAAGAGTAGCTTCTTCAGATATCCATACCTTCATGCTGTGCTTCTCTGCTTCAGCTGCTGTCATGGCTCCAATGCACACAGCCTTTACTGCGGAATGGTCCATAGCCGGATAAGCGCTGACAAAACCTCTTACTCCTGAAGCGCTGGTGAACAGCGCAAATGTATGAGGATCAGCGAGCTCCTTCGCCGCGTCGAACCATACCGGCGCGCGGTACACGGTGTCATAGGTGGCAATATCGTCGATGACGACGCCTTCCGGCTTTGAAAGTTCCTCATTGAGAGCCTTGTTTCCTATGGCTGCCCTTGGAATGAGCACCTTGTCTCCCGCCCTGAGCAGTTTGCTGAGCTCTGCGCCGAGAGTGCGTCCGTCGAATCTTGAAGGCAGCATGTCTGCATGTATGCCTCTTTTTGCGAGTTCCGATTCGGTGCCTTTTCCTATCGCGGCTATCCTGCAGCCCGCAAGCACTCTTGCATCAGCTGTCTTCATCAGCTCATCAAAGAACACCCTCGCGCCGCTCGGGCTTGTGAGTACGACCCACTGATAGTATCCCTCTTTCAGCTTTCCGATCGCGTCCTGCAGCCTGTCATTGTCTCTTACAGGTTCTATGCCTATGACCGGGACTTCAATAACTTCTGCGCCTCTTTTACGGAGCATCAACGCCAGTCCCGATGAGAGTTCCCTCGGTCTGGTCACTACGGCCCTGACACCGTTCAGAGGCAGGCTGCCGCGCCATCCGAACCGCTCCGCCAGTCCTGCTACAGCTCCTATTACGATCACAGCCGGTGCTTCAGCATGCCTGATCTCTGCAGTCTCTTTAAGATGAGTCAGGTCAGTAGTCAGCACTCTCTGTGATGAAGTCGTACCCTTCTCCACGATAGCTGCAGGAGTATCTTCTGCCATCCCAGCGTCAAGGAGTCCGCTCATTATTATGTCAATCGTGGACATACCCATCAGAAAGACGAGCGTGTTGCCTGTCTCAGCGAGGGCTTTGAAATTTACATCCAGAACGCCGTTGCTTCTCCTGTGTCCGGTTATGACAGAAACGCCCCTGCAGAAGTCCCTGTGGGTCACAGGTATGCCTGCATATGCAGGAGCCGCGAAAGCGCTTGTCACTCCCGGCACTATCTCGAAATCGATGCCGTTCTGCACAAGCAGCTCGAGTTCTTCTCCGCCGCGCCCGAAAAGGAATGGATCTCCGCCCTTGAGCCTGACTACCCTTTTGCCTTCGAGAGCTTTCTCAAGCAGAAGAGAGTTTATTTCCTCCTGCCTCATGGTATGATTTCCGGCGCGTTTGCCAACGTATATGAGCTCAGCCTTTTCAGGCAGAAGCGACATCATTCCGCCCCTTACAAGAGCGTCATAAATCACCACATCCGCCTCTGCAAGCACCTCTTTGCCCTTAAGAGTGATGAGTGACACCTCTCCCGGCCCGGCTCCGACAAGCCATACTTTGCCATTCTCTTTGTTAACACATATATTATTATCGCTCATAATTCATCATCCTGTACGCAAGCTCTCTCCCGAGCGCTTCGGCATCTGATGCCGGGCCGCAGATACTGTCTTTCAGCACTTTTTGCCTTTCAGCATCGTATCTCAGGCACATTATTTTTATCTGATCACCGCTGATCTGCGCAAATGCCGTATCAGGCGAGCCGCAGTCCGCGCCGATCGCTTTGACAAATGCCCTCTCAGCGAGCGCGCATCTTCCGGAGTCAATATCATTGATTTTGCCGATAAGAGCTGTGCTCTCACCTGCTCTTGTCTGAATTCCCAGTATTCCCTGACAGGCCGCCGGGATCATCTCTTCAGGGCTGAAATACCTGCTTATCCTGTCTTCCAGACCCAGTCTCTTAAGACCGGCGGCCGCAAGCACCAGCGCTGAATACTGACCTTCATCAAGCTTGCGGAGTCTGGTCTCCACATTGCCCCTTATAGGAGCAGTAGTAACTTCGGGCATCAGCTCTTTTATCTGAAGGGAACGTCTGAGGCTCGAAGTGCCGACAGGAAGCGACCTGTCTATTTCGGTATTTCCCGCAGGCAGAACGAGCACATCCCTCGGATCTTCTCTGTGGGAAAAAGCAGCTAGCGGAAGGTCTTCCGGAATTACTCCCGGAAGGTCCTTGAGGCTGTGTACGGTGAGATCGACTTCCCCGGCTCTCAGAGCCTCATCGAGCTCCTTTACGAAAAGCCCCTTTCCTCCGATCTGATCGAGTGTTTTATCCAGAATTTTGTCGCCCGTGGTCTTCATGGTGACCAGCTCAGCTTTTACTCCCGGGCAGGCATCTTCTATCTGCCTAATCACTATCTCAGACTGTATCACCGCAAGCCTGCTGGCCCGGCTCCCGACTCTTATTATGTTTTTTATGCTTTTGTCGTCCGTCATCTCTGCCTGGCTATCCTATCCTGCCTTCCTTGATATATCCGGCAAGTTCTTCCGCGAAATATGTCTCATAAATCTGCGCTCCGGCGCGGAATGCTCCCACCGCCATCTCGCAGATAATGGATGCTTCATCGATCCATCCGTTTGCGGCCGCGGCCTTCACCATTGCGTATTCACCGCTGACACTGTATGCGGCTACCGGAACGTTCACCGCATCCCTGACTTCACGGATCATGTCGAGGTATGACATCGCCGGTTTTACCATGACAATGTCCGCTCCCTCTTCAACATCGAGCAGGGCTTCCTTGATGCCCTCTCTCCTGTTGTGAAAATCCATCTGGTAGCTTTTTCTGTCGCCGAAAGTCGGCGCCGAGCCCGCTGCCTCACGGAACGGTCCGTAGAACGATGACGCGTACTTGACCGCGTACGACATCAGAGGCGTGCTGGAGAATCCCTCCGCATCAAGTGCTTCCCTTATGGCTCTTACCCTCCCGTCCATCATATCTGAAGGAGCTACCATGTCCGATCCTGCCTTTACCTGCGAGACTGCCACCTTCTGCAGGAGTTCAAGCGTACTGTCATTATCCACGTCGTAGTGACCGCCACATTCATGCAGCATGCCGCAGTGGCCGTGCGAAGTGTACTCGCACATGCATACATCAGTGATCACGTACATCTCCGGATAACGTTCCTTTATGTGTGAAACCGCTCTCTGGATGATGCCGTCCTCAGCATATGCCTGCGTGCCGAGCTCATCCTTGTGCTCAGGTATACCGAAGAGCATGATGCTGCCCACTCCGGCTTTTAACAGATCCTCTATCTTGCCGTCGGTCATGTCAACGGTGTAGCGGTTCTGTCCCGGAAGAGCCTTTATCTCCTCTATCCTGCCAATCCCATCGGTCACGAACATCGGATAAATCAGTGACGACGCGTCCACTCTTGTTTCTCTTACCATCTTGCGCAGCCCGGGCGTGGAACGCAGCCTGCGCGGTCTTTCGATCATTTGCATTTTTAAACCTCTTTATATTATCAATGTTTTATTTTCACAATCCCAGGGATACGGCAACTATCGTCCCCAGATAATTGCCGATCACATAACCGAATGTTCCGATCAGCATGGACGGTCCCACCAGATCGACCCAGCCCTGTGAGATAGCCATACCGGCAGCTGTTGTCGGTCCGCCTATATTCGCGTTGGAAGCGATTATGGCATCCTCGAGGTTGAACTTAAGTATCCTGGCCGCTCCGAAGCAGAAGAGCATGTTCATGAACACCATGATGACGGTGAGCACGAGCAGAAGCGGGCTTTTTGTTATAACGGTGTATATATTCGCGGGCACTCCTATCACGAAAAGAAACATGTATATACAGAATGTCCCGATCTCCTGTGACCCGTGTATTTCCCTGACTCTCTCAGCCATTGACGTGGCGACAAGCACGGATATCGTTGTGATCCATACATACTGCGATCCGAAGAACTTCACAACGAAGTTCATCAGAAGCCCGTCCGGTTCAAGGCCGCTGAAGACACCGGCTATCAGCCTGGATATCCAGACTACCGCTGCCGAATATGCGATGTTGGCAGCTATATCCTTAAGAGATATATCCTTCCGGCTCCAGAAAGCGGCGGCAAGGGTCTTTTCATCACCGGCTTCCGCCTCTCCGGACTCGATCTGATCTATCAGCGGATGGCTGAACCTGCTGCGGAACCAGCTGCATCCGGCAAAGAAAATGAGAACGAAGAAGTACAGAGCCATCGTCAGGTTGTCTGCTACTATGGCAGCAGCCGTAACATCTTCGCCTGCAGCGTACTGGGATGCCATTGCGGCAAGATTCACGCTGCCTCCGGTGTAAGTACCGGTCATCATGGAAGCTACTCTCGCGAGATCCCCCGCGTTGCCATAAGGACCCTTAAGCAGGAAATACGCAAGATACGCGCCAAGCACTGTCCCAACGGAACCTACCAGAAATATCACCAGCATTCGCCCTGTTTCAGCCCAGATCTTCTTCAGATCGCAGCGCAGAAGCAGCATCGGGATGCCGAGGGGAACTATTATTCCCCAGGCGACATCATCATAAAGCACAGAAGAAGTCGGGATGATCCCGAGGTTGGCAAGTACCATTGCTGTTACAAGAGCAATGATGCATCCGGATACTTTTGACGCCCATGTATATTTTTGCTCAAGCAAGATGGCAAAGAAAACGCCGATGGCCATGACCGCGAGCAGCCCCCATGTGTCATCAGCAGCGATCAGAGACTCGCGTCCGACCACTCCCATCCAGAATGAAGACATATAAACAACCTCCTGAGTCTGTTATTTCTCTTCCCTTTCCCTTAGTCTCTTTATCACTTCATCATAGTTTTCAGCCCTGTGCGGGAAAGTGCATCCCGTACATACTTTGATTCTTCTGCCGCCCTTTTCCTTAAAAACAGGTTCCCCCGGGCAGTCCTCAAGATGATAAAGCGGGCAATAACAGAACAGACAATTGATTTCCTCTATGCCATCATGGCAGGGATAGTATTCACAACCCCTGTTTGCAAAGAACTTATGTGAATTATCCATCTTGCCTCTTCTTTCTGTAATCTACCATGGCAGAAACGAACCTTTCGGTCAGCTGCGGACACGACGGGTACCACAGATGAGGATATCCCCATATATGATCGCTTCCAGCGTGCATGCATTCCCAGGACCTTCCGCTGCCCGGTTTTTCAGCCATGGCATCAGTCCCGTTGCTGCTGCTGTCAAAATAGTGGAATTCGTGCGCTTTCACACTCAGTCCGCTCAGAAGCGTGCCATCCGCAGTCCCCCTTATTTCCGCGTAGCCGAATCTCGAGAGCTTTCCGGTCCATGCGGATCTGCCATGTATGACTCCTGCCATGCTATATACATTGCCGTCCTTGTCTTCGAGCTCATCCAGCAGATACATGAAGCCGCCGCATTCCGCGAGGCTCGGTTTGCCTGACCTGATTGCGTCCCTTATGGATTCGATCATTCCGGTGTTGGCGCTCAGTTCAGCCGCATGCAGCTCCGGATAGCCGCCTCCCAGCAGCAGTCCGTCAGCCTCTTCAGGTACGCGGCTGTCATGCAGCGGGGAGAATTCCTTTATCCTGATGCCGGCATTTCTCAGCATGCGGATGTTTTCCTCGTAGTAGAAGCAGAATGCTTCATCTCTTGCCACCGCCAGGCACGGCCCGGCGCATTCCCCGTGACCCGCCTTACCACGGATATCTCTATCATCAAGGTCCGGCGCACTCCGCATTACCTCCGCAAGTGCTTCCATGTCAATATTTTCCTCTATAAGGTCAGCTGCGTGTGACAGCTGATCTTTAAGGCCGTCTATATCTCCCGGCATGAGCAGGCCCAGATGCCTGCTCTCCAGATTTATGTCCTTGCACGCTGGTATGCCTCCGAGAAGCTTTACCGCGCTTCCCCGTTCAGCGGATATCCCGCTCAGCATACTGCTTACAAGAGGTCCGATCTGGCTGTAATACCCTTTGGATATCCTGTTGAGAACGATGCCCTTTATAAGAAAATGCCTGTCGTCACGCAGTATCCCCTTTATGACCGACAGCATGGTCTGTCCCATGCCTTTTACGTCGATCACGAGTATCACAGGTGTTGAGGAGGCTGAAGCGACATCATAGCATGAGCCTTTTCCCCGCATCCCTGTGACGCCGTCGTAAATGCCCATAACTCCCTCTATAACGGCTGCTTCAGAGCCGCAGTCTGCAAGGGTCTTCCTTATCTCTTCATCTCCTGAGAAGTAGGTGTCGAGATTGCCTCCCGGTATACCGAGCACGCTGCGGTGAAACATCGGATCGATATAATCCGGTCCGCACTTATACGCCCTGACATCTGTGCCTCCGCGTTTCAGTGCCTCAAGCAGCCCGCATGTTATCAGTGTTTTGCCGCTGCCGCTTTTAGGCGCGGCTATCATCACGCGCGACAGCTTCATGGCCTGCCTCCCAGTGTGAACGCGGCTATCATTACAGGATTCTCCGCGGTCATGAGGTGATAACTCCCGAGCTCCCTCGACCTGCTTACCGATATCTGCTCTACCGACAGATCATTTATCGCGAAGTCCTTCAGTACATTATGTATCTCTGCCATGGTCTCAAGGCTAACGGCGTTTATTACGACACGCACGCCGCTGCCTGCATCATTAAGCGCGTTGAGAATCTCTCTGAGCTCACCTGAGCTTCCGCCTATGAACGCATGTGTAGGAGGATCGAGCCCTTCCATTGCTTCCGGGGCTGTCCCCTGTATCAGTTCTATATTTGAAAGGCCGAATTTCGCAGCATTCTGTTCAATAAGGCTGCAGGCCTCCTCTTTCTTCTCTATCGCGTATACCTTTATACTTCTGTCCTGGACGGCTATCTCGCACGCTACCGATCCCGTTCCGCTTCCTATGTCGTATACTGTGTCTCCCTTTGTGAGACCGAGTTTCATGACGCTGAGGTGTCTGATGTTCTCTTTCGTCATAGGCACTTTGCCCCTGATCATCTCGTCATCGCTGATCAGCGGAAGCAGCTGTCTGACCGCAGGTTCCCTGTTGATCACTATCGCCGTGTAAAGCCCCGGCTCATTCACCATGCCGCAGTTCTCCGCGCGTATGGTGCCGACTATTTCCTCAGGATATGACAGCTGGTAGCCCAGTATGATGCTGACCTCTCCGAGGCCGTTTCCGGCAAGGAGCTCTCCCATCAGCTTTACATCATCAGCGCCTGAGAGGAGCACGAATGTCTTTTCGTTGTATCTGACCGAGTTCACCAGCTCGTCCGCTGCCCTTCTGTCGCCCGAGCATCCATGTATGCTTACGAGCCTTGCGTCCTGATAGCTCACTCCTGCCTTTGCGGCAAGGTAAGCGAACGAGGATATTCCCGGATGCAGTTCAACAGCGCACTCTGTTTGTGACGCGTATGCCCACTTCCTCAGTGCAGGAGCAAGTTTTTCTGCCCCGCTGTAAAAACCGGTGTCGCCTGAGAACAGCACCGCAGCTCTTGCCGGCAGCTCCCTTTCGAGAACTGGTATTATGTCTTCCGCCCTGTAGTACGGGTATGCCTTTCTGCCGTCATATCCGCTTATCATGCGCGAAGCTCCGAAGATTATGTCAGCCTTTTCGACAGCTTCTGCCGCGTCAGCTGTAAGAAGGCCCTTGCTTCCCGGGCCAACGCCTATCAGGTCCACTTTCATGCTGTTTCTGATGTCGAAATACTTCGCAAGCACTCCGTTGACTGACATTCCGGTCTCTTCAGACGGGCGCCCTATCATGAACACTGGGATACCCGCTTTTGCAGCCGCTTTTATCTTGTCAGGCGCGCCGCCGGCCGAACCGCTTGATTTAGTTACAAGCGTCTTTATATCGAACTGACGGATCAGCGCCAGGTCTGTTTCCATGCTGAACGGTCCCTGCATCGCTATTATGTGCTTGCCGCTCAGACCGGCATCCTCGCAAAGAGAGATGCTCTCATGTGAAGGCAGCACCCTGGTGTACAGCCTGCCGCGGACAGCTTCATCAGCAGCATATACGCTGAGTTCCTTGCTCCCGGTCGTCAAAAGGATGTTCCCCTCTGTCTCCGCAAGCGCCTTCGCGCAGGAAGCCGTGTTTTCAAACAGACGTATATCCGCTTCCTCCGGGAAAAGCTCGCTGTCTGTGTCCCTGAGTATCCTCACGTACTCCTTGTCTGCCGCCAGGCAGGCTGTCAGGATATTGTGAGAAACATCCGCAGCGTAGGGATGAGTCGCGTCGAACACCTTATCCGCTTCGAACTTCATAAGATCGTACATCTCAAGCGCGGTCATGCGCCCCGTACGTACATCGGCCAGTTCGCTCGGCTCCATGACAAGCTCACCGTATTCGGTTGCCACACACACGATGTGCGCTATGCCGGATTCGGTCAGCTTTTCAGAGAGCGTTCTTCCTTCTGTTGTGCCTGAGAATATAAGAGGTCTTTTCATAATCTGTATCCCCTCGGTGTGATGAGCCTGCCGTCAATAATGCGGCTCTGGGAATTGCCGATGAACACTGTCGTGAACATGTCGACTTCAGTATCCCTGAGTTCTGCCAGCGTGCATGCGCGGAACTCCTCTCCGTCCCTTCCGATGCTGCGGACATAGCCGCATGCCCTTTCAGGCTCCGCTGTTTCTAGAAGTATGTCGCAGGCCTTCCGCAGATGATCATGTCTTTTTTTGCTTGAAGGATTGTAGATCGCGATTGCGAAGTCTCCCTCAGCGGCTGCCCTCAGCCTCTTTTCGATCAGCTCCCACGGAGTGAGCAGATCTGACAGGCTTATGACGCAGAAGTCGTGGTTGAGCGGTGCTCCCAGAACAGCCGCTCCGCTCGAAGCTGCCGTGATCCCCGGTATCACGTCTATGTCGATACCGGCAGCGTCATCTCTGAGCTCTTCCCTGATCTCGAACATGAGTGACGCCATGCCGTAGATGCCTGCGTCCCCACTGCAGACCATGGCCACACTTCTGCCTTTGGCTGCCTCGGCAAACGCAAGCCTGCAGCGCTCCGTCTCCTGCTTCATAGGAGTCGAGAGCAGCTCCTTGCCCGCGAACCTCTCACCAAGCAGGTCCAGATATACGGTGTACCCGACTATAACATCGGCAGCATCAAGCGCCTCAAGAGCCTGCTGAGTCATCATGGATTCCCTGCCCGGCCCCATGCCTACAACTTCTATGCGTCCATTGCCTTTACTTTCCATATACTGCCTGCCTTTATTTCTTTCTCTCCGCGACCGCAATGGTCATGCCGTCACGCGCGGTTTTCTTTATTCTTATCTGCGAGCCCCTGCCCGCTGCAAGTACAGCCGCGCGCTCGCATACGTTGTCTACTCCGACTTTTTCAAGTACTGTATCTGAATGGCTGAACTCTCCCTCTGCCTTTGCAAGCAGCCCGGCTTCGAATGTTATCAGCGGCATGCGCCATGCCTGCGACAGGCGTTTCAGCCCCTCTTCATCCTTTTTAACATCTATGGTTGCGATGCAGCCCGCATCGCTTAAGTCGATCCCGTTATCACGCAGCACCTCTTCGGCGAATGATCTGAGTTCTTCAAATGACTTGCCCCGGCGGCAGCCCATGCCGACCGCATACTTCTTAGGGCATAAAACGATTTTTGCCGTGCCCTTCAGGCTGTCTGCCGCCTCTTCATCCGCGATCAGCACATCGACCGGTTCTGCAGGCGGATAATCCTTTATGCATATGGTCACAGGCTTCCCTTCAAGCGCGGAAGCTGACACTTTAGCTATCCCCTCGCGGTTGGCTATCCTGAGTCCGTTCTCCTTTGCGAACACATCAACGGAGAACGCGCCGCTCACGTCAGTGGCTGTGGTGATTACAGGCTGAGCGCCGGTGACTTCAGCAAGCTCCAGCGCAAGGCTGTTGGCTCCTCCTACATGTCCGGAAAGAATCGGTATCACAAAGCTGCCGTTTTCATCCATTACTAAAACAGGAGGGTCCTTCAGCTTGTCCTTAACAAACGGAGCAATTGCCCTTACGGCTATTCCTGCGGCACCGATAAACACAAGAGCCTCGTTGTCTGCAAACGCATCACCGCATACAAAGGCAAGCGGCACCCCTTTGGGCACTACAACTGTGTCGTGCCCGGTGAGGCCGACCTTCAGCCTTTCAGCTAATGCTTTTCCTTTATCTGTAAAATACAGGACCTTTATCCTCATGGTCTATTCTTTCGCCTTGCGGAACTCCGTCGTAAATGTTTCATCGTAAAGTTTTGATTTCTCATAGCCTGATTTGCCGATAGCATCGCCGACAAGAATGAGCGCCGTCTTAGTGATGCCGTGTTCGGCAGCTGTTGCGGCCAGATCTCCGACCCTGCAGAAATAGAATTCTTCATCAGGCCATGTAGCTTTGTATATTATGGCTGCCGGGGTATCCTCCTTATACCCGCCGGTGATAAGTCTTTTGCTGAGTTCTTCGAGCATGCCGGCGCTCAGATATATCGCCATCGTAGAGTCATGAGCAGCCCAGCTCTCTATGCTCTCCTTTTCAGGCACAGCCGTGCGGCCGGCCATCCGTGTTATCACCAGAGACTGTGAGAGTCCCGGAAGTGTGTACTCGAGGTCCATGGCTGCGGCAGCTCCGAAAGCTGCGGATACTCCCGGACAGGACTCATAAGTTATGCCAAGTCCGTCAAGAGCGTCCATCTGCTCTCTTACTGCTCCGTAGAGACTCGGGTCACCGGTGTGGAGCCTTACCACTGTCCTGTCTTCCGCGGCAGCGCTCTTCATCACATCGAGCACCTCTTCAAGCGTCATGTACGCGCTGTTGTGGATCTCAGCTCCTTCGCGGGCATAGCTGAGCAGTTCGGGGTTCACAAGCGAGCCGGCGTAAATGATTACATCCGCGTCTGCGATAAGCTTTGCTCCCCTTACCGTGATGAGATCAGCCGCTCCCGGTCCGGCTCCGACAAAATATACCTGCTTCTTATCCATTCCACTGCTCCCTGTTATCCCTGATCATCGCTTCAGCCCCGTCAGACGCCGCGATGAGTCCGTTCTCCTTTGTGTACATGATGCATTCCGTGCGCAGCCTGCCTCCAGACCGCCTGCCCAGACTGGCAAGTATGCCGTCCATCAGTCTCGCTGCCGTGCGATCCGCCATGGCGCTGTCTGTTTCTCTGAGTTTCGCGAAAGCCTCTTCTGTCGTCAGGCAACCGAGTATGCTGAGTATGAGCTCCGTTCCTGCCCCCTCTTTTGCCGCGGCCGCCGAAATTATCTCCATGCGGCAGTCAGCCTCGCGGGAGTGCGTGTTCATGATGCCGCCGGCCACCTTTACCAGCTTGCCGGCATGTCCCGTGAGAAGCATCCCTTTGAAACCCAGCTCTTTTATCATGTCGACAGTCAGGCCGATGTAATTGCTGCACTTCACGCTGCGGTCCAGATCCATGCCATAGTTTTCCTTCATGAAATCCAGTCCGTAATTCCCCGGTGAAATGAAAGCGATCGTATTGCCTTCAGCTTTCTGCTGCCTGAGCTCAACTTTTATTGTGTCGAGTATGGCCTGCTCGCTCATCGGCTCCACGACTCCTGACGTCCCGATGATCGATATCCCTCCCTCGATACCGAGTCTAGGATTGAATGTGCGGGCAGCTATCTCTTCGCCGCCCGGGACTGAGATGATCACCTCAAATCCGCCATCGTATCCATATGCGTCAGCCACCTCTGCGATTTCCTGTTTTATCATTGAGCGCGGCACTGAATTGATTGCCGCTTCTCCTACAGGCTGGTCGAGGCCCGGGCGGGTCACTCTGCCGACGCCCTCGCCCCCGTCAAGCCTTATGCCTTCTGAATCTGAAAGCCTGACCTCTGCATATATAAGAGCTCCTGTGGTGACATCAGGGTCATCGCCGCCGTCCTTTCTGACGGCGCATTTTACGCTGTCAGCTGCCTTTTGTATATCAAGGATATTCGCATCAAAAGCGGCGCCTTTCGGTGTGATGATCGAAATATTCGTTTTCTCAGTTCCTGTCAGGAGCATCCATGCGGCCGCCTTCGCAGCGGCAGCAGCGCAGCTCCCTGTCGTGAACCCGCTTCTGAGTTTTTTATCCATTTTTTCAGTCTTTTGCGTATTTTTCAGTCTGATTCCGGTTTTCCGCCGCTTCAATTACATCGTATACAGCAGCGCGTTCACGATAGCTGCCGCGACATTGCTGCCGCCCTTGCGGCCGCGGTTGACTATATGTGGGATATCAGTTTCAAGTATCAGCTCCTTAGCTTCGACTACATTGACGAAACCCACCGGGACTCCAATGACAAAGTCCGGTTTGAATATTCTTTCATCATACATCTCACGCAGAGTGATGAGCGCCGTCGGAGCATTGCCTATAGCGAAGATCGTCTTCTTCCCCGATGCCTTCGCGTCACGCGCCGCGTGTTCCATGCTGACCGACGCTCTTGTGACTCCGCGTTCCCTAGCTTCTGCCGCTACACTTTCGTCAGCCATGTAGCAGCGGGCACTCCCGCCATACTCTGCAAGCCGCTTCTTGTTGATCCCGGTCAGAGCCATGTTGGTATCGGTGACGATATCCGCTCCTTCACGTATAAGTTCTTTTGCAATCCGGACAGCATCGTCCGAAAAGCACAGCGTATGAGCGTAATCAAAATCAGCAGAGGTGTGGATGGCGCGCCTTATAACCGGATCCTTGTCCGCGTCGAGCAATATCCCCCTGTCAGCGAGCTCTTTCGCAATGATTTCAAAGCTTCTGGCTTCTATGTCATGAGGTTTTACATGTTCTATCATGACTGTTTTCTTCGTTTGCCTTCCTGTCCGAGAACTTTACCGAGAACATTTATCAGTTCTTCATTATCCTTGTGCTGTCTGACAGCGATTCTGAAGAATGAATCATCCAATCCGCTGAAATTTGAGCATTTTCTAATGAGGATTCCCCTCTCCAGGAGCCTTTCATACAGATCGGATTCGCTTCTGATGAGCAGGTAATTCGTGTCGCTGCCGTACACCCTGACTCCCAGTCTCTCCAACTCCCCGGCGAGGTATTCCCTCTCCTGCTGTATCAGACGGACAGAATCCTTAAGGTAATCCGTAGAAGCAAGCATCTCCGCTGCAGCCTCGCCCGTGCGTTCCGCTATTCTCGAAACATTCCATTCAGGCAGGTGCTTTCTGATCTTACCGAGTATCTCTGTATCATTCGAAAGCATATATCCGATCCTGATTCCGGGTATGGCAAAAGTCTTGGTGAAAGCCCGCAGATGAATCGCATTGTCTGTTACCGCTTCACCTTCGGCTCCTGCCCAGGTCAGCGGATAAAAACATTCATCGATCACCAGAACAGCCCCGCATTCCCCGCACTTCGCGGTGACCGCTTTTTTCAGAGCCGGCTCAATGAGCCTTCCGTTCGGGTTATTCGGGTCAGCGATGAATACCATGTCTATATCGTCATTTATCTGATCAAGTATGCCGTCATCAAGAGTGAAGTTCTTCTTCTCATCAAGGAGATACTCCACGATTTCAGCATCCGAAGCCTTCAGCGCCACTGCATATCCCGCATAGCACGGCGCGGTAATCAGCGCCTTTCGCGGCATCACGGCATGAACTGCCGCCATCAGCAGTTCGGACGCGCCGTTTCCACAGACTACATTTTCTGCACTAACACCTTCAAGCACCGCGATCCTGCTCCGGAGCTTCTGCTGCACCGGATCCGGATACTGGTTTATTTCAGCAAGCCCTGCCTGCATAGCTTCAGTTACTTCTGAAGGCATAGGAAAAGGATTGAGATTGACTGAATAATCAAGTATCACCTCGTTCCGGTACACATCCCCGCCATGCAGCATTTCTATTTTCTTGTTTTCAGCATCATTACTCATTTTGATAATTTCGCTCGTATTTATAACTTTGCTCGTAATGTTGTCAATTCACCTGCTCCATCCAAGTTTTGACAAGTTTCAGAAAGTCAGGCGATCCGCGTTCTGTCTGCGAAGGATTCTTCCAATCTCTATGTTACGATGCAGCTTGCCGCATAAATGCCCAGCATGCATAGAGCAAAGCCGATAAAGGACGCGGCTGTCATGAGCCTGTTGACCCTGACTATATCGAAGGCCTCGATCTCTCTCGTCTTATCGCCGATGAAAGGCTTTCGCACTACCTTTCCGAAGTACTGCGCGTCCCCTGCCAGCTGCAGTCCGAGGGAGCCGGCCGCCGCACTCTCTGTCTGGGCGGCGTTAGGACTCTTGTGATTAGTCCTGTCGCGCTTCCATATACGTAAGGCTCCAGCCGCATCATAGCTTTTGCCGCAGACCGCGCTTGCGGCGATCAGGAGAAGCGCGCTTATCCTTGCCGGTATGAAATTTGCGATATCGTCTAGTTTAGCTGCCGCGGTACCGAACCACATGTATCTGTCGTTCTTATATCCGATCATGGAGTCCATGGTGTTGATGGCTTTGTAAATCAGTCCGAGAACCGGTCCGCCTATTGCTGCGTACAGCATCGGCGCGAATACGCCGTCAGAGAAATTCTCAGCCACAGTCTCTACGGCAGCCTTCGTAACGCCCTTTTCGTCAAGCACCTTGGTATCGCGGCCGACTATCATCGAGACAGCCTTTCTCGCGCTGTCAAGAGTCCCGTCTTTCAGCTCGCGGTAGACTTTCATGCTCTCACGTCTGAGGCTGGTCTGCGCGAGCAGGTAGCATGTGAGTACTGCTTCGACGATCACGCCTGCGGCTGGTGAAATGCGGTATGCCGCAAACGTAATTGCCGCGGTAAGGGCTGCGGTCACCGTTATTACAATGAGTACCAGCAGGAGCCCTTTTCTGCGCTCCGCTGTTTTATCTCTCGTTTCCGGGTCGCTTTTTTCTGCCTGGATGTCTCCCAGAAGACTTTTGTCGAGCCGCCCTATAAGCCTACCTATCCATACTATCGGATGGGGTATACCGTGGGGGTCTCCAACCATCAGATCCAGCATGAAGCCCGCCGCAAAAGCGATCATATGCAGTTGAAGCAGTGACATTCCCTGCATCGTCAATCTCCACTTCGATAATATAACCTGCGCCATTCGGCGCGTTGAATGCAAAATAGTCCTCGCCGGTGAGCTTGCTCATAACTGCCATTATCGTACCGCCATGAGCAACGATGCAGATGGATCCCGCACCTTTTTTCACAGCATGACTGACTGCCGCTTTGAACCCGCGCCATGTTCTGGCGCTGAAGCTCCCTATGCTTTCTCCTCCGGGTATAGGGGCATATCCTCCGCTGTCGAGCCACGCCTGATATTCGGGATCGCCGTCCAGCATCTTATGATTCTTTCCTTCGAATTTGCCGAAGTGCATCTCCCGCAGATCACTGATTACAACGGGTTTTACTCCGGGGAACATAATGGCAGCGGTTTCGAGCGCCCTTGTCATCGGGCTGACGAAAAGCATCGATCCGCGTACCGCGCCTTCGACTTCTTTCAGCGCTTCCCGCCCTTCCCTGGTCAACGGTTCATCGGTACCGCTGCCGCTGAAATGCAGAGCGTTATTGCCTTCCGTTATGCCGTGTCTTATAAGGTAGCATTTCATCTCCGGTCACCGCCTTTTCACATTGGCATTGTAATTGCTGTTATGCCTGCGGCTGCGGCGATGGCAGTCTCACAGATCACAACGAAGTATCCTGCCGTATCTCCGGTAATGCCGCCGAACTGCCTGTAGCTCAGGTGCTTATACCACGCGAAGCTCAGAGCCGCGGCTGCAAGCATTATGTACTCCACAGGCCATGTGAAGTACACCATTGCCCATATGGACGCAGCACCGGTTATAGCTATAAGGATCAGATTGACCTTACGGCCTCCGGCTGCGGAAGTTGCTTCATAGTATAGCATGCCCTCTTTTTTTGCCGACCTGAAGGTAAGTACTGAAAGCGCGCTGAGGCACCTTGAGAGCACAAATCCTGCGGCGATGCCCGCCATCAGCCTGGTGCCCGCGTCTGAAGCAGCCACGATGATGAGCGATGCGATGTAAATAAGTCCGCATACGGCGATTCTTATGACAGCGAAAGCTCCTATGTGAGGATCCTTCAGTATTTTCAGCTTCTCCTCCCTGGTCTTATAGGAGCTGAGCGCGTCGGCAACATCCATGAAACCGTCGACGTGGAATCCTCCCGTAATTATGAGTGGGACCGCGGTCAGCAGAAGCGCTGTAGCGGTATCGGGCAGATCAAAATACTGAGCGCATCTGAACACGCCAAAGAACACGAGGCCGATCACAGCTCCGACCAGTGGGAAAGCCGCGAGGCTATACCGCATGTCCTCCTCTTTCCACTCGAAGCGCGGCACCGGTATTCTTGAGTATTGCGCGAACGCGACTGCTATGGCTTTCAGTATTATCATCCTATCTCATATCCTTATGGTCTTATCGGCCAGCCCGCTTACCATATCGTTCAGCATGTCTAGCGTCTCCGCGTAAAAACGGGTCTCTTCATCAAATGATTCTTCGATCTCAAAGTGGTTGCTGACGATAACGAGGTTCCCGGCCCGCTGCGCGATCCGTTTGATATCTTCATATAGCCTTCCGAGCATTTCATCTCTGCCGGAACGTCTTTCAAACAGTTCATTCGCGACGAGATTTGACAGGCATTCAAGCAGCACGGTCATGTCGCCAAGCCTGCTTCCATTGCTCATGTTATATTCACTCAGCGAGCTGCAGATATCGAAAGGAGCTTCGATCGTGATAAAGCCCTTTCCGTACCTCATCATGCGGTGCCTCTCGACCCGTTCCCTGCCTTCTTTGCCGTACGGGATCATCGTCGCGACATATATCCTGTGGTCAGGATCTGACAGCTCCGTTACGATATTCTCAGCCATGGCCGACTTGCCGCTGTTCGGTGTGCCGATGATAAATACAGTAGTACCGCCTGCGGATTCCGCGTCAAAGTCATGATACTGCTCGACCGTCGTATCCGCAAAGCTGAGCCCCTTTGAATAAAGGGCAAGCACTGTGTCAAGCACAGGCATGAGCATGACAGCACCGGTGCCCTCACCAAGCGCGAGCATGCCGTCGATGACAGGCTCCAGACCGAGTATGTCGAGTATATACTTCATGCCCGGCTCCTTTCCCATGTGAGAAGCTATCATGAAGTTTCTGGTCCCCGGCACCAGCCTTTCAGCGATCAGAGCGGCTACAGCGCTTATGAAACCGTCTATGATCACAGGGATGTGGTTCATCGCGCCTCCGATAAAAACTCCGGCAAGGCCTGCTATATCTAGGCCTCCTACGCACGAGAGCATGTGCATAGCGTACTCGGGACTTGCTCTTCCGGTCTCATCGGCAGGATCATATTTTTCAAGAGCAGCGCTGATCACCTGCGTCTTTTTTCTGAGTCCTTCGTTACTGAGACCCGCGCCCCTGCCGGTTACGGTATCAGCGTCCAGACCGAGAAGAGCAGCGGCAAGAGCCGAACTTGTCGTAGTATTGCCTATACCCATCTCCCCGGTAGCCAGCAGCCTGTAGCCTCCGGCGCTGCAGTCGCAGACTATGTCGATCCCGGCCTCTATGGCCTGCATGCACTCATCTTCAGTCATGGCAGGCTCATGCGCGAAGTTCCTGGTGCCCTTCATCACCTTGCGGTTTATGACACCCTTCGGGCTGCCTTCCATATTGATGCCGACATCAACAGGAATGGTATCGGCTTTAGCTTCTCTGGCCATGCGGCAGACAGAGCTCTCGCCCCTTCCCATCCATTCGGCGACAGCGCGGGTCACGTCCTGTCCGGACTGGCTCACGCCTTCGGCGACTATGCCGTTGTCAGCGCACATGATAATGACGGCGCGCTTCCTTATATCTATATCAGCCGAGCCCTGTACCGCGCCTATGCGCGCCGTGATCTCCTCAAATCTGCCGAGACTGTTAAGCGGCTTCGCGATGCTGTCCCATCTGGCTCTGATCTCGTCGTATTTATCTTTGTCAAAAGGTACTATGTTGATCAAAATGCTGCCTCCCTGAGCATGGAGTAAATGCAGTCCATATCGAGATTTTCCCTCAGAATGACCGCCAGCCTGTCGTATTCCTTCTCTTTGAATTCCCTGTGGCCTGAAGAATCTCCGCCACTGAGCACAACACCCTTTCTCTCTGCCAGTGCATTAACAACAGCGGCAGCAATGCCTTCCCTGTCGAACACTCCGTGTATGTACGTTCCGTAAACATCGCCCTCACAGACACCGGTATCATCCGATGTAAAGTCTGATGAACACTGAGCGATGCAGCCGTCAGGGAAGGTCCTTCCCATATGGATCTCATAGCCTTCTATCTCAAGTCCGGAGAGCGCTTCGAAAATGCCTTCGACCTTTTCGAATCTTCCGCTGAACTGCTCAGTCCGCTTTTCTCCGGCAAGCACTGTGATGACCGGCAGAAGGCCAAGTCCGCTGACTTCTCCGCCACCCTCTACACCTTCAGGATCGGATACTTCGACCCCGAGCATCTGGTATCCTCCGCAGATACCGAATACGGGAACGCCTTCCTTTTTCATTCTGAGCATCTCACTGTCAAAGCCGTTTTCACGCAGCCATGTGAGGTCAGCGATAGTGCTTTTTGATCCCGGAAGAACCACCATGTCAGCGCCACTGAGTCCGGCAGTTTCCGATACATACCGCACGGATACGTCCGGGAACTGCTCAAACACATCGAAGTCGGTGAAGTTGGATATCTTAGGCAGCCTTACGACCGCTATGTCCACCAGGCCCCGGCGGTTTGCGGAGAGCCTGTCCGAAAGTGAGTCCTCATCCTCCACCTTTATATCCATATAAGGCACAGTACCGATTACAGGCACTCCGCCCTTTTCCTCGAGCATCTCTATGCCGCTGTCCAGAAGCGACGCGTCGCCTCTGAATTTATTGATTATGAGTCCCTTGACTCTTTCCTTTTCATTATCCTCAAGGAGCATCAGCGTACCGAGCAGCTGCGCGAAAACTCCTCCCCTGTCTATGTCTCCGACCAGCAGCACCGGCGCGTCCACCATTTCGGCGAGTCCCATGTTAACGATGTCATTTTCCTTAAGGTTGATCTCGGCAGGAGAACCCGCGCCTTCGATCACGATTATATCGAACTGATCCTCGAGTTTGCGGAATGCCTCCTTAATGACAGGGATCAGTTCTTTCTTGAATCTGAAGTAATCGCGCGCCTTCATATTGCCTATCGATTTTCCGTTTATGATCACCTGCGAGCCCTGGTCGTCTGTCGGCTTCAGGAGTATTGGATTCATGCAGACCAAAGGATCGGTCCCGGCAGCTTCAGCCTGCACCACCTGCGCGCGGCTCATTTCAAGGCCTTCCTTCGTCGCAAAGGAATTGAGCGCCATGTTCTGGGATTTGAAAGGCGCCACCCTGTATCCGTCCTGTCTGAAAATGCGACACAGTCCCGCGGCAAGAAGGCTCTTGCCGGCATTTGACATCGTGCCCTGTACCATTATTACCTTAGCCATTTTTTTCTATGCTCTTTACAAAACCCGAATAAACTTCCCTGAGTCTTCCGTCTCCCAGGCTGTACAGACTGCTAATTAGCTCATCCGTGAATACCTCTTCAGGACTCCCGGTTTTCACGACTTTTCCATCAGCGGAGACACATATCACCTTGTCCGCTATGAGATGCGCGAGCTCGAGCTCGTGCATCGACATTATCACGCCTATCTCCTTCTCCTGAGTGAGGCTCCTCAGCAGGTCGAGGAATTCCAGCTTGTGCCTGATATCCAGATAGGATGTCGGCTCATCGAGTATCATTATTTCAGGCTCCTGACAGATCGCTCTGGCCAGCAGCACTCTCTGTCTCTGTCCGTCGCTGATATGGTCATAATTCCGGTCAGCCAGCTCTGTCACATGCACCAGTTCCATGGTGTCGCGGACGATCTTTTTATCGTTTTCCGAGAGTATGCCGAGCCTTCCGGTGTATGGATACCTTCCGAGCGAGACCACCTCTTCACAGGTCATCTTCTCCGCAGGCTTTCTCTCCGTGAGCATCACGGCCTGCTTTTTCGCTATATCCGTAAGACTGTATGCTGATCGCTCCGCGTCCCCTATATAAATGGTTCCGGCTATAGGCTCGAGCTGCCCTGCTATCGTCTTGAGGACTGTCGACTTGCCTGCGCCGTTCGGACCGATCAGCGTCACGATTTCACCCGGCTGCACCAATAATTCCGCGCCGGCGACTATCACCTTGTGCCCGTACCCCGAATCGAGGCGCTCAGCTCTTATAACCGATCTCATGACATCACCTCTTCTTTCGTCCGATAAGCATCGCTATCACCACCGGAGCTCCAAAGACAGCTGTCATTGAGCTGATGCTCATTTCAGTCGGCGCGAACAGGCTCCTCGCGAGCAGATCGCAGAAGAGGCAGAACACCGAGCCGCCCAGGAAGCACTGAGGAATCATGACAACAGGCTTAGACGTGTCAGTTATCGATCTTATGATGTGCGGCACTGCTATCCCAACGAATGATATCGGTCCCGCGAAAGCTGTGACTGTCGCTGACAGAATGCTTGAGAGAGTTATAAGACCGATCCTGAAAGAGCGGATATCCACTCCGACACTGACCGCGTACTGCTCACCCATCTGGAATGCGTTCATCGGCTTTGAGAGCAGGAATGAGACTATCACGGCTATCAGTACAACAAGCGCTATGACGCTGATGTTGTCCCAGCTGACAGCCGAAAAGCTCCCCATCGACCAGTTATGAAGATTCACTATATTGGAATCGTCCGCGAATGTGACGAGGAATTCCGTGACTGCCGAGCATATGTATCCGACCATGACGCCGCAGACTATCAGCACGGCCATGCTCCTCACCTTGCCCGAGATCAGCAGTATCACTCCCGTGACAGCAAGCGAGCCCGCAAAAGCAGCGATGATCATAACAAGCGAGTGCACCATCATGCCGTGGCTGAGCGCGAATATCATGACACACGCCACTACCAGTTTAGCGCCGGAGGAGATGCCGAGTATATAAGGCCCGGCGATCGGATTCGCGAAAAAGGTCTGCAACAGAAATCCGGATACAGAAAGAGCTCCTCCGAGAAGAGCCGCCGCAAGGATCCTAGGCATGCGTATATCCCATACGATCTTGCCGTATTTGGATACCGTGTCATGCGAAAAGAGTATCTTTAAGGCATCCCCCATCGTCATCGAGGAGCTTCCTATAAGTATATTCAGTAGTATCAGTACCAGGAGCAGAACTCCCAGCAAAGCGTAGCACGCTTTGATCCTGCTGTTTCTCATCAGTTCACCCGCCGTTTAGTCCAGCCTGTGGAAATACTCCATGCCGCTGTCATCCGCGGCGCCCGCAAAAATCTTATTCATTTCAACTATCATATCAGCTGCGCCGGTTGTCCTCTGGAATGTGCTGGCATCGGTGCACCACACATTTCCGTTCTTTACCGCCGCAAAATCGCTGAATCTGTCTGACAGCGCGATCAGGTCACTCATACCTGACAGGCCGCCTTCAATGGTGCTGTTATAGATGAGTATATCAGCATCCACAGCTTTATCATAGAACGCTTCCATCTGCATGTTCATAGTCGAAAGCGCATTGTCATCTTCATTTGCGATATCGTTAAGGGCATAAGTCCCTCCGGCCGTTTCTATCATCTTTGTTACATAGTCTCCCGGCTTTCTCACGACTACCGAGCCGTTTGAGTTGACCGAGAAGAAAGCCACTGAAGGCGCCTTCTCAATGGCATCGGTGTCCACAGCTTCTACCTTCGCCACGGCCTCATCGAAGAACTTCTGCGCCTCTTCATCCTTTCCGAAAAGGAGGCCATACAGCCTGATCCATTCCAGTCTTCCCAGCGGGTCCGATTCGTAGCTCGATCTTTCCACAAGCACCGGGATCCCAAGCTCTTCGATAGCTTCCTTAATCTGCGGACTGTGATATATCATGGTGGACTCTATCGCGAGGTCCACATCACCCTCAAGCAGCGCCTCATAATCCGGCGCGCGGTATTTGCCAATGTAGCGGATCGTGCCGTCCTCCACAAGATCTTTGATCTTCCCAATTCCCCAGTCGCTTGCCTGAGTGCTGGTCATGACGACCGAGTCAAGCGCTCCTGCCGCATCGATGAGATCCATTGCTGATGAAGCGGCGTTGTACACCTTATGCGTCGGAGCAGCAATTACGGTCATACCGCTGAGCTCATCCTTTGGCAACCATTCCGGCAAAGCCTCCGCATCCTCAGTCACAAGATATCTGAGGCCATCCTCTACTGTGACCACCGAAATGCCGTCTTCATAGTAATCCACATGGAACTGATCCGCATACTTCAGCTCCATCGAACCCGTGAGATGCTCATCCCAGGCACCGGCAGAGCCACCTTCTTCAGCGCTACTGCCGCATCCGCTCAGCGGAAGCGTCAGACAAAGCAATATGATTAATAAAAGTGTTTTTAATGCTTTCATCTAAGAGTATTATTCCCCATCAGCCATACACCGTATGGCTATACCGTATGCCAAGTCCCGGAAATCATGTACCGCGCACATACACAGTATGGCTGCGTTGTATGCTAAATCCCGAAAATCATGTGCCGCGCACATACACAGTATGGCCATACCGTATGCCAAGGAGCAGAATAATACCTCTTTGCACATACAGAGTATGGCCACACTGTATGCCGGACCGCGGTAAAACAGTCCGGCGCACATACAATTTACCTGCAGCAGGCAGCTTGTCCTTGCCAGGCAGCTTACTTTATTGAAGAAGAATCGAATAAAAGCGTATATTCGATCTCATGCGGCTCGCTCATCGCGGTGGTATCCGCGATCACTTCAAGCGGGCTGTCCAAAGACGCGACCGGTATCTCGAATACCGAGTTGCCGTCGGTGTTCACCGGCTCGTATTTCTGTCCGTCCACTATCATATAGTCATAGTACGGGCTGCTCCAGGTGATGACCGCGATGATCTCATCCCCGCTTTTGCGTATCACAGCCGGGCTGTCTACCGAAGCTTTGCCGGTGCCGCCTTCGAGAGTGACCTCGATGGTATGCTCTCCATCAGCTATATCAGGCACTGCAGCACTGCCCTCTGCGGCATCCCCGTTTATGACCGCCTGGATATCGTCACCTTCTACAGGGTCAGATACGATCACTTTGTGGTCGTACCAGTTGCCGTGAGTTCCTATGAGCGCTACGTCAAACTCCTCGTCAAGCGCAGGCACAGGGATGTCATAACCGTACACCTCATCTTCATAGCCATCGCTGTAAATGACTTTATCGATGGTTGGCTCGAGCAGTTCAGCACCTTCCTTTTGGGCATCCTCTGCCGGTCCCGGATAGAGATTTACTATCTTCTTGGACTGAAGGCTGACGTGGATCGTCATCTTCCCGTCCTTGACAGTCAGTATGCCTCTGTCCTGATTGGCCTCGCTGACATGGAACATCGTGCTATCTGATTTGAAGGTAGCGACATACGTGCCGTCAGCGATACCCGGATCAGCAGCCTTCTCCGTGCCGCCGCAGCCTGCTGTCATGAGCATTGCCACGGCAAGTACAACATATAAAAGTATTCGGGATAATCTGAGTTTTTTCATTCCTTGAACCTGTTGTTCAGTCTGCGTTCATTCAGCCTACTGCGCCATTGCCTCAGCGGTATGAGCAGTGTAGAGCTTCTGTACGTCTTCGATCCTTCCGAGTCCTGCGATCTGGCAGCTTACATTGTCAGCACCGAGTCCCGCGCCTACATCTACAGCTTCATCAGCGCCCTCGACTTCGAATTCGCCGCCATTGACAAATCCATAGTACCAGGTGCCTTCCTCATCGCCGGCCATGTCGTTGTTGGCGTGGTCACCTGCTACTACCATCAGAGGTCTGAGGATCACCTTTTTGTATCCGGCATCCTCAAGAGCTTTCTTCACTGCAGGGAATGCTGTGTCTTCAGGCTTGCCTTCTACTGTGCCTACGAATACGTTGCTGTATCCGAGCTGCTTCATCTGCTCCTGCATCTGGTCGTAAGTGACAGCAGCCTGGTGTGACGTGCCATGTCCCAGTAATACGATTGCGGTACCGTCCGCAGCCGCGGCGTCGAGCGAGTCGAATCCGGCTTCTGAAACAGCCTGCGCAACTACAGCCCTGGCAACTGCTTCCTTGTCAGCGTTAACTACAGTTGCGTCCTCGCCTACGGTTCCGAGAAGCGGCTCCGCGAGCTTGACTGTCTCGAATTTATCTTTATAGCTGTCGAGCGCTGCGATGAGTTCATCATACTCCGCGCCGTGCATCAGGTGCGTCGGCTGTACTACGAGGTTCTTTACTCCGTTGTCTGCAGCTCTCTGAAGAGCCTGATCAACGTTGTCGATCTTCTCGCCGTCACGCGCATAGATGTGATTGATGATGATCTGTGCAGTAAACGCTCTTCTGACTGACCAGTCAGGATTTGCTGCCTGGAGCGCCTTCTCTATGCCACCGATGTCCTCCGCGCGGCTGTCATTGAACGATGTGCCGAAGCTCACGACGAGAAGCTCGTTTTCGCCGATGTCATCCTGGTTGAGCGGATCGTCCTTGGAAGCGTCGCCTGTATCTCTTCCGAAATAATCAGGGCTGGCTTCTTCACCCTCAACCTGCTCTTTCTGTTCATCTGTCAGAGCGTCCCATGCTGCTTTAGCAGCTTCACACTGTGCGTAAGTATCCTCTGTGTAATTCTGAACATAGATAGCATCGATCAGGGCAGCACATTCTGCAACAGGATCCGCCGATTCTTCTGCAGCAGGTTCTTCAGTCTGTGCTTCATCGTTGCTTCCGCACCCCGCCAGAAGCGAGAACGAGAGGATCATAGCCAGTCCAAGCATCAAAACCAATAACTTTTTCTTCATGTCGATATTCTCCTTTTCAACTATGAATAATTTCGGCTTTCTCATTAAAAAAGCCTCTTTCCACTCACGGCAAAAAGGCGACAGAAACAGGGAGCATTGCTCCTTCTTGACTGTACGACCAATTCCACGTGATCGGGAAACCGCCTTATCCGCCCAAGGCACTGCCGGCCGGATGCAGGCTGTTTCCTGTACTTAAGCACCGGCAGGTCTCCTGGCTGAAGAACTTACCATATCAGTCCGCCTTCCCGGGATGCTTTACACTTCCCAGTGACATAATGGGCTGACACGCTCTATCACAGTGACGGGATCGCGCGGGATTCACACCCGCTTCCCTATTCTCCCCGCCTGCTAACGGGGCACCGGAACTTCATATATTTAATTATTTTGCAGTGCAAAAGTATTGTAGCACCGTCAGAGTATCAAAGTACTACATTATTGAAAAACTCTATAGCTGCCCGTCTAAAGATGCGATCGCTCTATCAGCGTGATCAGCGTAGATGCTCCTGACTGCCGGCAGCTGACCCAGGCCCTCAATGATACACAGCGTTTCATATCCTTCAGCGGTAAAACGCGAGTACCAGGAATCCGGATCGTCAGGTGATGCCATATCGTTTACCGCGTGGTTTCCGGCAACAAGCATCAATGGCCTCAGCACTACCCTTTTATAGTGCCCTCTGCGGACATCTCTGATCACATCATCAAGTGATGGTTTGGCTTCTACAGTTCCTACGAAGTAATCTTCCTTTCCCTTGCTGTCAAACGCGGCCTGCATCTTATCGTAGATTCCGTTTGCGGCAGCTTCAGTACCATGCCCCATGAGCACGACAGCAGTCTCTCCGTCCTCATATCCGGCAAAAGCATCAATAAGCGCATCTGCGACTCTGTCGAAATCTTCATTAGAGGTGAGAAGCGGATCGCCCATAGCGACCCTGGCAAATGAGTCCGCCTGATCTTTCAGCATTACGCAGAGCTTATCGTACTCAATGCCTTTCATCAGGTGTGTTGGCTGTACAACAAGGTTTTTAACGCCTGTGGCAGCAGCCCTTTCCAGCGCCTCGGCGATGTTGTCAATTTTGATGTCTTCCTTCCGGGCTATGATATTTATGACAGTCTGCGAAGTGAAGCATCTGCATACGCTCCACTCTTCTCCGGCAGCTTCGCGTATTGCCTGCTCAACATATTCTATATTCAGCCGGCGGCTCTCAGCAGAAGTTGTGCCGAAGCTCACTACAAGCAGTTCATTTTCAGTAATCATCCTTTTTCTCTTTTTCCTGTCAGATGATGAGACCGTACCTGCGCGCCAGCGGAGCAAGCTCTTCATCGGAAAGACTTCCGGCATAAAGCGCCCTGCCCTGATAAAGCGCCAGCGCGTCTGAAAGAAGATTCGCGTCATCGCAGACTATGCACAGCGGCTTGCGTATCGCATACTGAGCCGCTTCGAACTCATCTATATCCGGCTCGCTGCTTATCCTTACAGTGATTATCTGCGAGTCGCTTTTGTTTGCTTTTCTTATCTGTTCTTCGAGATCCGGTCCGCATCCGATGATCTCCCCTGCTTCAATGCCCGGTTCAAGAATGAACACATCCTTTTCGGTGGCGCAGACTATCTTATCCCTGTACTGAGGATCAGGCTTTCTCAGCTCAAAACCTTTCAGCTCAGGCGCTATCTTCGCGATATACTCCGGCCCTGTGCCGCAGCAGCCTCCAAAAAGGCATGCTCCCATCTCCGCGAACTCCTTTGTATGCTTCACGAATTCGTCCGGCGGACAGTCATATACCGTTTCTCCGTTTACGGTCTTAGGAAGTCCGGCATTAGGCTTTATGGCGACAGGCACTTCAGCGAGATCGCGCAGGCGCTTTGACTGCTCAAGCATCTCCGCGGGACCTGTGCTGCAGTTGAGCCCGAAAGCATCTATGCCCATGCTTTGCAGTATTACAAGGGCTGCCCTTACGTCTGATCCTGTAAGAGTGCGGCCGTTTTCATCGCAGGTGAATGATACGAGGACCGGCTTGTCACTCACATCCTTCACTGCCAGAAGAGCTGCACGAGCGTCAGGCACTGTCATGATGGTCTCGATCACGAACAGATCCACACCGGCTTCTTCCATAGCTTCAGCCTGTTCATGGTAGAGGTCGTAAAGCTCACTGAAAGAGATATCTCCAAGCGGCGCGAGAAACTTGCCGCTTGTAGCTATGTCTCCTGCTACAAGAGCTTTGCCGTCCGCAGCTTCCTTCGAGATCGCCACAAGGCGTTTGTTGAAATCCGCTACCATATTGAAGATGCCGTTTTCTTCGAGCTTCACACGGTTGGCCCCGAAGGTAGGCGCGTAAACGATGTCACTGCCGGCTTCTATGTATTCCTCCTGCAGCTGCTTCATCACTTCAGGGTGCTCCAGCACCCATGCTTCGGTGCACTTGCTGCCGTCATAGCCTCTCTTCTGAAGTTCTGTTCCGTTTGCTCCGTCCAGTATTAGCGGGAAGTACAGTTCCATATCTTTTCCTCTGTTTTCTTGTTTTCAGGACAGCATCTGAATGGCGGCGCGCGCGGCTGCCGCCGCGTCCGGCGTGTACATGTCCGCGCCGGTCTGTTCGCAGAATTCCTGCGTAACAGGCGCGCCGCCGATAAGTATCTTCACCTTGTCGCGAATATTCCTTTCTATCGCCAGCTTTACCACGCGGTCTATCTCGCCCATGCTTGTAGTCAGCAATGTTGAGCAAGCGATTATATCGCATTCGCCGTCAATGGCAGCCTGAATGAAATCCTCAGCGCTTACATCGCAGCCCAGATCTATGACTTCAAGGCCGCTGCCTTCCATCATTATCTTCACCAGATTCTTGCCTATGTCATGCAGGTCGCCTCTGACTGTTCCCAGGCATACCCTGCCCGCGGCAGCGCTCCCTGCTCCGCCTGCAAGCAAAGGCTTTAATATCTCTGTTGCCGCGGACATGCAGTTTGCCGCCCTCAGCATCTCCGGCACGAATACCTCACCGAGTGAGAAATCCTCACCCAGCTCATTCATGCCTCTCACGAGTCCATCGGTCAGTACAGACTGAGCATCCTCGCCCTGATCCAGAGCAGCCCTGACCGCTTCTACAGTAGCGCTGACATCTCCTTCCTGCAGAGCTTCGGATATCTCGTCGAAGACCGTTCTTCCTGTTTTTGCCTCATCCCTTGCGTCCGCCTTCACGCTCTCCTTGACCGCGCATGCATCAGCCGCGTCTTCGCGGGCAATGTCAAGTCTCACAGGATTCCTTCTCACCGCAGACGGATTCATATACCTCGGAAGATGGACTCCCTCATTGTATTTTCTTATCTCGTCATCTATCCACGGGTCAACATGTTTGTATACAGTACCCGCGAGTCCGTATGTAATCGACGGTACGTAGTGCCCGCCCGGGCAATACGTATGCAGAGCATCGTGCACATATCTGCGCACCTCTTCCTCGCCCGCATCCTCTCTGTCGATGGCGGCGCCGATGCCTCCCATCAGCACCATGCGGCCTTTGAGTATCTGCTGCAGCGCCGGTATATCATTCTCAGGAAGAACTCCCTGCCATACCTGGATGCCTATCTCCGCCATGTCTTCCACTATAGGAGCAAGATATGAATCGGCATGGTGTATGGCAATGACACCCTGCTCCCTTATGTATCCGTAGAACCTGCGGTACGGTTCTTTGTAGAATTCGCGCCACATATCCGGCTTCATGAAAAGAGCGTCCTTTGTGCCCCAGTCATCATGCGAAAAGATCACATCAGGTTTAAGGTTCTCTATCAGGTGCTTCACATAGGCGAGCCTGAAGTCAGTGATGTATTCTATAAGCTCATGCATCTCCTTCGGATGGTCATACAGATTTGTCAGCACATCCCGGAACGGCATAAGAAAGTGACATTGCTCAAATATGCCTGTTGCCATGAAGCCTGCCACCAGACGCTCATCACCGGCGAGCTCTCTGGTTTTTGCACGTAATCCCGCCCAGGCCTCCGGATCACTGCTGTAAGGAATAAAATCCGGAGCATGCACATAATCACGCCATCTGGTTATGTCCTTTATTACCTTGTTTTCTTCAGTTACCAGAGGCATCGAGCCCGGCGCGTCGGCCGGCCAGTCTATCACAGTACCCCAGCGGTCAGTAATGGTAGCGCCCGGCCTTCTCCCCATATGCAGATACCCGCCGATCGGGTCGCCGAGCGCCATCTGAAGGGCCTCGTACTGCACAAGCTGTCTCTCCGGTCTTCCGTCCGGCTTCAGTAATTCAAGAAAAATCTCTTTTGCTGTCATAAAAACACCTTTCAGTCGATCAGCACACAGGATGTAAAGCACATCGTGTTTTCGCCATAGTTATACTTCAGTCCCGATCGTATAGCCACGTCACTCACAAGAAGTCCGTATGCTTCCATCGAGGAAACCATTTTGTCGGGATGCCTGCACGGTCTGTCCGGGTAGGTGCATGAGCGGCAGATCCTGCATGTGCCCGCGCCCATTGGCAGGCAATCCGGATAAAAGTTTCTTATCTGTCTTACCAGAGTATCAAAATCTTTTCTGTGTCTCCGCATTATGGAAGCCGTTCCGTCCATGTCGAAACTGTCAGACAGAGTCCCGGCAGTCTGGACTATTATGCCGCGGTGATAGGCTCTCGCGCGCTCCTTTGCCCTTGCCACACTGCATACGGCAGGCGGACAGCTCCAGCTTTTCCCGTAGCTTTTGCAGCGGTCCTCAGCGCACATGCTGCGGACTTCTTCCCTGAATTCAAGCGAATCCATCGCAAGAGGCGCAGCGTAAGTAAACCCTGCCTCTTTCGCAAGAACTGTAAGCTCATCTATATCCGGCTTGTACCCTGACTCTGTGATCATTTTTCTCTGATTTTGACAATTATACAAAATGCTGCTGCCTTGATGCGGGCAACAGCATTTCTTCTGATCAGTTACTTACATCATATGTGCAGGAAAAGTCCTGCCATTATGAAATATGTGCAAAGTGAAATCATATCGGTGATCGATGCCATCATAGGTCCCGCCATCAGCGCAGGGTCGATGCCGATTCGCTTAGCGATCATAGGCAGCATCGAACCTATCAGCTTCGCGATAATGACTATGAGTATCATGGATACACATACCGTGATCGCTACAAGAGGCGGATTATGATCGAGATATACGATCCTGAAGTAGTTGAGAATACTCAGACATATACCGACTATCACGCCGACTCTGATCTCCTTCCACATTACCTTTATGAAATCTCCAAGCTCGAGTTCACCGGTCGCCATACCACGGATGACCAGTGTGGATGACTGTGAGCCCGAGTTACCGCCGGTACCCATCAGCATCGGCATGTAGATTACCAGAGCTATGACAGCCGACATCGCGTCCTCGAATCTTGCCAGTATGCCTCCTGTTACAAAGTATGAGCACATGAGCAGAAACAGCCACGGCAGTCGCGCCTTGACGTGCTGCCAGACGGACCGGTCGAGATACTCCCTGTCCGAAGTGTCGATGACTCCGCCCATACGCTCGATATCCTCGGTCGTCTCTTCTTCGATGACTTCGAGAATGTCGTCGACGGTAACGATACCGACGAGTCTGAATTCATTGTCTACTACCGGAATGGCCAGATAACCGTATCTGGTGAACAGCTCGGATACTTCCTCCTGGTCATCATCAACATGAGCGACAACCGGGTCGTCATGCATGAGGTCTGACACCTTCATGGTATCCGGCGATATGACCAGAGACTTGAGCGATACTACACCGATAAGCTTGCGTCCGCTGTCGACCACGTAGCAAGTGTATATCGTCTCAGAATCTAGTCCTGCATCCTTTATATGATCGAGCGCTTCTCTTACCGTAGCATCCTTCCTGAGGTTGATGTACTCCGGCGTCATCAGGGCTCCGGCGCTGTCTTCCTTGTACTTCAGGAAGGTGTTGATCAGACGCCTTTCGCTCTTAGGAGTCTTGTCGAGAATCTTATCGACTATGTTCGACGGAAGCTCTTCAAGGACGTCGATCATATCATCGAAGTCGAGCTCATCGAGTATGTATCTGATTTCGGGATCGGTTATGATATTGATGATATCTACCTGATCCTCTACACTCAGCTCGGCAAAGACATCGACGCTTATATCCTTCGGAAGCGCTCTGAAGAGGACGACCATTGTCTTCAGGTCGAATTCTCTCCTGATGTCCACCAGCATTTCAGCTATCTCGACTTCATTATGCTTAAGGAGTTCATCTCTGGCATGAAAATATTTCTTTGTTTCGAGGAGTTCGATTATTTTGTAAAAGGAATCCTCGTATGCCTGATCCATGTCAGGAACCATGTTTACGTTCTCCATTGGTCCGTCCTCCTTTCTCGGTTAAACTACTTGTTGAGCATCTCCATTATCTGCTCTTCAGTTATTATTTCCACTCCCAGTTCACGGGCCTTCTTATTTTTGGAAGAACCTGAATTGGGATCGTTCGTTATGAGATAATCCGTCTTCGCGGACACCGAGCCGGCTACCTTTCCGCCCTCAGCCTCGATCTCAGCCTTCAGATCCTTGCGGTTCACATAATGCTCAAGGCTTCCGGTTATGACGAAAGTTTTGCCGTCAAGACTTGTTCCCGCGGCCTCATAGCTCTCATCGATGGAAAGCACGCTGAGAAGATCAGCTATATCCGCCTTGTTTTTTTCATCGGCAAAGAATCCTGCGTAATCGCGGGCCATGACGGAACCAACCCCGTCTATGTCCGTGAGAGCCTCCTCATCGAGACTCTGAATTTCTTCCCATTTGTTCCGGCATGAGCGCGAGATCATATTGGAAGTCGTGACTCCTATCCCCGGAACACCGAGACCGTAGAGCAGCCTCGCCGGCGTAGTACGTGATGCCCTCCTTGCCGAATCTATAAGGTTATCATACGACTTTGCGCCGAAACCTTCCATACCAATAATATCATTTTTATGTTCTTCAAGCCTGAACAGATCGGCAAAATTTTTGAGCGCGCCTATCCCTATCAGCTTGAGAAGTCCTGATTCAGACAGCCCTTCTATATTCATGGCGTCTCTCGAAACAAAGTGAGAGAACTTCTTTACATGCTTGGCAAGGCAGTCCGGATTAGTGCAATTGAGAGTTTTAGTGCCTTCTTCATCCTTTATGCGGGTCGGTCCGCCGCACACCGGGCATACATCCGGTATCTCCATATTTCCGCTTCTTGTGAGGTTCCCCGCGATCTGCGGGATTATCATATTGGCTTTATAGACCTGTATGGTGTCACCTATGCCGAGCTGGAGATCTTCCATTATATTGATGTTATGCACTGAAGCGCGGGATACCGTTGTTCCTTCAAGCTCGACAGGATCGAAAATCGCTACCGGATTCAGAAGCCCGGTGCGTGAAGGGCTCCATTCTATCTCGCGGAGCACGGTCTCAGCCTGCTGATCGCGCCATTTGAACGCAATGGAGTCTTTAGGGAACTTCGCTGTCTCACCCAGGGTCGCCGCATACGCGAGGTCATCCATGCTCAGGACCAGTCCATCAGATGGAATATCAAAATCAGGGATAGCTGCTTCGAATTTATCGATGGTGTCAATAAGATTTTCTTTGTCCACCAGAACGGAGTCGACTGTTTCAAAGCCCTGTGACTTCATCCAGTCAATCTGTTCATGTCTTGTACCGAAATTCAGGCCATCGCACTGCATCAGCGAGAAAGCATAGAAGTTGACGCTCCTTTCAGCTGTCACCTTGGGATCGAGCTGACGGATGCTTCCGCTGCAGAGATTACGCGGATTCTTGTATTTTGCGTCTGTATCCTCTATTGCTTCATTTATTTTTTCGAAATCCGAGTATCTGATGACCGCCTCTCCCCTCAGCACAGTCCTGCCCTTATGCGGGATCGCTTTAGGAACATTGCGGCATGCGAGCACGTTGGCTGTAATGAGCTCGCCCTCTACGCCGTTTCCCCTGGTGACACCCTGAACGAGTCTTCCGTTCTCATAAGTGATGCCAACAGTAAGACCGTCCAGCTTCCATGAGAGCAGGCCCTTCTGATCGCCAAGCCAGGCTTTCAGCTCATCCCTGTCCTTGGTCTTGTTCAGCGAGAGCATCTTTGTCTCATGCACTATCTTCGGAAGTCCGGCAGCGGTCTCAAAGCCGACATTGATGGACGGGCTGTCATCTCTGATGTATCCCGTCTCGTCCTCAAGCGCCAGGAGCTCATCATACATGGCGTCGTATTCGTAATTCGTCATCATCTCGACGCCGTCCGTATAGTAAGCGCGCGATGCCTCGTTCAGCTTTTCCGTCAGGAAATCTATCCGGTTTTTCTTTTCTTCGATGGTCATTCCACTCTCTCCATCTTGACGTAGCCTTTTCCAAGCTTCTTCTGTCCGAATTCATCGAACATTACCGTCATGGTCTTATCGTCCTGTTCTATCACCATGCCTTCTCCGAACTTAGGATGCTTTACGATATCCCCGTTCGCGAATTCCTGATGTATTTTTGCCTTGTTTGCAGTCTGTCTCCGTGAGGCTGACAGACTGTCGAACGGCCTTGATGCCGGTTCGCCTGCATATCCGTCTGCCGTTCCGTATGAGCGCCCTCCGAAATAATAGTCACCGAGATACGAACCCTCACCTCTTAATCCGGAACCTGTCTTGACCTTGTCGTTAACAAGCATGTCGCCGTCCATGCACTCCCTGTCCATCTCGTCGAGGAACTTCGACTCCACCTGAAAGTCCGTCCGTCCGTATACAGTGCGCACCTGCGCTCCGGTAAGGTAGAGCTTCTTCATCGCGCGGGTTATTCCCACGTAACAAAGTCTTCTCTCCTCCTCCATGCCGTGCTCTTCATCAAAGGCACCCAGTCCCGGGAACATCCCGTTCTCCATTCCCGGCATGAACACGACCGGGAATTCCAGTCCCTTTGCGGAATGAAGAGTCATAAGCACTACGGCATCCTCATCCTCGTCATGATTGTCTATGTCTGCCATAAGCGTGATCTGTTCCAGGAAAGCTGACAGATCAGACGGCTCATCGGCTTCGATGTTTTCACCCATGAGGGCAAGCCTCTCCGCTCTGATCTCGTCACGCAGAGCCTGCGCGCTTCCGTCAGCAAGCCCTTTTTCAAACTCAGCTATGACGGATTTGAATTCCATTATGTTCTCTATGCGGCTTTCGGCCTCGACCGTGCCTGCATCCTCGAGCGCTTTCAGATATCCTGAGCGGTTGAGCACATTGTCATACAGGTCGCTCAGAGTAAGGTTTTCCTGCTCCTGCCTGATATCAGACAGCATGCCTGTAAATGCTTCTACTGACGCCCTCAGCTTCGGGCCGAATGTGGCAAGCAGTTCCCTGTCGCACAGAGCCTCGAACATTGTCATATTATACGCTTTGGCATATTCCTCTATGCCGGCCAGGGTCTTGCCGCCTATACCGCGCTTTGGTTCGTTGATCACCCTCATCATCGACACATTGTCTCCCGGGTTTTCAATAAGACGAAGGTATGCCATCACGTCCTTGATCTCTTTGCGGTCGTAGTATCTGAGTCCGGCCAGCACCCTGTAAGGTATGCCGCGGAAGCTGAATTTTTCTTCAAAGCTTCTCGACTGCGCGTTCTTGCGGTACAGGATCGCGAAGTCCTTGTAGCTGTAGCCTTCCGTCTCACGGAGTCTTTCTATCTCAGAGCCGATCCACCAGGCCTCCTGCTTTTCGTCTGCAAGCCGTTTATATGTGATCTTCTCTCCGTCTTTTCTGTCGGTCCAGAGAGCCTTTGCCTTTCTCTCTCTGTTGTTCTTTATGACCGAGTTTGCGAGCTTAAGGATATTGCCGTCCGACCTGTAGTTCTGCTCAAGCCTTATCGTGAGGACCTTTTTGAAATCATTCTCGAAGTCAAGTATGTTGCGGATATCCGCCCCGCGCCACTGATATATGCACTGGTCATCATCTCCGACAACACACAGGTTTCCG
Organism: uncultured Eubacteriales bacterium; assembly: GCA_902779185.1. Taxonomy (GTDB): domain Bacteria; phylum Bacillota; class Clostridia; order Peptostreptococcales; family Anaerovoracaceae; genus Crickella. The sequence continues at coordinate 41,153 of CACZAM010000013.1, forward strand.
TGTGCAGAGGCCAGCATTTTTATCAGCTTATACTGCAGATAGTTGGTATCCTGGTACTCGTCCACCATTATGTATCTGAACCGGTTCGAGTAGTATGCGAGGATGTCGGGATTCTGCTCGAGAAGCTTCACTCCGTTCCACAGAAGATCATCGAAATCCATCGCATTTGCACTCATCAGGTCTTCCTGATAGCGCTTGTACACATCATAAATATGCTTTTCGTAAAGCAGTCCCCTGGCAGACGCCAGAAATTCTTCAGGACCTTCCTCGTTCTCCTTGCACTTGCTGATGACCGCCATGATCATTGCCGGCGAGGATACCTTGTCGTTTATGTCGAGTTCCTTGCATATTCTCTTTATGAGAGTCTTCTTGTCGGTCTCGTCATAGACAGTAAATCCGGCCTTGTATCCGAGCCTTTCGGGTGAATATCTGAGCATGCGAAGGCACATGGCATGGAAAGTCATTATCCACATGCCGTATACTTCGCCGGCCAGGTCTTCTACACGGCTCCTCATTTCTCCTGCCGCCTTGTTGGTAAATGTGACGGCGAGGATACTGTGCGGGTCGATGCCCTGTTCTATCATGTAAGCCATGCGGTGCGTCATGGTCGCAGTCTTGCCCGAACCCGCTCCGGCGAGTATCAGGACCGGACCGTCCAGCTGCCTCACGGCCTTATTCTGTTCACTGTTTAAAGTCTTGCGCATAGATATTAATTATAGCATTTTTTCAGGTAATAGTCACAAAACAGGCAAGTAAATATCAGCCGTAAAACTCGCTCGTTTTAATAAATGCACAAGCTCGTTTATTGTTGACTTTTTACTTCGTAGTGTTAAAATTTAGTCATAGGGCTTTTTTATGCCCATGCCAACTTTTTAAGTGTTTTATAAGGAGAGTGATACCCATGGCAAATTATGTAGAAAGAGTCATCGAGCAGTGCAAGAAGAACAATCCTGGTGAGGTAGAATTCCACCAGACTGTAGAAGAAGTACTGACTTCCCTGGCTCCTGTAATGGACGCTAACCCAAAGTATGAAGAAGCTGCACTTCTTGAAAGACTCGTTGAGCCTGAAAGAGGAGTTACTTTCAGAGTAGTATGGGTTGACGACAATGGCAAAGTTCAGGTTAACAAGGGCTACAGATATCAGTTCAACAGCGCTATCGGACCTTACAAGGGCGGCCTGAGATTTGCTCCAAACGTATATCCTGGAATCATTAAGTTCCTTGGATTCGAGCAGATCTTCAAGAACTCCCTGACAGGACTTCCTATCGGCGGCGGCAAGGGTGGTTCCGACTTCGATCCTAACGGAAAGAGCGATGCTGAAGTTATGAGATTCTGCCAGGCATTCATGACAGAGCTCTACAGACACATCGGAGCTAACACAGACGTTCCTGCTGGTGACCTCGGTGTTGGTGCAAGAGAGATCGGATATCTCTTCGGACAGTACAAGAGAATCGTTGACATGACAGATATGAAGGCGTTCTCACAGGTAAGGGAATCCCTTACGGCGGACTCCTCGGAAGAGCTGAAGCTACAGGATTCGGTATCGTATGGTACGCTGAGGAAATGCTGAAAGCTAACGGCGAAGACTTCAAGGGCAAGAAAGTTGCTATCTCCGGCTTCGGTAACGTTGCATGGGGTACTGCATGGAAGCTTTGGGAGCTCGGCGCTAAGTGCGTAACAATCTCCGGACCAGACGGATATATCTATGATCCAGAAGGCATCTGCACACAGGAGAAGGTTGACTACCTCCTCGAGCTCAGAGGATCCGGCAAGAACATCTGCGCTCCATACGCAGAGAAGTTCCCAGAAGCTAAGTTCTTCGCAGGCAAGAAGCCTTGGGGCGTATTCCAGGATACAGGCTGCAAGATCGACATGTTCATCCCTTGCGCTATGCAGAATGACGTTCACATGGAGCATGCTAAGCAGATCGTTGAGGGCGGCTGCAAGTTCTATTGCGAAGGCGCTAACATGCCTACAACCAATGATGCTCTTGAGTAT